>JBGANT010000001.1:0-231518 GCA_044222155.1 Methylophilus sp.
GGTTTAATGTTTAGCTGCACGAGGCTTAACGTGTAAATTGGCCTTTTTACTTTGACATCAAGTCGCTAAAACCCTATAATGCGCGGCTCGGTTTAAATGGTGATGTAGCTCAGCTGGTTAGAGCACAGGATTCATAATCCTGGGGTCGAGGGTTCAAGTCCCTCTTTCACCACCAATAAAGACGCCTCATTCGAAAGAGTGGGGCGTTTTCTTTTCATTGTAGACTCAATGACTCTGGAAGCCTTACCCCGCCTATCTCGCAGGCCGACGATTTTTGCAATGAACGCGCGCGAGGGGAATCTAACGCTTTGCTTTCTTGGGCTCGGTAATCTCCCAATCTGCAATGCCGCCATCCACCAGCGTAAACAGCGGGTGCGGTTCGGGTTCTGCAATGTGGGCGATGCTGTCAAACACCGCTGGCGAGCGTGCTTGCAGCTTGGTGCGCAGGTGTTGCCATTCGTATTCCACCTGGCCGCGCGTGGCTTGAACTGGCGGCACATTTTGCGTGGTGTGGAATTTGCCGGCATCGAACTTGTAGCCGCGTGCGGTGGCATTGGCATGCACGGTTTGCAGGTATGCGGCGATGGCTTCCAGCGGATTTGGCGCTGCCTTAAAGCGCTGAAGCTGCGGGTGATGTGTATAGCCGCGCGTTTGGCCTTTTAGCACAGCCTGCGCCAGCAAGGTCTCGCGCCATAGCGCCACCAGGCCTTGTGCATCGAGATATTGGGGGTGTAGTGTCCAGATTCGCATGTTTTTCCTTAAGCTGCTTTCTGGCTAGACAAACAAAAAGCCCGCTGGTTGCAGCGGGCTTTCGTATAATCCGTTTGAGTACGAATTATTTGTTCAACTTACTTGTTCATTACGTACATTGTTACTTCAAAGCCGAAACGCATTTCGGTAGCAGCTGGTTTTGTCCACATAATATTCTCCTTTTTGGTTTCAAACGCATCATCATTGATGTGCTTGTATGATTTGCATATTACGCCGCAGTTTCCCTAACCGCCTGTGTGCCTTACGCAAAAGTGCCTAATGATTTTACGTAAATCATGCGCAAAATTTGGCATACAATACGCTTAACTGCTATTGAAAGAACAAAAAATGACAACCAATACCGTGCTGATTACCGGCACCAATCGCGGCCTGGGACTGGAGTTTGCCAAACAATATGCGCAGGATGGCTGGCAAGTGTTAGCTTGCGGACGCACGCCCAGCCTGGCGCTAAGGCAATTGGCAAAGACACATGGCAATATCGAACTGTTTGATCTGGACGTGGGCGACTTTGCGGAGATTGATTTGCTGGCGGCACAGCTGCACACACGCGCCATTGATGTACTGATTTGCAACGCGGGCATTTACCCGCCCAGCCATTTTGGCGATGTGGATTACGATGCCTGGATGCATGCTTTCAAAATCAACTGCATGGCCACGCTAAAGATGGCGGAGGCGTTTGCGCCGCACATCAGCCGCAGCCAGCAGCGCAAGCTGGTGACGATTACCAGCAAAATGGGCAGCATAGACGACAACACCAGCGGCAGCGAGTATATCTACCGCAGCAGCAAAACCGCGCTGAACATGGTGATGAAAAGCCTATCCATTGACCTGAAGCCCTACGGCATTGCCGTAGCCACGCTGCACCCCGGCTGGGTGCGCACCGATATGGGCGGCCCCAATGGCCTGATTGACCCGCCGGAAAGCATTGCCGGCATGCGCAAGGTGATTGCCAGCCTGACACCCGCCACCAGCGGGCGCTTTATTGCCTTTGATGGCAAAGAGATTGCCTGGTAACTTTCATTACTAAAACAGATGCCCTGGAAGCCAGTCCATATGCGGCTTCCAGGGCATCTGTTTTGACAATGAATGCGCGCGTACGTAAGGCTTATTCTGCTTGCGATTTGAAGGGCGCGCGCTCTTCCAGCTCGTCGGTATAGGCGGCTATGCCAAGTGCCTCGCGCCGCACCACCTGGGCAATCGCATCGGCAAATCGCGCATCGGCAATCTTGTGGAACGAGCATGTCGGGCGCGGCTCGAACCCGCGCGCCAGCTTGTGCTCGCCTTGCGCACCGCCCTCAAAATAGCGGATACCCTGCGCAATGCAAAACGCTTGCGCCTGATAATACGCCAGCTCGAAATGCAGGCCAGGTACAAACCGCGTGGCACCCCAATAGCGGCCATACAGCGTATGCCGGTTATAGACATTGAGCGTACTGGCAACCGGGCGACCATCGATCTCAGCCACCATCAGCAGGATATTTTGCGGCATGCTTTGGCCGAGACGGCTAAAAAAATCGCGAGTGAGGTAAGGCGTAGAATGATGCTGATGATAGGTGTTGCAATAGCATTGATAGAAAAAATCCCAGTCGCTTTCCGTCACTTCTGACCCCGGTATCCAACGGCAGCACACGCCTGTATCGGCGACTTTTTTGCGCTCCTGATGGATGCGCTTGCGTTTATCGTGCGTGAGCTGGCTTAAAAACTCCTCAAAATGGGCATAGCCTTTGTTCTCCCAGCGAAACTGCACACCGCTGCGTTTGAGCCAGCCTGCAGATTCGAACAAGGCCGTGCTGGTTTCATCGGGGAAATTCACATGCGCGGAAGATAATGCATATTGCGCCAGCAGTCCTTCCAGCGCCTGCACCATGCGCGGCGAGAATTCGCTGTTGGCGCTCAGGACGCGCGGCCCGGTGACGGGCGTGAAAGGTACTGCGCACAGCAGCTTGGGATAGTATTCCAGCCCGTTGCGCTGGTAGGCATCTGCCCAGCTCCAGTCGAACACATATTCGCCGTAAGAATGCAGCTTGAGATATAGCGGCATGGCGCACACCAGCTTGCCGCTTTGCTGCGCCAGCAGGTGGTGCGAAATCCAGCCCGTATCTTCGCCCACGCTGGCGGAGTCTTCCAATGCGCTTAAAAAGGCATGGCTGGTAAAGGGGTTATCAGTATTGAGCGTATCCCATTCGATGGGCGGGATTGCGCTGATGGCGTTGCTGGTCTGGAATATCCAATCAACGGAATGCAGCACAGAGGTGAAATTTAGCCGGGGCGCTTGCGGCCATTGATGGCCTGCTTGTTGGATTTGACTTTGGCTTTTGTCTTGATTTCGGCTTCAATCGCCTGAATGTGCTCTGCTTCAATTTTGGCTTCGGCAGCTTTTCTGCGTTCATCATTTTTGGCCTGCGCCAGCTGCAGCTCTTCCAACGTAATTACGCCATCCTCATCGATATCCACATAACCGAAATGGCGCGCCACCTGTGGCAAGCATTGAGTCACCTCATCGCGATCCAGCGAGTCATCGTTGTCGCGATTGCATTCGTTGAAGCGCTCTTCCACACTCTCCTGCATCGCCCTGCGTCTTTGCTCGATCTGCGCATGTTCTGGGTCGCTGCTTCTAGCATATTCGTCCAGGGCTTTGCGCAGCCTCATCCGGTCTTCTGGACTGAAGTTGTATTGCAAAGTCTGCTCTAAGCCAGCCTCATCGCTATCCAGCAATGGCCTGATTTCTGCAGACCTTCCCCCCGCAAACGCCACCAAAGGCAATGCCAGCAAGGCACATAGCAGGCGCCAGCAATGCAGAAAAACGAGATTGTGCGTAAAAAGCATAATGAATCAATATAACTCTGTTTTGCGTTTGTGTAAACCTGCCTCGCGGGTAATAAACATTAGTCAATGTTGATGCGATTAAAATTCCATTCTGCCTGATTTGAATTTATACTTTGTCATAAAATCAAAAACAACTCCCCGTAATAAATAGACCACAAAAAATCCGGTAAAGGCATGTTATGGCTGAAGGCAAGAAAATATTGATGGTGGATGACGACGCGCGGATGCGTGAACTGCTGCAGCGCTACCTGAGCGAGCAGGGATTTACGATTGAAACTGCTGCGGATGCCAAGGAAATGGATACCAAAATGGCCACTGGCAGCTACGATCTGCTGGTGCTGGATTTGATGCTGCCCGGAGAGGATGGCTTGGCGATCTGCCGCCGCCTGCGTGGAAATCAGGTCAACATGCCTATCATCATGCTGACCGCACGCGGCGATGAGGTAGACCGCATCGTCGGTCTGGAAATGGGTGCGGACGACTACCTGCCCAAGCCATTCAACCCGCGCGAGTTACTGGCTCGCATCAATGCCGTGCTACGCCGCCATGACTTTAGTCCGGACGCATATAAGGAACAACGGTCGGCCGCTTTCACTTTCGGGGACTTTGTATTTGACGCCGCCAGCCGTAGTCTGACCAAAGCCGGTTCACCGGTCACCATTACCAGCGGCGAGTTTGCCCTGTTGAAAGTATTTACCGAACACCCGCGCCAGCCGCTCTCCCGCGACCGCCTGATGCAACTGGCGCGCGGCCGCGAGCTGGATGTGTTCGACCGCAGCATTGATGTGCAAGTCTCGCGCCTGCGCCGCCTGATTGAACCTGACCCATCCCATCCACGCTACCTGCAGACCATGTGGGGCTTTGGTTACGTGTTCATTCCGGATGGTGACGCACCAGCTACTTGATTACCGCATTGAAACTGATTCCCCGCACGCTACTCTCCCGCCTGCTGCTTCTGATAGCCTTGCTGTTAGGGGTTTCCATCTACGCTTCGCTCAAGATATTTGACTATTACGAGCGTGGCCCGCGGGCTGCCACAGCCGCGCTGCAGGCAGTGACCATCGTCAACTATACGCGCGCGTCGCTCATCGCAGCACACGAAAATCGCCGTCTCGCATTGCTTTCAGAACTCTCCGGCCGGGAGGGGGTACGTGTATATTCCGCCGATTTTCTGGAGGACATCGAACCGCTGCCCAACGATCCTTTCATCCAGCTTATTGCCGAAAAGATACGCGGGAAACTCGGGGAAGAAACCATCATCACGGTTAACCATTATGGCATCCCCGGCTTGTGGGTCAGCTTTAATGTAGATCAGGATGACTTCTGGGTCGTCATCCCCAAAATCCAGGTAGACCGCCCTTTCCCATGGCATTGGCTGGGTTGGGCTGCCGTGGTGGCACTACTCTCACTGCTGGGCGCCTACATCATCGCCTCGCGCATCAGCCGTCCGCTCAATATGCTGGTACAGGCTGCCAACAGGATTCGCCACGGGGAGCCCGCCCCCAAGCTGCCGGAAGACAGTGTGGATGAACTGCGCGAAGTCAATCTGACATTCAACAGCATGACCGAATCGCTGGCCCGGCTGGATAGCGAGCGTACATTGCTTCTGGCAGGCGTCTCGCACGATATCCGCACCCCTCTTGCACGCTTGCGGCTGGCGGTGGAACTATTGCCGGAAAACTGCGAAAGCATGAAGCTCGGCATGATTGAAGATATTTCCGACATGGACAATATTATTCACCAGTTCCTGGATTTCGTACGCGGCGTGGAGGGTGAACCGACGCGCATGATGGATATCAACGATCTGCTGAAATCCCTGGCCGAACGCCACGCACGTGCCGGACGCGAGTTGAAGCTGAAACTGACCAGTACTTACCTGATTCCGTTACGCCCGCTGGCTATGCAGCGTCTGCTGGACAATCTGGTTAACAACGCCTACAGCTATGCCAAAGGCAACGTAAAAGTAGAAAGCAAGATCACCGCCAACAAAATCATCATCAGCGTATTAGACAACGGCCCCGGTATTCCGCCGGAACATGCGGAGCGACTACTGAGGCCTTTTGAGCGCATGGATAGCGCCCGCACAAAAAACGAGGGCGGAAGCGGTTTAGGACTGGCCATTTGCGCCCGTATCGCAAAACTGCACCGCGGCACACTAGAATTGATTAACCGCCCAGAAGGCGGCTTGGAAGCACGCATCAGCCTGCCGATTCAGAACTAGGCGTAAACCAGTTTAAAGTCTCGCGCAGTTTTACCACTTCACCCACAATAATCAGGCTAGGCGGTTTCAGTTCTGCCGCCTGCACTTTCTCTGCCAAATCAGCCAGCGTGGCAGTGATGACGCGCTGATGCTGTGTCGTCCCCTGCTGAACAACTGCAGCAGGCATGTCCGATGAAACCCCATGCGCAATTAGTTGTTCACATATCTGTGCCAACCCTACCAAGCCCATATAAATCACCACGGTCTGTTTCGGCCGCGCCATCGCCTGCCAATCCAAGTCCAACACGGGCTCTTTATTTAAGCCTCCATCACGCAAATGGCCGGTAATAAACAGGCAAGCTTGTGCATAATCGCGGTGTGTAAGTGGAATACCCGCATAACTGGAAACACCATTAGCCGCAGTGATACCGGGCACGACTTGAAACGGCACGCCATGCGCCATCAGCGTTTCGATCTCCTCGCCACCGCGCCCGAAAATAAATGGGTCACCCCCTTTCAGACGCAGCACACGCTTACCTTCCAACGCCAGCCTTGCCAGCAGTTCATTGATCTCTTCCTGCGGCATGGTGTGCTGGTCGCGCGCCTTGCCAACGTAAACCATTTCCGCATCACGGCGCACCAATGCCATCACTTCAGGACTCACCAGCTTGTCATAAACACATACATCGCATTGCTGCATCAGGCGCAGCGCGCGGAACGTCAGCAAATCCGGGTCGCCCGGCCCACCGCCCACCAGATACACCTCTCCCTGTTTTTTGGCTGCATCAGCACTCTCGATCAAACCGGCCAACATCTCGCGCGCAGCCTGTTCCTGTCCCGCCAGCACCCGCTCCACCATTGGGCCTTGGAGCACCCCTTCCCAAAAGATTCTGCGCGCTTGCGTAGTGGGAAACTTGGCTTTCACCGCCTCGCGAAACTCGCCCGCAATCGCAGCAATGCGGCCATAGGCAGCGGGCAGCATGGTCTCGATCTTGGTACGGATATAGCGTGCCAGCACCGGCGCATTGCCCTCGCTGGACACCGCAATCACCACCGGGCTACGGTCGATAACCGAGCCCATGGTAAATGTACACAGCTCAGGGGCATCCACCACGTTCACCGGGATATGCGCTGCTTTAGCCGCCTCAGACACCGCTTTATTCACCTGATGGTCATCCGTCGCCGCAATCACCAGGCATGCGCCTTGTAACTGGCTTGCAGCAAAAGTTTGCGCGGTATGGTTGATTTTTCCTTCGGCGAACAAAACCTGCAAGTCGTTGTGCAAATCGGGCGAAACTACTGTCACATTTCCTTGCGCCTTCAGCAACATACCCACCTTGCGCAAAGCGACATCACCACCACCGATGACCACGCAACGACGATGTGCAATATTGAAAAAAATGGGTAGCGACTGCATATCTGCCTTTAAACCGTAAACACCGCATTTTACCTTGCGCGTGGGCAAATGCGCTAAAATTACGTTTTTATCAGTTTCTATACACGTGAGCAAAAAAGTCTTTATCAAAACCTTCGGCTGCCAGATGAACGAGTACGATTCATCCCGCATGGCAGACTTGCTGGGCGCGACCGACGGCATGGTGGAAACCACCGCACCGGAAGAGGCCGACATCATCCTGCTCAACACCTGCTCTATCCGCGAGAAGGCCGAGGACAAGGTATTTAGCCACTTGGGCGTGTATTCGCCACTTAAGGAGAAGAATCCCCATCTGGTGATTGGCGTAGGTGGTTGCGTGGCGAGCCAGGAAGGCGAGAATATCCTGAAACGCGCGCCGTTTGTGGATGTGGTGTTTGGCCCGCAAACCCTGCACCGTTTGCCGGACTTAATATCCGCCAAGCAAAAAAGCGGTGTTTCGCAAGTGGACATTCGCTTCCCCGAGATTGAAAAGTTCGACCATTTGCCGCCGCCGCGCGTGGAAGGCGCGACGGCCTTCCTCAGCATCATGGAAGGCTGCAGCAAATATTGCACCTTCTGCGTGGTACCCTACACTCGCGGCGAGGAAGTCTCGCGCCCGTTCATGGACATTTTGACCGAAGCCATACAGCTAGCCGAACAAGGCGTGAAGGAAATCACGTTGCTGGGCCAGAATGTAAACGCCTATAAATCGGAATATCAGCGCGTGGAAGCGGATTTGGCAATGGTTATCGAGACAATTGCCGAAATCCCGCAGATCGAGCGCATCCGCTATACCACCAGCCACCCGAACGAGATGACCGACAGGCTGATTGCTGTGCATGCCAATGTACCCAAGCTGGCCAATTACCTGCATTTACCGGCGCAAGCAGGTAGCGACCGCATTTTGATGGCGATGAAACGCAACTACACCGCGTTGCAATACAAGGCGATTATCCGCAAGCTGCGCGCTGCCAATCCCAATATCAGTATCGCCACCGATTTGATTATCGGCTTCCCCGGCGAGACGGAAAAAGACTTTCAGGCCACGCTCAAACTCATGAACGACGTGGGGTTTGATTACAGCTTCAGCTTCCTCTACAGCGCGCGCCCCGGCACGCCAGCCAGCTATTTGCCCGATGAAACCCCGCTGGAAACCAAATCCGCCTGGCTAAAGCAATTGCAAGCCGAGAACGAGCAGTACGGCCACAACCTGAGCCGCGCCATGCTGGGCACCACGCAGCGCGTACTGATTGAAGGCGTCTCCTGGAAGCACGAAAACCTGCTGGCAGGCAAAACCGACAACCTGCGCGTGGTGGATGTGGACGGCGATAAATCACTCATCAACACCTTCGTCACCGTGAAAATCACGGATGTCAGCAACCCGCATCGCCTGAAAGGTGAAATAATTGCTTAATGGAACTCCATTTACAACCTGAAGATAACACCCTGCTCGCCAACCTGTGTGGCCCGCTGGACGAAAACCTCAAGCAGATCGAGCAAGCACTGGAGGTCAACATTAACCGCCGTGGCAGCCAATTTCATATCTCCGGCAGCACAGATCACGAGCGGCTGGCTAGCCAGCTAATTGAGAACTTTTACCTGCGCGCCCGCAAACCGATCGAGCTGGAAGACATTCAGCTTGGGCTGGTGGAAATCAATAAACTCAAGCCGGAAGAAGTCGCGACAGGCGCCATGCCGGTGCTGATGACACGCCGCGGCGACTTGCATGGCCGCACGCCTCGCCAGGTGGAATATCTGCAGCAGATTCAGGCGCACGACATCACGTTTGGCATTGGCCCGGCGGGTACGGGAAAAACGTATTTGGCTGTCGCCAGTGCGGTGGATGCCATGACCCGCGACCGCGTGAAACGCATCGTATTGGTACGCCCGGCGGTGGAGGCCGGTGAGCGACTGGGCTTTTTGCCCGGCGATTTAAGCCAGAAAGTGGATCCCTACCTGCGCCCGCTTTACGACGCACTGTACGACCTGGCGGGCTATGACGCGGTGAACAAAATGTTCGAGCGCGGCGCGATTGAAGTCGCTCCGCTGGCCTATATGCGTGGCAGAACGTTGAACCAGAGCTTCATCATTCTGGATGAAGCGCAAAACACCACGCCGGAGCAGATGAAGATGTTCCTGACGCGCATCGGCTTTGGCACCAAAGCCGTTATCACAGGCGATGTGACGCAGATTGACCTGCAGCGTGGGCAGAAGAGTGGGCTGGTAGAAGCGCAGAAAATCCTGAAAAAAGTGAAAGGGATCGCCTTCACGCAGTTCTCCAGCCAAGACGTGGTGCGCCACCCGCTGGTGCAGAAAATCATCAATGCGTATGAAGAATATAAAGGCGACTGATCTAAAAGTGAGCAGCCTCGCGCGCGCATTCATTAGCAAAACACCTGCCCTGCAGCCCAGTATCCATGCGCCTTCCAGGGCAATGATTTTACTAATGAAAGCACTTGGCAGAATAGATTGACCATGCCACAACTCAAGCTCTCCATCCAGCGCGCCACACAACGGGAAACGCCCTCCCGCAGCCAATTTCTGCGCTGGGTGAAAGCAGCGCTGAATATGGATACCGAAGTGACGATACGCATCGTCAGCGCCAATGAGGGCCGAGCGCTAAATGCAGCGTATCGCGGCAAGGATTACGCCACTAACGTGCTAACCTTCCCTCTGACAGAAGAGCCGCACTTGATGGGTGATATCATCCTCTGTGCCCCAGTGGTGGAAAAGGAAGCGCGCGAGCAAGGCAAGGATTTGATGGCGCATTATGCCCACATGACCGTGCATGGTATTTTGCACTTGCATGGCTATGACCATGAGACCGAAGCGCAGGCCGAGCTGATGGAGGCGCTAGAGGTGGAAACGCTGCGCAAATTGGGGTATGCTAACCCTTATCTCATTACATAGGATGCCTTAATGGCTTCTGACCCGGAAAAGCCGAACAACAAACCCAGATTGCTTGAACGACTGAGCAACTTTCTGTTGCGCGAACCCGAAGACCGCGAACAACTGGTCACCCTGCTACACAGCGCGTATGAAAACCACTTGATGGATGCTGACTCGCTGGCCATGATCGAAGGCGTGCTGCAAGTCAGCGAGATGCAAGTGCGCGATATCATGATCCCCCGCTCACAAATGGATGTGATTGACATCTCCGAACCGCCGGAAGTGTTCATTCCCCGCGTCATCGAAACGGCGCACAGCCGCTTCCCCGTTATTGAAGACAATAAAAACGATGTGATTGGCATCCTGCTTGCCAAGGACTTGCTGCGCTATTACGCCGGCGAAGATTTCGAGGTGCGTGACATGCTGCGCCCGGTGGTATTTATCCCGGAATCCAAGCGATTGAACGTGCTGCTGAAAGATTTCCGCAGCAACCGCAACCATATCGCCATCGTGGTGGATGAATATGGTGGCGTGGCAGGCATGGTGACGATCGAGGACGTGCTGGAACAGATTGTTGGCGACATTGAGGACGAATATGACTACGACGAGGATGAGGATAATATCATCCGCGATGAAGAAGGCCGCTACCGCGTGAAAGCACTGACCGAGATTGCCGATTTCAACGAGGCTTTGGGCACCGATTTCAGTGATGAGGAATTCTCCACCATCGGCGGACTGGTGGTGAATCGATTTGGCCACTTACCCAAACGCGGCGACGAGGTCGTGATCGACAATCTCAACGTAAAAGTGGTGCGCGCCGATAGCAGGCGCTTACATTCCATTCTGGTCGAAAAGCTTCCGGAAGAGCCTTACCCGATCGAATCCGTGTAGCATTGAACCAAACCCGGCCACATCAGCTCATACGTTGACAACACAGGAGCGCGATATGAAGACGACATTGACCGGTATACTGTTAAGTCTCAGCCTGGTTCATGCTTATGCCCAGGCTGACGAAGAAGTCCAGACGTTTGCCCTAAAAGATATTCCCACCGAAGAGACTGCATTTGTAGATAGCATCCATCGGTACAGCAAGGCGCAGATCGTGGAACTGCTAGGCGAGCCCGCCAAGGCGGATGATGTGAAGCTGAAAGACAGCGGCCGTGTGGTGGCTTCTATCTGGCATTACCACAACATCAACACCGACGTGAATGGCACCTATTACCAGACTACCGAGCTGGATTTCATTGATGACAAGGTGGTGATGGTGGTTTTTTTGAATAATGATGGCTCGGAGTCCCAAGTGACACGACGGCCCAATGAGCCGCTGCCACCGGAGTTTTTTGAGGGTGACGGCTCCGTCGAGCGCATAGAACCGCGGATCTAGTACGGCAAAACAAAAAGGGCGTTAGAAACGCCCTTTTTTATTTTATATCAATCTCTTATTTCTTCAGCGCATCACGAATTTCACGCAACAGCACCACATCTTCCGGTGTGGGTGGTGGCGGTGCTGGCGGTTCTGCTTTTTTCATGCGGTTCATCATTTTAACCATCTGGAAGATCACAAATGCCAGAATCAGGAAATTGATCACGATAGTAATGAAATTACCGTATGCCAATGTGGCAATCCCCGCTTTTTTCAAATCGGCCAATGTTGCCAGGCCTTCCGGGTTCTCCCCCAAAACGACGAACATATTGCTGAAATCGACATTGCCGATAATCTTGCCTACGATTGGCATAATGACATCGCCCACCAGAGAATCGACAATCTTGCCAAACGCGCCGCCGATAATCACACCCACTGCCAAATCCATCACATTGCCCTTGAGGGCAAACTCTTTAAATTCTGAAACCACACTCATGACCAACTCTCCTCTTAGCTTATTAAAAAATTATTCTAAAGCCTGTTGCAAATGCCATCTTTCACTATGAGGTATTGATTGTCAACACCTGACACTTGCAGGATAAACAGGCTAAAATGCATGCCGTGTCCCGGATAATCACCTTATTTTCAGCAAAATCGCCTCCATATTTGCTCGCCATTGCGCTTGGCGCCGTGGCAGTATTAGGTTTCGCGCCGTTTTACCTGTTCCCGTTGCCGATACTCGCACTGACTGGCCTGTTCGTGCTCTGGCAAAAAACCAATAGCCCGAAAGCTACATTCAAGCTAGGGTTTGCCTTCGGTCTGGGCTTGTATATTGTTGGCATTTACTGGATTTACATCAGCCTGCACGACTATGGCGGCATGCCTTGGTGGTTCGCCGGTTTCTGCACCTTCTGCCTGTGTGCTTTCATGGCGCTGTTTCCCGCACTAGCCGGTTATTTCAGCAAGCGAATCGGCATACTGTGGCTCAGCGCGCCGGTGCTGTGGGGCGTTTCCGATTGGGTACGCAGCTGGATTTTTACCGGCTTTCCTTGGCTCACATTGGGCTATTCACAAGTACCTCACAGCCCGCTGGCGGGTTTCGCGCCTATCGTTGGCATCTACGGCGTGTCTGTCCTCGCGGCGCTCATCGCGGCTTTGGTCGCCGCTTGGGTCACCAAGCCCAACGTGGCTTACAAACGCAACAGCATCGCCGTTATCACGCTGTTGCTGGTAATCGGTTACGTGCTAAAAGTCGTGGAATGGACATCACCTTCCGGCAAGCCACTGCAAGCAGTCCTGCTGCAAGGCAACATCCCGCAGGACATCAAATGGTCGCCGGATAACGCCCAGCACACCATTGATACTTATCTGCACATGGTGCAGCAAAGCAGAGCGCCGCTCATCGTGCTGCCGGAAACCGCACTGCCGGTCATCGCCAGCCAATTGGATGTCGGCACTAAAGAGGCTTTGGCCGCGCACGCCAAACGCAATCAAGGCGGCATCATCGTGGGCATGGTGGAATATACCGATGACAGCAATGAATATTTCAACAGCGCGCTTTGTTTCGGTTGCCCGCTGGTGACCACTTACCGCAAAAACCACCTGGTGCCATTTGGAGAATTTATCCCGCTCAAGCAGGCATTTGGCTGGATTTATCGTGATTGGCTCAATATACCGCTCAGCGATTTGTCCCGTGGCGGCGCCATACAGCCCAGCATGAAAATTGTCGACCAAAAAATCGCCATGAACATCTGTTACGAAGATGTTTTTGGCGAGGAAATTGCGCGCAACAACAAAAACTCCACGTTGATGATCAATATCAGCAACGACGCCTGGTATGGACAATCGTATGCGGCACACCAGCATCTGCAATTCAGCCAGGCACGCGCGTTAGAGAATGGCCGCACCATGCTGCGTTCCACCAATACCGGCGCGACGGCCGCGATAGACCAGCATGGTTACGTGCTTGCACACGCGCCGCACGACACGCAAACCACGCTGGATGTGACGGTACAAGGCTTTCTCGGTATCACGCCTTATCAGCGCTGGGGCAACTGGCCGTTTATTCTGCTCAGCTTTGCGGCGATTGCTTTTGTGATAAGCCGCAAGACGCTATAGTTTGCTAATAAAACAGGGTAAAATCAGCACTTTTGCAAAATCTTAAGCGAACAAGATGCTGACGTTTCAACAAATTATTTTAAACCTGCAAAAGTACTGGGACGATAAAGGTTGTGCGTTGTTGCAACCCTACGACATGGAAGTCGGCGCCGGTACCAGCCACACCGCTACCTTCTTACGCGCTCTGGGTCCAGAGCCATGGAAAGCGGCCTATGTGCAACCAAGCCGCCGCCCGAAGGACGGCCGTTATGGCGAGAACCCGAACCGCTTGCAACACTACTACCAGTATCAGGTCGTGCTGAAACCCGCACCAGCCAACATTCTCGAGTTATATCTAGGCTCACTGGAAGCGCTGGGTTTTGACTTGAAGAAGAACGACATCCGCTTTGTGGAAGATGACTGGGAGAACCCGACGCTTGGCGCATGGGGCCTGGGCTGGGAAGTCTGGCTCAACGGCATGGAAGTGACGCAGTTCACCTATTTCCAGCAAGTGGGCGGTATCAACTGCAAACCCATCACTGGCGAAATCACCTATGGCCTGGAGCGTTTAGCCATGTATCTGCAGGGTGTGGAAAACGTATTCGACCTCACATATGCGCCCGGCTTGAAATACGGCGATGTGTTCCACCAGAACGAGGTCGAGCAATCCACTTACAACTTCGAACATTCGGATGCCGATTTCCTGTTCACCGCCTTCAGCGCGCACGAGAAACAGGCCAAACACCTGATGGAACAGCAACTCGCGTTGCCGGCTTATGAGCAAGTGCTGAAAGCCGCACATACCTTCAACCTGCTGGATGCACGCGGTGCGATTTCCGTCACCGAGCGCGCCGCCTATATCGGCCGCATCCGCAACCTGGCGCGCAGCGTGGCTGCCAGCTATCTGGACAGCCGTGCCAGACTTGGCTTCCCGATGGCGCCTAAAGCTTGGGCCGATGAAGTATTGGCGCAATTGGAACAAAACAAGAAAGCTGCAGCATGAGCAACAACTTATTAGTCGAATTATTTGTAGAGGAACTGCCGCCCAAGGCGCTGAAAAAGCTGGGCGAAGCCTTTGTCGGCGCGCTATTTGACAGCCTGAAAGCCCAAGGCCTGACTGCCGAAAACAGCGCATTAAGCAACTTTGCCACACCTCGCCGTTTAGCCGCGCATATCACCAATGTTGCAGCCAAAGCTGCTGACAAACAGGTAGCGCAAAAACTCATGCCCGCAACAGTCGGCCTGGATGCCAACGGTAAAGCCACCCCTGCACTGGTAAAGAAACTGCAAAGTCTGGGTGCGGATGAAAGCGCTGTCGCCAAACTGCGCAAGGAAAATGACGGCAAAGCCGACATTCTTTTCTTAGATGCCACGCAAGCTGGCGTGACGCTACAAGCAGGCCTGCAAGCCGCTCTGGATGCGGCAATTGGAGCATTGCCAATTCCAAAAGTCATGACCTACCAACTGGCTGATGGTTGGGAAAGCGTCAACTTTGTGCGCCCTGCGCATGGCCTGGTGGCGCTGCACGGCGAAAGCATCGTGCCAGTTACCGCACTGGGGTTGGCTTCTGGCAACACTACGCAAGGCCATCGCTTTGAAGCAAAGAACCCCACCATCACACTAAAAAACGCAGACAGCTATGCCGAGCAGTTATCCAGCGAAGGCGCTGTGATTGCCAGTTTTGCTGAGCGTCGCGCCGAAATCGTGCGTCAGTTGAATGCGGCTGCGGCCAAAGAAAATCTGAAGCCGATTGAAGATGAAGCGCTGCTGGATGAAGTGACAGCCTTGGTAGAGCGTCCGAATGTGTTGACCGGCCAATTCGAACAAGAATTTTTGGAAGTGCCTCAAGAGTGCTTGATTCTGACCATGAAGGCCAACCAGAAATACTTCCCGCTGCTGGATGCGAACGGTAAGCTTACCAACAAATTCCTCATTGTCTCCAACATCAATCCGGCTGACGCCAGCGCCGTGATTGGCGGTAACGAGCGCGTGGTGCGTCCTCGCCTGGCCGATGCGAAGTTCTTCTTCGACCAGGACCGCAAGAAGAAACTGGAAAGCCGTCTGGACGGGCTGGATAAAGTGGTTTACCACAACAAGCTGGGCAGCCAGGGCGAGCGTAATGCGCGTGTGGTGAAAATCGCTGCCGAAATCGCCAAACAGCTCGGCGATACCAATCTGGTCAGCAAGGTCGAATTTGCCGCCAAACTTTCCAAGGCAGACTTGCTCACCGACATGGTCGGCGAGTTTCCGGAACTGCAAGGCATCATGGGACGCTATTACGCGCAGCATGAAGGCTGGGAGGATGACGTGGCCTTTGCCATTGAAGACCATTACCGCCCTCGCTTTGCTGGAGACGAACTCCCACGCAGCCAGGTTGGTGTCGTGGTGGCGCTAGCCGATAAACTGGAAACACTGGTGGGGTTGTTCAGCATCGGTGAAAAACCAACGGGTGACAAAGACCCGTTTGCCTTGCGACGTCAGGCGTTAGGTATTATCCGCATGTTGATGGAAGCGGATTTGCCTTTAGCGTTTGATGCACTAATCAAGCAAACATTGGCTGTATTCAATGGCGGTAACGATGTGGCTGAAGCCATCAGTACATTCTGCTTTGACCGATTGGCAGTAAATCTGCGTGACCAAGGCTCCAGTGCACAGGAAGTCGATGCGGTGTTATCGCTCGCACCAAACCTGTTGAGCGAAGTACCAAAACGCCTGGAAGCGGTGAAATCGTTCGCCAGCCTGCCGGAAGCGCCCGCCCTAGCCGCTGCCAACAAGCGCGTCACCAATATCCTGAAAAAAGTGGAAGGCGAAGTGAAGGCGGAAGTGAAGACTAACTTGCTGCAGGAAGCCGCCGAGAAAGCCTTGAACGACGCTCTGGGCAAAGTGAAACCGCAAGCAGACAAGCTGTTTGAGAGCGGAGATTACACCGCCTCACTGCAGGCATTGGCGGCTTTGAAAGCGCCGGTGGATGACTTTTTCGATAACGTGATGGTAAATGCGGACGACCCGGCGCTGAAGGCGAACCGCCTTGGCTTGCTGGCGACTCTGCACCAAGCCATGAACCGTGTAGCGGATTTATCTAAACTAGCGAGCTAAGATGAAACTCGTCATTCTCGACCGCGATGGTGTGATTAACGAAGATTCCGGTAACTTCATCAAGAATCCGGAGGAGTGGATTCCGGTTCCCGGCAGCCTGGAAGCGATTGCGCTGCTGAACCAGTCCGGCTACCGCGTAGCCGTAGCCACCAACCAATCCGGCGTTGGGCGCGGCATCTATGACATGTCCATACTGAACGCGATCCATGACAAGATGCAGCGCGCGCTGGCGCAAGTGGGTGGTCGCATCGATGCGATTTTTTATTGTCCGCACGTGGCAGATGACCATTGCAATTGCCGCAAACCCAAAACCGGCATGATGGAAGAGATCGCACGCCGATTTTCCATTGATTTAACAGACACTTACGGCATTGGCGATGCGCAGCGCGACATTCAGGCATTTGCCGATGCTGGCTGCAAAACGATTCTGGTAAAAACCGGCAAAGGTCAAGAGACATTAGCTCAGGGAAATTTGCCGTCCGGCACGCAAGTGGTGGCCGATTTGGCCGAGGCCGTACAAACCATTTTGGCCGAAGAAGATTAAGGTTGAATTCGTGTTATTGATACGCTCGCTTTTATTTGCTTTAGGGATGCTCATCCTCTCGCCAATATTCTCGATATTGGTGGTGTTGATGACGCCTTTCAGCAGCAATATCGCGCGCAGCCGCATGGCGAGCTATTGGGCGCATTGCAGCCTGTTTTGGCTCAAACTCACCTGTAATTTGCAATTTGAAGTGCGCGGACGCGAAAACATCCCTAATCATCCATCCATCATCTTATGCAAGCACCAATCGGCTTGGGAAACCATCGCATTACAAACGATCTTCCCACCGCAAATTTGGGTGCTGAAGCGCGAACTGATGTACATCCCCATCCTTGGTTGGGCATGGTGGGCGATGGACACCATCCCCATTGACCGCAGCGCAGGGCGCGAAGCGCTAAAAAAACTGGTTATGCACGGCAAGGATAGGCTCGCCAAAGGCTTGTGGGTGGTGATTTTCCCAGAAGGGACACGCGTCGCACCGGGGACGCGTGGCAAATATCACATCGGCGGCGCCTGGCTTGCCTCCCAAACCCAGACAACCGTGGTGCCGGTAGCGCACAATGCAGGTTTGTTCTGGCGTAAAAATGCGTTCATCAAGCACCCGGGCACAATCACTTTAAGCATTGGAAAACCCATCGAAACCGCTGGCTTGAAGGCGGATGCCATCAATCAGCAGGTGGAGGACTGGATCGAAACCGAGATGCTGCATCTGCAATGAAGCACGAAACGTTAATTCTCCCCGATGGCACACAAATCCCCTACCAGCTTGAACACCGCTCGCGCCGCACGATAGGCCTGAAGATTACTGATGACGGCTTGGTGGTGCATGCGCCAAGGCGGATATTCCTGTTCGAGCTTAACCGCGTGCTGCAGGAAAAAGCGCAATGGATCATTACCAAACTGGAAGCGCGTCAGCAGAACAAACAACCGCCCATGGTGTGGACGCATGGCGCGGATCTGCATTATTTGGGCAATCTGCTGACGCTGGAAATCATTGCGTCCAGCAGCGCCAAGAAGCCGCAACTGATTCAGGAAAAACTGCATATCCATATCAAAACACCTGCCCTGGAAGCCAATATCCATGCGGAGTTTGAAGGCATCGTTCAACGCCGTGCGACGCAGTGGCTCAAGGAACAGGCATTGCAGGATTTCTCACGCCGAATAGAAGTGTTTGCCGCAAAACTGGGGGAAGCAACGCCGCTACTTGCGCTCTCGAACGCGCAAGCACGCTGGGGAAGTTGCAGCAGCCGCGGCGAGATTCGCCTGAACTGGCGCTTGATACAAGCGCCGCCGCATGTCATCAACTATGTGGTGTGCCACGAACTAGCGCACCTGAAACACATGAACCACTCTGCAAAATTCTGGGCGCAGGTAGAAACGCTGTACCCGGATTACAAGCGCGCGGAGAAAGAATTGAAAGCGCTTTCCCCGCTGCTGCACCGGATTTAGAGCAGCTTGCCCAAATCGCTGGCAATATCGGCCGGCTTTTGGCCATACTCCATATATAGCCTGATTTTTCCTTGTTTATCAAACACGTAGGTGCCTGCACTATGGTCTATCGTGTAGCCGCTTTTGCCGGAATCCTCTACTTTGGAAGCATAAATCTTGAAACTGCTAAGCGCAGCTGCCGTTTCTGCCTCATTACCCCAAAGACCGATAAAACGCTTATCGAACGAGGGTACGAACTGCGCCAGCACTTCTTGCGTATCGCGCTGCGGATCCACTGTCACAAACAACACCTGCACCTGATCAGATTTATCGCCCAGCAGTTTCATGGCCTGCTTCAAATCCGCCATCGTAGTCGGGCAAACGTCCGGGCAATGTGTGTAGCCAAAAAACAGCACCACGACCTTGCCAGCGAAATCGCTCATCGTACGTTTTTTTCCAGCATGGTCTGTCAACGCCAATGGTTTTGAAAAGTCTGCGCCAGTGATGTCAGTGCCGACAAACCCGTTTTTAGCGTCGGATTGATTATTTGACTGGCCGCAAGCACTTAACAAGACAAACAAACCCATTAACAATAAGCGCTTCATACTGCTCTCCAAAATTCATCCTGAAATTTACAGTTTCGATTTTAACATGCGGCAAGAATTCCCGAGTTTGGTTTACAATAATGTTTTTTCGTTAACACATTGAATTTGGAAAGTTTTGTATGGCAGCTCCCGCAACAATGGCAGATCGCGACGGTTTAATCTGGTACGACGGCAAGCTCGTACCTTGGCGCGAGGCCACCACCCACGTCCTTACCCACACCTTGCACTACGGCATGGGCGTGTTCGAAGGCGTCCGCGCATACAAGACCGACAAAGGCACCGCGATTTTCCGTCTGCAGGATCATACCGATCGCCTGTTCCGTAGTGCGCATATTTTGGGCATGAAAATGCCTTTCGACAAAGCGACCATCAACGAGGCGCAACGTGCCGCCGTGCGCGAAAACAAGCTGGAAAGCGCGTATATCCGCCCGATGGCGTTTTATGGCGCAGAAGCGATGGGTATTGCTGCGAAGACCCTTTCTACACATGTGATTTGCGCCGCCTGGCAATGGGGTGCCTATATGGGCGACGAAGCCATCACCAAAGGCATCCGCGTCAAAACGTCATCTTTTGCGCGCCATCACGTGAATATCACGATGTGTAAAGCCAAAGCCAACGGCAACTACATGAACAGCATTTTGGCACACCAGGAAGCCGCACAGGACGGCTACCACGAAGCCTTGCTGCTAGATGTAGACGGCTTTGTGGCAGAAGGCTCCGGCGAAAACATTTTCATCGTTCGCAAAGGCAAGCTCTACACGCCAGACTTGACCAGCGCGCTGGAAGGCATCACCCGCGACACCATTGTAACCTTGGCGGGCGAACTGGGTATCGAAGTGATTGAAAAACGCATCACGCGTGATGAAGTGTATGGCGCGGACGAAGCGTTCTTTACTGGCACCGCAGCAGAAGTAACTCCGATTCGTGAGCTGGATAACCGTGCGATTGGTGCTGGCGTACGTGGCCCAGTCACCGAGAAACTGCAAAGCCTGTATTTCGATGTGGTGAAAGGCAAATCCGCCAAACATCAGGATTGGTTAACACTGGTAGCTTAACATGTCTGATACCAAAAAAATCGAAGTCACTGCCAAAGACTTGCCGCTGCACTGCCCGACAGATGCAGTGGCGCTTTGGTGCTCACATCCACGCGTGTTCCTGGACATCGCTGCTACCGGCCATGCGGCCTGTCCGTATTGCGGCACCCAATATAAACTTAAAGAAGGTGAACAGGTGCCGGGGCACCACTAGGTGCGTTCTGGCGCATTCTCTTGAGTTTGTCAGGGGACTTGCCATCCCTGCGGCGGCGATCAGATCAGGCTGTTTTGCCCGCCCTCTCGCCCCACAGGGTTTCTATCACCTTCATAGCATCGGGATGCATGCTGTTAGTCCAAAAATCGACCTTGCCTTTTTCTGTTCCGGCATTTAACAAATCACGTTCTACAAGCAGGTTTTGCAAACGCTTGGCCACAGCGGCGCCGGTGTCGATGAGAGTGACGTTTTCACCCACGATTTGCTGAATTTGTGCTTTAACAAACGGATAATGCGTGCAGCCCAGCACAATAGTATCTGCACCTTCATCCAGTAAGGGTTTCAGGTATTTTTCCAATAGCACACGGGTTCCCGGCGCATCCAGCTCGCCACGCTCGATACACTCCACCAGCCCGACGCATGCCTGCGTCACCACTTGCACGTTACGGCCATAGGCTTCCAGTAAAGCAGCAAACTGCGCGCTTTGCAAAGTGCCTGTGGTTGCCAGCACGCCAATGATACCTTTCTTACTGGCGGCTGCCGCGGGTTTAACCGCTGGCTCCATGCCGATGATAGGCAAATCCGGATGCGCTTGCCGCAGCGTGGCAATGGCCGCTGCAGTGGCTGTATTGCAAGCCACCACAATGGCCTTGGCGCCATGTGCAAGCAAAAAATCCGTCAGCGCCAGGCAGCGCTCGGTAATTTCTTCCGGCGATTTGTTGCCATAAGGCGCATGCAGGCTATCGGCCACATAAATCAACTGTTCGTGTGGCAATAGAGCATGAATATGTCTGAGCACAGACAAGCCGCCTACGCCGGAATCGAATACGCCTATTGGATTCTGACCGAGAGATTGAGAACTCATGTGATGTTGGTTTGCATCATTTATAATGGCTGGATTATAGAGGAAAATTAAGTGGGCAACCGACTAAGTAGAATCTACACACGCACTGGCGACGACGGCACGACTGGTTTGGGCGATGGTACACGCATTGCGAAAAACAGCCTGCGGGTAGCTGCTCTTGGCGACGTCGACGAGCTAAATGCAGTGCTGGGAATCTTGCAGACAGCGCCGCTGGAAGCCAATATCCATGCGGTGATCGAAGCCATCCAGCATGACCTGTTCAATCTGGGTGGCGAGCTCTGCATGCCAGACCACTCAATGGTAAAACCCGAGCGTGTTACCGCACTGGAAAACCAGTTGGACGCCTGGAATGATAATCTGGCACCTCTGAAGGAGTTCATCCTGCCTGGTGGAAGCCGTGCCGCTGCTTATTGCCACTTAGCTCGCACAGTATGCCGCCGTGCTGAACGGACGATGCATGCGTTGAACGAGCAAGAACCGCTAAACGATCCAGCGCTGCAATATATCAACCGCCTCTCTGACCTGCTGTTCGTATTATCACGCATCCTAAACAAAGCCGCTGGCGTCAGCGATGTCCTGTGGCAACCCCCCAAAGCACCATGAGCTTGATCGTTGCTCCTGCCGCCTTTGGTGGCGGAGAAGCGAACCTGAAGATGTATCAGGATGCCATCGGGGCAGCCTATAGCTGGGCGCTATAGTCTTGCTATAATGCACTTACAATTTCCTCTGGTTTGGTTATGAATATCAATATGACAGACTTCACACCCATAGCATCCTTAATCGGTGGCGTCATGATTGGCAGCGCAGCGGCGATATTGATCCTGTTCAGTGGCAGAATCGCCGGCATCAGCAGTATCCTGGGCGGGGTCATGCGCCTTTCTGAAACCAAACAGAACCACTGGCGCGTGTTCTTTCTGGCCGGTTTGATCTTGTCGCCGTGGATTTATGGCGTGTTCTTCGCATTGCCAGAAACCATCGTGGAAAGAAGCGAGATTGGCTTGGCGATTTCCGGCCTACTAGTCGGTTATGGCACCCGGCTGGGTTCAGGCTGCACCAGCGGTCACGGGGTATGCGGACTTTCGCGTTTGTCTTTGCGCTCTCTGGTTGCCACTTTGACGTTCATGTTCTGCGGCATGGCCACCGTTTACCTGACGCATCACTAAGGAGCCTCTGATCATGCAATTTTTCATCAGCTTCATTTCCGGTTTGATTTTCGGCCTGGGGCTCATCGTTTCCGGCATGGCCAACCCGGCCAAGGTGATCGGCTTCCTGGACATTTTCGGGCAATGGGACCCCTCCCTCGCCATGGTCATGATAGGCGCCATTTTTGTGGGCTTCTTTGCGTTCCGCCATGTCAAGAAAACGCACCATACTTTGCTGGGCGAGGTCGCACATTTGCCCACCGGGCAACACATAGACCGTTCCCTGGTTCTGGGCGCGGCTATTTTCGGCATCGGCTGGGGGTTGGCGGGCTATTGTCCCGGCCCGGCCATCGGTTCGTTGCTGACCGGGAGTATCAAACCTGTGATATTCACGGCCAGCATGGTCGCTGGCATGCTACTGTTCAATTGGACCAAACATTCATCATAACAGGCAGCATGCCCATAGATGCTGGCATCGGTTATAATGTGAGCCGAACAATTAAATGTTTTTGCGCACAATGATCAAAAAACTGCTACAGCGCGTTTTCAAATCCACAAAAAAAACCACCTCCACCCATCAACCGCAGCGCATCCCGCGCAAATCGCACGGCATTCGTAAAGACCAATTCAGTTCTGCCGCAATCAAGACCTGCGAAGGCCTGCAGAAAGCTGGCTATGAAGCCTATGTAGTGGGCGGCGCGGTACGCGATTTGCTGATGGGATTCAAGCCCAAGGATTTCGATGTAGCCACCAATGCCACGCCGGAGCAGGTCAACAAAGTATTCCGCCGCAGCCGCATTATCGGCCGCCGCTTCCGTATCGTGCATGTCATGTGGGGCAGCGAAATCATTGAAGTCACCACCTTCCGCGGTCATCACCTGGGCGAAAACAGCGCCGACGATGCCGCCGTAGCCGATTCCGGCCGCATCATCCGCGACAACATCTTTGGCAGCATCGAGGAAGATGCCGCACGGCGTGATTTTACCGCCAACGCCTTATATTACGACCCAGCGCGCGAAGAAGTGCTGGACTTCCATCATGGCGTGTCCGACATCAAAACCAATCTCTTGCGCATCATCGGCGACCCGGAAACCCGCTACCGCGAGGACCCCATACGCTTGCTGCGCGCAGTGCGGCTCTCTGCCAAACTTGGATTAAAGATAGAAGCCGCTACGCAGAAACCCATCGCAAAACTGGTGGATTTATTGCAGGACGTCTCTCCCAGCCGCCTATTCGACGAGATGCTGAAGCTGTTCCTGTCTGGTCATGCGATAGAGAGCGTCAATGCATTGCGTGCGCAGCATTTACATCATGGCCTGCTGCCCTTGCTGGATGTGGTGCTGGAGCAACCGCTAGGCGAAAAGTTTGTGATGCTGGCGCTGGAAAATACCGACAGGCGCATTGAATCGGGCAAATCTTCCAACCCGAGTTTCCTGTTTGCTGCACTGCTGTGGCATGAGGTATTGGTCGCTTGGAAAAAATTCAAGGATAAAGGCGAACACCCGATTCCCGCCCTGCATCTGGCGATGAGTCAAGTGATTGATATTCAAGCAGAGAAGCTGGCTATCCATAGCCGCTATGTTGCCACCATGAAGGAAATCTGGGTGATGCAGCCGCGCTTTGATCAACGCTCAGGCAAACGCCCGTACGGTCTATTGGCGCACCCGCGCTATCGTGCAGCTTATGATTTTCTATTGCTGCGCTGCGAATCCGGCGAAATCCCCGTAGAGATTGGCGACTGGTGGACGGAATTTGCCGATACCAGCACCGAGCGACGCACACAGATGCTGTTGCCAGACAACGCAGCTCCCAAGAAACGTCGTCGTCGCAAACGCAAACCTGCCGCCTCGGCATCAGAAGATGCATAACGCTTTTGTCGCGCTGGGTAGCAATCTCCCAGGAAATTTGGGCAGCCCTGCGAGCCAGATTCTACGCGCCTTCCATGCTATCGAAAAAATACCGGAAACCAGGCTGGTCAAACGCTCCAGCTTGTACCAGAGCACCCCTGTTGGCTATGACAACCAGCCAGACTTCATCAATGCGGTTGCACAAGTGCAAACGGAGCTATCTGCCATAGCGCTTTTGGATGCTTTGTTGGAAATAGAACAACAGGTCGGGCGCGAACGGCCTTTCCCGAATGCGCCGCGCGTGTTGGATCTGGACTTGCTGCTGTATGATGATATAGAAATACAGGTGGAAAAACTCACCCTGCCGCACCCGCGCATGTGCAAACGCAGTTTTGTCTTGCTGCCATTGGCTGAAATTGCACCGGATTTACACATCGCCAAGCAAGGGAGTATTGTAGAATTACTCAAAAAACTAGACGTTTCAGGCATTAAACTTTATGAATATATTTGAACGCTTCCCTTACATCGTCATCGAAGGCCCCATCGGTAGCGGGAAGAGCACCCTGGCCAGCATGCTGGCTGACAAATTCCAGGCGCACTTGCTCAGTGAAAAGGCAGATGTGAACCCCTTCCTGCCGCGCTTCTATCAGGATGCACAGCGCTATGCCCTGCCGACGCAACTATTCTTCCTGTTCCAGCGCAGCGGTCAAATAAGCGAGCTGAATCAACGGGATATGTTCAACAAACCCACGGTGGCAGATTTCTTTTTGGAGAAAGACCCGATTTTCGCTCGACTGAATCTGGACGATGAGGAATACGCGCTGTACCACCAGATCTACACGCATCTGCAATTGAAATCCCCCAAGCCGGACTTGGTGGTATACCTGCAGACGCCAGTGGACGAATTGGCCGAGCGCATTGAGGAACGCAACATCAGCTATGAGCAGGACATTCCGCGCGAGTATCTGGAACGCTTATCCGATGCCTACAGTGAGTATTTTCACCAGTATGATGCGTCTCCTTTGCTCATCGTCAATAATGAAAAACTTAATATCATCAAGGACTCGGAAGCACTTGACCTGCTGATTGACCGCATTGACCAGATCAAAAGCAGCCGCGAGTACTTCAACCCGAATTTTGAATAACTCATTAAGAGGGGATGCGCATGGATTTACAAAGATATGATTCGTTAATCACCTCTCTGGAACAAAAAGCCCAACAAGATCCCCGCGCTTACCTCAACAAAGTCATCGCAGTGGCTTTATTGGGATTTGTCGTACTGGCTGCCGCCATGCTAGTGGCACTTTCACCATTACTTTTGCTCGCAGGCATGGTCTGGCTCACCATCATCACCAAGGGCAAGGCAGCATTCGTCTTGCTCAAGCTGGGCAAGCTGATTATTTTGCTGCTCATTCCGGCCTGGTATATGATCAAAGCCTCGATCCAGATGTTGTTTGCACGCTTCCCCACGCCCGCCGGGCACGAAATCAACGCAAAAGACGCCTCCCGGCTGTTCAGCCGTATCAAGGCGCTGCGCAAGAAGATGCATGGCCCGCCCATCCATCATGTATTGATTACCGATGAAGTCAATGCCGCTATTGTGCAGCACCCCAAGCTTGGCCTGTTCGGCTGGGAGCGCAACTATCTGATTCTAGGGTTACCTCTGATGCAAGCTACTAGTGAAGAGGAAACCCTTGCGGTCATTGCGCATGAATATGGCCACTTGTCCGGACACCACAGCAGGCTGGGTGGCTTCATTTACCGCCTGCGCTCTACCTGGGGCCGATTACAAGACATTTCAGAAAGCTGGCAGGACTGGGGGTCTCAACTGATAGCAAAACTGTTCCGCTGGTATGCGCCATATTTCAATGCTTACACTTTCGTGTTTGCACGACAGAACGAATATGTGGCCGACAAGAACTCGGTTGAACTGGTCGGCGCGAAGCACACAGCCAATGCGTTGATACGTATCAATGTTGCCGCGCAGTTTGAACACGATGAATTCTGGCTGGCCGTAGACAAGATAGCAGGCCAGCATGCCGAACCTTTGCCGTGCAAAAGCGAGTTCTGGGCAACCTCGTTGCGCACGCAACTGGATGATGCAAAGCGTGCCATGTACCTGGAGAAAGCCGGCAAAGTTAAAACCGACCACCATGACACGCACCCGGCCATCTCAGACCGCCTGCAAGCGATTGGTGCGGACTTGCAGCAAACCCCGATTGCCAATCTCGCCCCTCCGGCACACAGTGCGGCCGAAGTGTTGCTGGGGACTTCGCTGAAAAAGTTGAGCGCCCAGCTGGATACCGAATGGAAAAAGAACGTATCGCAGCGTTGGCAAGAGCGTCACGCCTACCTGAAAGAGCGCAAGCAAGAGTTTGCTGAACTAGAAGTAAAGCCAGAACTCAACGAACAAGAGGCCTGGGATAAGATAGTATTGACAGAAGAACTGGCGCCGCAAACGCCTATACTACCCATGGTGCAAGCCTTCTTGGCACAGTATCCGCAGCACTTGCGCGCACGTTACCGCCGTGGTGTTTTATTACTGGAAGAGGATAACGAGGCAGGCATAGAAGATCTCGAATATGTCATGTCCAGCGAAAAAGAGGCGACGCTTTCCTGTTGTGAAGCGGCATGGCATTTTTATCTGGACAAGGACAAAACCAAGGCGCAAAACTACTTGGATCGCTGGAACGAGCGCAATGACTTCCTGATGGAAGTCCAGTACGAAGTAGCTTCTATTCCTCCCGGTGCAAAAATTGTCGAGCACGACCTCCCCGCCGATATTGAAGCCGACATTATTGAAATAGCTACCGGCAATACACAATATATCAAGCGCATGTATCTGGTAAGACGCATTATTCAGGCCGACCCGGAAGTGCGCGCCTATGTGCTTGGTTTTGAGGAAAAGTGGTTAAGTTTCGATATAAAGTCCTGGAGTCTGCGAAATAAGGACGAAATCATTCTGGATAATCTTGCGCAGCATGAATACCCCGTGACATTACACATCGTAAACCTGAAACACAGCGCTTATGGAAAACATCGCGAAACGATCAAACATCTTGGGATCCGACCCATCTATGAGGCATAGAGATTGAACCCGCGCTTGCAACAACTTGAATCCATTGTCAGCCGCGGCGAGAAAATCGCCATGCTAACCTGTTATGACGCCACTTTCGCCAAACTGATGGAACTGGCTGGCGTAGATGTGCTACTGGTGGGCGATTCGCTTGGCATGGTGCTGCAAGGCGCGGAAAATACGCTGCAAGTCACGCTGGAACAAATGATTTACCACGTCAAAAATGTGGCAACAGGCGCCCCCAACAGCTTGATTCTGGCTGACATGCCCGTTAATACCTATGAATTTGGCAAAGCCCTGGCGCTAGAAAACGCACAATTGCTCATCGAAGCAGGTGCGCATATGGTCAAGCTTGAGGGCGGCGGCAAGCTAGTGGAAACCGTGCGTCATCTGGTTGAGCACGGTATCCCCGTGTGTGCGCATCTGGGCTTTACCCCGCAATCGGTCGAGAAAATCGGCGGCTACAAAATTCAAGGCAAGACGCCGGATTCCGCACAACAGATTTTAAATGATGCGCAAGCCATGAAAGACGCGGGCGCCAACCTGGTGCTGCTGGAAATGGTACCCGCCACTCTGGCCAAACAAGTTACGCAAATCGTACCGACAATCGGCATCGGCGCAGGCGTGGATTGCAGCGGCCAAGTGCTGGTGCTGCAAGATTTATTAGGCATCTATAACGGTCCCGCCAGCAAAAAACCGCAGGATTACAAAGCCCCTCGTTTCGCTAAAAATTTCTTGCAGGAAACCAACAATATTCAACAAGCCGTAATCAATTATATACAAGCAGTCAAAAACCGGACTTTCCCCCTACCCGAACATAGCTATTAGCCGCGAGGTAAATAATGAAGAAAATCCTGAGTTTGCTTTTATTATTGGAACTATCCAGCGCATCTTTGCCTGGCCTCACAGAAAAGTTGAGTGGCGCTTGTGGGATTGTAACAAACCAGGAACACGCCTTTTCGATGACCGCCCCAAAAGGCTGGATAATCGATTCCGAATCCGGCAAAAAATTCAGGATCGGGTTGGTATTTTATCCTGTAGGCACAGAATGGGGGAAAGGCGATATGATGCTTTATGTGCGTACCCGCCCTAAAATTGGCGCAGTTAAAACCATAGACCAACAAATCGAATTTACATTGAACGACTATCACGCCCACGGTCATCCCAATTATAAGTTAGAAGAAAAAACCACTTACAAAGTCAGTAATGGATCCTTGGCCATAATTGCCAAATTTAGCGGTGATAGCTGGAACAATTATGAAATGATAGGCTATTTGGATGAAGAAAATGTCATTAACTTTCTTGTCTTGAATGCGCGCAACAAGGCCGCATTTGACACCTCACAAGAAACTTTCTTTCAGATACTTGATTCCTACCGCCATGTTACGGATGTATCTTCCGAATATTTGAATCAATGCAAAGAAAAATAACCTGTCATGCAACTCATTCACACCATCGCCGAACTTCGCGCTTCTCTTGCCTCGCATGACGGCATCGGCTTTGTGCCGACCATGGGCAATCTGCACGCCGGGCATATCGGTCTGGTGGAAATCGCCAAGCAGCACGCCCCGACGGTTGTGGTGAGCATCTTCGTCAACCCGCTGCAATTTGGCGCGAATGAGGATTTTGGCAAATACCCGCGCACATTGCAGGCCGACTGCGAGAAATTGCAGACCGCGGGCGCAGACATTGTATTTGCGCCGAGCGTGGAAGAAATATACCCCAACTTTGATGGCAAAAACCTGAACCAGACCATGTCCATCACTCCACCGCAGCTGGCCGATACGCTGTGTGGTGCGAGCCGCCCCGGCCACTTTGCGGGCGTAGCAACGGTGGTGATGAAGCTGTTTAACATCGTCCAGCCTGATGTCGCTATATTTGGCAAGAAAGATTTTCAGCAACTGTTAGTCATTAAAGAACTGGTGAAGCAATTCAACCTGCCAATTGAAATTATCGCTGCCGAAACCACACGCGAAGCCGACGGCCTGGCCATGAGCAGCCGCAACAGTTATTTGAGTGTGGAAGAGCGCAAAAAAGCGATTGAACTCAATCAAATACTGCAAGATATTCTACAAAACATATCCTCTGGAAGCCGCGATTTTACTGGCTTGCGGGCCGATGCGGAAAACGCGCTGCGCGCAAAAGGCTGGCTGGTAGATTATATTGCGGTGCGTAGCGCTGCAGATTTAGCCGCACCCAAACCAGGCGACAACCACTTGGTGCTGCTGGGTGCGGCCAAGCTGGGCAACACGCGCTTGATCGATAATTTCGAAATCCAATTAAAGTAACCCCCTTACGCGCGCTCATGCGTTCATTACCTATAATACTGGCCTGCAGGCCAGCCTGGATGCGGCTTACAGGCTAGTGTTCCGTATAATGAAAAACATTTTGATACAAAATATTTTTTGCGCTAAGCTGTTGATAACTTTATAATTGCATCCCTTCTAACGATATTGGCGACACTGCATGCAAAGAACGATGTTAAAGTCCAAGCTCCACCGCGTCCACGTGACGCATAGCGAGTTGCATTACGAAGGCAGTTGCGCCATCGACGAGGCATTGCTGGAAGCCGCCAATATCTGCGAATACGAGCAGATCAGCATCTACAATGTCACCAATGGTGAACGCTTTAACACTTATGCGATTCGTGCTGAGCGCAATTCCGGCATCATTTCTGTCAACGGTGCCGCCGCGCACAAGGCGCACCCCAAAGACATCATCATCATCGCCAGTTATGCCAATTATTCCGAGCTTGAACTAGAAAAATATGCGCCACAACTGGTCTATGTGGATGCGAAAAACCGTATCTTGCATTCAAAACGTGAAATCCCTGTCCAAGCAGCATAATCCATGAATTTAGAACAAGTTACAGGCGCGACAATGAGTCCGGAAGCCATTCGGGACGCCGTTGTAGATGCGTTGGAGGACGTCAAAGGTTTTGACATCAGCGTGCTGGATGTGCGCAACATGACCAGCCTGACCAGTTACATGATCGTTTGTAGCGGCAATTCAAGCCGCCAAACCAAGGCGCTGGCCGACAACGTGTGCGAAAAGCTGAAAGAAAAAGGCATCGAGACACGCGGTATCGAAGGCGAAAAGGAAGGCGAATGGGTGCTGGTGGACATGGGCGACGTGATCGTCCATGTCATGGTGCCCGCTACACGCGCCTATTACAACCTGGAACAGCTCTGGACACAGGGCGAAACCCGCCGCGCCAACACCAAAGCCGCTTAAATTAAGCCCCATGAAACTGCGCATCATCTCGGTCGGCCATAAAATGCCCGACTGGGTGATAGATGCATGCGCGGAATATACCAAGCGTATGCCGCGCGAACTGCAAATCGAAATCGTCGAAATCAAGCCGGACAAGCGCAGTGACATCAAAAGCGAAGCCGTACAGGAAGCTGAGGCCAAACGCATCCTGGAAGCGGCTGGCAAGGATTTTATGGTGGCATGTGACGAGCGCGGGCTGGAAGTCACCACGCTGCAGTTGGCCGAGAAACTGAAGTTCTGGCAAACGCTGGGGCGCGATGTCAGCATTGTAATTGGCGGTGCGGATGGCCTGCATGCCAACCTGAAACAACGCGCAGACTGGGTGTGGGGTCTTTCCAAGCTCACACTCCCCCATGCCTTTGTGCGTGTATTGCTCTGCGAACAGCTTTACCGCGCTCACACGGTCATTCAAGGCCACCCATATCACCGCGAATAATCCTTTGTCGCTGCCATTTTTCTGACATCTTTGCTGCGGACTCTACATCCCTTCCCACTCAAACTAAAAAATTCCCCAAAACTCCCTCAATAAAGGCGGTTTTTAGCCGCTATCTAGGTTAGATCGTCATGGCATGCCATTTGCTGGAACACAGATGCCTGCAATGTTTGACGGTATGTTCCAAATACAACAACAAGATTTGGCCGGAGATAATGAACAAAGAAGCATTACTGTTACTTGCACGGTTTTCTGTGCGCGCCCGCAAATTCGTGGGGTATATTAATAGCCGGAAGCTGGGAAGCGACCCCGCTTACCGCGCGGAGATCTGTGCCCGAATATTCGCTGAAGGTGACGAAGAGTCCATGCTGATAGCATTGCAACTGAAAGAACAGTTTGACTATGCCAAATTCAGAAAGCAAGCAACAAACATCTCTCATCCTTAGCAGTGGCAAATATCGTCACAACACTACCAATAATTCCGACAAGTCGACTACATTTAATATGCAGCACTACGATTTTCAACCCTATGTATAAATAGATATTTATTTAAAAATCAACCGGTTAAAGTCAAACCTCCTAACTACTCAGATAACGGCATAGATATTGCTGAGTTATCAATTATGCCAAGGCAGCCATCCTAAGAAAAAGTTGTTGCAATCACACCACAATATTTGCTGGATCAAACCTTGTTTTAAACAAATATGGACATCACTGTATAGCTCGGCGATAATGCGGCATTACAGGGGAACTTTCGATTAGAAACAATATGATGCTTAAAAAATTAAAATTGTTAGTGATTATCACCAGCGCTGTGTTGGTAGCTGGTTGCGCCAGCACAAACAACCAAGACCCGCTTGAAGGTGTAAACCGCGGTATATATAAGTTTAACGATGTTACAGACCGCGCATTCTTTAAACCTGTGGCAACCGCCTACAAAAATGTCGCCCCCACACCAGTGCGCAAGGGCTTTAACAACTTCTTCAACAATCTGTATTCCATTACATCAGTGTTGAATAACCTGTTGCAGTTCAAATTTTCCAATGCGTTTTCTGAAGCTGGCCGTTTTGTGATCAACTCCACTTTTGGCTTGGCTGGTTTTATTGATGTAGCCGGCATGGATAACATCCCCGTTCATAAAGAGGACTTTGGCCAAACCCTGGGGCATTGGGGTGTAGGCAATGGCGCTTACTTGGTATTACCTTTCCTTGGGCCAAGCACCGTACGCGATACAACCGGTCTGGTGTTCGACACCGTGACGACTGACCCGATTACCTATACACATAATATCGGTGAAATCCGTCTGCATAACCAGCTGCGTGCCGGCCAGTTCTTGGATAGGCGTACCGAGTTGTTGGATGCGAAGGACTTTGTTGACAATGCGGCGCTGGATCCTTACGCCTTTATGCGTGATGCTTACCTGCAGCGCCGTGCCAATCTGGTAGCAGATGGTGTAGCAGAAAACATCAAGCCTGCGGATGACGGTTTTGAACCGGCAGACGAAGAAACACCAGAAGAGTCCAAATAAAACTGCACTGAAATACAATAAAAAAGCCCCGATTCGGGGCTTTTTTATTGGCTAGCCGCCACCGTCATATGTTCTATCAGTATAGAACCGGTCTGCCGCGCCACATTCGGAACGACGTCAGATCCAATCGCCACGATTTGCTTCAACATATCCTTCATATTGCTAGCAATGGTGATTTCCTCCGCCGCATGCTTAATCTCGCCGTTTTGCACCCAGAAACCCGCCGCGCCGCGCGAATAATCGCCGGTTACCATGTTCAAGCCGTGGCCGAGCACTTCTGTCACCAGCAAACCGGTGCCCATTTTTTTGAGTAGCGCCTCAAAGTCCTCACCAGTGCTGGCAACCAGCAAGTTATGTGCGCCGCTTATTGCCTGTGCTTGCGCTTCCAGCTGGTGCGTGAAGAATCTACCCAGAGAATTTTGCCGCCATTACCAGAACATTGGTCGCGTCGCCACGCCCGCAATATTGAAACGCTTAAGCAATTTCAGCTTTCTTCAAGTACGGCAGTTCCTGGATATTCAAAACACCGGAAGCGATTTGCGCACCTAAGCTATCCAGCAAGAATGAAGATTTGCGATACAAGTTACCCCCAGAGATTGCGCTCACCAGCGTGCCGATAAGGCCGGAAGCCAATGATGCTTCGAACAGCACAGGATATTGACCTGTCTTGATGGGAAGCACGTTCAGGCGCCTTGCGGTGCGCTCCCCGGCGCGCCTGCCCACAGCCTCCGGCGACTCCATATCTGCCGCGTCGCGCGCATTGGTGTACCAGTAATCGCGCTGCATCATATCGCCCGCTTCGGCGATCACCGAGGCGCTGATGCTGTGGCGCGTGCTTGGGTAACCACCAACAAAGCCGTGTGAGTTAGCGTACGCAAACACGCTATCGCTATTGTAAACGCTGGCGCCTTCCGAGTTGGTGATGCGCTTGTCCACTTGCATGGCTGCGGCTTCACAGCGTTTGGCTAACTCCACCGCCTCGTCCACGCTAATATTCCAGGGATGATGCAAATCCAGATCAGGAAACTCGGTCGCCATCAACTCGGCATCCGCCAGCCCGCAAAAAGCGTCTTCCGCAGTGTATTGCGCGATGTTGCAAGCGGCTTCCACCGTATCCTTTAAAGCTAGCAGACTTAAGTCTGAACTACTGGCAAACCCTTTGCGCTGGCCAAAATACACGGTCACCGAAACACCTTTGTCGCGGTTGTACTCGATATTCTCCAGCTCACCCATACGCACCGATACGTTCTGCCCCGTGCCGAAACTGATTTCGGTCTCTGCACTGCTGGCGCCTTTTTGTTTGGCGATTTTCAGCACGTCCTGCGACAACTGTTTTAAGGTTTCCAGTTCCATTCCGATTTATGCTTAAACTCAAAGCTGCTATCATACCCGTGCCACAGGAAAACGCATGCAAACACCCGATAAAAATTCAGAATCATCCATCTACGACGGCCCGAGCAAAAGCCAGCTCAAGCGCGAGGCGGAATCGCAGCAGGCCATCGGCAAGAAACTGGTTGAGTTACCCAAAGAAAAACTGGCTAAACTCGATCTGCCGGAAGCCTTGCTGGATGCCGTTGCCGAAGCCAAGCGCATCACCGCCAACGGCGCCATTCGCAGGCAGATGCAATACATAGGCCGCCTGATGCGCGATATTGATGTGGCACCCATCGTGGATCAAGCTCGCGCGCTGGGAAGGCAAGCACAACGAGGAGAACGCGCGTTTTCATGCGCTGGAGCGCTGGCGCGAGCGTCTGTTGAAAGATGCGCAAGCTGTTTCCGACTTTCTGGTGCAATATCCGCACGCAGATAGCCAGCAACTGCGCACGTTGATACGCAACGCGCAAAAAGAAACGCTTGCCAACAAGCCGCCCAGAAGCAGCCGCGAGCTGTTTCAACTGATTCGGCAAATATCTGAAAACGTAGAAACCAGCTAAGAAAATGGATATTTTACTCATTACCATTTTTGTACTGTGCTACGCGGCAATCGCATTTGAGCATCCACTCAACATCAACAAAAGCGCACCTGCGCTGATTGGTGCAGGCTTGTTATGGACGATTTATGCGCTCAGCACCAGTCATGCCACTGAAGCATTGAATGAAACCGTTTCCAGCACCGCGCAAATCATTTTCTTTTTGATGGGCGCGATGACTATTGTGGAAGTGATTGACGCGCACGACGGTTTCGATGTCATCACGGAAAAAATCAAGACCACCAGCATGACCACGTTGCTTTGGCTGGTCGGATTTGTGACCTTCTTTTTAAGCGCCGTGCTCGACAACCTGACCACCACCATTGTCATGATTTCTGTCGTCAGAAAACTATTGGGTAAAAAGGAAGACCGTTTGTTTTTTGCCGGTATTATTGTCATCGCCGCTAACGCAGGCGGCGCCTGGTCGCCACTTGGGGATGTCACTACCACCATGCTGTGGATAGGCGGGCAAATTACCGCGCTGGCCATTATGAAAGGCTTGTTTGTCCCATCATTCATCAATATGGTGCTGCCATTACTGGTTGTGAGCTACCAATTCCGCGGAAAGTTAATCTCCAGCCCAAACGACGTTAGAGAACTCTCTGGCAAATATGCCGTAAATCGGTTTGAGAAAAATCTGATATTTTTTGCAGGTATCGCCGCACTATGCGCGGTGCCTGTCTTCAAAACATTGACGCACCTGCCGCCTTTCATGGGTATTTTGTTTGCGCTAGGCATCATCTGGGCGCTGAGCGAACTGATTCACCGTAAGAAGGATGGTGCAGACAAGCAGCACTTGTCGCTCGCATCTGCTCTGCAAAGAATTGACATGGCTTCCTTGGTGTTTTTTATAGGCATCCTGTTGGCGGTCGCCGTGCTGGAGCATGCGCATATCCTCGCCGCGCTTGCGCAATGGTTGGACAAATCCGTTGGCAATCAGGCAATGATCGTCACGCTATTTGGATTTGCAAGCGCTATCATCGACAATGTGCCACTGGTCGCCGCTTCTATGGGGATGTATCCGATTGCGCAATACCCGAGCGACTCTTTTATCTGGGAATTTCTGGCCTATGCCGCTGGCACCGGGGGTTCCATGTTAATTATCGGTTCTGCCGCTGGTGTTGCCGCAATGGGTTTGGAGAAAATCGAATTCTTTTGGTATCTACGCAAAATCAGCCTGCTGGCGTTGTTAGGCTACTTGGGGGGCGCTGTGGCTTATATTTTGACTGGGCAAGCCTTGATACATATCTAGTGCCATCAACGCTTGTTGATTTGCACCTCTAAAGCCTTGGCTTCTCCGCCTCGTAAAATTTCCACCGGCACTATCTGGCCTTGCAAACCAAATACCAGTGCAGACAATTCTTCTGGCTTGTTGACAGGATTGCCACCTAACCTCAGCAGCACATCGCCGCGCTGCAAACCCGCTTTGAAGGCTGGGGAGCCCTGAATCACAGCAACAACGTTTACGCCATCTGCAGGCGCCGTGTCTTCGTCCTTAGGCACCAGCTTGATCACATGCACTCCCATTAAAGGCGCAGGCAACCTGGCCCAGTAGCTGGCGTAATAGCGATATTGTGGTAATTCCTGCAAATCCTGCTCGGTCAACTCCTTGCCGGCTTTTCTAGCTTCCCGGATAAACTCCATCTGACCGATAGGCGTGCTATTACGCGATTTGGCGACATACACCAGCACTTTGTCGGCTTTTATCTCTTTGCCATGCACCAGCGCCTGTTCCGGCGGCACGTCGCCAGCCTCAAAGCTGGAAAGCCCCATCAAATCATAGCCCTGTTCCAGCATGCTGATATTGTCTTCCTGCTTGCGTGTGCCGGATAGCAACTCGGTTGCTGGCTCTGTCTGCATGGAAACTAGGCCACCCTTTCCCTGCGCCTGATAATGCAGCGCATACAAGTTATCGCCTGCCTGTGTAACCAGACTATAGAAAACCAAAACGCATATGAATAAAAACCGCATGATTCCCCTGCTGTGTTCAATGTTATGATTTCGAACTATAACGCTTGACCTGTTGTAAACAAAACAATTCCTTTATGCAAACTATTTTAAACATCGGCCTGGTCTCCATTAGCGACCGCGCCAGCAGCGGCGTGTATGAAGACAAAGGCATTCCGGGCCTGCGCGAATGGCTGGAGAAAGCCATCGCCAGCCCATACCACATCGAAACGCGCCTGATTGCGGACGAGCAAGTACTCATCGAAAACACCTTGATAGATTTGGTGGATAATATCGGGTGCCACCTCGTACTCACCACTGGTGGCACCGGCCCAGCCAAGCGCGACGTGACACCGGAAGCGACGCTGGCAATTGGCGAAAAAGAAATGCCCGGTTTTGGCGAGCAGATGCGGCAAATCAGCCTGCATTTTGTGCCAACTGCCATTCTCTCGCGCCAGGTTGCCGTGATACGTGACAACAGCCTTATCATCAACCTGCCCGGCCAGCCCAAAGCCATTGCGCAAACACTGGAAGGCCTGAAAGACGAGTCCGGCAAGCAACTTGTGCATGGCATCTTTGCCTCCGTACCATATTGTCTGGACCTCATCGGCGCGCCTTTCATTGAAACCAACGAAGCCGTGTGCAAAGCGTTCAGGCCGAAGAAATGATGTTAAAAAATATTTGGGCGCCACTGTTCTGGCTGCTGCTGGTTTTTTGTACCTGGTTTCTGCTCAGAGAAGTAACACCCAAACCCCCGCCATTCCCGCATTTCGACAAGCTATTGCATGCGACAGGATTTGCAGGACTGGCATTCAGCGGTTTGAAAGCATATCCCGCAAAACCCGCATGGATATTGGCTTCCATCGCCATCTACGGGGCAAGCAGCGAAGTGCTGCAAGGCTTGTTCACGCTCTCGCGCGAAGCCAGCGCATTTGACTGGCTGGCTGATATGGCGGGAGTTTCTGCGGCCTATTATTTCCAGAAATTTGCACCACAATAGTATGGCCTCCGAATTTAATATTATCCGCGACTTTTTCACCCACCCGACCAGGCACACCGACTTGAGTGTGGGTGATGATGCCGCCTTGCTACGCGTACGGAATGGACATCAGCTTGCCATTTCTACGGATATGTTGGTGACTGGCACGCACTTTTTTGCCGACGCCCCGCCATATGACATCGGCTGGAAGGCGCTTGCCGTCAACGTTTCAGACATGGCAGCCATGGGTGCACAGCCCAAGTGGGCGACGCTGGCCATTGCACTGCCGGAAAACAACGCCTCTTGGTTAGGCGAGTTCGCACGCGGCTTCTTTGCCTGCGCCGATACCTTCGGCGTAGATTTGATTGGTGGCGATACCACGCGCGGCCCACTCAATATCAGCGTGACGATTTTTGGCGAGATTCCGCAAGGCTTGGCGCTGCGTCGCGATGGCGCAAAAGCTGGCGATGACGTCTGGGTAAGCAGCTACATCGGCACTGCCGCAGCGGGATTGGCGCATCTGCTAGGCAAAATTAGGCTCGAAAACGATGCCCTGGAAGCCAGTCTGGATGCGCTTCACAGGCCGGTGCCCAGAGTAGGGCTGGGGCTGGCCTTGCGTGAAATCGCGAGTAGTTGTATCGACATTTCCGATGGCCTTGCGGCGGATTTGGGGCATGTTCTGGAGAACTCCAAACTCGGCGCGGATATTTTCTATGCCGACATTTCCAAACATCCTGCCCTAGAGTCCAGTCTGGATGAGGCATTTGAAGCCATGGTTTTAAGCGGCGGCGACGATTATGAGCTGTGTTTTACTGCGCCGCAGGATAAAAGAGATGCGATAAAACATATCGCACAGGATTTGAATCTGAAACTTACGCGCATTGGCAATACACGTGCGGAAAGCGGCTTGACGATATATGATGCAAACCATCAACCGATGGTCTTGAAAATAGCCGGGTACGATCACTTCAAATGAAACAACCTGATTTAAAATTTTTGTTGCAACACCCGGCCCACTTCATCGCGCTTGGCTTTGGCAGCGGATTGGCGCCCAAGGCACCGGGTACATTCGGCACATTGGCAGGCATGCCGTTAGCCATGCTGCTTTTCCAGCTGCCGCTAACCTGGCAAGCTCCTGTTTTGCTGGCGCTATTCGGGCTGGGAGTTTGGTGTTGCGACAAGACTGGTAAGGCGCTTGAGGTAGCGGATCACGGCAGTATCGTGTGGGATGAAATCGTTGCCATCATGCTGGTGCTGGCTTTCACACCGATGAACTGGCTGTGGTGGCTGGGTGCGTTCCTGCTTTTTCGCCTGTTCGATATCTGGAAGCCTTTCCCTATCCGCCAACTGGATGCAAAATTTAAAAACGGCTTTGGCGTGATGCTGGACGATATACTCGCCGCGATTTATGCCATTGTCTGTGTTTTAGGCTTGCTTATATGGATCCACTCGACACATTAGCAAGCGAACTGGGCCAAGCGCTTAAAACCAAAGGCTGGATGCTTGCCTTGGCGGAATCCTGCACTGGCGGCATGACCGCAGCGGCCATCACCAGCATTCCCGGCAGCTCCGGCTGGTTCGACCGCGGTTTCGTCACCTACAGCAACTTAGCCAAAACAGAAATGTTGGGCGTTTCACCAGAAACGCTGGAAAAATTTGGTGCAGTGAGCGAAGAAACTGCCCAGGAGATGGTGCTAGGCGCGCTGAAGAACAGCCAGGCGCAAATTGCCTGCAGCATCACCGGCATCGCCGGCCCGGATGGCGGCACACCTCAAAAACCGGTAGGCACCATATGTTTCGCGTGGGTGCTTAGAAATCAGCCTGCGCATACAGTGACTTTGCATTTTTCCGGCGACAGGCACAGCATCCGCCAGCAATCCGTCCACGCGGCGCTGGCAGAGTTACTGAAGATGATAAAAGTGGCTTAACGCCAATGGCGACGCGGCCGCTCGCAGCGGTCGCCACCACGCCAGCCGTCGTGCCCCCATCTGCCATAGGAATGACTGCGATAGTAACCGTGCGCCGGAGCGGAATAGACCACAGTTGGCGCAGGGCGATAATACACAACCGGCGAGCTATGATACACCACCGGAGGTGCCGAATAATAAACCGGCGGGGGCGCATAATAAGACGGGCTGCCAATTGAGATGCTCCAGCCCAGATTCCCATGTGCCTGGGCACTGGAAATACTAGCCAAGCCGATCAATGCGCCGGCAAAAAGTGTTTTGAATGGTTTCATTTTGCTTCTCCAATTTGTCTTTGACAGACCATATAAATAACGCGCTACTAACACATCAGTTGACACCAGTTTTGTATCAAAAATTCCCCTTTATCCCCATTGCCGCGCTTACTTAAAAAGCCAAAATATGAAATAATCTCAGGTTAAATTTATTCGTATTTAAGCGCTTAAAAACAAAGGCAAATCTCATGGATGAAAACAAAAGCAAGGCATTGGCAGCCGCCCTGTCGCAAATTGAAAAGCAATTCGGCAAAGGCTCCATCATGCGCATGGGGGATAGCAACATTGGCGAGGAAGTACAGCCTGTCTCCACCGGCTCGCTAGGCCTGGATATCGCGCTGGGTATCGGCGGTTTGCCGCGTGGCCGCATTGTGGAAATCTATGGCCCGGAATCTTCCGGTAAAACCACGCTTACATTGTCCGTCATTGCCGAAATGCAAAAACTGGGCGGCGTAGCGGCGTTTATTGACGCTGAACATGCACTGGACCCGCAATATGCCGCCAAGCTAGGTGTCAATGTGCCTGAACTGCTGATTAGCCAGCCTGACACCGGTGAGCAAGCACTGGAAATCGCCGATATGCTGGTGCGTTCCGGCAGCGTGGATATTGTCGTTATCGACTCCGTTGCGGCCTTGACACCGCGCGCCGAGATTGAAGGCGAGATGGGCGACAGCCACATGGGCTTGCAAGCCCGCCTGATGAGCCAAGCCTTGCGCAAACTCACCGGCAACATCAAACGCACGAACACGCTAGTGATTTTCATCAACCAAATCCGTATGAAGATTGGCGTGATGTTTGGCAACCCGGAAACTACCACCGGCGGCAACGCGCTCAAATTCTACGCCTCCGTACGTCTGGATATTCGCCGCACCGGCGCCATCAAGAAAGGGGACGAAATCGTCGGCTCCGAAACCCGCGTCAAGGTCATCAAGAACAAAGTCGCACCACCGTTCAAGCAAGCCGAATTCGACATCATGTACGGCGAAGGCATTTCCCGCTTGGGCGAAATCATCGAACTGGGCGTAAACCTGAAACTGGTTGAGAAAGCCGGTGCATGGTTTAGCTACAATGGCGAGAAAATCGGCCAAGGCAAAGAGAACGCCAAGGAATACCTGCGCGAACACCCGGAAATCGCCGCCGAGATTGAAGCGAAAATCCGCGCCAACGCCAAAGCGCTCAGCGAAGCCATGACCGCATCACGTAGCGAGGACGATTAAGCATAAAACCGGTACAAAAATCCTTGCGCCAGCGCGCGTTGGAGTATTTAGCCAAACGCGAATATTCACAACACGAACTGACACAGAAGCTCAAAGCATTTGCGGAAGAAGGCGATGATATTCCGACCTTGCTGGATGATTTTAAAAAACGCGGCTGGCTAAGCGATGCACGTTTTACCGAGCAGTTGGTACATGCTCGCAAAGCGAAGTTCGGCGCAAACAAGGTAGCGCATGAGTTGCGCGAAAAAGGCGTGGCGGATGAGCTGGTGACCGATGCGGTGACCAAGTTGAAAGAAAATGAGCTGGATAACGCGCGCGAAGTATGGTGCAAGAAATTCAAGGCTCCGCCTGCCAACCGAGAGGAATGGGCCAAGCAAGCGAGATTTATGCAAAGCCGTGGTTTTAGCTTTGAAACGATTAAGAAAGTACTAAACAGTAAGTTTGACGATGACAATTAAATTATCTGCAAAACCCAGTAGTAACGAAATACGCCAAGCGTTCCTCGATTTCTTCGCCTCCAAAGGCCATGAAATCGTGGCTTCCAGTTCATTGGTGCCACATGGCGACCCGACCCTGCTGTTCACCAACGCGGGCATGAACCAGTTCAAGGATGTGTTCCTGGGCTTCGACAAACGCTCTTACACTCGCGCGGCTTCCAGCCAAAAGTGCGTGCGTGCCGGTGGTAAACACAATGATTTGGAAAACGTCGGCTATACCGCACGCCACCATACTTTCTTCGAGATGCTCGGCAACTTTAGCTTTGGCGATTATTTCAAGCGCGACGCCATCAAATACGCATGGGAACTGCTGACCGGAGTCTACAAACTCCCCAAAGAGCGCTTAATGGTCACCGTGTATGCCGAGGATGATGAAGCTTACGACATCTGGCACAAAGAGGTTGGCATTCCGGCAGAAAAAATCGTGCGCATCGGCGACAACAAAGGCGCACGCTACGCATCGGATAATTTCTGGATGATGGGCGACACCGGCCCGTGCGGCCCGTGCACGGAGATTTTTTATGACCACGGCAGCCATATTTCAGGCGGGCCGCCTGGTTCTCCTGATGAAGACGGTGACCGCTTTATCGAAATCTGGAACAACGTGTTCATGCAGTTCAACCGCGATGAAGCGGGCGTGATGCACCCATTGCCTAAACCCAGCGTGGACACCGGTATGGGCTTGGAGCGCATTTCCGCCGTGCTGCAAGGCGTACATGCCAACTACGAAATCGACTTGTTCCAAGGCCTCATTGCTGCCGCTGCGCGGGAAACCAAAACCACCGATTTGAATAGCCCTAGCCTGAAAGTGCTGGCAGACCACATCCGCGCCTGCAGCTTCCTCATCGCCGATGGCGTGATTCCGGGCAACGAAGGCCGTGGCTATGTGTTGCGTCGCATCATCCGCCGCGCGATTCGTCATGGCTACAAACTGGGCGCACGCAAAGCATTCTTCCACAACATGGTGGCCGATTTGGTGCGCGAAATGGGCGATGCTTACCCGGAACTGAAAACCGAGCAAGTGCGCGTAACCAACACGCTGAAACAGGAAGAAGACCGCTTCTTTGAAACCATCGAAAATGGCATGGCGATCCTTGAAACCGAGCTCGCCACAAAACCTGCTCAACTTAATGGCGACTTAGCTTTCAAACTGCATGATACCTTCGGCTTCCCGCTCGATCTGACCGCCGACATCTGCCGTGAACGCGGCGTGACTGTTGACACTGCTGGCTTTGACGCCGCCATGGCGCGCCAGAAAGAACAGGCACGCGCTGCGGGCAAGTTCAAGATGGCGGCAAACCTGGAATACAGCGGCGCGAACACTGATTTCAAAGGTTACGACACCTTGGAAACGGCTGCAAAAGTGTTTGCACTATACAAAGACAGCACGCCTGTCAGCCGTTTGAATGAAGGCGACCAAGGCGTTGTCGTTTTAGATACCACACCGTTTTACGCGGAATCCGGTGGTCAGGTGGGCGACAGCGGCGTGTTGAAAGGCGACAACGGCATTTTTGCCGTGGAAGACACGCAGAAAATCCAGGCGGCGGTATTTGGCCATCACGGTATTTTGAAAACCGGCACACTGAATGTGGGCGATACCGTAAAAGCCAATGTAGACGCGGCTTCCAGAACATCTACCATGCGCAACCACTCCGCCACCCACCTGATGCACAAGGCGTTGCGCGAAACGTTGGGTGCACACGTGCAACAAAAAGGTAGCCTGGTAGACGCAGACAAAACCCGTTTTGACTTTGTGCACAACGCACCGCTGACGGATGAACAAATTGCCAAAGTCGAGACGATTGTGAATGCGGAAATCCTCGCCAACGCGGCGACACAGGCACGCGTGATGGATATTGAATCTGCACAAAAAACCGGCGCAATGATGCTGTTTGGCGAGAAATATGGTGATGAAGTGCGCGTGCTGGATATTGGTTCCAGCCGCGAGCTGTGTGGCGGGACGCATGTGAGCCGCACAGGGGACATCGGCCTATTCAAGATTTATGCGGAAAGCGGCGTGGCGGCGGGTGTGCGCCGAGTGGAAGCGACTACTGGTGAAGGTGCTTTGAAGCTGATTAACGCGCAGCAAACGCTGATTGCGCAGTTATCAAACGAATTGAAAGCACCCGCTACAGAGCTTACAAACAAGGTCACGCAATTGAGCGAACATGCGAAAACGCTGGAAAAAGAGCTGGCGCGTTTGAAATCGAAGCTCGCTTCTTCGCAAGGCGACGATTTGGCCAGTCAGGCTGTAGAAATCAACGGCGTGAAGGTGCTGGCAGCGACATTGGAAGGCGCGGACGCCAACGCGCTGCGCGAAACCATGGACAAACTGAAAGACAAGCTGAAATCGGCCACTATCGTGCTGGCCAGCACGGCAGGCGGAAAAGTCAGCTTGGCTGCAGGCGTAACGCAAGATTTGACCAGCAAGGTGAAAGCTGGCGACTTGGTCAACTTTGTTGCCAGCCAAGTGGGCGGCAAAGGCGGTGGCAAGCCAGATATGGCAATGGCTGGCGGCACGGATGTTGGCGCACTACCCAAAGCGCTTGCGAGCGTACCAGAATGGATTAGCAGTAAAATTTGAACGAGTAAAAGAGTTAAAACATGGCGTTAATAGTACAAAAATACGGCGGCACCTCAGTCGCAAATCCGGAGCGTATCCGCAATGTAGCCAAGCGCGTCGCGCGCTACAAGGCAATGGGACATCAGGTCGTGGTGGTGGTATCCGCAATGTCGGGCGAAACCAACCGCCTGATTTCGCTGGCCAAGGAAATTATGCCGGAGCCAGACCCGCGCGAATTGGATGTGATGGTCGCCACTGGCGAGCAGGTTACCATTGGCCTGACGGCGCTTGCACTCATGGAGCTGGGCATCAAAGCCAAAAGCTACACCGGCGCGCAGGTCAAGATTCTGACAGACGACGCCTACACCAAAGCGCGCATCCTGAGCATTGACGAAACCAATATCAAAAAAGACCTGAGTGACGGCTATGTCGTGGTGGTTGCAGGCTTCCAAGGTGCAGCAGCCAATGGCAGCATCACCACCCTGGGGCGAGGCGGTTCCGACACCACCGGCGTGGCGCTGGCAGCGGCATTGAAAGCCGACGAATGCCAGATATATACCGACGTGGACGGTGTGTATACTACTGACCCGCGCATCGTGCCGGAAGCACGCCGCCTGGAAAAAATCACCTTTGAGGAAATGCTGGAACTGGCTTCTCAAGGCTCCAAAGTATTGCAAATCCGCTCGGTAGAATTTGCTGGAAAATATAAAGTTAAATTACGCGTGCTCTCCAGCTTTGAGGATGAAGGCGACGGCACGCTGATTACATTTGAGGAAGACGAAGGAAACAACATGGAAGACCCGATCATCTCAGGCATTGCGTTCAACCGCGATGAAGCCAAAATCACTATATTGGGCGTACCTGACAAACCAGGTATCGCCTACCAAATTCTGGGGCCAGTGGCTGATGCGAACATCGATGTTGACATGATTATCCAGAATACCGGTGCAGATGGTACGACTGACTTTACATTCACCGTGCATAAAAACGAAATGAACAAGGCGCTAAATATTTTGCGCGATAAAGTGCAGCCGCACATTCACGCTCGCGAGATTAGTGGTGACGACAAAATCGCCAAGGTTGCCGCCGTTGGCGTTGGCATGCGCTCACACGTGGGCATTGCCAGCAAAATGTTCCGCACTCTGGCCGAAGAAGGTATCAACATTCAAATGATCTCCACCAGCGAAATCAAAATCGCCGTGGTGATTGAAGAAAAATACATGGAACTTGCGGTGCGTGTACTACACAAAGCCTTTAATCTTGAAGAGGCATCATAGTAGTAACCCTTGTTGGGATTTTTACATTGATTTTTAAGGGGGCTTCGCGTATAGTGGCGCCCTCAAGCAGTACCGGAGAGATGGCCGAGAGGTCGAAGGCACTTCCCTGCTAAGGAAGCATACGGGCTTAAATCTGTATCGAGGGTTCGAATCCCTCTCTCTCCGCCAAATTAAGTAAACGTGTGCTATAATGCGCACCTGTTTTTAAAAGCATCACCTTGCGCCCGTAGCTCAGTTGGATAGAGTATTTGGCTACGAACCAAAGGGTCGGGCGTTCGAATCGCTCCGGGCGCGCCACATCCCATAAAGGCCTAACCAAACAAAAGGTTAGGCCTTTATTTATTTTCTGCCGCAAGTTATAAAAGTAGGCACTTTTTAATAGATTACTACTAAATCAATCACTATTGATTAGCTTTTTTGCACAAAATAAAATCCACCAGCCTATTTATTTGAGGCGCAACAAACAAAATTGATATGAAGATAATAGGCCAAGCCAGTATTACTGCTTTTACCCATTTATATATAAATGAAGCATTGTCAGCATGATTTATTAACAGTACAAATCCAGTAACTAATATAGATGTAACCGATGACATTAGAACTGCAAAAATCAGAGCCCTTAATGTCACGCCGAATCTATTTTCAGTCACCATGGCAACACCTGTGATTCATGAAAGAAGCCTCCTGTTGGGCCATTGTCTTTTAACGTAGCAAGCTCGACACTTGTTTTCCAGCTATCAGCAATTTCCATTGGCGCATTCGGGCCACCTAACTCAGTTTTTACCCAACCCGGATGTGCAGAATTTACCTTTATTTTTGTTTCTTTTAATTCATTAGCAAGATGTATAGTGAATACATTTAAGGCTGTCTTTGATGCGTTATAAGCTAAACCTTTAGCTGGAGCTATAGGGGAATCTGCCATGCTATGTAATGTCTGCGAAGCCAAGATGCTAGAAACATTCACGATTCTGCCAGATTCTGACCTTTTAATTAATGGAAGAAGTTTTTGCGTTAGTTCTATCACACCAAATAAATTGGTTTCAAAAGTATCTCTGAGGACAGATCTAGTTACAGAAGCGCTATTGTTATTTCCAATTAAATCCTCTTTCAATATCCCACTATTGTTTACCAAAATATCCAACTTGCCATAGTTGTTATCAAAAAACTGATAAACATTCTCTGCTGATTCTGGCTTGTTAGCATCATATTTGACCCAGCTCGCATTAATTCCCTGCTCTGAAAGCCTGTTAACAGCATTCACACCGTTGTTCTCATCCCTTACCCCTATAACAACAGCAATTCCGAGCCCTCCTAATTTCTTAGCCGTTTCAAATCCTATTCCTTTATTCCCACCAGAAATAAAGGCTACTTTTCCTTGCATGTCTTTCATAATATTCTCCAAAATATATTTTTACCGATTGGTACATAAATACTATTGGGAGTTATGATTAATGTCAATTTATTTTTTACCAGATGGTACAATATTATTTAGTATGATTTATTTATAACTGGAGTTTAGCTATGCCAATTGTTAAGAAAGGTAGAGGTCGCCCACCAACCTTCGATTCAGACAAAGCTCTAGACCAAGCCATGAATGCTTTCTGGGCATACGGATTTGAAGGAACGTCTATGAGTACACTTACCCAAGCGCTAGGAATAAACAAGGCAAGCATTTATGGTGCTTTTGGTAGCAAAGAAGAACTTTTCGATAAAACTGTAGAAAGATATTTATCGGGTCCAGCAGCTTTTGTGAAGGAGTCATTGAATGAGCCAACAGCCTACAAGGTAGTTGAAAGAATGCTCAACACGGCTGCAGCTTTTTTTTCCTCAGCAGATCACCCACACGGATGTCTGGTTATTCAAAGCGCGTTGTCATGTAGTGCAGAGTCAAGTCACATACATGATAAATTGAGTAAGTTTAGATTCTCATATGAAGCTGCACTTTATAGAAGATTTTTACAGGCAATCGACGAAAACGATTTACCCGAAAGTACAGATGCAAAAGCGCTCGCTAAGTTTATAGCCACGATACATCAAGGTATGTCAGTACAATCAGCAAGTGGGGCTAGTAAAAATGAATTACTAAAAATAGCCAAAATGGCTCTAAAGCTATTACGTTAACTCATAACAATTGGTCGAAAATCAGCTATGTTTTAAATCAAAACTTGAATAGCCCAGTGCCCATGTTCATCATCGCGGGCGCGCCAATTACAAAAAGCTCACATTACTGTGAGCTTTTTTCATTTACAAAACCTTCACTAACAAAAAAGCATCTTGGAAACTGCCCGCAAATTAATTCTTAAGCTGGTTATATGGCTAATAAAATGCGTAGCGCGCAAACCGTAAAATAAAAAAGCCCAGTCAACGACTGGGCTTTTTGTTTGGTAGGGTGTGCGGGGATCGAACCCACGACAAACGGATTAAAAGTCCGCTGCTCTACCAGCTGAGCTAACACCCCAATGACCAGGAACTTGCCCTGTTCACGAAAGCCCGCCATTATGCTAGAAACTGTGTTTCTGGTCAACGTGCTTTTGCAAAAAATTTCCAGATTTATCGCATCCCGGGGAATTTTCCGCCCATCATGCCACCCAGACCACGCATCATCTTGGCCATGCCGCCTTTGCTGAACATTTTCATCATTTTTTGCGTTTCTTCGAACTGGTTCAGCAGCCGGTTGACTTCCTGCACCTGAACACCGCTACCGGCTGCGATACGTTTCTTGCGCGTAGCTTTGATCAGTTCAGGCTTGCGGCGTTCTTCCAGCGTCATGCTGTTGATGATACCTTCGATACGTCGTAGCGCTTTATCTGCATCCTCGTTATTCACTTTCTGCGCCATGCTGGCCATTTGCGCAGGCATCTTATCCATTAAGGCGCTCATGCCGCCCATCTTGCGCATCTGTATCATTTGCGCCTTAAAGTCCTCCAAGTCGAACTTGGCACCGGATTTGATTTTCTCGGCCACCTTAGCAGCCTCAGCCATATCGACCTTTTTATGCGCATCTTCAATCAGGCCGAGCACATCGCCCATACCCAAAATACGACCTGCCATGCGATCCGGATGGAATGGTTCCAAGCCGTCTACTTTCTCGCTAACACCGATAAATTTGATTGGTTTGCCGGTAACATGGCGCACAGAAAGTGCCGCACCCCCGCGCGCATCACCATCCAATTTGGTCAAAATCACACCCGTCAACGGCAATGCCTCGCCAAAGGCTTTGGCGGTGTTTACCGCGTCCTGACCCTGCATCGCATCCACGACAAACAGTGTCTCGATTGGCTTGAGCAGGCCATGCAAGGCTTTGATTTCGTTCATCATCGTCTCATCGATACCCAAGCGACCTGCGGTATCGAAGATCATCACGTCGTAATAATTCTTTTTGGCAAAATCGATGGCCTGGGAAGCAATATCCATGGGCTTCTGCGAGGCATTGCTATCAAAGCAATCTACATCAAGCTGCTTGGCCAATGTCTGCAATTGTGTAATCGCCGCTGGGCGATACACGTCGGCACTGGCCAGCAGCACTTTCTTTTTCTGCTCTTTGAGCAATTTTGCCAATTTGGCCGAAGTCGTCGTTTTACCAGAGCCTTGCAGACCCGCCATCAGGATGATCGCCGGCGGCACCGCGGCTAGGTTCAAGCCCACATTGGCCTTGCCCATCAGCTCGGTCAGCTCGTCATTCACCACCTCGATGACTGCTTGGCCGGGCGTCAGGCTTTGCAGCACATCCCTGCCCTGCGCGCGCTCCTTTACACGAGCAATGAAATCTTTCACGACGGGCAATGCCACATCAGCTTCCAGCAAGGCCATGCGTACCTCGCGCATCGCATCGGCAATATTTTCTTCGGTCAGACGGGCTTGACCACGCAAATTTTTGATGACGCCTTGCAAGCGTCCGGTGAGATTTTCCAGCATTTGATTTACCTGTATGAATTGTTTTAATTTTACATCATGCTAGGCGTTTGACGTGAGTTTTGCCATAATTGCGCCATGCATCATTTCATTCTTCATCTCGTTGTCGCCTGCATTTATCTGGCCGTTGCGCTGGATTTCTGGCGCACGGCAAAATTACCCCAGCAGGCGCCGCAACATCAGTTGCATTCCAAGATGATTGCTTTGGGGCTAATTTTGCATGGCTGGCTAATACACCAATCCATATTTGCGCAGCAATTGGATCTGGGGCTGGTCAACGCGCTATCGACCATCCTTTGGCTCACAGTGCTCATTTACTGGTTTGCAGACCTGAAACACGGCCTGCACAGCCTGCAAGCGTTTGTGTTACCTCCCGCTGCGCTGTTTGCGCTTTTGCCCGCGTTTTCCGACAAAACACATCTGCTGCCTATGAGCGAAAGCAAGCTTTTTGTGCTGCATATCGGCATCGCCTTGCTAGCCTATAGCCTGTTCACCTTTGCCGCCTTGCATGCGGTATTAATGACCATAGCAGAACGCGACCTGCACAACAAACCCACCCCCATCAAATTACCCAGCTTCCCGCCAATCATGATCATGGAAAGCTTACTGTTCAAAGTGATTAGTATCGGATTCATCCTGCTGACCATCACCGTGGCAAGCGGCATGCTGTTCAGCGAGCAGATTTTCGGGAAACCGCTGCAATTCACGCATAAGGTCATTTTTTCAATCGCCTCGTGGCTGATCTATGGTTGGCTACTGTTCGGTCGTGTCAGATACGGCTGGCGCGGCCGCACCGCTATCCGCTGGACTTTGTGGGGCTTCGTGCTCCTATTGCTGGCGTATGTTGGCTCCAGCTTTGTCTTGCAAGTGGTGCTAAACCGCTAATTCGGCCAGTTGCTAGGAGCGTATTTCTTCGCAATTTCCCCAAGATGGTGTATCACGGCATTAGCTGCCTTGCGTAGTGCTACCGAGATATGCGCGACAACACCATGCTCCGGTTTGAATTTGCGCAGCCCCAAGCCGCCGGTTACTGTTGTCAGCGCAAGCCAAGGTTTGTGCGCCGGGCCAAGCGGGTCGGGCTTGATATGGGACACCGTATCGAAAAACACCACACCCATTGGTTTCAGTTCCTCTATCATCCACAGCAGCGCGCCATCCGACAATCCGGTTTCCTTGTAGCCGCCTCCCACATCGGAGTGTGCACCCGGGAAAGCCAGCTGCTTCACATTGCCCGCCTTGTTCCAGAAAGTGGGCGTAAACAGCATGCGCTGCTCGTCTATCGCCAGCGCATGCAGCCCTAGCGTCACCTTGCTGCTCAGCACTTCGTCGGCAAAGCGAAACGCATCTTCAATCGTGTTGTTTCTGGCATCGAACCCTGGTATGCCCAGCGAGCCGACCGTATCCCAAACCGCCACAGCGTGTATCGGCACATTGCGCACAAAGTCGGATTCCTCGATATTGCCACTGGTAATAAAGCTCGGCAAATCATGCATCGCCTCGGCCAATGTGGCAAACAAATTACGTTTTTCCGCCCCTGCTCTGCGATACTGATACCAGGCCTGCGCACCCAGTTTGTAGGATTCCTCGTCGCCACGCTCGAACTTTTGCGCCAGCAGACCCTGCGACGCGATCAGCCCCGCCAAGGCCCGCGCGGTATAAGCCCCGCGGCTAAAGCCGATGATATAGATACGGTCGCCCGCTTTGTAATTGCGCGAAATAAAGGTGTAGCCGCGCACGATGCGTTTGATCAGCCCTGCCCCGAAGCCACCGCCAATCATGTCCTGAATCTTGTTGCTGCCATTGCCCACGCCGTTGATGTATTTGGCGATTTGCACAACCATACCGGCATCATCGATCAGCCGCTTTTCGCGCTCCAGAATCTGGCCGGTAATATCTTCCACCTTGGTTCGCGCCACCATACGCCCGGCAAGGTGGGTGAAGATTTTAAAGACGTTGGAAGGCGGATCGACCTTGGTACGCTCGGTAGGCGTCAGCGCTTCATCATCCGGGTTGTTCCAGGTACCATCCGCACAGAAAATGATATTTTTCGCCATCGCTGCCTCCTGTGGTTTTTATTAGGCAGTATAGCGCGGCTTGCCAAAAATAAAACTAGCGCAAACTGATTTGCGGCCAGCCTTTCACCAGCGCCACCTCGCGCAGCACGGCGTCCGCATCCACCGCTACCGGGTTAGTTACCAGGTTCATCAGCGGCAAGTCATTATGCGAATCACTGTAGAAATAACTGGTCTCAAAATCACCCAGTTGCTTGCCGCGCTCGGCCAGCCACATTTCCAGCCGCGTCACCTTGCCTTGCTGAAAGCTGGGGATGCCCGCCACGCCGCCGGTATATTCACCGTTCACCATCTCAGGGTCTGTACCAATCAAGTGCTCGATCCCGTAAGCCGTGGCAATCGGCTTGGTGACAAAACTGTTCGTTGCCGTAATCACCACGCACAAATCGCTATTCTGTTTATGTTCGTCCACCAGCACTTGCGCCTTGTCGGTCATCATCGGGCGAATCACTTTATCCATGTACTTTTTATGCAGTTCATCCAGAAAAGCCTTGGGGTGCTGCGACAAAGGCTGCAACTGGAATTTGAGAAAAGCCATGATGTCCAGGCAACCATTTTTGTAATCCTGGTAAAACTGCTCGTTGCGCTCGTGATGCGTCTTTTCGTCCAGCAAGCCTTCGCCAATCAGGAAAATGCTCCAGTTGTAATCGCTATCGCCCGCCAGCAGCGTGTTGTCCAGGTCGAATAATGCCAAATTCTGTTTTTGTGCCATGTTACTTTTCTGTAGATTGAAAAACTGTCAATTTAAAGCCCTCGGTCGGCTTTTGACCTGCCGATAGAATCAGGTATACGCCAACCAATATCACCGCCAACGCCAGGTATTCCGCACCCACCACCGTCTCGTTGGCAAACCAGATACCCACCGCAAACGCCACGATAGGATTCACAAACGTATTGCTGCTGGCCACCAGCGGGCGCACATTTTTGAGCAGCCACTGATACGCCGTGTAAGCCACCAGCGACCCCAGCACCACCAAAAACACCATCGCGCCCCACGATTTGGCGCTAATGTGCGCGGGCCAGCGCTCGCCGCTCACGGCGCTGACCGCAAGCAACACCACGCCACCCACCAGCATCTGCACCGCAGGCGCCATCAGGCCTTTGGGCTGATTCAAATACTTGCCCCACACCGATCCAAACGACCAAGTCGCTGCCGCAAACATCAGCAACAGCGCACTGGAAAAATCGCCATACAAACTGCCCTGTGTATTCAGCAGCATGATCCCGGCAAAACCAATTGCAATGCCCAACCATTCCCGTCCGGTGATTTTATGCCCCCAAAGTGAGGAAAAAATCGCCATCCAGATAGGCGCCGTGGCGATGGAAAGTGCCGCCACACTGGAACTGACCGTTTGCTGCACATAACACACCGTACCATTGCCCATGGCCGGCAGCAAAATACCCACCCAGCCGGAATTGCGCCACTGCGACGCGCTTGGGTTAGGCGCACCCAGCAAGCGCAACACACCATACATCAGCAAACCCGCCACGGTAAAACGCACCCCCGCCATCAAAAATGGCGGAAAACTCTCCACGCCAAAACGAATCGCAAGATAAGTCGAGCCCCAGATGAAATAGGTGCAGAACAGCGCAGCAACAACCAGAAATATATGGTTTTTATTTTGCATTGGTTAGCATGCTTTATTGTAGGTCAAATAATATCCACATGATTTCAAAGCCTTTAGACTGTGCCTAGCCTGCCCTGGAAGCCAATATCCATGCGCCTTCCAGGGCATCGCTTTATGCAGTTTAAACTTGCGGATTTAATTTCTGCGATTTGGCGTGCAGCTTGTTCAAGCCGTTCAAGTACGCTTTTGCCGAGGCGATGACGATGTCGGTGTCCGCACCCTGCCCGTTGACGATGCGGCCGCCTTTGGAGAAGCGCACCGTCACTTCGCCTTGCGAATCCGTGCCGCTAGTGACGTTGTTGACCGAATAAAGCTGCAGCTCCGCGCCGCTGTTGACCATGCTTTCAATCGCCTTGAAGGTCGCATCCACCGGGCCGCCACCATCCGCTTCGGAGTTCTTTTCCGCGCCATTTTCGGAGATGGTCACCAAGGCATGCGGTGTCTCGCCAGTTTGCGAGGTGACTTGCAAGTAGACCAATTTATAGGTTTCCGACGCTTCTGACACGAACTCGTCGCTCACCAGCGCGTGTAAATCTTCGTCGAAAATCTCGGATTTCTTGTCGGCCAAATCCTTGAAACGCGCGAATGCAGCGTTGAGTGCATCTTCACTTTCCAACTCGATGCCAAGCTCTTTCAAGCGCGTGCGAAACGCGTTGCGGCCGGACAATTTGCCCAAGGTCAATTTGTTTGCGTTCCAGCCCACGTCCTCTGCCCGCATGATTTCGTAGGTCTCGCGGTGTTTGAGGACGCCATCCTGATGGATGCCGGATTCGTGCGCAAACGCATTGGCGCCCACAATGGCTTTGTTGGGCTGCACGGGATAACCGGTAATGGTGGATACCAACTTGCTGGCGGGCACGATCTGCGTGGTATCGATGCGCGTATCGAGGTTGAAAATATCGCGGCGGGTTTTGATGGCCATGACGATTTCTTCCAAACTCGCGTTACCTGCGCGCTCGCCCAAGCCGTTGATGGTGCACTCCACCTGGCGCGCACCGTTAAGCACAGCAGACAAGGAGTTGGCGACGGCCATGCCCAGATCGTTGTGGCAATGCGTGCTCCACACTACTTTGTCGCTATTTTTCACGCGCTTGATAAGAGCGGCCATGCGCTCGCCCCACACCACCGGAACGCTGTAACCCACGGTATCCGGCACGTTGATGGTTTTGGCACCTGCCTCAATCACGGCATCGAACACGCGCACCAAAAAGTCGATGTCCGAACGCACCGCATCTTCGGCGGAAAACTCCACGTCATGCGTATATTCCAGTGCCCATTTCACCGCCTGCACGGCGCGCTCCACCACCTGGTCTTCGGTCATGCGAAGTTTGTTTTCCATGTGAATCTTGCTGGTCGCGATAAACGTATGGATACGGCCATTTTTCTCGGGATGTTCCATCGCCGGGCGAATCGCCTCACCGGCGCGTCGCACGTCGTTCTCGCTGGCGCGGGCAAGCGAACAGACCTTGGATTTGGTGATCAAGCCAGCGATGGTATGAATCGCGTCGAAATCACCCGGGCTAGCAGCGGCAAAGCCCGCCTCGATCACATCTACACCCAATTTCTCCAACTGGCGTGCAATGCGGATCTTCTCTTCCTTGGTCATGGCGGCGCCAGGGCTTTGTTCGCCGTCGCGCAAGGTGGTATCAAAAATAATAATCTTGTCAGTCATGTTTGTTCCTAAAGCAATGCTTTAATTCAATATGCGAAATTTTACCCGCTACGTGAAAAACGTGCGAGTGCGAAAATACTGTGTGGGGGTGTGATTAGTGTGCGCTTGCGCGCAGCAGACGACGCAAGCCTAGCAGCAAGCTTGTGCAAATGAATACGGCTAAAACTGTGGAATAAACGTCCATGAGCCTAATATAATGGCTTTCGCCTGATTTATCAAGCGGGTACGAGGTGAAACTTTTTAATCGGGCTGATTGGTTTTCCTGATGTTGGATTTCACCCACATATAGTAACCGGATAGCGCATATACCAGCATTACAGTAAACAGCACCTCGGGCGGACTGTAGGAAACCAGCACGAACCCGAGCACAATGGCCAGCACCGTCACAAATGGCACGCTCTCTCGCAGGTTGATGTCCTTGCCGCTGTAGAATTTCAAATCAGACACCATCGAACCCGCAGCAAACAGGGTCACGCCAAACGCGAGCCATTTCATCTGGATTACGCCAAAGAAAATCTCGCGTCCGCTGATGCTGTATTCATTGGACACCCACACAAAGCCGGCCAGCAGCGCCGCCGCGGCTGGGCTGGGCAGGCCTTGAAAGTAACGCTTGTCCTGAAAAGGGTCATCCAATTTGGTATTGAAGCGTGCCAAACGCAATGCAGCACAAGCGCAATAGATGAACGCCGCGATCCAGCCCAGTTTTTTCAGCGGCCCCAGCGCCCACTCGTACATAATCAAGGCAGGCGCCACACCAAACGACACCATATCGGCCAGGCTGTCATACTCCGCACCAAACGCGCTTTGCGTGTTGGTCATGCGCGCCACGCGACCGTCCAGGCCATCCATCACCATAGCGATAAACACCGCTACCGCCGCATGCTCGAATTTGTTGTTCATCGCAGAGACTATGGCATAGAAGCCAAAAAACAAAGCAGCCGAAGTAAACAGATTAGGCAACAGATAAATGCCTTTTTCACGCAAACTCCCGTTTGCATCCGTGGCGCGCCGCCCTTCTCGCTGATTATCTTCTACCATAGTTATAACCCGTCACTAATTGATTGTGCCTAGTATAACAAAGCGCCGTGCTAAAATCTCGCCTTCGATATTTTGGCTTTTTCCATGCAATTCACCTTACACACCACAGATAACCTTGCCCGCCGCGGCACGCTGACGCTGGCGCACGGTCAGGTGCAAACCCCCGCTTTCATGCCGGTGGGCACTTACGGCACGGTCAAAGCCATGAGTCCGCAGGAACTCACGGAAATTAACGCCCACATCGTGCTGGGCAACACTTTCCACTTATGGCTGCGCCCCGGGCTGGACGTCATCGCTGCACATGGCGGCCTGCACAAATTCATGGGGTGGGATAAGCCGATTCTGACTGATTCCGGCGGTTTTCAAGTGTGGAGCCTGGGCGAGCTGCGCAAAATCAGCGAAGAAGGCGTGAAATTCCGCAGCCCCATCAACGGCGACAGCTGCTTTTTGACACCGGAAGAATCCATGCGCATTCAACGGGTTTTGAACAGCGATATCGTGATGATTTTCGACGAATGCACGCCCTACCCCGCCACACACGAACAAGCACGCAAGTCCATGGAGCTTTCGTTAAGATGGGCAAAACGCAGCAAAGCTGCGCACGCAGGCAACCCGAATGCACTTTTCGGCATCATTCAGGGCGGCATGTTTGAAGATTTGCGCGACGTTTCACTTAAGGGCTTAAAAGAGATTGATTTTGACGGATACGCCATTGGCGGGCTTTCCGTAGGCGAGCCAAAAGAAGACATGCTACGCATCCTCGCCCACACCGCACCGCAAATGCCCGCCGACAAACCGCGCTATCTGATGGGCGTTGGCACGCCGGAAGACCTGGTGGACGCCGTAAGTGCGGGCATCGACATGTTCGATTGCGTGATGCCCACCCGCAACGCCCGCAACGGCTGGCTGTTCACGCAATACGGCGATGTGAAGATCAAGAACGCCAGCTACAAAAACGACATCCGCCCGCTGGATGAAGACTGCCAGTGCTACACCTGCCGCAACTTTACCCGCGCCTACCTGCATCACCTGTTCCGCGTTGGCGAGATTCTGGGCGCGCGCCTCAACACCATTCATAACCTGCATTACTACCAGTTCTTGATGCAAGGCATGCGCGACGCGATTGAAGCTGGCCGTTTTGCCGAATTCAAGCAGGAATTCGCCACCAAGCGTGCGCGACTGAGCGCTGCTACATAAGCGGTTTAATCACCGCATTATTTTCATTGTCACAACCATCGGCCTGGAAGCCGCATCCAGATTGGCTTCCAGAGGCATTATTTTGGTAATGAACGCGTACGCGTGAGATATGCCCTCATATTCGGGATACTAACCCGCCACTGTGTATCACGCAGTCGAGGCAGTTGTGTTAAAATCCGCCGATTGTCTTTTTTGTTTTTTTAAGAGGTTTTTATGTGGATTAGCAGTGCTTATGCCGCCGATGCCGCGCCAGCAGATGGCGGGCTGATGAGCTTTTTGCCGATGATCGTTATTTTCGTGTTGTTCTATTTCATGCTGATTCGTCCGCAGATGAAACAGGCCAAACAGCACAAGGCAATGATTGATGCGCTAAAAGTGGGTGATGAAGTGGCAACCGCCGCAGGCATCGTAGGCAAAGTCACCAAAGTGGGCGATAACTATGTAAGCATCGAGATTGCGGCGAATACGATTGTAAACGTACAGCGTCATACGGTTCAGACCTTGTTACCGCCGGGCACAATCAAATCCATCTAAATCTGCGCTGTGCGTCTTGCGGCGCACGGCCATTGATGCACTTTTACCTAATAGATTAAAACCATGAACCGTTACCCCAAGTGGAAGTACATTCTGATCGCTGCCATCGTGCTGATTGGCCTGCTGTATACCATTCCCAACTTTTTTGGCGAATCGCCCGCGGTGCAGGTGAGCCCGGCCAAAGCGACACTGAAAGCAGATACCGCACTACTGGGCAAAGTAGAAGCTGCGCTGAAGCTGGCGAATGTTCCGTTCAACGGCATCTTTCTGGAGCCGACCGGCGTCAAGGTGCGGTTCGAAAATCAGGATGACCAGCTGAAAGCCAAAGATAGCCTGGTCAACAGCCTGGGTAAGGATTACACGGTCGCATTGAACTTGCTGACCAAGACCCCGAACTGGTTGCTGGGCATTGGCGCCAAGCCCATGAACAAGGGTTTGGACCTGCAAGGCGGTGTGCACTTTTTGCTGCAGGTGGATATGAAAGCGGCTATCGATAAGGCAGCCGAAAGCAATGTGGGGGATTTCCGCAGCGCGCTGCGTCGCGAGAAGATCAATTATTTCGGCATCTCCCGCGAGGGGCAGAAGGTCGTCGTTAACTTTGAAAGCGAGGAAGAGCGTACCAAAGCACGCACCGTGCTGAGCCGCGACTATCCAGACTTGAACTTTACCACCGGTGGCAGCGGCAAGGAGCTGACGCTGACTTCAAGTATCGGCCCGGTTTCGCAAAAACGTATCCAGGAATTCGCGCTAAAACAGAACCTGCAGACGCTGCATAACCGTATCAACGAACTGGGCGTAGCCGAACCTATCGTCCAGCAGCAAGGGCTAGACCGTATCGTGGTACAGTTGCCCGGCGTGCAGGACACAGCCAAAGCCAAGGAAATTCTGGGCCGCACGGCCACGCTGGAAATTCGCATGGTGGATGAGGATAAGACCGATTTCGCCACGCTGGAAGCAGCAGCGGCAGGCAAAGTGCCTTTTGGTGACGAGTATTACAAAGACCGTGAAGGTGGTGGCATTCTGGTGAAGAAAAGCGTGGTACTGACCGGCGACCGCATCACCGATGCCGGCCCCGGCGTGGACAACCGCACTGGCCGCTCTGTGGTGAACGTAACGCTGGACGCGCGTGGGGCAGGCATCTTCAAGAACGTGACCCGTGACAATGTAGGCAAGCGCATGGCGATTCTGCTGATTGAAAAAGGCAGCACCGAGGTGATTACCGCGCCTACCATCAACGAAGAAATCGGCGGTGGCCGCGTGCAGATCAGCGGCATGGACAGCCCGCAAGAAGCGACTGACATTTCCCTGCTGTTGCGTGCTGGCGCGCTGGCTGCTCCGATGGAAATCATCGAAGAGCGTACCGTCGGCCCCAGCATGGGTCAGGAAAACATCAACCGTGGCGTGCATTCCACTTTGTGGGGCTTTGCCGCAATTGCGGCGATGATGATTGTGTATTACATGGTGTTTGGTGGCGTTTCTGTGCTGGCGCTGGGCGTGAACCTGCTGCTGCTGGTGGCAATCCTCTCTATGCTGCAAGCCACACTCACCTTGCCAGGCTTGGCGGCGATTGCACTGGCGCTGGGGATGGCGATTGACGCCAACGTGCTGATCAATGAACGCGTGCGTGAAGAACTGCGTAACGGCAACACGCCCCAAGCCAGCATCCATGCGGGTTATGACCGTGCCTTTGACACGATTCTGGACTCCAACGTCACCACGCTGATTGCCGGTATGGCACTGTTCATGTTCGGTACCGGGCCCATCAAAGGGTTTGCCGTGGTGCACGTATTGGGTATTTTGACCTCCATGTTCAGCGCCGTCCTGGTTTCCCGTGCAATTGTGAACATAATTTATGGTTATCGCCGCAAGCTGGATAAAATATCCATCGGCCAGATTTATAAAGCCAATTGATTGATACGCCTTTAAAGAAGAGCCTGTAAATGGAACTGTTTAGAATCAAAAAAGATATTCCCTTCATGAGCTATGGCCGCATCACCACGGCCATTTCGCTGCTCACCTTCATTCTGGCTGTGTTCTTTTTATGGTCAAAAGGACTAAATTACGGCGTAGACTTTACCGGCGGTACCGTGATGGAGGTCAATTATCCGCAAACGGCTGACATTGGCAAGATTCGTCAGGCGATGGACGGCATTGGCCTGAAAGATGCGACTGTACAGAATTTCGGCACCAGCCGTGACGTCTTGATACGCCTGCCGATCCGCAAGGATATGTCGATTGCGCAACTCTCGGAAAAAGTGAGTGCCGCACTCACAACTGCCGACCCGCAAGCCACGGTACAGCGCGTGGAAAGCGTAGGCTCGCAAGTGGGTGAGGAACTGTACGAAAACGGTGCATTGGCGCTGCTGCTGGTATGCGCCGGCATTATGGCGTATTTGGCCATCCGCTTTGAATGGCGTTTCGCCGTTGCCGCCATCATCGCCAACATGCACGACGTGGTTATCATTCTAGGCTTCTTTGCCTTCTTCCAGTGGGAATTCAACCTAACGGTATTGGCTGCTGTATTAGCTGTGCTGGGTTATTCCGTTAATGAATCCGTTGTGGTATTTGACCGGGTACGCGAAAACTTCCGCAAAATGCGCAAGGCTTCTGTGGTGCAAGTGATCGACAACGCCATTACCCGCACCATGTCGCGTACCATCATCACTCACGCTATGACACAAACCATGGTAGGTTCCATGCTACTGTTTGGCGGTGAGGTGCTGCACAACTTTGCACTGGCGCTCACTATCGGCATCCTATTCGGGATCTATTCATCCGTACTGGTCGCCTGCCCGGTTGCTATGTGGCTCGGCGTAAACCGCGCAAACCTTCTTGGCGATATCCCCAAGAAAGAAGCCGAGAGCGCAGAAGCAACCCCTTAAACAAAACCCTAGCGAGACCAACATGCTTGAGTTAGCGTCATATTCAGCATACACTCGCACTATCTTCATTCGATAATTTATATTTTTGGACGGCGTCCCTATCTCATTGCAACTTGCCGCTCTGGGCGTGTTGTTGCTGGTTTCCGGTTTTTTCTCCATCGCAGAAACTAGCCTAATGTCGCTCAACCGCTACCGGTTGCGTCACTTGGTCAAAGAAGGTCATCGCGGTGCCAAACTCGCCAGCGTGCTGCTTTCGCAGACGGACAAACTGCTTGGTGTTATCCTGCTCTGTAATAACTTTGGCAATGCAGCTTCCGCCACATTGGTTACCGTAATTATCGTCGAACTATTTGGCGAAGGCGAATGGGTGTTGATGTTTGGCACCCTGGCCGTCACTTTCGCCATTCTGGTGTTCAGCGAGATTTCCCCCAAGGTGATTGCTGCCGCTTACCCAGAAAAACTGGGCATTGCCTGCAGCTATGTGCTTTATCCTTTGCTCAAATTGCTTTATCCCGTGGTGTGGTTCATCAACCTGTTTGTGGAAGGCCTGCTCAAATTACTACGCGTCAAAGTCAACTTCAGTGAAAGCGCACAGAACCTGACGATGGATGAATTACGCAGCATCGTAACGGACGCAGGCCATTTTCTGCCCAAGAAACACAAGGCTATCCTGCTCAATCTGTTTGAGCTGGAAAAAATCACTGTGGATGACGTGATGACTGCACACACCCAGGTGGAGGCGATCGATTTTGATGCCGAACTGGATGAAATCCTGATGCGCATTTCCAATAGCCACCACACGCGGTTGCCAGTGCGTCAGGGGGATCATGAAGAAATTATCGGCATTTTGCACGTGCGCAAGATACTCAACTACTTGCGCCTGAATATGAATAATGAAATCAATAAGGAAGACATAAAAGAAATCTTGTCCGATCCTTACTTCATTCCTTCCGGCACCCCGCTATATACCCAAATCCAGCAGTTCCAGGAAAACCAGGAACGTGTGGCATTGGTCGTAGACGAATATGGCGAGTTCCGCGGCCTGCTGACACTCGAAGACATCCTGGAAGAGGTGATTGGCGATTTCACCACCCAATCGCCCAGCCGTGTCAGCAGCTATCGGCAGGAAGATGACGGCAGCTGGATTGTGGATGGCAGTAGCAATTTGCGCGACCTCAACAAAAAACTGCGGCTTGGCTTTCCACTGGATGGCCCGCGCACCTTGAATGGCCTTGTCCTAGAACACTTCGAAGACATCCCCGAACCCGGCACGGGATTCCGCATCGGCGAACATACGCTGGAAATCCTACAAACACAGGACAGGGTTGTGAAAAGCGTCCGCATCTTTCCGTAATTTTAATATCCCTCCGTTTTACCCATTAAATTTGAGCTTGAATTTTTTTTCTTTAAGCTCAAAATAGCAAGTAAGATACAAAGGCGCGATGCATGGCGAATATACAACCTAACGGTAATACCGCTATTAAACCTAGCGAGGTGAAACCAAAATTACCTTCAATGTATAAAGTTTTACTGATAAATGACGATTACACCCCTATGGAATTTGTAGTGGAAACGATACAACGTTTTTTTAACAAGAGTCGTGAACAAGCGACACAGATTATGCTCAAAGTACATACTGAGGGTATGGGCGTCTGCGGGATTTACCCTCAAGATATCGCAGAAACAAAAATGAATCAGGTGCTTAATCATGCCAGGGAATCCCAGCATCCTTTGCAATGCATGGTTGAACCCGCCTGAAATACAAGAAAGCTAGGTAAAGAATGATTGCTCAAGAACTGGAAGTAAGTCTGCACATGGCATTTATGGATGCCCGCCAGAAACGTCATGAGCTAATTACGGTGGAGCACTTGCTTCTGGCCATGCTTGATAACCCGACCGCAGCAGAAGTACTGCGCGCCTGCGGCGCAAAATTCGAAGATTTGCGCACCGAGCTTAGTCAATATATAGACGAACATACGCCCGTGGTAAGCGGTGAAGAAGAAGTCGATACGCAGCCTACACTCGGCTTCCAGCGTGTCATCCAACGTGCCATGTTGCACGTGCAGTCCTCTGGCAAAAAAGAAGTAACCGGTGCCAATGTGCTGGTGGCTATTTACGGCGAAAAAGATTCACATGCTGTGTTTTTCCTACATCAGCAGGGGATTACCCGTCTGGATGTGGTGAATTATATTTCGCATGGCGTAGCAAAAGTCCCCGGTAGCAGTAGCAAGAACGAGAGCCCAGAAGCAGAAACAGAAATGGAAACCGCAACAGGCGGTGCACTGGAAAGCTTTACGCTCAATTTGAATGCGCAAATCGCGACCGGTAAAATTGACCCCCTTATTGGACGCGGCCCGGAACTGGAGCGCGTTATCCAGACATTGTGTCGTCGTCGCAAGAACAACCCTTTGCTGGTAGGTGAAGCGGGTGTAGGTAAAACGGCTATCGCCGAAGGCTTAGCGCGCAGGATTGTAGAAAAAGACATTCCGGACGTACTGGCAAACGCTACTATCTATTCGTTAGACATGGGAGCACTGCTTGCCGGAACCAAATACCGCGGAGACTTCGAACAGCGCCTGAAAGCAGTCATCAAGCAACTAAGTGAGAAACCGGATGCTGTGCTGTTTATCGATGAAATCCATACCCTGATTGGTGCAGGGGCCGCCAGTGGCGGAACTTTGGATGCCAGCAATCTGCTAAAACCTGCGCTTTCCGGCGGCTCGCTCAAATGTATCGGCGCAACCACCTACCAGGAGTACCGCGGCATCTTCGAAAAAGATCATGCACTGTCCCGCCGTTTCCAGAAAATTGATGTGAACGAACCCAGCATCCCGGAAACGATCGAGATTCTGAAGGGGCTGAAATCACGCTTTGAATCTCACCACGGGGTCAAATATACCACGAGTGCGTTGAGTACAGCTGCCGAGCTTTCGGCCAAATATATCAATGACCGACATCTGCCTGACAAAGCCATTGACGTGATTGACGAAGCAGGTGCGGCACAGCGCATATTGCCTAAATCCAGGCAGAAAAAAGTGATTGGCAACAAAGAGATTGAGGAAATTATCGCCAAAATCGCGCGTATTCCGCCCAAAAACATCAGTAGCGACGATCGCAGCACACTCAAAACGCTAGAGCGCAACCTCAAGTCTGTGGTATTTGGTCAGGACAAAGCGATTGATGCGCTAGCCTCTGCGGTCAAAATGGCACGTAGCGGGCTGGGGCAAACCAACAAACCGATTGGCAGTTTCCTGTTCAGCGGCCCGACTGGTGTCGGCAAGACCGAAGTTGCCAAACAACTGGCATATATCCTGGGCATCGAGCTGATTCGTTTTGACATGAGCGAATACATGGAGCGCCACGCGGTGAGCCGCCTGATCGGCGCGCCTCCAGGCTATGTAGGCTTTGAGCAGGGCGGATTGCTGACTGAGGCTGTTACCAAGCAGCCCTATTGTGTACTGTTGCTGGACGAGATTGAAAAAGCACATCCAGATATTTTCAATATCCTGCTACAAGTCATGGATCACGGCACACTGACTGACAACAATGGCCGTAAGGCAGATTTCCGCAATGTGACCATCATCATGACCACTAATGCCGGTGCAGAGGCCTTGAGCAAAACCAGCATGGGCTTTACTTCCAGCAAGCAGACGGGGGATGAGCAGGCTGATATCAAGCGCCTGTTCAGCCCGGAATTCCGCAACCGGCTGGATGCTATCGTGTCGTTCAGTGCGCTGACGCCAGAGATTATTCTGCGCGTGGTGGATAAATTCCTCATGCAACTGGAAGATCAGCTACATGAGAAAAAAGTGGACATCACTTTCAGCGACGAATTGAAAACGCATTTGGCCAAAAAAGGCTTTGACCCGCTGATGGGCGCACGGCCGATGTCCAGGCTGATACAAGACACCATACGCAAAGCTTTGGCTGATGAACTGTTATTTGGCCGTTTGGCAAGCGGCGGGACGGTGCATGTGGATTTAGACGAAAAAGATCAGGTGAAACTGGTTTTTAACGAAAACCACCACCCCACACAAAAAACCCAGGCAGCAGCTATCGATTAGCTGCGGACAGCTCCCTTCAAGAAGCCCGCAATTGTGCGGGCTTTTTAATTAGCCGATTGCACGACAAACTTCATGCACCAGCTTAGGTCCGCGATAGATAAGACCGCTATACAATTGTACCAAACTAGCTCCAGCAGCGATTTTCTCTGCAGCATCCGGCCCGCTTAAAATACCACCCACACCAATGATCGGAACCTTTCCTTGCAGCACTTCCGATAATTGACGAATCACGAATGTGGATACATCTCTCACCGGGGCACCGGACAAACCGCCCGTTTCCTCGGCATGCGGTAATCCTTTTACAGCCTCTCGTGACAAAGTGGTATTGGTTGCAATGACAGCATCAATGTGATGTTGCATCAACAAACCGGCAATCTCATGCACCTGCTCTACAGTCAGGTCTGGCGCAATCTTGAGTGCTAGTGGCACATATTTTCCATGTTGTTGCGCGAGCTTGCTTTGCTCAGCCTTCAAGCTGCTTAATAGGCTGGAAAGCGCATCCGCCGACTGCAAATCACGCAAGTTTTTGGTATTGGGCGAGGAAATGTTTACCGTGATATAGCTGGCATAGGCATACACTTTTTGCATGCAAATAAGATAGTCCTCCACGGCACGTTCCAGCGGTGTATCAAAATTCTTGCCAATATTAATGCCCAAAATGCCTTGATAGCGTGATGCTTTCACATTGGAAATCAAGTTATCTACGCCTAGGTTATTGAAGCCAAAGCGATTAATAACGCCTTGCGCCTCTGGCACCCGGAACAGCCTGGGCTTTGGATTTCCAGGTTGCGGACGGGGTGTCACCGTGCCAACCTCAATGAAACCAAACCCCATTTTAGCCATGCCGTCTATCACGGCACCGTTCTTATCCAGCCCTGCGGCCAATCCTACCGGACTTGGGAAAGATAATCCCATCACCTGCCTCGCATGCGTGGCAGGCGGCGAGGGATAACAGGCAAGCAAACCGGTCTTCTCGGCAAACCGTAGAGACTTGAGGGTCAAATCATGTGTGGATTCGGCATCAAAACGGAACAATAAAGGTTTGAGTAATGAATAAATAGCCATGAGTTCTTTTTACTAGACTTTCCTGACATGGTAATGGTGACTGCATTTCCTGCATTTGAACTGTCGGCCATCGATCGCCTTGGATAGAGGCGGCGTTCCACAATTCGGACATTTCACTGGATCACCTTCATTGGCAATTTCAACATAATTGCGCACATTCAGCGTATTAGCAATGATGGGAGGCACTAGTTTCTTGTGAAAAAATGTACCCGCTATCACTAGCAATAGCGCAAACAGTTCGAGCACCACATTCAATTCTATCCCCATGACACGCCGATCAATCAGAATGTCGACATGGCTGAACGATGCTCCCCTGATGACAATAAAACAAAACAGCAGAACCAACCCAATCCAGGTTATTTTATAGCGTTGCCAGCTATTGATCAGGTACAGCCTAAGCGCCAATAATAAAGCGACCAGACCCAGTCCCATCGCAATAACAAACACCACTTGAAAATGTGTACGATATTGATACCAGCCATCTCTGATTGCATCCTGCTTCATAGCATCAATAAACCAGCCTTGGATATCCAGCTGTTTGTTAATGCCCAATATCACAAGCAGCCAAACCAGAACCATCCAGAACCTTGCATCCAGCTCCAGCTTTCGATGTGCGCGGTATTGCTGCATCGCACAAAATGCAGCTATCAAATAAACGAATGCGGTAAACCAACCTATAGGTGTTGGGTCTCCCACCTTAAAGACATCATGACCAACCATTGCAAATCCTTAGCTTGATGACCCTTGTTTCCTTATATAGATAGCTGCGTTTATTATGATGAATAAGCTACCAAAAATTTCCACAATCCAGTTTAATCCTATTCCTAATCCCAACTTATCCAGATAAAGCATTCCATCAATCTGGTGCAACGAGATAATCCTCAGCATGACCAGTACAAGCAGGATTAACAAGCCCCAATATGCCCTTCTCAAGCAGCCATCCAATTTGTTGACTCTTTGCCTGCATAGATAGATTAAAGCAAGCTGCAGACCAAGCAATAGCAGTATAAACAATAACTGCACTCCTCGCCGTGATACATAAAAACCATTCTCCGCAGCAAACCCAGATAATGCATTCTTGATACAGTTATCGAAAAAAAGGAATTTGTTTAATGCAAAAAGCATTAAAACCGTACCTACTATCCACCAATGGCGTTTGCTCTTAGGTTCACTTTTATAAGCTGCAAGGAAACTGACAAATATCGCGACAGAAAAGTATGCCAAATCGACCCAATCCATCGTTATCGGTCTTGGCATTCCTAATTTGCAGCCCTGACTCAACTCCAGCAGCACCATGCGTAAGCTCCTAAAAACGCTGGAATTTATTTCTAATCAATTCGAGCCCGTTGAACCTTAGAAACAGGTAGATGCAGAAAAAAGGCAGCCATACCCAAATAAATTCAGAAAGGAACACCGGCAATCCTTTCATGGTGAGGTAAAGCCCTCTGAACGATACGTTCACATTCATAACAGGCTGTACAAAAGCATGGTATCTGGCATCAGAAAGCGGCCAGAAGAAGGCCACTCCCAACCCGCCGTTATTCAGGGAGTCCAGCAAAGGGTGTGAAACGGTACATACCAAAAAGAACAGGAAGTACTTTTTGAAATCATATCTGTAAAGCAGAAAAGCTACTGTCAATGCGACCAAAACAGCAAATGTGATGGAATGTGTATAACCTCTATGCCCGTAAATTGAATCCCAAGGTATGCCAAAAAAACGGGTTCCCAACATATCCAAATCCGGAAGGCTGGCGATTACCGCGCCGATCACGATTGCCTTGCCACCGATATAGTACCGGCTTAAACCAAGTCCAATTGCGATCGCAGGAATTGCATGTGTTACGTTCGTAGGCATAGTCCCGAACACTCCCGTTTAATAAAGTGTTGCTGTCAGCCACATTCCTGTTGACCTAGAGCAAGACTTTCTCGATGCCGCCGTTATTGGCGCTTTGAATATAATCCTGCTGCCAGTTCTCACCTAACAGGTGCTTAGCCATTTCCACCACAATATAGTCCGCCTGGATGCCAGTATCATCCGTATAGCGAGATAAGCCTTGCAGGCAGCTTGGGCAAGAAGTCAGAATTTTGACTTCCTGTTCTGGTTCGCCTATGGTCAGCCCCAGTTTATCCATGCCTTTTTCCAGTTCTTCCTGCTTGCGGAATTTCACCTGTGTTGCGATGTCCGGACGTGAAGCAGCAAATGTGCCGGATTCGCCGCAGCAGCGGTCATTCAGGGCAACATCCTGCCCCATCAAGGCATTCGTGACTTTAAGCGGCGCATAGGTCTTCATCGGTGTATGACATGGGTCGTGGTACATGTAACGTACGCCGCTCATACCATCCAGCTTCATGCCTTTCTCCATCAGATATTCGTGGATATCCAGCAAGCGGCAACCCGGGAATATCTTCTCGAACTCGTATTTCTGTAACTGATCCATACAGGTGCCGCAGGAAACGATTACCGTCTTGATGTCGAGGTAATTGAGGGTGTTCGCTACGCGGTGGAACAGTACGCGATTCTCGGTCGCAATCTCCTGGCCCTTGTCATGATTGCCCGCAGAAGTTTGAGGATAGCCACAGCACAAATAGCCCGGCGGCAATACGGTGATCGCGCCAACCTCATATAACATGGCCTGTGTCGCCAAACCTACTGTCGAGAACAAGCGTTCCGACCCGCAACCCGGGAAATAGAACACGGCTTCCGAATCATCGTTGACCTTTTGTGGATTACGAATCACCGGGATCATGGTGTCGTCTTCAATCCCCAGCATCGCACGGGATGTTTTGGCAGGCATTTTCTTCGGCATTGGCCTATTGATGAAATGAATCACCTGCGCCTTGATTTCTGTCCTACCAACCGTTGCGGGCGGCGATTTTTTATCTTTCAGCAAACCGAAGCGTTTGGCCAGTCCATTGGCAACGTTGATGGCCTTGTAGCCCATACCAATCATCGTGCCGCGCAATAGCTTAATCGTTGCGGGGTCTTTAGCGTTCAGAAAAGCCATGCCCAATGCGGTGCCCGGGCTAAATTTTTTCTTATCTTCTTCACGCAGGAAATTGCGCATTTTGATTGAAACGTCACCAAAGTCGATATCCACCGGGCAGGGCTTTTCGCAACGATGGCATACCGTACAGTGATCTGCTACATCATTGAACTCATCAAAATGCTTGAGTGAAACCCCGCGACGGGTTTGTTCCTCGTACAAGAACGCCTCAATCAACAATGATGTACCCAGAATCTTGTTGCGTGGGCTATACAGCAAATTGGCGCGCGGCACATGCGTGCTGCATACCGGCTTGCACTTGCCGCAGCGTAAACAATCGGAAATATCATCCGCAATCTCGCCGATAGCCGATTGCTCCATGATGATGGATTCCTGTTCCAGCAAGCCAAAGCTTGGGGTATAGGCATTCTCCAAGCCAGACCCCATCAGCAGCTTGCCTTTGTTGAAATGGCCGTTGGGGTCTATTTTGGCTTTGTAAGCCGCAAACTTGTCTATCGTAGACTGATCCAGGAACTCCATCTTGGTGATGCCGATGCCATGCTCGCCGGAAATCACGCCATCCAGGTTGCGCGCCAGCGCCATCACGCGCGCCACAGCAGCATGAGCATCCTGCATCATCTCGTAATCGTCGGAGTTGACCGGAATATTGGTATGCACGTTGCCATCACCGGCATGCATATGCAAGGCAATAAAGACGCGGCTTTTCAGCACGGTCTTGTGAATCTCGTCCAGACGGTTCAACACTTTCTGAAACTCGCGGCCGCTAAACATCTCCTCCAGAGGCCGCTTCAGTTCTCGTTTCCAGGAAATACGCAAATCGTAGGATTGCACTGCGCGGAACACACTCTCGTGCTTGCCGTACGCCTTGCCAAGCTCGCCTAGCATGGAAACCGGCTCATCCAGCGTGTGCAATATCAAACGCCATTTGGTACGTAACTCGTGCACCAACTGTAGACCCAACTGCTGCTTGGATTGCATCATCTGCGGGTCGACATGCCCTTCGTCATCGGCCTGCAACGGCAACTCGCCCATCAAAAACGTTTCCAGCGCATCCAGCAGCTTCAGCTTGTTGTTGATGGAAAGTTCAATATTGATACGCTCGATACCATCGGAATAATCACCCAGCCGAGGCAACGGAATCACCACATCCTCGTTAATCTTGAAGGCATTGGTGTGTTTGGCAATCGCTGCCGTACGTGCGCGATCCAGCCAAAACTTCTTGCGCGCCTCGGCGGACACGGCGATAAAACCCTCACCATTCCTTGCATTACACAGGCGCACCACATGCGAAGCCGCTTGCCCCACCGCATCTTCATCATCGCTGGCGATGTCGCACAATAGCACCATCTTAGGCCGTTGTTGCCTCGCGGCTTTAGTTGCATAGCCCACCGCCTTGATATAGCGCTCGTCCAGATGCTCCAGCCCGGCAAGAATCACCGACGAGTCTTGCTTGGCAGTGCCATCCAGGTAATCCTTGATCTCTACGATAGCCGGAACGGCATTGGAAACATTGCCAAAGAATTCCAGCGCAATTGTGCGCACATGTTTGGGCATACGGTGCAAAATGAATGTCGCGCTAGTAATCAGCCCATCACAACCTTCTTTCTGTACTCCAGGGAGTCCCGAGAGAAACTTGTCGGTCACATCCTTGCCCAAGCCAACTTTCCTGAAACTTGGCCCTGGGATCTCGATGATTTCGGATTCTCCCAACTGGGTTTTCATATCCACGTCATAGCGCGTCAGCTTGAAGCGCGCCATTTCAATGTCGTGAATTTTGCCCAGATTATGATCCAAACGTTCGACTTCCAGCCATTTGGCATCCGGCGTCACCATGCGCCAGCTAGTGAGGTTATCCAGTGCCGTGCCCCACAGCACGGCCTTTTTGCCGCCAGCGTTCATGGCTACATTGCCGCCGATACAGCAGGCGTCGGCCGAAGTCGGGTCGCAAGCGAATTCCAGCCCCGCATCGGAGGCTGCTTCCATGGCGCGACGGGTCACGACACCGGCACCACACTCGATTACCGGCACTTGCCGCGCCACGCCAGGCAAGGAGCGCATCTTGACGCCGGAATGCCTATCCAGTTTTTCGGTGTTGATAACAGCCGACAACGGTGTCAATGGCACTGCGCCACCGGTATAGCCAGTACCGCCTCCGCGCGGAATCACGGTCAGGCCAAGCTCGATACATGCTTTGACCAGATGGGCGATTTCATACTCTTCATCCGGATTCAGCACCACGAACGGATATTCGACGCGCCAGTCGGTCGCGTCTGTCACATGGGAAACGCGCGCTAGCCCATCGAACTGGATATTATCCTTGCGCGTGATTTTGCCAAACTTGGATAGCGCTTTCTTGCGCAAGTCGTAGGTTTGCCTGAAATCCTCTGCAAAGCGCTCTACCGCTTGCTTGGCGGCCGTCACCAGCTTTTGTACTTTTACATTACTGTTGCTGCGCTCATCAATCGCATGAATGCGGTGATACAGCGCATCTATCAAAGCCTGGCGACGCTTGGGGTTATCCAGCAAGTCGTCCTGCAGATAAGGGTTACGGCTAACAACCCATAAATCCCCCAGCACTTCGAACAACATACGCGCACTGCGGCCAGTCTTGCGCTCGGCACGCAATTCGTTTAACACATGCCAAATTTCTTCCCCCAGAAACCGGATAACGATTTCACGGTCTGAAAACGAAGTATAGTTGTATGGGATTTCGCGCAAGCGGGCAGCCGGCGAGGTTTGTGCTTGCAAGGATTCTGCGGGTATAGGTGCGTTCATTGATAACGAAAGACAAACAAAAGCGGATTATATCATGCGACTTTGACATAAATAATGACAAGATTTTTATGGGTATTTCAACCTTTCCACATCAAAAACGTTAAAATCCAGACTATGAAAAATATAAAAAAATATTTGCTCCCTTTAGCAGCACTCACTTTGGTTGGTTTGCTGATATTTAGCTTATCGAACAGAGCCATTGCGCCTGATGTTACATTTATCACATTGGAAGGTACGAAAATTCGCATGGCGGACCTGAAAGGCAAGGTCGTGCTAGTAAACTTCTGGGCAACCGATTGTCCCGGATGTATTCAGGAAATGCCCGATTTGGTAAAAACCTATAATGTTTACAAGCAAAAAGGCTTTGAGGTCATTGCCGTGGCAATGCCTTACGACCCGCCTGCACAAGTAGTAAATTACCAGAAGGAGAAAGCGCTGCCTTTTCCTGTCATGCATGACGGTTACGGAGAAATTACGAACCAGTTTGGTGGTGTAAATCTGACTCCAACTGCCTTTATATTCGACAAAGAAGGCAAAAGGGTGCAGCGCACGATAGGCAAACTGGATTTTAATCAGTTGCGCGCCATGTTGGACGAAGAACTAGGCTAAAAAATGTTGTGGATCAAGGCGCTACACATTATTTTTGTCACCAGTTGGTTTGCTGGCCTGTTTTACCTGCCACGCCTGTTCGTCAACCATGCGATGGTGAGTGACCCGGCCACTCAGGAGCGCTTGAGTATGATGGAACAAAAGCTCTATCGCTTCATGACACCATTGGCTGTGCTTGCACTAGGACTCGGCATCTGGCTCTGGCTCGGCTACGGCTTCAACGGCGGATGGATGCACGCTAAGCTGGCACTGGTAGTATTGTTGATGCTATATCACTGGTATTGCGGCAGGCTACTACATGACTTCAAGTCAGGCAAAAACCAACGGAGTCATATCTGGTATCGCTGGTTTAATGAAATACCGGTATTGGTGCTATTTGCCATTGTTGTGCTAGTTGTTGTTAAACCCTTTTAATTTTCTTTAGCTCACATATGTCCATACTTATCTGCGGTTCACTTGCCTATGACACTATCATGGTGTTTCAAGATCATTTCAAAAATCACATACTTCCCGACAAGATCCATGCACTGAGCGTCGCGTTTTATGTGCCGGAAATGCGCCGGGAATTTGGCGGTACTGCGGGTAATATTGCTTACAACCTTCAACTACTAGATGGTAATCCACTCATCATGGCGACTGTCGGTGAAGATTTCGCGCCCTATTCCGCATGGATGAAACAGAACAATCTGATAGATTCCTACATTAGAACCATCCCCAACAGTTACACAGCACAAGCTTTCATTACTACAGATAGGGACGACAACCAAATTACAGCATTTCACCCCGGCGCGATGGTGGAATCCCATAAAAATTCCGTCAAAGACACGCAAAACGTCAAGCTGGCGATTATTGCGCCGGATGGGCGAGATGGCATGTTCCAGCATGCGCGTGAGTGTTATGAAACAGGCATCCCTTTCATGTTCGACCCAGGACAAGGCTTGCCAATGTTCAACGGAGAAGAATTACTGCACTTCATCGAAATGGCCGATTATCTGGCTGTGAATGACTATGAGTCGCAAATTATTCAGGACAAAACTGGCTTATCGTTGGAGCAACTGGCCGCAAAAGTAAAAGCGTTGATCGTAACCTTGGGTGGCAATGGCTCCCACATCTATGCCGATGGTCAACGTTTCGAAATCCCATGCGTTGAAGCAGATAGGATAGTTGATCCAACAGGTTGTGGCGACGCCTATCGGGCAGGGTTGCTATATGGAATCGCCAGAGGCTGGGATTGGCCTACATGTGGTCGACTCGCGTCGACAATGGGCGCCATCAAGATTGCCAGCCGCGGCGGGCAAAACCACAAGCCAACTCGCGAAGAGATTGAGAACGTTTATGCACAAGCGCTGGTCAAACAAACCATATCTGGTGAACAGGTGCATTGATATCTAACCGTCAGGAGAAAAAATGAAATTGGCGAAAATAATCCCTCTAGCCCTATTGGTTTTGATTCTGAGCGCTTGTGCTAGCTCCAACTCGGGCAGTGTTTACAAACGTGAAGATGCACGCAAAGTGCAAACCGTCAAAACGGGCATCGTAGAGAGCGTACGTCAGGTACAACTGGAAGGTACTAAATCCCCGGTAGGAACAGTAGCCGGAGGTGCCGTCGGTGGCATCGCCGGGAGTTCTGTTGGTCATGGGCGTGGGAGTGCAGTAGCTGCCGTCATCGGGGCTGTTGCTGGTGGAATTGCAGGCTCCGCAATCGAAGAGGTTGCCACGCGTAAAGATGGCTTGGAAATCACCGTCAAACTGGATGGTGGCGGATTGATTGCCATCGTTCAGGAAGCTGACGAGGAGTTTAAAGCCGGCGATAAAGTGCGCATCGTGGAAAACGGCGAAACATCCCGCGTCACACATTAATATCCTAAACAGACTCTAAAAAAACGGGCCAACCGGCCCGTTTTTAGCTGAGTGTCACACAATCTTCATTGTAACGTCACATGACCGTCACGTTTCGGGCTTAATATGCCCGCGGTTGACAAGGAGAAATGTGATGCTCAAACAACAGAATATTCAAGAAAAAGCCCCTCTCAAAAGCCGCCTATACCTGTCATTGGCTAGAACCCAAACAGAGACAGCAGAAGCGCAACGTTTACGCTACAAAGTTTTTGCCGAGGAAATGGGAGCACATCTCCCGGGCACCGGCGTGCTGGATGAGGATGGATTTGACGCATTCTGTGACCATTTACTTGTACGCGATAGCCATAGTAATCAGGTGGTTGGCACTTATCGGATGCTTAATCCGCAAAAAGCTAACGAAGCCGGTGGTTATTACTCTGCCGGGGAATTCGATTTGGGTCGCATCGAGCACCTGTTCGACAGAACTGTGGAAGTTGGCCGTGCATGTGTCCACAGAGACTACCGCACTGGCGGCACAATTACCCTGTTATGGGCCGGCTTGGCTAGATATATGCAGATACATCGACTCGAATACATGATAGGTTGTGCCAGCGTACCCATGCACGACGGCGGGCATATAGCCACTAGTTTGTATTACAAATTAATGGACGAATACATGGCACCGGCAGATTATCGTGTTTTCCCGCACAATCCGTTACCCGTGTCCTTGCTTAACCGCAATCTGCAGGTCGCCTGTCCACCACTACTAAAAGGCTATTTAAGACTTGGCGCCTATATTTGTGGCGCACCGGCATGGGATCCCTATTTCAATACGGCCGATATGCTGGTAATGTTACCCCTAAATCGAATTAACCCGAGATATGCGACACATTTTCTGAAATAACATTGTTTAACGACGCCAACCATAACACCACCCACCCGATTGTTCGAACCTGCCGTGGCACACGAGTCATGTTACATACACTGGTTGGGCTTTTGCTTTCACTCACCATCGTTCCAGCGCTAAAACCTCAGGTCAGACACCGCCTGACAAGGTGGTGGTGCGCCGGAGTATTGAAACGCTTGAACATCCACGTCATCACCAGTGGACAATTGCCTCATAGCCACCCGGCCGGCAAACTCTTTGTCGCGAACCACATCTCCTGGGTAGACATCCACGCATTAAACAGCGTATCGCCTTTGCATTTTGTAGCAAAGTCGGAAATCAGAAAATGGCCGATATTCGGCTTTCTGGCTGCCAGGGCAGGTACTTTGTTTATAGACCGTAATGACCGTAAAGGCGCGATACACATCATTGAAGCTCTTAAAGCACATTTGGGAGAAGGTATGAATGCCTGTTATTTTCCAGAAGGCACCACCACTGATGGCACACACATTTTGCCGTTCAAGGGTAGTATCCTGCAGGCCGCGCTGAGTGCGCAAACTGAGGTCATCCCCGTCGCAATTCGCTATCCCTTGACTGACCGTCAGCCAGATACCCGCATGGCCTATGCAGGCGACACAACACTGCTAGAATCTATCCGCAATATCCTTGGCATATCCAACCCGATTGTGGAACTCCATTTTCTGGAACCCATCGCAGCTGTTGGCCAAAACCGCCAGGAAATCAACAAGCTGGCCAGACAAGCTATCGGCCGGAAATTGGAGTTAGATTAAGGATTTTTGTCCCTTGAGTCGTGTAGCACCTGGAAAACGGCCCGATCATCCAGGCGCATCGCTGTCAGCGCACCGCCCCAAAGACAGCCAGTATCCAGCGCGCATAGATTATCTTGTATATGCAACCCCAGCGCAGACCAGTGCCCGCAAATGATGACGGTGTCGGCAGAACGCCTGCCCGGCACATCGAACCAAGGCATGTAGCGTTCCGGAACATTCTGCACTTCGCCTTTGAAGCTAAACTCCATTTCACCAATTGCGGAGCAGACACGCAGCCGGGTAAACGTATTTGTGATAATGCGTAAACGGTCGTATCCTTCCAGCGCATCATTCCAGACTGCAGGCTCGTTGCCATACATATGCCTGAGAAAAACCGGATACTCTGGGTCTTGCAACGCAGCCTCAACCTCTCGTGCCAGCATTTGCGCTTGCCGGATTGTCCATTGCGGCAGTAACCCTGCATGCACCATGGCGTAATCGTCCTCAACCCATATCAAATGTTGATGCCGTAGCCAGTCCAGCAGCATCAGGCTGTCTGGCGCATTCAGCAAGGCTTGCAGCGTATCGCTCCTGTGTGGCGATTTCATGCCGTGCGCCACCACCAGAGCATGCAAGTCATGATTGCCTAGTACTACGCGAATGTTCTCCTGATGCTGATAGCACCAGCGCAGCACTTCCAGCGATCCGCTACCGCGGTTGACCATATCCCCTACCAGCCAGAGTTTATCTGTGACCGGGTTGAAAGATATTTTCTCCAGCAAGTCCTGGAAGGCATAATAACAGCCTTGAATATCGCCTATCGCATATGTCGCCATAACGTTATTTTAATAAAAAAGCCGCTTGAATTAAGCGGCTTTTTACTTATCCTGAAGCGTTACTTCTTTGCCAAACTGGCCGGGTCGAAATTCGCCCCGCCTTTATTGGCCATAAAGGCCACGGCCTTGGCAACCTCAGCATCTGTCAAATCCGCATTACCACCACGTGCAGGCATACCGCGAATGCCATTGATCGCATTCTTGACCAATGCATCATACCCCTGCGCATTACGCGGGCCCCATTGACCGGCATCACCGATTTTTGGCGCATTCATCAAACCAGCCTCGTGACACATGGCACACACCGCTTTTACTACCTCCTCGCCGGATTTTTCCACATGCTCAGCAGAAGCTGCGGCCACTTCTACCGTTGCCACAGGCTGGATGTTCGCATCCGCTTTTTTAATGGCTACTGTATCTTCCGGTATTGGCGTATCGTTAAAAAAGTTTGCCAGTAATGCGAGCAGTAATGTAAACCCAAGAATAGTGCCCAAAATAGCCACCAGCAGTTGTCCCATGCTGGAACCTGAATTGCCCTCTTTTTTATCGCTCATTCACAATCCCTTAAAATTTAAATTGACGTATTTTTTAATTATACCGGGTTAAAGATACCGTTAAAAGTTTAAAAGGCTTAACCCCCCAATTTGTTATAATACCCGTCAGGCGCCCGTAGCTCAGTTGGATAGAGTGTTGGTTTCCGAAGCCAAAGGTCGTGGGTTCGACTCCCGCCGGGCGCGCCAAATATGGTTAAAACTTCCAGTAGTGATCTACCAATAACGCAGCAAATATCAGGCTGAGGTAAATAATAGAGAACTTAAAGGTACGCTTGGCCAAATCGTCTGAATATTTCCTGTAAAGACTCACAACATATTTCAGGAAAATGCCATTTAATATGATTGCCGATATGAGGTAAATCAGGCCGCTCATCCCAAGGCCATATGGCATAAAAGCAACCGCCACCAGAATAATGGTATACAGCAGCATATGCAGCAAGGTAAATGCTTCACCATGCGTCACTGGCAGCATCGGCATACCAACCTTGGCATACTCCTCGCGACGATATAAAGCTAACGCCCAGAAATGGGGAGGGGTCCAAGCGAATATGATCAAAAACATGATTAAAGACTCGGGGGCGATGTTGTTGTTGACCGCCGCCCAGCCCAGTATCGGTGGCATAGCACCAGATGCGCCGCCTATAACGATGTTCATCGGGGTAGCTGGCTTGAGAAATACCGTATAAATCACTGCATAGCCCACAAATGTGCCAAAGGTCAGCCACATCGTCAACGGGTTTACATAAAAATACAGTATCGCCAAACCAATGCTACCCAGAATCGTCGCGAACACGGTAGTTTCTACATGGGAAACCTGACCGGTAGGCAATGGGCGGCCCCGCGTACGTGCCATGACTGCGTCAATTTTGTGCTCGATGAGACAATTAAACGCAGCGGCCGCGCCTGAGGAAAATGCAACACCAATGGTAGTGGCCATTAGCAAGGACCAAGGTACCATGCCCGGCGTAGCCATGAACATACCGATAATGGCCGTAAATACAATCAGCGCAGTCACGCGCGGCTTGCATAACGCGTAGAAGTTTTTAATACTGGAACCAAAATTTGACACTTGCATCGTCAATGCGCCATTCCCCAAAGAAACCTTTTCCATCTCAAGCTCACCCTCTTCAATTTATGCGCGCCGCGTTGTTATTTTTGAATTGATAGTCACCAATGTTGTCATCAGTAATGCGGCGCCGGCGTTGTGTGCAACTGCAAGTACGGTCGGCAAATGCAGAACCAGATTCGCCACACCTAAGCTGATTTGTGCCAGAAGCAAGGCCAGCAGCACACCACACCATGCTTTAATTGCATCATATTTTAACCCAACTACCCCTAAAAAACCCAAAAAAATCAGGGTGATGAGCGCACCAACACGATGTGTCCACTGAATAGCCGTGAGTGACGCTAAGGTCAGGCTACCTCCACTTGCGCTTTGACCCAATTCGCGCACCATATGGAACGCATCCCTGAAATCCATGTCGGGTAGCCATGAGTCATGACAGGTAGGAAAATCCGTGCATGCCAATGCTGCATAGTTGGTACTGGTCCATCCTCCCAGAAATATTTGACCAAATAATACCAATAACCCCAGCCGATACCATAGCTTTTTATCTGAAGAGATTGCCTGGGCGCTATTACCTCCCCAATGACGATGTGCAATCCAGGTAAGGATGGCCAGAGTCGTCATACCCCCAAGCAAATGGGCGCTGACAATCACCGGTTTGAGCAGCATCGTAACCGTCCACATGCCCAAAGCAGCCTGAAATATGATAAGCACCAAAAGACATGAGGTGAGCCAAGGCGAAACATTGATGCTGGCACGATGTTTCCAGCCCAGCACTGCCAGAGAAAGCACCATAAACCCCAATGTGCCAGCCAGATAGCGATGAATCATTTCTTTCCATGCCTTACCAGCATCTATTGGCTTGTCCGGATATACTGCCTGTGCTTGTGCGATTGCCGACTCACTTTCCGGCACAGTTAGCGTGCCATAGCAGCCAGGCCAATCCGGGCAGCCCAGCCCAGCATCGGACAGTCGAACATAAGCGCCCAACACCACCACACCAAATGCTGTGATTGCCGCAATCAATGATAAACGTTTAAACCACAGCATCGCGCTAACCCGCCCATGAAGATTTCAGCAAACGCACCAAATCCTTGCGGATATCTGCTGCTTTAGTGGATGCAGGGTAACTCATCATGATGTAACCCAAAGGGTCAATCAGATACAAACGCCCGGCCTGCATAGCGTCTTGTTGCCCGATGTTAAACTGCACAGCCATGCTACTGACAACGCCCACTGGTTGATTAACCACTCGCATATCAGGATAAGCGTTCTTGATCGATGCAATATCCGGCATCGTAGTAATCAGCACGCGCTGGACGCGTGGCATATCTTTGTATAGCGAGACCTGTAACTGGCGCATATCATGCAGCCTGCTCAAGCAACTGTCCTGACAATTATCCGTTACATACACCATGCTCCACTTGTCCAGCCAAAAAGTGCCGACTGGCTTGCCACTGCTGTCCACCAGCCTATCGTTTCCAACAATCATTCGAGGCGGCGCAATAAGTTCCCCATAGCTTTGTCCAGTTGGCCTCCAGTTGAAGTGCAACATCAGCACCACAACCAAAATAGGCACTGTAAAAAAGATTGCCAAAGCGAGCAGCATCAAGCGTCCCCGACGCTGCTGCCCTCTATCCACATTCTCCTGCATTTCCATTCTATTGTTCCAATTTTTTAAAGCTTAAATACAAGTAAATAAGTAATGCTGCCAGCGCAAAACCAAACCATTGGTAAGCATATCCCAGATGCGTCATGATGCGCTCGGCAGGCACTTGCCAGTTACGTATGAAACCACCCTGCGGACTTGCTGGATCCATTTTGACAATAGCCGACAGTACAGGTAGAGCCGATTCAGCCTGGAATTTTTTCATATCCAGATGCTGCCATACTAGCGACCAGTTTTCCTTTGCTGAGGTTGCAGGCACGCGTTCTAACGTAAAAATCTTGTCGCTCGGCTGCCATACGATACCAGCGATTTCCAGTTGCTGGCCTGGCGTCTCAAATTCTGGCAGCTTGCGATGCTCCGCAAACCCAGCAATCCACCCACGGTTTACCAGCACATATGTTTCAGTACCTGCAATTTTAAAAGGGGTCACCACATGAAAACCTGCCCGACCATTCTCCACCTGATTATCCAGCAACATCTGATACTGCGTCTCGAATGTACCATGCACCACAACCTTATGGTATTTCAGCTGCAAAGGATCGCTTAGATAGTCTGCCAAATCAGGGATCTGCGCACTTTGCTGTGTGGATTTTGCCTGAATCTCTTGTTTCAAAACAGCTTTGTGATATTGCCAGAACCCCAACTTGATAAACAAAGGAATACAGATTAAGACAAGCAACGTGCCCAACCAGCTTGGTCTGAATTCGAGGTTTAGAAACTTAAATTGCATTTTTATATCGCGGGATAGATAATCGCACTTTAACCAAAGTGAACAGAATCATGTGGATTAAAGTTGCAATCGTCGTCGTACTTTTCATTATCGTAGCCAGCTTGTTTTCTGCACTCTTTTTCTTATCGAAAGACAAAGGTACAGGTGACCGCACAGTCAAGGCGCTTACAGTCCGAATCAGTTTGTCTATCGCGCTATTCATCATGCTTCTGATTGCATACCGCTTAGGCTATATTGGCAATTAAATTATATTGATGACCGAATAAAAAAGGCGATGCGCATGCATCGCCTTTTTTGTGAGCTACCGCTTATACAAGCCAATACACAAGGATAAACAGGCCTAACCAGACCACGTCAACAAAGTGCCAATACCAGGCAACACCTTCAAAGCCAAAATGATTCTCTGGAGTAAAGTGACCTTTCAGGCAACGCAACCAAATCACAATCAGCATGATTGTACCCAAGGTCACATGGAAACCGTGGAAACCCGTCAACATGAAAAATGTCGCGCCATATGCACCGGATTTCAGGGTCAAGCCCATTTCCGTGTATGCGTGGTGATACTCGTATGCCTGACAAATCAGGAACGCAATGCCCAAGGCAATTGTTAGGAAGAGACCCAGCGTCAATTGCTTACGGCTGTTCTTGATCAAACCCCAGTGTGCCCATGTAATAGTCGCACCAGAAGTCAGCAGCAACAAAGTGTTGATGGCTGGCAAGCCCCAAGCGCCCATCGGGTTCAGAGGGCCGGGAGTGTACTCCTTACCAAGGACAACACCGCCAGGACCCGCTGACGGCCAAATGCCAGTAAAATCTTTGTAAGGCGTAAAGTTCGGGTCAAAGCTTGCCAGTTCTGGAACAGACAACATACGCATATAGAACAATGCGCCAAAGAAAGCTGCAAAGAATGCCACTTCCGAAGCGATAAATACAATCATGCCCCAACGGAAAGACCGATCTTCCCATTTTTTGTATTTGCCGGTCACGCTTTCTCTTATGACACTACCCATCCACTTGAACGTCATAAACAGAATTACAGCGAGACCAAAATACATCATCCACTTACCAGGCGCTGCAAGATACCCTAATTCTTTATTTGTATCTGTGGCAACAGAGAACACAAAGCCAGCAGCCAGGGACAATAAGCCAGCGGACAAGATAGCTGGATAACTTACCCCTTCAGGCACAAAATAGTGATTATCAGAATGTGTTGCCATGGTTTTAACTCCCAGTTTTTAAGTTCAAAACAAAGTATTTCTAGTTTTAATTACAATCAATTTTTTACTACACTAAAAAATGAATATGAAAGCGTCATTTCATTTACGTCTTTTGGCAACTCCGGACTTACAAAAAATCGCAGAGGCATTTCCTTTGCTTCCCCAGCTTTCAATTCTTGTCTGACAAAGCAAAAACATTCAATCTTCTTTAAGTGCGCCGAAGCTTTACCCGGCGTTACACTTGGTATTGCTTGCCCTGCAACAGTCTGGCTAGTCGTGTTCTTCGCAATAAACACCACCGATTCAATCTGCCCGGGATGCAATGTAACACTTGGTGTTTTAGGATAAAAATTCCATCCCAGCCCAGGCATTACTGCCGCAACAAACTGCACCTTCACCAGCCTTGTCTTATCCACCTTGGCCAACGCCAAGTCTATCGCTGTATCTTGCGTTTTTCCATTTAAGCCGGTCAGGCTACACAACACGTTATACAAGGGCACCAACGCAAACGCAAACAGCAAAGAACCAGCAACTATCCACAACATCTTATACGCAAGTTTTTTATTTGCCTGCGCACGCTGTGACTGTATGTCACCTTGCTCCATCAACACTCACTTCACTACCCTATTTATGCGCTGTTAGCACATAAAAAGAGACGATGTAACACAACACTGCCAATACCCCTAATACAAATGCCATCTTATTATTTCTAGCGCTTCTTTTATTTTTTTCTTCCATATCAACTTTCGTAGCCGGCCATCACAGACTCAATATCCAAGATGGCCGGGATTCCGAATTACTTCACGACTGGTTGCTCAGTAAAGCTGTGATATGGTGGCGGGGACGACAATGTCCACTCCAGACCTTGTGCACCTTCCCACACTTTGTCAGTAGCTTTTTCACCACCCTTGATACAGCTTAGGATGTTGTACACCAACAACAATTGTGACAGCCCCAAAATAAATGCACCAACCGTAGAGATCATATTGAACTCTGCGAACTGCAATGCATAGTCTGGGATACGGCGTGGCATACCCGCCAGACCAACAAAGAACTGCGGGATAAATGTCAGATTGAACGAAATTGCGGTCAACCAGAAATGCAATTTACCCAATTTCTCGTTGTACATATGGCCTGTCATTTTTGGCAGCCAGTAATACACGCCAGCCATAATACCCATAATACCGCCTGCGAACAGGGTGTAGTGGAAGTGCGCTACAACGAAATAGCTATTGTGATATTGCGCGTCTGCAGCCACGTCAGCCAACACCAAACCTGTCAAACCACCGACACCGAACAGAATGATCCAACCTACGGTAAACAGCATTGGTGTTTCAAAGCTCATGGAGCCTTTCCACATAGTGCGAATCCAGCAGTAGAACAATACCGCTAACGGCAAGGAAATCGCCATCGTGCTATACATAAAGTAAAGCAACGCAGGTACTGGCATACCAGCTGTAAAGAAGTGGTGCGCCCAAACTACCACGGACAAGGCACCGATACCCCAGAATGCATACACTTGCGCTTTGTAGCCATACATAGGTTTACGTGCAAATGTTTGCAAGATTTGTGGGATAAAGCCCCATACAGGCAACAGCAAAATATAAACTTCAGGATGACCAAAGAACCAGAACAAGTGCTGGAACAAGATCGGGTCACCACCACCTGCGGCGTCAAAGAAGTGTGTGCCGAAATGGCGATCTGTCAACAGCATGGTCACCGCACCAGCCAGTACCGGAATCGTCGCAACCAGCAGGAAAGCAGTGATCAGCCAACCCCATGCAAACATCGGCATTTTCATCAACGTCATGCCAGGCGCGCGCATGTTAAACAATGTCACGATAATGTTGATGGAACCCATAATGGAGGAGATACCGAGGATGTGTACCGCAAAAATAGCGAAGTCCACACCGATACCACCTTGCACAGACAATGGTGGATAGAATGTCCAGCCAGTCGCCAACGCACCATCGCCGATACCGAACAAAGCCAAGGTAAAGGGCAAAGTCAACAAGATAGCGGCTGGTGGCAACAACCAGAAACCCCAGTTATTCAAACGCGGCAAGGCCATATCAGGCGCACCGATTTGTAGCGGGATCATCCAGTTGGCAAAACCGGTAGCGGCTGGCATCAGTACCGCAAAAATCATGATGAGCGCATGCACGCCAATCAACTGGTTAAAAAAGTCAGGATTCATCAATTGCAGGCCTGGCTTGAACAGCTCTGCACGAATACCCAGAATCATCCCGCCGCCAATAAAGAACATGATCAGCGCAAATGTCAGGTACATCGTACCGATGTCCTTGTGGTTCGTTGTGGTGAGCCAACGCATCAGGCCCGTTGGGTGATGATCATGATGATCATCGTGATGCGCTACTGTTGTAGTACTCATCGTCTTCTCCTAATTTCCAATCAAGCTTTACTTCTAAAATTATTGGCGCGCTGCTTGCACTTGTGTTGGCTGCACAACATCACCCACATTATTGCCCAGCGCATTACGCTCATAAGTAACCACGGCAGCAATCTCAGTGTCATTCAATGTTGCTTTCCATGGCGGCATCACGTTTTTACCGTTCAACACACGATCCAGATGGCTATCAGGCAAGTATTTGCCATCGGCACCGAAAATCGGGCTGGTTGCAATCTTGCTACCGGTCAAAGCAGGGAATGCTGGTGGCAAACCTGCACCACTCGCCTGGTGACACACTGCACAGTTTTTCTCATACACTGTCTTACCTTGTGCCATCAAGTCTTCTTTAGACATTTCCTTGACTTCGCTGGCCTTTTTCAGCTCTTCTTTTTTCGCAGCCACCCAAGTTTTGTACTCTTCAGCCGAAACGGCGTTCACCACGACAGGCATATAACCATGGCCTTTACCGCACAACTCTTTACATTGACCGCGATAGGTCCCAGCCTTATCCACCTGCACCCATGTCTCACGAATAAAACCAGGCACTGCCAAGCGTGAAGAACCGAACTGCGGCACCCACCAGTTGTGCAACACGTCGTCCGCCGTCATCAGGATGCGCACTTTCTGACCTACTGGCAACACCAGCGGGTTATCCACTTCCAGCAGATAATTCTCACCTTTCTCGGCACGGTCAAACTTTTGATCCTCAGTCGTTGTTAGCACACTGGTGAATTTAATCCCTTGTGCATCTCCATCCATGTATTCATATTGCCACTTCCATTGGGAGCCGGTGACTTTAACTACCATCGTTGACTGGTCACGCGTATCTTCCATCATCACCACGCTGTGGTATGCAGGAATACCCATGATTACGAAATCGATCAGCAAAAGAATCGCGAAAGGAACCAGCACCCAAAATACTTCAACTGCTGTAGATGGTGCTTTGTCAGCTACCGCCTTAAAACCTTTGCTTTTGCGGTGTGCAAAGATAGAGTAAATCATGATAGCCAGCACAATGAAGAAGATCGCCATACTGATCAGCATGAATTTATTGTGCACATGCAAAGTATCCAATGCCATGGGAGTTACTGGCTCAGGAAAATTAAATGTATAGTCAGCGTAGGCGCTGAGCGAAGCTAGCAATGCCGCCAAACTTATTCCGACTTTTTTCATAAAACGCATAAAACTCACTCCCAATTTTAAAGTAGTAGTTATCTAATTAATTTTTTAACTTCTCTTTAAGCGCGCGCACTAAAAAGATACGCTGCTCTTCATCCAAAAACCTGCGTCCAAACTCCAACTCTTTACCGTGCGAGCCGATAAATATGCCGGTTCTACCCTTTGTAACCTCACGCAATATCACACGTATCCAATACCGCTGGAACTCCTGCCGCGTGGAACCTTGAGAGCTTTTGCTTTCTATTACAACCGCGTCCTCAAGGATCTCGATGCTATCAAAATCGGATGCATGCGAATACACATAATAAAAAGCATACCCGAATGCCAACAACTCCAACCCGGCAAAAGGCATGACTAGCCAAGCTCCAGCTAGCGTAAATCCAAGACCAACCAATAAGTTAATTGCCGCCAGAACAGCCATCAGCTTGACTACATCCCGCGGCGAAAGCGAGTTATTAGGCTGCGCGATGATCTTGTAATCTGTCACCAACAACGCCACTCAAACACTCCTTAAACCGCGCAATCACCCACGTCTCTTTTTGAGCCGTTTTGACTTAGGTCAAGAAATTAACATAAAAGAAAAACTTGCTCAAGTGAAATGTTACATTTTTGAAACAACTGAAATAGGCCAACAAAAACCAAACCGCCCTAAAAAAACGGAATAGAAAACCCATTGGGAAAAGCCGTTCAAAGCAACGTTGAAAACTATCGGGAAGGTGTGGTGCCGGGAGCCGGAATCGAACCGGCACGCTGTCGCCAGCGCTGGATTTTGAGTCCAGTGCGTCTACCAATTCCGCCACCCCGGCTGAGGTATAATGCGAATTGAAGCTAGTATTATAACAAGTTATTTCGATTATGCGAACCCAAGATTTCGATTTTTATCTTCCCCAAACGCTGATTGCGCAGCATCCAACCCCGAACAGAACTGCCAGTCGGCTGCTGGAATTGAGTGGGAAGGGTGGCGAATTGGCAGACAAGCAATTCACCGATTTACCTCAGTTGCTGCACCCCGGAGATTGCCTGATATTCAATGACACGCGTGTCATCAAGGCGCGAATGTTCGGTCACAAAGCCACTGGCGGCGCTATCGAGATGCTGGTGGAGCGCATCACCACGTCACAAGAGATTTGGGCGCATATCAAAGCATCCCGCGCACCCACCCCTGGAAGCCTCATCCAGCTTGGCTCCCGAGACATATCTTTTAAAGCGGAAGTATTGGGGCGCGATGATGATCTGTTCCATTTGCGGTTCTTGAATAAGCAAAATGTCTTCGAAATACTGGAAAAGATTGGCCATTTGCCCTTGCCTCCATACATCACCCACAATGCCGATGCTCAAGATGAAACGCGCTACCAGACCGTGTATGCCAAACACGCCGGTGCAGTAGCCGCGCCAACCGCGGGACTGCATTTTGACAAGCAGATGCTAACCGCCCTGCAAGCCATGGGCGTAAACATCGCGTTCGTCACCTTGCATGTGGGTGCTGGCACGTTCCAGCCGGTGCGTGTGGAAAACATCGCTGAACACAAGATGCATAGCGAATGGTTCACTGTGCCGCAAGCCACGGTGGACTGCATCACACAAGCCAAACAGACAGGCAAATCGGTCATTGCAGTAGGAACTACCTCACTACGTGCGCTGGAAAGCGCCGCACGCAACGGGCCACTCGCGGCGACTAGCGGCGAAACGGACATATTTATTACGCCGGGCTACCAATTCCGAGTGATAGACAAGCTCATCACCAATTTCCATCTGCCTAAGAGTACATTACTGATGCTAGTATCCGCTTTTGCGGGCATGGAAAATATCCGGCATGCTTACCAGCATGCCATTCAGCAGCAATACCGCTTTTTCAGTTATGGTGATGCCATGCTGATAGATAGAAAATAAGCGGAACAAACCATGTCAACAGTCACACTAATTACCTTCGTTTAATGTTCAAAATAACCAATGGGGAACGATTTTGCGCACACGTTTATCTGCTTATACTCTAATGATGGGATTTATGCTCACACCTTTTGTCTCCCAGGCTGAGATTCTTTCCGAAGCAACTCTGGGTATTAAAATTCCGCTAGTCAAGAAACCAACATCCCGTCCTATGACGGTCGCCTATACGCCAGCCCCGGCATGTTATTACGTAGCCGATGGCGGGCTTGCGCCGATGGGTTCCGAATTCGAAGCGCCAGTATCCAAATCCATGGTGCATGCATTTACCAGCGATGGCAAATACCTGAACTCGGCCAAACCCGGTTACGACAACCGCTCGCTTTATTACAACCCTAACAACGCCAAGCTGGAAACCGTGACCTACAATATTTCCAGCGCTGCGGGGTTTTCGCCCAACACCGGCATCTATACGCTGGACACCAGCGAAACCGGCGAAATCAAGGAAAGCTCCGGTGAGGTGATGCAGTTCAACCCAGCATTTGGCGACGCCGGCACCATGCCCAGCTACGACCCGGAAACCAAGCGTTATTTTGCCAAGCAGGAACGCAGCAACAAAGTATGGGTCGTGGATCCGAAACAGCGCGAGAAAATTGGCGAAATTGGGCTGGAGCTGGACAAAGCCGGTGCAGCCTTTGATGACGTGAGCGACCACTTCATTGCCTTTACCGGCATGAAAGGGCAAGAACTCGCGATATTGGACGTTGACCACAAGGCTGTGCTGATATTTGACCTGTCTGGTAAATTTATCGGCAAATGTGCCTTGCCAAAAGACTTGAAACTGCGGGCGCAAAACCACTTTAACGGTACCGGATACACTAACAATATGCTGTTCGTATATCACGAAAGCGAGGGTGAATTCGGCACCTATCATGGCTATAAGCTATTCAATTAACCGAAGATAAACAAAAAGCCGCGCAATGCGCGGCTTTTTTATCAGATGGTTCGTTACTATTTACCCAGCATCCCTGCAGCCTTGCCGGACAACATACCAAATACCGCGCCAAAGACCGAAGACAGCGCAATCAGCAGCACGGGGTTGCTCATATCCATGGCTGTCGTACTGCCTGCGCCGGTTTGATGCAAGGCATAAGCCACAGTAGCAGCATAACCATACACATTGGCTGGAACCACGGAAAGCAGACTGCATCCAGCAACAGCAACCAATGGGAACACGGTAACCGCAACATAAACTGCCGGACCAACAGCACCTGGCAAACCAAACGGATTCGCATTTACCAGCGCCAATGCGATACCGGCCATCACGGCACCAAATATCATCCCTGCGATGGTTTTTTGCAAAGCGGCGTTATCCGCACCTGCGGCAAAATAACATCCCCACGCGATAAACCCAGCCCACACCAACACCAGTCCAGATAACGGCCCCAATGCCAGAAACGCCCACACACCGCCCAACACTGCAATACTTGTAGCCAATGCTGTCAACTTCGACATATGCTTTCTCCCCAAAATAAATAAAACGCTTATGAAATAATATGTTGCGAATTACTTGCCTAGCGGCATTGAGTTGGGAAAGCAGAATAAAACCGTGTATAGCACCAATTCAATACCAGCCCGACAGGCGCATGGTATCCCCATTCTGGTGCGTTTACAACTTTTTTATTTGGACAAGAGGGGAAGTTTAATTGCTCGCAACCGTGATTGCCGATTGATACTGCCAATGCTTGCGCCAAGCGCCCACTACCAGATTGGGGTACTCTGCCCGGCCTAAACTACCATTATATCGTCCAAGCGCGCGGTATAAATCACCCCGTTCAATATCCAGATAATGGCGCAGAATAGTACAGCCATAGCGCAAATTCAGGCGCAAGTGAAAAAGATTATGCTCTGAGTTGCCGATGGATTTCACCCAGAATGGCATCACCTGCATGTATCCGCGCGCACCTACATTGGAAACAGCATACTTCTTGAAGCCGCTTTCTACTTGAATCAACCCCAGCACCAATTGCGGATCCAGCCCGGCACGGGTTGCCTCATAATGCACAGATTTCAGAAAGTCTTCACGATAAGCTTGATCTGGCATGCGGCGTTTAAGTCGCTCGGACATCTCCGCAAGCCATACCTGCCCTTGCTCCTGAGTATCAAACATTAGCCGCGGCGAGGCAATATCACTCACTGATTTCTGCATCAAGGCTTTCACACTGTTAGAAAGAGGCTCCTCTTTCTGATTGCCGGCATAGGACAATCCTGCCGCAAACAGCAGCGTAAAGCCACATAGCATCCTGACCAGTTGATACATAAGCTAGTAATTCAATATGTTTTTCAGATAATTGACCACATCATCCAGAAGCAAATTCTGTACCTCCTTCTGGTTTCTGGCTTTGTACTCCACCTTACCTTCGGCCAGACCACGGTCGCCCACGACAATGCGGTGCGGGATACCCATCAGGTCGCTTTCAGCGAACATCACGCCCGGACGCTCCCCTCTGTCATCAAACAGCACGTCCACACCATTGGCTTGCAAGGCTTGATACAGCTTGCTTGCAGCGGTTTTCACCGCTTCAGACCTGTCTATGCCGATTGGACAGATCACCACGTCAAAAGGTGCCATGCCGCGCGGGAAAATAATGCCGTTTTCGTCATAGTTCTGCTCAATCGCTGCCCCCACAATGCGCGATACGCCTATGCCATAGCAACCCATTTCCATCACCTTGGACTGACCATTTTCGTCCAGATATGTCGCATTCATGGCACTTGAGTATTTGGTGCGCAACTGGAAAATGTGCCCGACCTCGATACCGCGGCACAATTTTAGCTCACCCTTGCCATCCGGGCTGGCATCGCCTTCCACCACATTGCGAATGTCCGCCATTACACTTGGCTCAGGCAAATCACGGCCGAAATTCACACCCGCCAAATGATATTTGGGTTTATTGGCGCCACACACAAAATCACTCATTGCCGCCACCATGCGGTCTGCAATCACCTGCACATTGGCAGCTACGCCTACCGGTCCGATAAATCCTGGCGGGCAATTGAGATGTGCGCGAATCTCTTCTTCAGTAGCTAGGCGGAAATTGGCAAAGCCGGGCAACTTGGCCAGCTTGATCTCGTTCAGCACATGATCGCCGCGCAACAGCGCCAGCACGAAATGTTGCTTCTCATCAGACTCGACCATCAGAGCGACCGATTTAACGGTCTGTTCAACACCGATATTCAGTAGTTTCGCCACATCCTCACAGGCTGTCTGCTTTGGTGTTTCCACTTCATGCATCGTCTGCAAAGGCACCTGTCTCGGGCCCTTTGGTACTAGCGCCTCTGCCAGTTCCACGTTGGCTGCATAGTCCGAATTTTCACAGTAGGCCAAGCCGTCTTCACCGCTATCGGCCAGCACATGAAACTCATGCGAACCATCACCGCCAATCGCGCCGGTATCGGCCTTTACGGCACGAAACTTCAACCCGAGTCGGGTAAAAATATTGCTATACGCCTGATACATCGCATCATAAGTCTGCTGCAACGAATCAAAGTTGGTATGGAAAGAGTAGGCGTCCTTCATCAGGAACTCGCGTGCCCGCATCACGCCAAAACGCGGGCGAATCTCGTCGCGAAATTTGGTCTGGATCTGGTATAAATTCACCGGCAATTGCTTATAGCTGTTGATCTCTTTGCGCGCAATGTCGGTAATTACTTCTTCATGTGTCGGGCCAAAGCAGTAATCACGTTCATGACGGTCTTTGATTTTCAGCATCTGCGGGCCAAACACCGCCCAGCGTCCGGTCTCCTCCCACAGCTCTTTGGGCTGTACCGCCGGCATGGAAAGCTCCAGCGCACCGGCCTTGTTCATTTCATCACGCACTACAGCCTCCACCTTGCGCAAAATACGCAAGCCCAGCGGCATCCATGTATAAAGCCCATTCCCAAGCTTTTTAATCAGCCCGGCACGCATCATCAGCTTGTGGCTGACCAGTTCGGCGTCGGAAGGCGCTTCTTTTTGGGTGGAAATAAAAAATTGTGAGGCACGCATATCATTATCCTTGTGAAGGCGTGATTTTAGCGTTAAACACGCGCCAAGTCAGCTATTGCTTGGTGCGTAACGCATGTCTGCGCGACTTGCCGATGGGGCTATCAGCCGGTTCATAATTCGCCTTCCACTGCTCAAACGGCACAATGGTTGCGGAATGGCCATTATCGTAGAACCAGCTATCCACCGCGTAACGCTGCTTACTGGCGATTTCATGGATGACTGCCGTGGTGTGCGGCCAGCCGGTAAAGAAAAAGTTGCGGGTACGCGTATCTTCCACCTCATGCAGGGTCATCAGGCCAGCCTGTTTTAGCAGCCGCATGTAGGTAGTGGTATTGATCGCTTCGTCATTGCAATCCATCTGCCCAGGCGTATCACTATTGTCGAAAGTCCCGGCCAAATCAGTCTCTGTGCCAACTATTTTACCGACAATCTGTTCCAGCACCCCGATCGCCTCCGCAATCTGTACCCGCTCCTGTTCGGCATTCTGGGCTTTCGATTTAAATACCTGAGCGACTTGTTGCCATTGCTCCAGTGTCAGGCCAGTTGTCGAAACTTGTGCACAGCCGCCGCCCTGGCAGACTTCAAAGCGATTCAGTTGCGGCGTCTGCCGGAAGATGCGGGTCATCTCATTCAGATCGGCCTGCGCGGCCATACTGAACAAATACAGCAGGCTAAAGCACCAAAGGTTGATTCGGGATTTCATTGTTTTTGCTTTCCTGATAGGGGAAATGCCGCTGCATATAAACCGAAATCTCGGCAATACCCTGCAGTACAGCGGCCTCATATTCGCCTTTTCTGAACAGACGCTCCATATCGTGGCATATCGCGTCCCAGCGATCATAACCCACGTGCCGGTCTATGCCACGATCGGCAACGATCTCGACATCCTTATCCGCTAACAACAGATAAATCAGCACACCATTGTTATGCTCTGTATCCCATATGTTCAAACGCCCGAACAGCTCGATCGCGCGTTTGCGTGGTGTCTTTTTGAACAGAATCTCGTAAGGGTGCAGCCCCGCCTCCACCACAAAGCGAATCTCGCCATTGTGGGTACGTTCACTCGCCACGACAGCCTGTTCAATACGCTGCAAAGCTCCCGCCGGGAAGCGCTGCCTGACCTGCCAGGGTGTGCTGACCAGGTGCGCAAAGAAACGGATGATCGGATGACGTCTTTTCATTACCAATCCCCCGAAGCTCCGCCGCCGCCGAAATCGCCACCACCGCCGGAGAACACGTCACCGCCACCGCTCCATCCGCCGCCGAAACCACCATTGCCTATGCCACCTCCTCTGTGCGGACTGACATAAGAATGATTCCCAACCGCGGCAAATATGAAGGCGAACAAGCCCAAAAGCAAGGCTATAAACAATCCTGCACCAAGCAACCACACCATACCGCCTACCAGCGCACCACTTAAGGCACCTCCCAGAAACCGCCCTAGCAAAGCACGGAAAACAGCGCCCCCAGCCAAGCCGACCAGGAACAAGATGGCCAGATAAGTTTGCCAATCTGCCGTGGCCGAATGTGTGGATGACTGCGTGGGTGCAGGCAACGCCTCACCTTCAATCAGCTTGGTCAGGCTATCCACGCCCGCATCCAGCCCGCCAAAGAAATCGCCTTGTTTGAACCGCGGAGAAATCACATCGCTGATGATGCGCTTGGCATAAATGTCAGGGATCGCGCCTTCCAGCCCGCGACCGACCTCAATGCGCAACTTGCGGTCATCCTTGGCCACCAGCACCAACACGCCGTCATCCGGCTTTTCGCGCCCCAGCTTCCATTGTTCTACGACACGAATAGAGTATTGTGCAATATCTTCCGGCTGAGTGGTCGGCACAATCAATATCGCCAGCTGGCTGCCTTTTTTGTCCTCCAGCGCTTTCAGCCTGGCTTCCAGCGCGGTTTGCTGGGGAGCGTCCAGCGTGCCAGTCAGGTCGGTCACGCGCGCTTGCAGCGGCGGGATCTCCACCAATGCGAAAGCCACATGCGGCAACAACAACGCCGCACACAGCAACAGACAAATATTGAAAAAGCGTTTCACCATCACCCCGGCCCTTGCCTTGGCGAGCGAGGGCATTATGGCTTACTTCTTATCGCCGAACTCGACTTTAGGCGCAGCAGAGATTGCCTTCTCGTTCTCTACGCTAAAATTAGGCTTGGTGTTGTAACCAAATACCATCGCGGTCAGGTTGTTCGGGAATTGGCGCACTGCCACGTTGTATTGCTTCACTGCCTCAATATAGCGATTACGCGCCACCGTCACGCGGTTTTCCGTGCCTTCCAACTGCGCCTGCAAATCACGGAAGCCCTGGTCGGCTTTCAGGTTGGGATAATTCTCCGCCACCGCCATCAGGCGCGAAAGCGCACTGGTCAACTGCCCTTGCGCCGCCTGGAACTTGGCGAAAGCTTCCGGGTCATTCAGCACTTCCGGTGTCACCTGCATACTGCCCACTTTGCTGCGTGCTTCCGCAACCTGCGTCAATACCTCTTGTTCATGCTCGGCATAACCTTTCACCGTTTCCACCAGATTGGGCACCAGATCGGCACGGCGCTGATACTGGTTCAGCACCTCGGACCAGGCCGCCTTGGATTCTTCATCCAGGCTTTGGAAAGTATTGTAGCCACAGCCGCTCAAGCCCAGCACCAAAGCCAGCATGGCAAGTTTAGAAATCAGGTTTTTCATGTGGGTTTCCTCACAAAATGATAGGGAAATGAATCAGTCAGTATATGGTGGTATGCACGCAAATTACAAGGTCTTCATTGTTTCCCGCGCCAAACACAAATCCTCCCATGCCTTGGCTTTTTCCAGCGGGCTGCGCAATAAATAGGCTGGGTGGAATGTGATCACCACCGGCACACCATGGTATTCATGCAGCTTGCCGCGCAGGCTGGAGATAGAGCTCTCGGTGTTCAGCAAGGACTGTGCAGCAAATTTGCCCAACGCAATAATGATTTTCGGTTGTATCAATTCGACTTGCCGCTTCAGGTACGGGTCGCACTTTTGCACTTCCTCGCCATTCTGGTCGCGGTTCTGCGGCGGACGACATTTCAGCACATTAGCGATATACACATTCTCGCCACGCTTGAGATGAATCGCCGCCAGCATGTTGTCCAGCAGCCTGCCTGCCTGCCCGACAAAGGGCTCGCCGCGCTTATCCTCCTCCGCGCCAGGCGCCTCGCCGACGATGAGCCAGTCTGCATTCGGATCGCCCACGCCAAACACCGTCTGCGTACGCGTTTTGGCCAAATCACAAGCCTGGCAGTTCTTCACGCAGTCTTGCAACGCCTGCCAATCCATGTTGCGCACATCGGGCTGAGGTTTCTCGACAGGCGGTTTTTCAATAGGCGTTTCAATTGGCCTGGAAGGCGCATCCTGCTTGGCTTCCAGAGCATCTGTTTTTGCTATTGAATGCGCGTGCGTATGCACAGGCTCGCGCAGTTTCCATTGCGGCAGCAGTTCCAGTTCACGCAGTATGTCTTCACGCGTCATTGTCATAAAGCCATTCCCATCAATATTGCATCCTCACGTCCGCCGGTTGCAGGGTAATAATTGCGCCGCACTGCCATTTCGTTAAATCCCACTTTTTCATATAGAGCGATGGCATTTTTGTTGCTCGGACGCACTTCCAGAAACATGTTGTTTGCGCCGTAGCTCTTGGCCTTGGCAATCATGTGCGCCAGCAGCATGCGCCCCAAACCGCGCCCCTGATGTGGCTTGGCCACGCTGAGGTTGAGCAGGTGCGCCTCATCCAGCACCAGGTACATCAAGGCATAACCCACTAATTCGGCACTGTCCATCATCACCCAGCAACTATGCCCGAAGGCCAGCGAATCGGCAAAATTGCCACGTGTCCACGGGTGGCTGTAAATGGTCGGCTCGATCACCATCACCGCGTCCAGATCGCTCGTCCGCATTAGCCGGAAGCTGACTTTCGCGCTCATAGCTTTTGCCCTTGCTCACGTTCCTGCGTTGTCAGCGCCACGCGGTTGCGGATATACAAAGGCTTGGCCTCACTGGCAGGCTGCGTCTTTCCATCGCGAAACAGCGGCAGCGCCAGCTGTAAAATCGCTCTGGCATCAGGCGCAGCCTGGGCATCCACTGCCCGCAAGGCCTTATGGTACCTGGCTTGCAGGGCATCGCCATAAGCTGCCCACGCGCTACCCACGCCCACCCAACCTGCGCCCGACACTTCCGGCAACTCCCCTGGCTTATGCAAAGCCGTGGCTAAAGTTTCGTGCCAGCCTTCGCCTTGTCGCTCAAGCGCGGCGAAGTAGATCTCGCCCATACGCGCATCCTGGCACACGATCACTTTCTGCGCTTCGCTGGCTTGTGCCAGCGCATGCAAAGTATTAACGCCCACCACCGGCAAGTTCAAGCCAAACGCCAGACCCTGCGCCACACCGCAAGCGATGCGCACCCCGGTAAAAGCCCCCGGCCCCGTGCCATAGGCAATGCCATGCAGGTCTTTTAATTGGATATTGGATTGATTCAATAAAGCATGAATCTGCGGCAAAATCAAATCAGAGGCGCGCGTGCCAACGCGCTCGTGATATGAAAACGTGCTGGCGCCTGCCATCAGCGCAATGGAAAGCATGTCGGTAGAGGTGTCAAACGCTAAGAGATTCATTCCGCCGCTATTTTACCGCGCAATTGTTTCACTTGTTTGCGAATTGTTTTTCCCTCCAGCCGCCTGTGCTGCGAGGCGCGCGTGGGTCGGGTAGCGTATCGCTTGGGCGGCACATAGGAGGCCGCGTTCACAATCTCGTGCAAGCGCCGCACCGCATCCTTCTTGTTCGCCTCCTGCGTGCGAAACTGCTGCGCCTTGATGATGAGCACGCCTTCATCGGTAACGCGGCTGTCTTTCGCACTCAACAGCTTTTCTTTCAGCCAATCCGGCAAGCTGCTGGCAACAATGTCAAAGCGCAAATGAATCGCACTCGACACCTTGTTCACATTCTGCCCACCCGCGCCCTGTGCGCGCATGGCAGTGAGTGTATATTCACTTTCAGGTATCGTTATCATGCCGTATCTTGACTAAAGAAAGCCAGCGCCTCTGCCAGTTCCCGCGTGCGTTTGAATGGCGGCAAGCTTTGCCAGATGCGCCTGCCGTAAGGCTTGGAAATCAGGCGCGGGTCGCAGATCATCAACACACCACGGTCGGTTTCATCGCGTATCAGTCTGCCCGCCCCTTGTTTGAGTGTAACAACCGCGTACGGAAGCTGGTATTCCATAAAGGCGTTCTTGCCCTCCGCATTCATTTTGTCGATACGTGCCGACAGCACCGGGTCATCCGGCGGGGCAAACGGCAGTTTGTCGATAATGACCAGACTCAGTGCCTCGCCTCGCACATCCACACCTTCCCAGAAGCTTTGCGAACCCACCAGCACAGCGTTGCCATGCGTGCGAAAGCGCTCCAGCAGCTCGGAGCGCGTGCTTTCGCCTTGCAGTAGAATCGGGTATTCCATGCCGTTTTCGGCAAACGCGTCTTTTAGCAACGCATGAATCTCGCGCATCGCCCGCAGGCTAGTGCACAGGATAAACGCCCGGCCTTTGCTGGCACGGATTACCGGCAACGCCGCAGCAACAACGGACGCGTTGTAAGCGGGTGTGTTCGGGTCGGGCATATCAGCAGGCGCGTACAGCAAAGCCTGGCTTTCATAGTTAAAAGGGCTTTGCAGATACAGCGTCTCAGCCGCATGCAGGCCCATCTGGCTGCGGTAATGCGAAAAATCGTTTTTGACTGCCAGCGTGGCGGAAGTAAAAATCCACGCGCGCGGCTGGGCGTTAAGCTGCTTGCCAAAACCGTCTGCCACACTGAGCGGTGTGGCATGCAACTGCACGCTTTGCGTAAATACCTCCACCCAGCGCACCAGATTAGCGTTTTCTGCCTGCACCCAACTTTGCAACTGCTCGCACAAGGCCACGCCGCGCTGCCAGCATTTTTCCAGCTGCGGGTCGCGCGCCGATTGGCTTTCCAGCACTTGCGTCAATTCCAGCAACTTGGCTTGCATGGCTTTGTAAGCCTCATCAAAGCCTTTTAAAGCCAGTGCTTTCTGTACCGGCAGCCGCGAGCCTTCGTAAGCGAACACCAGACGAAAATCGCGGCAGGCTTTTTCCAGCACGGGAATCGCCTCGCCCAGCGCGACGCAATCCTTAGCCAGGCTGAGATGCGCCATGTTGCTATCTCGGCACAGCTCCATGAGTTGCGAGGTTGAAATATCTTCGCCAAAAAATAGTCCGGCCACATCCGGCAATTGATGCGCTTCGTCAAAAATCACCGTGTTGGCGCTGGGCAACAGCTCAGAGACCCCTTCGTCGCGCAGCATCACATCGGCAAAGAACAAATGATGGTTCACTACCACCACATCGGCTGCCAGCGCCTTTTTGCGCGCCTCCATCACAAAGCAGTCCTTGTAATAGGCGCAATCCTGCCCCAGGCAATTCTCACGCGTGGAAGTCACGTTCTGCCAAACGGTGGCGTTCTCCGGCACTTCGGTCAATTCGGCCTTGTCACCGGTTTTGCTGTGCTCCGCAAATGTCTTGATGATTTGCACGTAACGCGCATCATCCCGGGAGGCAAAGCGGCCATCCTGCAAAGCACGCTCCAAGTGATGATGACAGACATAATTAGCGCGCCCCTTGAGCATGCAGGCGGTTACTGGCACTTTCAGCGCATCGCGCACATTGGGCAGATCGCGGTTGAATAGCTGATCCTGCAAGGTTTTGGTACCGGTGGAGATAATCACCTTGCCGCCAGCAAGCAGCGCCGGAACAAGATAGGCAAAAGTTTTACCCGTACCCGTACCAGCTTCGGCAACCAGTTGCTTATGATGTTGTATGGCATCTTCCACCGCCAGCGCCATCTCCACTTGCTGGCCGCGCGACGAATAATTGCCAATAGTTTGCGACAAAGCGCCGCCCACCTGAAAAACCTGCTGGATCTGTGATGATTGTGACATAGGCGAATTATCCCATATGGTGGTACGCATGCATGCGTACAGCGCAACAATTCATCCCAAATGATCATTATTTCTAACCAAAGTATTGTGCTAACGGCGCTAGCCTGTTAGCCTATCGCTGCTGTCAAGCAAGACTGGCGGTTTAAGTTAGCGGTAACCAGGTGTTTTATTTCGTCAATGCTAGGGAGAATGCGATGGATTTAAGCCTTATTATTCAGTTAATTAGCGGTGCAGTAGGTGGCAATATTGCCGGAAACCTGATGAAAAATGCCAGCTTGGGCACGGCATTAAATTCCGTCATCGGGGTACTGGGTGGCGGCGTGGGTGGCCAGATTCTGGGCGCTTTGGGCATGGGTGGTGCAGCAGCAGCAGGTGGCATGGATATTGGCTCCATCATCAGCCAAGTGGCTGGCGGTGGCGTAGGTGGTGGCGTATTGTTAGCGATCATCGGCCTGATCAAAAACGCCATGGCTAAACAGTAATCCTGATCCGGATAACCTGCCTGACATACGCCAGGTAGGTTTTTTGTTTTTTGGTGTTCGAGTTTTAATGAAAAAGATTTTCCTGTTTTTGCTGGTAATGGGCTGGCAACATGTGTCTCTGGCGGAAGAACTAGTGCTTGAAGATACGGCAAGCAACCAAGCAGCGATAGAACCGGAACATAGCTGGCGCACCAAAGCCAGTGAAATCCTGCTAAACGCCCTGAGCCTGACCGGCATCAAGTATCAATACGGCGGAACCCAGCCTGAAACCGGCTTCGATTGCAGCGGCTTCGTGCGTTACGTATTCCGAGAATCGGCTAATATCGCCTTGCCTCCCACAGCCCGCGCCATCAGTCAGATTGGAAAAACAGTCAAGAAGGACGAACTGCAGCCTGGCGACTTGGTGTTCTTCAACACCTTAAAATCAGCTTTCTCGCATGTGGGCATCTACATCGGAAACAACAGATTCATCCACGCGCCGCGTGCCGGCGGATCGGTGCGCGTGGATGATATGCAAGCCGACTATTGGACCAAACGCTACAACGGCGCACAGCGCCTGGAGCATGACACATCGCCCTAGCCCTAAGTCGTTTTTTTGTCACTATGCCCCAGGCTGCGTCCCGGGTCTATCACATCGCGCACCAGCTGCTTTAACTCTGCCGCATCCACATGTCGGCCTTGTGCCTTGCGCGAGAATATCGTAACACCGTCCAGACGCACGTCAAAGATACCGCCGGTACCGGGTTTCAAGGTGAGCGCCTGTATGTCACCATCAAACGTTGTCAGCAGCTCCTGCGTCAGCCAGATTGCACGCGCTAACCAGCGGCATTGTGTACAGAACTCGATTTCCAAGTGATGAACAAGCATTTTTCTCTCCAAAAACCATGCAAAGCTGTTCATTTTGCTTGAAATAACGGAAAATGAACCTATCTCATATTGTAGGCTCAAAATGCGTGCCGTTTCATTGATAACTAAAGGTATTTTAATGCGGTCCAAACTGGAAAAAATCGGTCTTATCGGCTCGGGCATCGTCATTGGCGTGCTCATCAGCTTCAACTTTACTGCGCTGGCAGAGAAACTGACGGCACAGCAACTGCCGATTGACGAACTGCGGGTGTTTGCCGAAGTCTTTGGCAAAGTGAAAAGCGATTATGTTGAGCCAGTAGAAGACAAAAAGCTCATTAATGAAGCGCTGACCGGCATGCTACAGGGCTTGGATCCTCACTCAGCCTACCTGGATGCGGATGCCTACAAGGACATGCAGGCAGGCACACAAGGCGAGTTCGGTGGCTTGGGTATTGAAGTTTCGATGGAAGATGGCTTGGTGAAGGTGGTCTCGCCGATTGAGGACAGCCCAGCCTATAAAGCAGGCCTGAAAAGCGGCGACCTGATCATGAAACTAGATGACACTCAGGTGCGCGGTATGACATTGAATGACGCAGTCAAAAAAATGCGCGGCACCCCGGACACGAAGATCACGCTGACCGTGTTGCGTAAGAACGAACCGAATCCGCTCACGTTCACATTGACCCGCGCCATTATCAAAGCGCAAAGCGTAAAAAGCAAATACATTGAAAAAGATTACGGCTATGTGCGTATCACCCAGTTTCAGGATCGCACCGGAGAAGATTTGGCCAAAACGCTAAAGGCCCTGCACGAGCAAAACAAAGCCCCACTCAAAGGACTGGTACTGGATTTACGCAACAATCCGGGCGGCCTGCTGGATGCCGCAGTTGGCGTATCCGCAGCCTTTCTGCCTGCAAATGACCTTGTGGTCTATACCGAAGGACGCATCGCGGATTCGCAAATGCGGCTAAATGCCGATCCGCGTGATTATGCGCGCCGCGGCAAAACCGATTATCTGCGGAATCTGCCTGACGAATACAAGAAATTACCCATCGTGGTGCTGGTCAATGCCGGCTCGGCTTCAGCCTCCGAAATCGTGGCAGGCGCATTGCAGGATCACAAGCGTGCCACGATCATGGGCATACAAAGTTTTGGCAAAGGCTCAGTACAGACTATTCTGCCAATGAACAACGGCAGTGCCATCAAGCTTACCACCGCACGCTATTTCACACCGAACGGCCGCTCCATCCAGGCCAAGGGCATTGTGCCGGACATTATCGTGGAAGATGGCTCTGATCCATCCAATACCCTGCATGAAGCTGACTTGGGCAAGCATCTCTCCAATCCTACTGACAAGGCAGACATCAAGAACACAGAGGATGCCAATAAAGCTGCCATCAAAAACAAACCTGAGGAAAGGAAATATGCCGAACCTAAAGGCCCGATTGAGCCAGCCAGCGCGGATGACTTCCAGTTCCAGCAAGCGATGAACCAGCTTAAAGGTTTGCCGGTGCAAAAAGCACCTGAAGTGAAAGAGATGAAGGCTGGAATCTCCGACAACAAGGTGAAAAAATAATATGAACCCTGCTTCGGCAGGGTTTTTTATATCTGCGATTTTGATACACTTATTAGCATGAACATTGACACCCTCATCACTACGTTTGATAACGGCCTGCGTACGGTTTTTGCCAAAGCGCATACCGTACGCCCGCTACCAAGCGCCAATGTACCGGAAGCTGAATTAAGCGCCGAGGAAAAAGCCCATGCCGCTGCGCTGATGCGCATCAATCACGTAGGCGAAGTCTGTGCCCAGGCATTGTATAGCGGCCAGGCCATTACCTGCAAAACGCCGCACATCGTCGACTCCCTGAAAGAAGCAGCGCATGAAGAGGTAGAACACCTGGCCTGGTGTGAAAGCCGCATCGAGGAACTGGGTGGGCGCAAAAGCCTGCTCAACCCGTTCTGGTTTACCGCCAGCTTTGCCCTGGGCGCCTTGGCTGGCAAGATAGGTGACAAATGGAATCTCGGCTTTTTGGCCGAAACCGAGCGCCAGGTCGGCCAGCATCTGCAAGGCCATCTGGACAAACTTGCCCCGCAGGATGCCAAAACGCGTGCCATCATTACACAGATGCATACTGATGAACTCAAGCACGCCCGTGAAGCCAACACGCTGGGAGCTGCCGAACTTCCACCTCCGGTCAAGGTTGCCATGCGGCTGGCGTCCAAGGTTATGACCAAAACCGCCTATTATTTTTAGATAAAAGGTGTTTACAGCAGCTGTTTTAGAGGTATGATGAAGCCATCAGCGGTATAGTGAGGTAAGTCTTCAAGCATGCAGAAATTCAGCGACATTTTGCTCACACTGGAGAGCGCAGAACACATTCAGCGTATTGAGCTTTTCTACCCGGACGGTAAAGCCGCAGGCATCATCGAGAACAAACCGGGCAGCCAAGGTTCGCTCAAGGTCTACAACCACCTCTATAAAATGTTTGGTGAAATCAGTATGGATGCCGCCGTGGAAGGCTTGGCGCTTTATTGTGAGCATACCGAAGATGCCGAAAACTGCCCAGGCAAACACCCTAACGTAGACCGTTTATTGGACGTGCTGGAAGACGAACAACCACTTCAGGTCAAGATCATCACCGCCGGATAAATTTCAGAATCATGTATCGCATGCGCACGCATTCATTGTAAAAACAGATGCTCCGGAAGCCAATCCAGATGCGGCTTCCAGGCCGATAGTTTATGCAATGAAAATTCAGTCCGAGAAAAGCATCAAAAAAGGGCGCATCCAAGCGCCCTTTTTAACTTACTCGAAACTGACTTGCCTGATCTCGAAATCGTGGGTGATTTCGCAGGCTTTACCCAGCATGATGGAGGCCGAACAGTACTTCTCGGCGGACAACTTGATGGCACGTTCAACTTGCGTTTCGTTAAGCGCATCGCCTGTCACCACAAAGTGGACGTGGATCTTGGTGAACACTTTGGGAATCTCATTTGCCCGCTCGGCTTGAATTTCGGCCACGCAATCCGTCACTTTCTGGCGCGCCTTTTTCAGTATCGTCACCACATCAAACGAGGTACAGCCGCCCATGCCGATCAGCAGCATCTCCATCGGCCGCATGCCGATGTTGCGCCCTCCCATCTCCGGTGCGCCATCCAGCACCACCGCATGGCCGGTTTCGGATTCGCCCATAAAGCAGACGTTATCTACCCATTTAACAGACACCTTCATTATTTAACGTCCAAAAGCTCTACATCGAAAACTAGTGTGGCATTTGGCGGAATCACACCACCTGCGCCGCGAGCGCCGTAACCCATTTCCGGCGGGATAACCAGCGTGCGCTTGCCACCAATTTTCATACCGGCAAAGCCTTCATCCCAGCCTTGAATCACTTGCCCCGCACCCAGGAAAAAGTTAAACGGCTCTTTTCTATCCAGGCTGCTGTCAAACTTGCTGCCTTTGTGATCCTCGGCATTGGCATCATACAGCCAGCCTGTGTAATGCACGGTAATGTTAAAGCCTGGCTCGGCTTCGCGTCCGGCACCTACCTGAGTGTCGATCTTTTGTAATTCGGTGATATTGGTCATTGCGGATTTTTCCTGATTGGTTGAGTTCGTGGTTTCAGCCTGGCATGCCCCGAGTGTCAGCATGCAAACCAAAGCGATCCATAAGCTGCGCATTGTCGTTGCCCGTCTGTTTTTGCAAAAAACGTATGATACCGCAAAATGCGCTAAGCCGCCGCCGTTATGGCTGTTGGTGAACCCACTCTATCAGCGCATCTTGGGCAGCTTTAGTTGCTGCCGCTTTGGGATGGTTCACCAACATCACCAGCACATGACGATGGTTATTAGCATCAATCGCGTATCCGGCAATCGCATTCACGCCATTCAATGAGCCCGTCTTGAGATGCGCGCGTCCATTTGTCTGGCTATCGTTCAGGCGTTTCTTGATGGTGCCATCCTGCGCCAGAATCGGCAGCGAAGCCATCAGCTCCGGCATCACAGGGCTGCGGAAAGCGCTCACCAGCATCTGCCCCAAATGCTCGGCACTAATGCGCTCAACGCGCGACAAACCGGAGCCGTTTTCGATAATCAATTCATCGAACACCATGCCTTTGGCAAACAGCCAAGTTTTGATGGCGGCAAACCCTTTGGCCTCGGTCGCTGGCGTACTATGCTTTTCGGCCGCGATCGTCAGCAGCAACTGACGCGCCATCAGGTTGTTGCTCCATTTATTGATGTCGCGAATCGCATAACCAAGCGGGTCGGAAAATTGCTCCAGCACTTTTGTTGCCACCGAAGGCGTTTCTTGCACTTTCATGCTACCAGTAAATTTTCCGCCCAATTCGCGCCATAATTTTCTGAAAGTAAAAAAGGCATATTTTTCGTCGTCGAACACGCTCAATTCCAGATAACGCTCGCCACAATCCGGCGAGAACGCGCCGCTAAACGTCACGATCGCTTTATCCTGCGCAGGGTTCACCGTATAACCAAAGCGGCTGCGCCATTCGCCGCAAGCGCCTTGTGCCAGCTTCATATTGTTGACGATTTGCACTTCCGCCAGCTCGAATTCCTGATGGATATTGACACCCGCTTCATCTGCCGTGAATTTGAAACTCGTATTGCGTCCATTCACCAGAAACGCGCTTGGCATGGCGTTGTAAGCGCGCCAGGTTTCGCCATCGAACGTATCGCGGCTGCCCACGGTTTTGGAAAATACGCTTTTATCAATGAGCAAATCACCTTTGACTTCCTTGATGTCAGCTTGCTGCACCCCCATCAACAATCGCCAGAACTCTTGCGGTTTGAAGCTTGGGTCGCCATAACCCTTGATGATCAGGTTCCCGTCCAGCACGCCGTTATTGATCGCACCATCGCGATATACCTCGGTCTTCCAGCGATAAGCCGGGCCGAGCAGATCCAGCCCGGCATGGGTGGTCACCAGTTTCATCACCGACGCCGGGTTCATGGATTTGCCCGCGTTGTGGCTGAGAATCGGCCTATCGTTATCCACCGCTTGCACGTAAACACTCACATTTTGCTGCGGAATCCCCGCCTTCTTCAGCGCATCAGCCACTGTCGCAGGCAACTCTGCGCGTGCAGAAAAGCTCAAAAACAGCAAAATAAAAGTGAATGTTCTCTTCATTTTATTGCTCTGGATACCGCATGAATGCTGGCTTGCAGGGCATATTCGATTTCATCTTGCGTAATCGTATATGGCGGCATGAAATACACTGTATTGCTTATCGGGCGCAGCAGCAGGCCTTGCGCCAACGCGTTGGCATAACAGGCCTTGGAAAAATCGGGGTTGTCCGTCACTACATCAAACGCCCATATCATGCCCTGCTGACGCAAGTACTGGATAGGCAAGCGCGTGAGCGCTTGCATTTCCGTGTTGATGAATTCGGCTTTCTGCCGGTTCTTTTGCAAAACATCGTCGCGCTCAAATATGGCCAAAGTTGCCAACGCCGCGCTGCACGCCAGCGGGTTGCCCGTATAGCTATGGCTATGCAAAAAGCCTTTCGTCACCTCGTCATGATAGAACACCTGATAAATCGCATCGGTTGTCAGCACTACCGAGAGCGGCAAATACCCGCCGGTGATGCCTTTGGACAGGCACATGAAATCCGGTCGAATCTGTGCGCTCTCGCATGCAAACATCGTCCCGGTGCGACCAAATCCGACGGCAATCTCGTCTGCAATCAAATGCACCTGATAACGATCACATATCTCCTTGGCACGTTGCAAATACACCGGATGATACATGCCCATACCCGCTGCACATTGCACCAAAGGCTCGATGATGAATGCAGCCAATTCATCAGCATGGGCGGCGACATAGCGTTCCAACGCATCTGCACAGCGCAAAGCAAACTGTTCCGGCGACTCGCCTTGCTCAGCCAAACGCCAATCCGGACTGGGCGCTTGAGTCGATTGGGTAAGTAGTGCCGCATAAGTATCCTTGAAAATCGTCACATCGGTCACGCCCAACGCCCCTAGTGTCTCGCCGTGGTAACTGTTTTTCAAACTAATGAACTTGTTCTTGCCGGACTTCCCCGAGTTACGCCAGAAGTGAAAACTCATCTTCAACGCAATTTCAGTTGCGCTGGCGCCATCGCTGCCGTAAAACGCATGCCCAAGACCGGTTAGCCTGCCTAGTTTCTCCGAGAGCTCAATCACTGGCTGATGCGTGAACCCCGCCAGCATCACATGTTCCAGCGTGTCCAACTGATGCTTGATGGCATCTTTGATACGCGGATTGTTGTGACCGAACAGATTCGTCCACCAACTGCTCACTGCATCCAAATAACGCTTGCCTTCAAAATCGTACAGCCACACACCTTCGCCGCGCTGAATCGGCACCAGCGGATACTGCTCATGCTGCTTCATTTGCGTGCACGGATGCCACACTGCGGTTAAGCTGCGTTGAATCAATTGTTGGTTCGTCATGCCGAAATTGTACGATGAATCCGATGTTTTCACGCAACATACCAAGAACTTTAGTAAAATCATGGTTTTAGTTAAACGCTCAGTGCATGCAACACGCTCGTAACCATCTGGAACTACTCTCCCCGGCCAAGAATGCCGATTTCGGCATTGAGGCGATCAATCACGGGGCAGATGCTGTCTATATCGGCGGCCCGGCATTCGGTGCGCGCGCCAAGGCCGCCAACGAGGTGGCTGACATTGCACGCCTTGCCAGGCATGCGCATAAGTTCAACGCAAAAGTGTTCGTGGCGTTCAACACTATCTTTCATGATAACGAGCTAGAAGGCGCACAGCAGCTCATGTGGCAGATGTACGAAGCGGGCGCGGACGCCCTCATCGTTCAAGACATGGGATTGCTGGAGATCGATTTGCCGCCGATTCAGCTGCATGCCAGCACGCAGACCGATATTCGCACGGTGGAAAAAGCCGTGTTTTTGGATCAGGTCGGGTTCAGCCAGATCGTGCTGGCGCGTGAGATGGATTTGCAGACCATCCGGCAAATCACTGCGCAGACCAGCTGTAATCTGGAGTACTTCATCCACGGAGCTTTGTGTGTCGCATTTAGCGGCCAGTGCTTTATCAGCCATGCCCACACCGGCCGTAGCGCCAACCGCGGCGAGTGCTCGCAGGAATGCCGTCTGCCTTACACGCTGGAAGACCAAAAAGGCCGCATCATTGGCAAGGACAAGCATTTCCTTTCGCTGAAAGATAACGACCAGAGCGCCAACCTGCGTGCCTTGGTTGACGCGGGCGTGAGTTCATTCAAGATCGAAGGTCGCTATAAAGACCTGCCTTACGTCAAGAACGCCACGGCTTACTACCGACGCCTGTTAGATGGGATTCTGGAAGAAATGCCCCAAGATTCACAAAATAATGGGCATAAAAAATCTTCTTCCGGTACAAGTAGTTACACCTTTATGCCGCAGCCGGAAAAGACCTTTAACCGCAGCGCGACGGATTACTTCACCCATGGCCGCCAAGCCGACATCGGTGCGTTCGACACGCCCAAGTTCGCGGGCGAGGAACTGGGGAAAATCAGCAAAGTGGGCAAGGATTTCATTGATATTACTACCGAAATCGAGTTGCATAACGGTGATGGTGTGTGTTTCTTTGACGTACATAAAGAACTGGTGGGATTGCGTGCCAATACCATCCAGCGTCTGGACAAACATACGCAACGCATCCTCCCCAATGAGATGCCAGAAGGCATTACCCGCAACATGACTATTTACCGCAATCGCGACCACGCCTTTATGCGCCTGCTGGAGAAAGATTCCGCCACGCGCAAGATTGCAGTGGACATGGTGCTGCGCGAAACGCGCAATGGTTTTGCGCTGACTGTAACTGATGAAGATGGCTTTAGCGCACATGCCGAATGTGTGGCAGAAAAACAAGCCGCGCAAAATGTGGGGAAAGCGGAAGCCTCACTACGCGAAAACTTGGGCAAGTTGGGTCATACGGATTTTGCCGCGAAGAAAATCAGCCTTAAAGCCCCGCAACCCTGGTTCGTTCCCGCCTCGCTTATCAACAACCTGCGGCGTGATGCGATGGAACAACTCGCGGAGATTCGCCGTCTGGGCTATCAACGCCCGCCACAGCGCAAGCCCGCTGAGCCCCCCGCCATTTACCCAACCGACACCTTGAGCTATCTGGCTAACGTGTACAACCAAAAAGCACGTGCCTTCTATGAAAAACATGGCGTGAAATTGATTGCGAAAGCCTACGAGGCCAATGAAGAATTGGGCGAAGTACCGTTGATGATTACCAAGCACTGCCTGCGCTATAGCCACGGCCTGTGCCCGAAAGAAGCCAAAGGGGTGATTGGCGTGCAAGGCACCGTAACAGCAGAACCGATGACGCTCATCAGCGGTAACGACCGCTACACGCTAAAATTTGACTGTAAACCGTGTGAGATGCACGTGATGGGCAAGCTGCGTAAACACATTTTGCAGATACCGCAGCCGCAGCCGATTCAGTTTTTCAACAACCGCCCGACAACGACTGCTTAATAACGGCGCCTTTGTTGTGGCGCGGCGCCACTTCGCGGCTCCAGGTGCCTGAACATGATACGGCCTTTGGAAACATCATAAGGCGACATTTCCAGCATCACCTTATCGCCAGCCAATATGCGGATGTGGTGCTTGCGCATCTTGCCTCCAGTATAGGCCACAATCTCATGACCATTCTCCAGTGTCACGCGAAAACGTGAATCCGGCAACACCTCGGCAACCGTGCCATTCATTTCTATCAGTTCTTCTTTAGCCATAGCATCCATTCCTATTAGGTGATAAAAAGAAGAAAGCCCCGGATTAACCAGGGCTTTTTCTGGTAGGCATTTCTCAAGAGAAATGCCGAAAGGCTAAAATTATTCCGCTTCGCGAATGTTTGAAGCCTGCTGGCCTTTCGGGCCAGTAGTAATGTCAAAGCTGACGCGTTGGTTTTCTTTCAGCGTTTTAAAGCCGCTGCTTTGAATTGCCGAAAAATGTGCAAACAAATCTTGACCGCCACCATCTGGGGTGATGAAACCAAAACCTTTTGAATCATTGAACCACTTCACTACGCCTGTAGCCATATCTATATCCTTAATAAATAACAAATAAACAAAAAAGGGATTTCCCTTGGAGGCGAAATTCAAGACAGGGTGATGAAGGAAGAAATACCAACAATAACGGGTACAGCACCAGACAGCAACAACATCGCTTAAGAATCGCTCGCGCACTATGCACTTTATTTGTCAGATTAGCAAGCAAATAAAGCAAATATCTGATTTATTTTCAACTTCCATCATCCATGGCAAAACCACTCCACACCTGCCAAATCACTTCATTGCGCACATGACTGCCCTGGAAGCCGCGCGGGAATTGGCTTTCAAGGCAGCGATTTAACCAATGAAACACATGCGCGTAGAAGCACTATTCGCCGATGGAGACGCCGAGCCCCAATACAGTTTGCGAATGGTTATAGTCGATCAGCGATTCGCCATAACCATCTGACAGCATCAGGTGTAGCTTCACGTTATCACGTTCCAGCGGCTGGAACTGCAAATCGAGTTTGGCAAACCCTTTATTGTCGCGCCGCAGGTTGTTGCGCAGCAGCAAATTGGCGGCAAAGCTGCTGTCGATGCTATCCCAGTGGAACCGGACATCGCCATAACCCAGATATCTCGAAATATCAGGGTTGTCATCTTTGCTTTTTCCTTCTGGGATACGCCACCAAGGCCGTACCGACATGGTGAGATTATCGCTCAGCTCCCACGCCGATTCGACATACAGACGGTTCCAGCTGCGCGAGATGGGCAGTGAACGGCCGTTGGATTCGTGTATCAACCCGATATTGGCCATGCGCGGCAGAAAAGCTTTGCGCTCCCCATTCTGTTTGTTGTCCAGTCCAAGGGATAGAATCAGCTCCGGCGCAAAGTTGTGCTCACGCATTGGCCGCGATTTGCCGCTGTCGAACACCTGCCAATAGGATTGCTGCGTATACGCAGCCCATATCCTGGAAGTCTCGACACGTGGAAAATCGCGCACCCACGGGATGCTGCGCATCAGCTCGGTCTTGAAGCTGAGCTGGAAGTTCAAATCATGATTATCCAGTCCGCGTGATTCGGTAGCAGGGATCGAATGTGAATTGGGGCGCTGATTAGGGGTTGAGGTTTGCGTCACCGTCAGATAATTTAGCCGATGCGTCTCAAGATCGCTCCAATCCTTGCTCTCGCTGCTGTTCAAACGCCATTTCCTGTCCAGGTAGCGACAAGGCTTTCCCGCGCCATTGATGCAATCATCGCCATACTCGGCTGTCGACACCTCTGTGTGGGCAGCCATAGCTTCGTGCGGCACATGGATATTATCGAAGCACGCAAGACGCTCCTCAGCTTGTGTGGAGTCAGGATATGCAGTCTTACAGCCGATAAATGCCTGCTCAATTGTCGTGGGCTGCACGGCGGCATACCCCTGCATTGGCAGCAAGACCCACCCCATCAGCACAAACAGGATACTTAGAAAGGACTTCATGATATTTCCATCCGGATGAAATGCTAACGATAGCGAATAGCATCATGGTGACAAATCAGCAAATAAGCAATGCTGTATGAGATCAAAAATCTCGCTCGAAAGGAAAAACTTGCCTGAATGAAACTTTATTTAATCAATTCTGGCTGCAGCAAAAAAACATAACGTCACCCCTAAAGTTTTTCGCCGGGTCGTCGTTAGCATACATAGACCCGGCACTACAAAATGGGGCTTAGGGCAAAGTGGCTTAAACAATCAACAAATCGAAAAGGAAAAAAGATGAAAAAATTTGCAGCTGTATTGTTCGTTTTCTTGGCAGTATTCTCCAACATGTCATTCGCTACCGACAAAGAATGCCATCCGGAAAAAGAGCACTGCGAGAAACACTAAGTTTCCTCAGGTAAAGGACTTCCCCTCCCCTTTACCCTTACTTTAAAGAGGCCTGCCAAGGTCTCTTTTTTTTCGCCCGTTCGATACGTCCACTAGGCTTTCTTGACGAATTCCGATTTCAGCTTCATCGCGCCGAACCCTTCGATCTTGCAATCGATGTCATGGTCGCCATCCACCAGCCAGATGTTCTTGACCTTGGTACCCACCTTCACTACCGAAGAAGAGCCTTTCACTTTCAAATCCTTGATGACGATAATCGTATCGCCATCCTGCAGCACGTTGCCGTTGGCATCGCGCACCACCTTTGCAGCTTCGCCCGCCTCGGTCACCGCGTCTTTGCTCCATTCGTGCGCACATTCCGGGCAGATGTACAAGCCGCCATCTTCGTAAGTATATTGGGAGCCGCATTGTGGACATGGTGGAAGTTGGGACATCACTAACTTTCTATAAAATTATTAAAGTGTGTGTTTTACTCGGTGGGTAGCGATTTCACTCTAAACACTAGGGTGCCGGATTCATCATCGTCAGATGCAGTTGCTCGATTTCCTGCAATAATTCCGGCGGCAGTTGTGTGTTCCAGGCATCGATGTTCTCTTTCAATTGCCTCATGGATGTCGCGCCGATAACCGTGCTGCTGACGAACCAGCGATGCATGACAAATGACAACGCCATTTGCGCTGGCGTAAGGCCGTGTTTGCGCGCCAAAGCCGCATAAGCGGCGCTGGTAGGTGGCACGCCAGGCTTGCTGTAGCGCTGTGCGTAGCCAAAAAACTGCGTCACACGGCCTTTGGCTTGCGGGTTATCCACATACTTGCCGGTGAGGTGCCCAAAAGCCAGTGGCGAGTAAGCCATCAACGCTAAATTCTCACGATAAAAAATCTCGGCCATACCGAATTCGAAGCTGCGATTCATCAGGTTGTAGCAGTTTTGTGCGCCGATAATACGCGGCAGATCATGTTGCCTGGCAACGCGCAAAAACTCCATGATGCCCCACGGCTGCTCGTTAGAAAGCGCGATGTAGCGCACCTTACCCTCACCAATCAACTCGGCCAGCGTCTCGAGCTGGCTTCGAATCGGCTCCCACTGTTTGTCTTCTTCTTTGCTGGGGTCAAACTGGTATTGCCCGAAAATCGGCACGTTACGCTCCGGCCAGTGCAGGTAGTAAATATCCAGATAGTCGGTCTGCAAGCGCTTGAGCGAGCTTTCGATGGCCAAGCGGATGTTCTTGCGGTTAAGCGTATCATCGCCACCGCGAATCCAGGTCATATTGCGGTTACGACCTGCGACCTTGCTAGCCAGCACGATTTTGTCGCGGGCCTGCTTTTTAAGCCATGGGCCGATAATGGTCTCGGTGCGCGTAAACGTCTCAGCCTTGGGCGGCACCGGATACATCTCCGCGGTATCGATAAAATTGATGCCTTGTGCTAATGCGTAATCGAGTTGCTCGTGCGCATCCGCTTCCGTATTTTGGTCGCCAAAGGTCATGGTGCCCAGACACACTTTGGAGACATGCAAATCGCTGTGGGCAAGTTTAATGTAATCCATCTAATGTAACACTTTCTTAATCTCAGCACCCTCTGCAATGCGCATGGATGCTGGCTCCTGGCCCGGCGCCCCAACGCTCCACCCTGCTTCTTTTGCAGTGCGTTGCAGCATATTGCAAATCGCCAATACCATCTCCTTGTTCAGATTCATGTTGACGGTCATGCCCTCCTGGCACACCAAATCCAGTATAGGCACATCTGGGTTTGCATCATTCAGGCTAGCCTTAACCGCCAGCATAGGTCCATCATTCTTTACCTTTCCCCTTGGCTGGTATTCAGAAGTAAAATCCATTTTCCCTAAAGCCTCAATGGTTTCCGCCTCTCGCTGAAAGCGTTGCAGCGCCTGCTGCGGCGTAGCATCCTGCTGAGAGGGATTTGCGCTCGCCAAAGGTGTTTTGCCAACCAGTAATTGCCAGATTTTTCTGGTAACGCGATAAGTAAGCCACACCTGTAGTTCAGAATCATCGCATAACCCGATACGGAACAGCAGCCTATCCTGTTCGTGGCTATAACTGAGATTGAGTTGCTGGATACTTACATTGGCAAATCCAACTGGCTGATTTTGTTCGGTCAATTCGTTTTAAACCTTAAAAAATTGCTTGAGAACACTTGAAAATCAAGATTCTCATCCAAATATTAGCAATCTAGGCTAGCGAGTGCTAAAATCGCGGCTTTGATTTCAACGTGATTTCAATCGTTTGTAGTTGCTGCAAACGAAGAGTTTTAATTTAAACATAATCTTAGGAGATTCTGAATGAAAATTCGTCCATTACACGACCGCGTGATTGTAAAACGCGCTGCAGAAGAGCGTACAACGGCATCTGGCATTGTGATTCCGGATTCTGCAACCGAAAAACCTGATCAAGGTGTAGTACAAGCAGTGGGCAATGGTAAAAGAGATGAAAACGGCAAAATCATCGCCTTGGATGTAAAGGTTGGCGACAAAGTGTTGTTCGGCAAATACGCAGGCCAAACCGTCAAGGTGGACGGCGAAGAGCTGTTGGTGATGCGCGAAGAAGACATTATGGCGATTGTTGAATAAGACATTCACAGGAATTTTTAGGAGAATTTAAATGGCAGCAAAAGACGTAAGATTCGGCGATGACGTTCGCCAAAAAATGGTTAATGGCGTGAACGTACTCGCCAATGCAGTAAAAGTGACCTTGGGCCCTAAAGGCCGCAATGTCGTGTTGGAGCGCTCATTCGGCGCACCCACCATCACTAAGGACGGTGTTTCTGTCGCCAAAGAAATCGAATTGAAAGACAAGTTCGAAAACATGGGCGCACAGATGGTAAAAGAAGTCGCTTCCAAAACTTCTGACACCGCTGGTGACGGTACAACGACTGCGACAGTGCTGGCACAAGCCATCATCCGCGAAGGCATGAAATCCGTAGCGGCAGGCATGAACCCAATGGACTTGAAACGCGGTATCGACAAAGCGGTTGAAGCAGCGATTGAAAACCTGAAATCCCAATCCAAACCATGTGCCACCAGCAAAGAAATCGCACAAGTAGGCACCATCTCCGCAAACTCTGACGCATCTATCGGCCAAATCATTGCCGATGCAATGGACAAAGTGGGTAAAGAAGGCGTGATTACCGTGGAAGACGGCTCTGGCCTGAGCAACGAACTGGACGTGGTGGAAGGCATGCAGTTCGACCGCGGTTATTTGTCTCCATATTTCATCAACAATGCCGAGCGCCAGATCGCGCTGATGGACAACCCTTTCGTATTGTTGCACGACAAGAAAATCAGCAATATCCGTGACTTGCTGCCAGCGCTGGAGCAAGTGGCTAAATCTGGCCGCCCATTATTGATCATCGCCGAAGACGTAGATGGCGAAGCATTGGCAACCTTGGTGGTCAACAACATCCGCGGCATCCTGAAAACTGTTGCAGTAAAAGCGCCAGGCTTTGGTGACCGTCGTAAAGCCATGCTGGAAGATATCGCTATCCTGACTGGTGGTACCGTGATTGCTGAAGAAGTTGGCCTGAAACTGGAAAACGTGAAACTGGAAGACCTGGGTTCTGCCAAACGCATCGAAGTGGGCAAAGAAAACACCATCATCATCGACGGTGCTGGACACGAAGGCAATATCAAATCACGTATCGGTCAAATCAAGACCCAAATCGAAGAAGCGACCAGCGACTACGACAAAGAGAAACTGCAAGAGCGCGTAGCCAAACTGGCTGGCGGTGTTGCCGTGATCAAAGTGGGCGCAACGACCGAAATCGAAATGAAAGAGAAAAAAGCCCGCGTGGAAGATGCATTGCACGCAACTCGCGCTGCGGTGGAAGAAGGTATCGTGGCTGGCGGTGGCGTAGCACTGATTCGTGCACGTGACGCGATTGCCAAAGTGAAAGGTGATAACCTGGATCAAGAAGCCGGTATCAAAATCGTATTGCGCGCTGTGGAAGAACCACTGCGCCAGATCGTGGCCAACGCGGGTGATGAACCATCAGTCGTGGTTAATAACGTAGCGGCCGGCAAAGGCAACTACGGTTACAACGCTGCTAACGAAACCTATGGCGACATGGTAGAAATGGGCGTGCTGGATCCAACCAAAGTAACCCGCTCTGCACTGCAAAACGCAGCTTCTGTGGCTGGCTTGATGCTGACGACCGACTGCATGGTAGCTGAGTTGCCAAAAGACGACGCGCCAGCAATGCCGGATATGGGCGGTGGAATGGGTGGCATGGGTGGAATGATGTAATTTCAACTGTCACTGCATCGGTGATGCGTTGTTGGTATCGCCATTTGCGCCTAGTCGTACAAACACGTACTGCCTGCGTTGCAAATGGCTCACTGCCTAGCCTCACCTTCGCATTGAAGTTGAAATGCCCTAACAAGCACTCCACAAAAAACCCGCTTCGGCGGGTTTTTTATTGCTCAAATCTTCATTACAAAGTCATCGGCCTGCAAGCCGCGTCCTGCTTGCCTTACAAGGCAATCGATTTCATAATGAACGCGCGCATGCGTAACCAATATAATGATGTATAACCAAGCAGCGATTGCTCAATATTTTGCTTCTTCTATTATTTGGTATAACGTATTGGCTGAAAATAAAAAAATCTAACGCTTGTTTAAATACCATTGAAATCAAACACAGAGTGGTGAATTGAAAAAACCAGACATTCCAAGAGATGAACAAACTCGGCTCGAGACGCTCAGGTCGCTCGATATCCTAGATACCCCGCAGGAAGAACGTTTTGATCGGCTGACACGTATGGCAAAACGGATGTTCGGGGTGCCTATTGCGCTCGTTAGTCTCGTGGACGAAACCCGTCAATGGTTCAAGTCCTGCGTTGGCCTGGACGCCAGTGAAACATCCCGTGAAGTTTCATTTTGTGGCCATACCATACTCGACAACAGCGTATTCGTCATCCCCAATACCTTAGAGGACCAACGCTTTGCAGACAATCCGTTGGTCGTCAACGAACCGAATATTCGTTTTTATGCCGGGTGCCCGCTCTCTCTAAATGGCCACAAGCTTGGAACACTTTGTATTATTGACCAGAAGCCAAGAAGCTTCGAAAAGGAAGACATCGAAGCATTAAGAGACCTCGGGGCCATGGTAGAGCGGGAACTTGCAGCCGTTCAACTGGCGACACTGGACGAGTTAACCAACATCTCCAATCGGCGCGGTTTTATGATGCTTGCCCAACATAGCTTGAACATCTGTGCCAGACAAAAAATTCCTGCCGCGCTTGTTTTTATGGATCTAGACAAGCTCAAACCCATCAACGACAAGTTTGGACACGCAGAAGGTGATCACGCATTAATGGCCTTTGCCAGTCAAATGAAGAACCTGTTCCGGGATTCAGACCTGTTTGCACGCTTGGGAGGTGATGAGTTTACCGTCTTACTCACGAATACCACTAAGCAGCAAGCAGAAGAAGTCATCGGGAGATTCAGCCGCTCATTGAAGAAATACAATCAAGAAGCACAACGCGGGTACGATGTGACATTCTCTTTTGGTATCGTGGAGTTCAATGCCGAGAAGCGCCCTATGATTGATGAACTGCTAGCAGATGGCGACTCGCTGATGTATATGATGAAAAAATCAAAAGGATAATGTCACTAGCGCAAAATCAACCCTCCTTCGGCGGGTTTTTTATTGCCTAAATCTTCATTATGCAAACCATCGGCCTGAAAGCCGCATCCCGCTTGCCTTGCAGGGCATTAGATTTCATAATGAACATACGCACAAGCAAAAAAAAGCCCCGATCAAGGGGAAAGATCGGGGCAAGTGCCTAGCGGGCTCTGACCTCACTTTTTGCGAACAATGTTGCTGTTTAGTTTGAGATGGGCACTAGGCACATCGCGAAGGTCGTAGTTGCTCTACGAAGCCGAACGATGTAACAACGTGAACGCTCAAACTAAACACAACCCTTTGGGCATTCATTTTATGGTCGGTCTGCTGTGTTAGCCTTTTTGTGAAGGGAATAACCATTCACTGCAAAGTCTGTCTTGCATCCCACCCCATAAAATGTAATGCATTGCCGTAAAAAGTGAGGTCAGAGCCCGCATAACGGCTTCCGCTCAGGGAGGAAAGAAGCGGAAAGATAACGAAAGTTCAGAACTCCGCTACCATGCCTCTTAGAACGCTTGGTATTGCAGTTGGTTCACAGTATTTTTGTAACCTTTTGTAAATTTTTGTATCCGTTTTTTCAGTTACTGCATGCGATAATATTGACATGCAAAGCGAGCAAAATATCCTCAACGGCCTCAATGACAAACAGCTTGAGGCGGTCACTTTACCCAACCAATCCGCACTGATTCTGGCTGGCGCCGGCAGCGGCAAAACGCGTGTACTCACCACCCGCATCGCCTGGCTGATACAGACCGGGCAGGTATCCCCCATGGGCTTGTTGGCGGTGACTTTTACCAACAAGGCCGCCAAGGAGATGCTGACGCGCCTGACTTCGATGCTGCCCATCAACACGCGCGGCATGTGGGTGGGCACATTCCACGGCTTGTGTAACCGTTTGCTGCGCGCGCACCACCGCGAGGCGGGCTTGCCCAGCACGTTCCAGATTCTGGATACCGCCGACCAGCTTTCTGCCATCAAGCGCGTGATGAAAGCCATGAACGTGGACGACGAGAAATATCCGTCCAAGCAAGTGATGGGTTACATCAACAGCTGCAAGGAGGAAGGCCTACGCGCATATCAGGTGGAGGCTTATGACGCACATTCGCAAAAGCTGCGCGAGATTTACGAGGCCTATGACGCGCAATGTAACCGTGATGGCGTGGCCGATTTTGCCGAACTGTTATTGCGCTGTTATGAGCTGCTGGAACGCGATGCGCGTATCCGCAGCCATTACCAGAGCCGTTTCCGCTACATTCTGGTGGATGAGTTCCAGGACACCAACCGCCTGCAATACCTGTGGCTGAAACTGCTGGCCGGACAAGAGAATAGCCTGTTTGCCGTGGGGGATGACGACCAGAGTATTTATGCCTTTCGCGGTGCCCGTGTCGGCAACATGGCGGATTTCCAGCGCGACTTTGCGGTGCAGAATATCGTGAAACTGGAAGAAAACTATCGCAGCCACAGCAACATTCTGGATGCGGCCAATGCCATCATCGCCCACAACAAGGACAGGCTGGGCAAGAACCTGTGGACATCGGCCGGCAAGGGCGAGCCGGTGCGCGTGTATGAGGCCTATAACGATACCGAAGAGGCGCAGTACATTGTGGATGAGATCAGCATGCTGCACCGTGAAGGCATCGAGCTAGGCGACATCGCCTTGCTTTATCGCAGCAATGCGCAATCCCGCATTCTGGAACATACGCTGTTCACTGCCAATTTGCCGTATCGCGTCTATGGCGGCCTGCGCTTTTTTGAGCGTGCGGAGATCAAACACGCGCTGGCTTATATGCGCCTGATCGCCAACGCCAATGATGATACCGCGCTGTTGCGTGTCATCAATTTCCCCGCGCGCGGCATCGGCGCGCGTAGTCTGGAACAATTACAGGAAGCGGCGCAACAGCAAAACTGCAGCCTATGGCAAGCCGCCGTCAACAAGGTGGGCGAAGGGAAAGCAGGAGCCAAGGGGATAGAAGGGTTCGTTGGCCTGATTCGCCATATGGTAGACCAGGCCTATGGCGTTTCGCTGGCGGAAACGGTAGAACTGGCAACGACACTATCCGGCCTGAAGGCGCATTACCAAAACGAGAAAGAAGGCGAAGACCGCATCGAGAACCTGGAAGAGCTAGTCACCGCCGCAGTCGCCTTCACTAATCAGGATTTTGGCAATCACCATAATGTGGATGAAGAACTCGACATCATGACGCAGTTCCTGAACCATGCCAGCCTGGAAGCCGGCGAGCATCAAGCCGAAGTCGGGCGCGAAGCCCTGCAGTTGATGACGGTACATGCCGCCAAAGGGCTGGAATTTAATACCGTGTTCATCAGCGGGCTGGAAGAAGGCTTGTTCCCGCATGAGCAGGCCGCCTATGAACATGGCGGGCTGGAAGAAGAACGCCGCCTGATGTACGTAGCGGTGACGCGCGCCCGGCAACGCCTGTACTTGAGCTATGCGCAAAGCCGCATGCTGCATGGGCAGGTGCGTTATGGCATCGCCTCACGCTTTCTGGATGAGATTCCGGATAGTTTATTGAAACGCCTGAACAGCCGTGCCGCGCCTAAACCCTATGCCAGCGTCAGCATTGCCCCCACCAGCAGCGGCTACCCTTTCAAGATCGGGCAAGGCGTGCGTCATGCCAAATTTGGCGAAGGCGTGGTAGTGAGCTATGAAGGCAATGCGGACAATCTGGTGATTAAGGTGAATTTTGGCCGCGAAGGCATGAAGAGTCTGGCGATGGAATACGCCAAACTCGAAAAGTTTTAAGCGCCTTTAACCCTGTGGCGCAGCGCGAAACACATCACGATAACTGACATACTGATACGCCAGCATCAGCGCTGTGGCTACCAGCAGGCTCATAAACAGCAGTGCAGGCGTAAAAATCTGCGCCACTGCGGGAATAAATGCACCAATCACACCCAGCAGGATACCCAGCCCTAACATCACACTGACTATGCCTACCGTCAGTAGCAGCCACGCCACTGTCATGGCCACCACATACTGCAAGCAGCCGGCAACACTGGATTTAACCGCTTTCAGCACGGGATAATTGTTAAATGCCACCAGCATGGGTGAAAACCAGGTGGCAATCAGTAGCGGCAGCAAGAACAAGCTAAGCTTGAGCATGACCGGCAGCATTTTCTGCATAACAAGCGCAGCGCGCGTTTCGGTCATTGCTGTTTTTTGCTCGGCGACTTTAATCAGCCCTTCCCAGTCCGCATTCATAAAGAGGCCTATCAGTGTACCGTAAACCAGGCACAACAGGCCAATCATCGCCAGTTGCGATACTTTGGGCTTAATGCCCGCCCACACCTCGGCCAATGTCTGTCGCTGACCTTTGTCTGCGTCCCTATACAAAGCCATGGCAAACACAATGAATACCGGCCACAGCAGAATAGTCACGAACGCCATAACCTGCAAGCCCGGCATGGATGGCATCATAATGAAAAAACCGATGTAAGCCAGTGCCAGCAGCAACCATTTGCGTGGAGATTGCCTGAACAAGGCCAGACTTTCTTTGACCCAGCTAACGCCCGTTTGTGTGCGAGATTCCAGAATCGCCATTTTTCCCTTAACTCCCTTTATTCACCTAAATCGACTGCCATATCCAGATACTGCTGCAACAGGTTCTTGAAATGGTTCGGGTCTTTGGTGTGGGTCAACTCACCATCCTGCGGAAAGTAGAAATCATACAGGCGTGACAGCCAGAAACGTAACGACGCACGGCGCAGCATGGCCAGCCACAGTTTCCATTCGTGTGGCGCAAAAGGCCGCACACTTTGGTAAGCATCCAGAAACACCTGCATTTTATCTTCGTCTATCAAGCCAAGATCCGGCCCATTATGATGCAAGCACCATTCGTTCACGGCAATCGCAACGTCATACAACAGAATGTCGTGACATGCGTAATAGAAATCAATGAAGCCGCCCAGTTTGTCGCCGTCGAACAACACATTGTCGCGGAACAAGTCGCCATGAATGACCCCGGTGGGCAAAGCACTCACATCCAGGCTGTGCTGATAGGCCAATTCGGCCTGCAACATCACCTTGTCCGCCGCCTTAAGCTTGGGCAAAACCTGTTCTGCGGTTGCAGTTCGCCAGGCTTCGTTGCGCTGATTCACACCAGCTTGTGCGAAACTTGCTCCGGCAATGTGCATCTGCGCCAGTGTGGTAGCCACTTGTTGGATATGCGTCACATCCGGAATCGCAATATCCTTGCCTTGCAGGCAGGTGACCATCAGGGCTGGCTTGCCATGCAGCATATGCAGGCACGTGCCCTGCCTGTCTGCTACCGGTGCCGGGCAAGGCACGCCATGATTCGCCAAATGAGACATCAGGTGCACAAAATAAGGCAGCTCCTGCTGCGTATTCTTTTCGAATATCGTCAGCACATAGCGGCTTTTGTCCGTGATGACGAAGTAATTGGTGTTGGTAATACCCGCCGCAATGCCTTTCAGTGCCTGCAACTGGCCAATATCGAACTGCTGCAGCCAAACGGCAACTTCGTCTTCGGTAAGTGTGGTAAAAACGGACATGAGAACCTATGAAATACTAAAGAGGGCTTGGCCCTCTTAAGTTTAAAACCTGAAAATCACCCATTTCGGAATACTGAGCGGCGGATTTGGCCCCACATTCACCCAGCCGCCTTCCTGGTCTTCTTTATGCAGGTAATATGGCACGCCATGCTCCGGCGTAATCTTCATCATGTAAAGCTCACCGTGGATGCGGTATTCCTCAATGGTTTCCTTGCCTTTCTTGCGAATAGTCACCTGCGGCTCGTCCAGCGGTTCGCCATCCATCACTTTTGGCGGCGGCTGGACTTCCTCAAATGGCACTGCATCCTTAGGCTCTCCTGCGGCTTGTGCGTTAAAAGCCACTATCGGCAGCCATGCGGTCATCATCAGGAAAAGCTGAAAAACTCTGTTTTTTTGCATATCGCGCTCGTGGTTTATGTGTGCCTTCATTCTAGCAAAACGCCATAAAAAAGGTATGCACCCTACAAATAAAGTTGTACGTTACGCTCGGCCGGGCTGAGCTCGAAACCACGCGATTCGTAATGCTTGAATATGGCATCTACAATCGCTTTTGGTTCATCTATCAGTTGCATCAGGTTAAGGTCTGCGGTATCGGCCATACCCTCGCCCACCAGCTTGTCCTGTAGCCAATCCATCAAGCCGCGCCAGAAATCGCTGCACACCAGAATGATCGGGATTTTGCGCGATTTGCCGGTTTGCACCAGTGTCACGACCTCCATCAGTTCATCCAGCGTACCAAAGCCGCCCGGCAACACTACATAGGCCGATGCATATTTTACGAACATGACCTTGCGCATGAAAAAGTGCTGGAAGTTGATACCGATATCCTGATAATCGTTGCTCGTCTGCTCATGCGGCAGCATGATGTTGAGCCCGATGCTGGGCGACTTCCCGGCGAAAGCGCCCTTGTTGGCAGCCTCCATGATGCCCGGCCCACCGCCGGAGATCACGCTGAACCCGGCGTCGGAAAGCAGGCAGGCGATTTCTTCCGCCAACTTGAAATGAGGATGATCCGGCTTGGTGCGCGCACTGCCGAAGATGGAGACCGCTGGCGTAATTTGCTTCAGGCTCTCGGTCGCACCCACAAATTCTGCCATAATCTCGAAAGCATGCCAGGATTCGTGCCCACCCGCGTTCTGGTTCAGCAGTTCCGAGCTGGTGATTTTAGGTAGTTTTTTTACAGCTGACATAAGGTATCCATATCAAAAAATGAAAAGATTGCTATTGGTCGACGGTTCATCTTACCTATACCGTGCCTTTCACGCCCTGCCCGATTTGCGCACCAGCAAAGGCGAGCCGACCGGGGCGATTCGCGGCGTACTGTCCATGCTACAACGCCTGCACAAGGATTACCCGAGCGATTATAGCGCTTGCGTGTTCGATGCAAAAGGCAAAACTTTTCGCGACGATATTTACCCCGAATACAAAGCCAACCGTGCCGCCATGCCGGATGATTTGCGCCCGCAGATCGAACCGCTGTTCGAGGCGATTAAAGCCATGGGCTGGCCACTGATTGTGGAAGAAGGCGTGGAGGCGGACGATGTGATTGGCGCGCTGGCCAAACAGGCCGAGCGTGAGGGTGTGCAAACCGTCATCTCCACTGGCGACAAAGACATTTCACAGCTCGTGAACAACCACATCACTGTCGTCAACACCATGCGCGACGCCTTCCGCAAAACGGACGAAGTGCTGGATCCAACGGGCGTAGAGAACAAATTCGGTATCCCGCCTGAGCTGATGATTGATTACCTGATGCTGATTGGTGACAGCTCCGACAACGTACCCGGCGTAGAAAAAGTAGGCCCGAAAACCGCCGTAAAATGGCTGAAAGAATACGGAAGTCTGGAGAATATTATCGCCAACGCCGACAAAATCACCGGCGTGGTCGGCGAGAACCTGCGCAAAGCCCTGCCCTGGTTCGCCACTTCACGCGAGCTGATTACCATTCGCTGCGATGTCGGTATCCGCGAGAACCTGCATGACCTCTCACCCCAGGCGCCGGACAAAGCCAAGCTGGCCGAGCTTTACGGGCGCTTTGAATTTAAGACATGGCTAAAAGAGCTCAACGGAGGCCAAACCCCTGCCCTGGAAGGCAAGCAGGACGCGGCTTCCAGAGCATCCGCTTCAAGCAATGCTGCCGAATCTGTTGAATCGAACATCGATTACACGCCTGTCACCACGCGCAACTACGAGACGGTTTTAAGCACTGAACAGCTAGATATTTGGCTGAAAAAACTACGCAGCGCCGAGCTGGTTTGCGTGGACACCGAAACCACCTCGCTCGACCCGATGATGGCGCAGATCGTCGGCATCTCGTTTTCTGTCGAGCCGGGCAAAGCCGCCTACATACCGTTGCGGCACGATTACTTCGGCGCGCCGGACCAACTGAGCTTTGCTGAAACTTTGGCGAAACTCAAGCCGATTCTGGAAGACGAAACCATCAAAAAAGTCGGCCAGAACCTGAAATACGATATGCACGTATTCGCTAATCACGGCGTGGTGTTGCGCGGCGTGGCGCATGATACGCTGCTGCAATCCTACGTATTCGAATCGCACATGAACCATGGCATGGATAACCTAAGCGAGCGCCATCTGGGCATCAAGCCGATTGCGTTTGAAGAGGTCGCCGGCAAGGGTGCGAAGCAGGTCGGCTTCAATCAGGTGGCGATTGAGCAGGCCAGCGAATATGCGGCGGAAGACGCGGACATCACGCTGCAACTACACAAAGCCATGTCGCCGATTGTGCAAAACGACGACAAACTGCGCTATATCTACGCGCAGATCGAGATGCCGGTTTCGCAGATTCTGTTCACCATAGAGCGCAATGGCGTGCTGATTGACGCGCACATGCTCAACCGCCAGAGCAATGAAATTGCCATGAAGCTGATGGGGCTGGAAAAGCAGGCCTACGACATCGCCGAACAACCTTTCAACCTCAGCTCACCCAAACAGCTACAAGAGATTTTGTTCGGCAAACTCGGCATCAAGCCAACCAAAAAAACGCCGAGCGGCGCGCCCAGCACCGATGAAGACGTGCTGCAGGAACTGGCGCTGGATTACCCGCTGCCCAAGGTAATTTTGGAGCATCGCGGCCTCGCCAAGCTCAAATCTACCTACACCGACAAGCTGCCGAAGATGATTAACCCGCATACCGGCCGTGTACACACCAGCTACAATCAGGCGGTAGCGATTACCGGCCGTTTGGCTAGCAGCGACCCGAATCTGCAGAACATCCCTGTGCGCACGCAGGAAGGGCGCCGCATCCGCGAGGCGTTCATTGCCCCGCAGAGTGCGCATATCGTCTCGGCAGATTATTCCCAGATCGAGCTGCGTATCATGGCGCACCTTTCGCAGGACAAAGGCATGCTCAACGCCTTTGCCAATAACGAGGACATTCACCGCGCCACTGCGGCAGAAGTGTTTGGTGTAGAAAAAGACCTAGTGGATAGCGAACAGCGCCGCTATGCCAAAGTCATCAATTTTGGCCTGATTTACGGCATGAGCGCATTCGGCCTCGCGCAAAATTTAAACATCGAACGTAGCGCCGCCGCCAGCTATATCGAGCGCTACTTTGCGCGCTACCCCGGTGTACGCGCCTACATGGACGACACGCGCAATCTCGCCAAGCAGCAAGGCTATGTGGAAACCTACTTCGGGCGCAGGCTTTGGGTCCCCAGCATCAATAGCGCCAACGCCATGCAGCGCGCAGGTGCGGAGCGCGCCGCCATCAACGCGCCGATGCAAGGCACTGCGGCAGACCTGATCAAACTTGCGATGATTGCGGTGCAAGACTGGCTGGTAAGTGAGCACTTACAATCGAAACTGATTATGCAAGTGCACGATGAACTAGTGCTGGAAGTACCGGATAACGAACTGGAACTGGTGAAAATCAAACTGCCGGAACTGATGCAGAACGTGGCAAAATTAGATGTGCCACTACTTGCCGAAGTAGGCGTGGGCGCCAATTGGGAAAGCGCCCACTAGGCAAAAGTCTAAGGCTTCACCACCAGGCCGTTTTTGACATCTTTCACGCCTTTGGTAGCACGTGCAATCTGCTCAGCGCGCGTTTTGGTGGATGCGTTATCTACAAATCCGCTTAGCACTACAACGCCGTCTTTAGTTTCCACACTCACTTTATAGCTTTTGAAGTTCTTTTCGACCAGATATTTGCTTTTGATTTTGGTGGTGATCGCGCTGTCGCTCGCCGCTTGTTTGGTTTCTGCCTGTTGCACCTTGGATTTGTAGCTGGTAAATTCGTCCTGGCTCAAACTGCCGTTATGGTTTTTATCCGCCTTGCCAAAACCGCTGCCATCAAACAATCCGTCTTTCTTGATTTCTGCGGCGCTTAGTTTGCCGTTATCATCCACATCCAGCAGTTTGAATTCGCGTTCATATCCATTTTGGCCGCGCATCTCTTCCATCGTCACTGCAAGCACTGGTGCGGCTTGCAGGCCAATTGTCACAATTAGAATCCGGATTGTCTTCATATCGTATCCTCCATTTTCCATGTCAGTGTTTGGCCGGCGCGTAACGGAATAAGTTCATCTGCGCCGAATGGCAGTTTTTCCGGCACTTGCCAGCTGGTTTTGCTAAGTGTGATTGTGTCGGTGTTGCGCGGCAGGCCGTAATAATCCGCCCCGTAGAAGCTGGCGAATGCTTCCAGCTTATCCAGTGCGTTGGCGGCTTCAAACGCTTCAGCATAAAGCTCAATGGCGGTGTGCGCCGTATACATGCCCGCGCAGCCACAGGAGGCTTCCTTGGTGTGGCGTGCGTGCGGTGCGCTGTCTGTGCCCAGAAAGAATTTGGGGCTACCGGAAACCGCTGCCTTGACCAGCGCCTGGCGATGCGTCTCGCGCTTGAGCACGGGCAAGCAGTAATGGTGTGGGCGAATGCCGCCGGTGAACATGTCGTTGCGGTTCATCAGCAGGTGATGCGCAGTGAGCGTGGCAGCAACATTAGATGGAGCCGCCTGCACGAAGTCTGCCGCATCCTGTGTGGTGATATGCTCCAGCACCACCTTCAAGCCGGGAAAATCTTTGAGCAGCTTAATTAAATGCCGCTCGATAAACACTTTTTCGCGGTCGAACACATCGACATTCGCATTGGTCACCTCGCCATGAATCAGCAGCGGCATGCCCTGCTTTTCCATTTCTGCCAGCGTTTTGGCACATTTAGCCAAATCGGTCACGCCAGAATCACTATTCGTCGTCGCGCCTGCCGGGTAAAGCTTGACGCCATGTACAAAACCGCTGGCTTTGGCTTGTGCGATCTCTTGCGGCGGCGTGTTGTCGGTTAAATACAAAGTCATTAGCGGCTCAAACTGCACGCCTTCTGGCAACGCCTCCAGAACCCGCGTCCTATAAGCCTCTGCGAGCAGGGTTGTGGTCACCGGCGGGCGCAAATTGGGCATGACAATGGCGCGGGCAAACTGGCGTGCGGTATCGGGCAGCACAGCCGCCAGTGCCGCGCCATCGCGCAAGTGCAGGTGCCAGTCATCGGGACGTGTGATAGTGAGTTTAGTGGTCATTTTTCAGGGTCAAGGCTAGTTCATACAAATCATTCTTTTTGGCGCCGGTGATTTCCGTCGCCAGTTTCACCGCCTGTTTCAGCGGCAGCTCGTTCAGCAGCAAGCGTAACACACCTTGCGCCTGCGCTGGCAGGCCTTCATTATCTTCCGGCGCGGCTTCCACCAGCAAGACAAACTCGCCGCGCTGCTGATTGGCATCGGCCTGCAGCCAAGCACTGGCGCGGCCTGCAGGGCAGGAGTAAATCGTCTCGAATGTCTTGGTGAGCTCGCGGCAGAAGGTGATATTACGCTCACCCAGCGTTTCAAAAATATCCTCCACACACGCTACAATGCGGTGTGGCGCCTCGTAAAACACCAACGTCGCGGGTAGCGCTTTCAGGCTTTCCAACGCCTTGCGGCGCTGCCCGGCCGAGGCTGGCAGGAAGCCATAAAAATAGAAGCCGCCATCTGCAATACCGCTGGCGGAGAGCGCCGCAATCACGGCACTTGCGCCGGGAACAGGCACCACCTTGATGCCCGCGTCACGCACGGCTTTGACAACCAATGCGCCTGGATCACTAATCGCGGGCGTGCCTGCGTCGGTGACCAGCGCGATACTTTGCCCGACTTGCAAAAGGGGTAACAGTTTGCTGGCGGATTGCTGCTCGTTATGCTGGTGCACAGCGATGAGTTTTTTGCTGATGCCAAAATGCGCCAGCAGACCAGAGGTGTGGCGCGTATCTTCCGCGGCGATTGCATCCACGATTTTAAGCGTTTCCAAAGCGCGCAGGGTGATATCACCTAGATTCCCAATCGGCGTCGCCACCACGTATAATATGCCCTGCGCTTGCATGGCGCTATTTTACGCTATCCCATGAAGCTGAACAAAAATAATGCCGGTCTTGATGCAGAATACGCCGCTGCAACTTTTTTGCAATCTAAAGGCCTTAAACTCATTGCGCAAAACTATCATTGCCGCTTTGGCGAGATTGATCTGGTGATGCAAGATGGCAAAACGCTGGTGTTCGTAGAGGTGCGCATGCGCTCCAACGCCGCATTTGGTGGGGCTGCCAGTAGCATCACGCCCCAAAAGCAGCAGAAATTGACTTTGACTGCGCAGCATTATTTGCAGAAGCATGGCAACCAACTTTGCCGCTTTGATGTAGTGTTGATGTCCGACAAACAGGCAGAACAAATTGAATGGATAACTAATGCATTTAGTGCCTAATCGGCGTATCATACACAACATTTAGTGGTTCCCCGTAGGATTTGAATTTGAAGGAGCTCCCCATTATGAATCTGTTTTTCAAACTTCTTAGCGCTTTTGCCCTGGTTTCTCAATTGGCTGCTTGTGCCCCGGCCGTGGTAGGCGGCGCAGCTGCAGGCGGTGCAATGGCAGTGGACAGGCGCACTAGCGGCATTTTTTTAGAGGATGAAAACATCGAACTGAAGGCGCTGCAAAAAATACAAACCCAAATAAGCAGCGAAGCACACGTGAATATAACCAGCTACAATCGTAATGTCCTGCTGACAGGTGAAGTGCCTGACACCGAAGCCAAGGCGAAGGCAGAAGCCCTAGTACGCGAAATAGAAAATGTTCGTAATATTACCAACGAGTTGGCTGTCGGCCCCAAAACATCATTAAGCAGCCGCAGTAATGACACTTATCTGACATCTAAAGTCAAAACCAAATTCGTCACGGAAAACCGCTTTCAAGCCAACTACGTCAAAATCGTGACTGAGAATAGCGTGGTTTACCTGCTGGGTATCGTCTCCACAGGTGAGGCCGATGCAGCAACCGACATTGCCCGCAATACAGATGGCGTAAGCAAAGTCGTTAAAGTTTTTGAGTATATGAACTAAAGAAGAAAGAATTATGGCCGAAAAAGAATATATGATTATCCAAGGTGTTACAAAATCAGGAAAACAGTTCCGTCCGAGCGACTGGGTCGATCGGATGTGTAGCTCCTATGCCACATTTGGCGAAGACAAGAAGCTACGCTACTCGCCTTACCTGAAACCAAAAGTCATGAATGGTGTGCGCTGCCTGGAAGTGGATTTGCAATTGAAGATCGTCAATCCGGAAGGGTTCGAGCAGCTGCTACAGTTTGCGGATGAAAACCAGCTAAATATTGTAGATACCGAAGGCAACGCTTTAGCAGCCAGCCTTGTGTAGGCTAAACTGGACTACTTCCTAGTTCCAGCCATGACTTCTTCCAGGTATGCCTTGGAAACTTTACCGCGCTTGGTTTTAACCAACTCGCCTTTGGGATTGTAAATATAGGTGGTGGGTAGCACATCCGCTGCCCCAATCTGCTTCACCACCGTATCATCTCCCAGCACGATAGGATAAGACATCAGCATGTCATCCACGTATTCCGCCACCTCTTTGGTGTTTTCATAATCGAACACCACACCGAACATTTGCACATCCTTACCTTTGCGGCTGTCATACAGCGCAACAAGATCTGGCACCTCTTCCAAGCATGGCGGACACCAGGTTGCCCAGTAATTTACAATCACCCACTTGCCTTTATACTGGGAGAGCATGTGCCGTTTACCAGCGGTATCCGTCAAAACAAATCCACCGCCTGCTACTGCAAAGCTATAACAGCACAGCAACAACACTACAAAAATGCCCTGCCATATGCGAAGCTTGGAAACATATCGTTTAATCATCATGAATGTATCGAATAGATAAAGTGACAAAAGAATCTTTAGGTCTTAATATAACGTAGTATAGTGTGTATCAAAACAAACAAATATGCCACTCAACCTAAAATTACCTCAAATTGATAATAATCCGATTTTATTGGCGGAAACGCGCCCCGCAAAAATCGAGAGCTTTATCAGCGGCCTGCCATTTGGGGACCCGATCCGGGCCGCGACAGACCTGATAGAGGAGTTGCAAGCACTTAACAGCCAAAAAGTGGCTTACGCCAATCGGTTGAACGCCCTTGAACTTTATCGCCCGGCTGGTCTGCAGATTTTCCTGGATCTGATTCCGCATTTCACCCATGCCAGCCTCCCCATATCAAAGAACGAACAAGCTTTTGCCGATACTGCGGCACTATTATGGCAAGAGTTTGCGCTCGGCTATAAAGCGGCCTTGATGGAGTTGCAAAACAAGATTCTTAACATCAGCAACGCAAAATCCTCAGCAATAGTCATCCAGCGTGCTATTCACGCCATCAAGGAGCAAATGCTGGTGGGTTATCTCACCTACAAAACCCCAGATAATGACATGTGGGGTGAACTGCACCAGCTCTATTTCTCTGCTGCGCACCAAAACGCCGAGCGCTTGACGCTTCCTGACAGCACACAACCTAATAACGAAAGCAGTGTTAGTCTGGTTTACATCCAGGCTTGCCTGATGGCACTGACAAATCCAAGCCATCTTTCAGGAACAGACATTATCAAGACCAGCGCCTACATCACAAGAACCGCCCACCTTGCGAGTCTAAGGGCGCTAGGGTTGATCGAGAATCCTGCAGGCGTATTCCTGATCAAGCTGGACGGAAAATCTCCCCCGGTACCGTTTAGCAAAAACCAATCCGTTCCTGACTCCGAGACCGACATTCTATTGCTGACCGTGGATCTCGCGAGAACCATTCACAACCATATCAAGTCATTGCAAAATGGCATTGCATTGGAAAACCATATTTTTCCGGATGCCGCCAATGAACATCACCTTGATCTGCTGAAACAATTAATAAAGCATTTTGGCAAGCCGCCGGTACGCATATTTCACCGAAGCAAGAAAACCGACGGCGTGGAAATGAATATTGGTATTCGTGCCGTCCACTACGGGTTATCCAAAGAGCCGAAATTTACGCATCCGTTAAGCACAATTACGTCACCACGCGCATCGCGCTGGCAAATTCTGAACGCCAGCGCTGGCGGATATTCACTGCGTAAGTTTAACTCCTCTCAAGCCGCTGTGCATGTCGGCGACATTGTGGCCATAAAAAACATCAAAGCCATGCAATGGGAAATTGCTATCGTCCGCTGGGCTAATATCAACCCGTTGAACCAACTGGACGTTGGCTTGCAACTGATCTCTCCTCGAGTGGATGCTGCTTCAGTAAGTAATGGCAAAGGCGGCACATCCAGCGAAGCATTATTGTTGCCGGAATTACCAGCAATAAAACAAGCGGCAACGATCCTTCTGCCGCAAGGAAGCGGTACCGCTGGCGAAACGATCCACATGACAGCAGACGGTAAAGAAGCCGTCATCAAATTGACGCAAGTCATCGAACGCACACCTATGTTTACACGTTATCAATACGACTTGATATAAACAAACAGATGTTGTTATACTAGCCGCAATTAATAAACCGATATCTGTTAATTCTTTTAAATTTCTATCGCACAACCTTTATTGTTGTCGCAATCCTTAGCAATCCATATACTTAAACATTGGAACTATTATGAGTGAACATATTATCCACCTAAGTGATGCCTCTTTTGAACAAGACGTATTACAGTCAACTGTACCAGTGCTGGTTGACTATTGGGCAGAGTGGTGCGGCCCCTGCAAAATGATTGCCCCCATTCTGGATGACATTTCAAAAGAATACGCTGGCCGCCTTAAAGTCGCCAAACTGAATATTGACGACAACCAGATGACCCCACCGAAATACGGCATTCGAGGCATTCCTACCCTAATGCTGTTTAAAAACGGCAATGTAGAAGCCACCAAAGTAGGTGCATTATCCAAATCACAACTAACAGCATTTATTGACAGCAATTTATAAACCGCAACCCCGTCTCTGGCTTCCATCTACAGGAAGCCAGACACATTCTTTACCTTACCTCCTTCTAGCGAGCCTCTCATGCACTTATCCGACCTGAAGCACCTTCCTGTGACAGAATTGGTGGAAATGGCCATCAATGAAGAAATCGAAAATGCTAGCCGCATGCGCAAGCAAGACCTGATTTTTGCCATCTTGAAACAAAAAGCAAAAAAAGGAGACAGCATTTTTGGGGATGGCACGCTGGAAGTACTGCAGGACGGATTTGGATTCTTGCGTTCGCCGGACACCTCCTACCTGGCTGGACCAGATGATATCTATGTTTCGCCATCGCAGATTCGCCGTTTTAACCTGCACACAGGGGATACGATTCAAGGAGAGATTCGTACACCCAAGGATGGCGAACGCTATTTTGCCTTGGTCAAGGTAGATAGCGTCAATGGCGAAGCGCCGGAGAACATCAAACACAAAATCCTGTTTGAGAACTTGACACCACTATTTCCAACTGTACCGCTTACATTAGAGCGTGACATTAAGGGGGAAGAAAACATCACCAGCCGTGTTATCGACATGATTGCGCCTATCGGCAAAGGACAACGCGGCCTGCTGGTGGCCAGCCCCAAAAGCGGTAAAACGGTAATGATGCAAAACATCGCGCACGCCATCACCGCCAATCATCCTGATGTCGTTTTAATCGTGTTGCTAATCGATGAGCGTCCGGAAGAAGTGACCGAAATGACACGTTCTGTTCGTGGCGAAGTGGTCGCTTCCACGTTTGATGAGCCCGCCACACGCCACGTGCAAGTGGCTGAAATGGTGCTAGAAAAAGCCAAGCGCCTGGTTGAACACAAAAAAGATGTCGTCATCCTGCTCGACTCCATCACCCGTCTGGCGCGCGCTTACAACACCGTCATCCCTTCATCCGGCAAGGTGCTCACCGGTGGCGTGGATGCCAACGCATTGCAAAAACCCAAGCGCTTCTTCGGCGCTGCACGCAATATCGAAGAAGGCGGCTCGCTCACCATCATCGCCACAGCCTTGGTAGATACCGGCTCGCGCATGGATGACGTAATTTACGAAGAATTCAAGGGCACCGGCAACATGGAAATCCATTTGGATCGCCGCATGGCCGAAAAACGTATCTACCCTGCCATCAACGTCAACAAATCCGGTACACGCCGCGAAGAACTGCTCATCGGGAAAGACGTGCTGCAGAAAATCTGGGTGTTGCGCAAGTTGTTGTATCCGATGGACGACCTCGAAGCAATGGAATTCTTGCTCGACAAAATCAAGCAAACCAAAAACAACGCCGACTTCTTCGACAGTATGCGTCGCGGATAATTGTCTGATTTTTCTTGATTAAACATTTTGTTTCGTGCATAATTGCGCGTTTTCCGAATTGACTTTTGAAAGCACGGCAACATGAAAGCTGATATTCACCCAAGCTACACCGAAATTAACGTGACTTGCAGCTGCGGCAACAAGTTCAAAACACGTTCTACTACCGGTAAGGATTTGCACATTGAGGTATGCTCCTTGTGCCATCCGTTCTATACAGGCAAACAGAAAATCGTGGACACCGCTGGCCGCGTTGAGAAATTCCGTCAAAAATACGGCATGTAATTACTCTGTTTTTGCATCTGAAAAGGCAGCCAAGCTGCCTTTTTTATTTTACCGCTAACAAAGTTGATCCATCCAACCCTATAATTCGCTATGCGCTTTGATTTAGACCATGACTGGCAAGGTAATATGGCTACCCCTCAAGCGAAAATGGGGGAGCGCGCGAAAACACATTTATTAATTACCTTGTGCGCCATCTGGCTAATTGTAGGCCTGATCGGCCATCATCCTTGGAAACCGCTCGAATCCAACACAATCAGTGCTATCCAGTCCATCCTGCTAGAACATCATTGGTTGGCACCCCAACCAGTAAGCCAACACCTCATACACCCCCCACTATATTACTGGAGCGCCGCTTCTATCGGTAAAGCGTTAAGCTGGGCATTACCTATACACGACGCGGCACGCTTAGTGAGTGGCTTATGGATGGTAGTTACCTTGCTAATGATAGGCATGACGGGGCGTGAACTCTGGGGAAAAGGAATTGGTCGCCAGACAACCTTCATCTTTATCGGCTCTCTAGGTCTGGTATTGAGCGCCCATACACTAACCCCGTTCGTATCTGCCCTTGCAGGATTGGCAACCGGCTTCTATGCGCTTGCTCTATCTAAAAGAAGGCCTTACCGAGCAGGCCTGCTGCTCGGATTAGGGATAGGGATAGGCTTCCTGTCCACAGGGGCGCTTCCGGCAGCCATATTGGCGTGCACGTCTGTATTACTGCCTCTGCTATTCCAGCACTGGCGTAACCAAAGCTACTTTACGGTGCTGGGGTTGTCGCTATTCGCCGCATCCCCGCTATTGTTCATCTGGCCGACGTTACTGTACATCCAGGAACCTGCACTTTTCTCCACTTGGTGGCAAAATAGCTTGGGACAGTTCCATCAGCATCTGCACGGGTATTTCTTGGATATGCTGCTATGGTATGCTTGGCCATCCTTGCCTTTAGCCGCATGGGGAATTTGGCGTTACCGAGAACAATTGTTCCATAAACCCCGATTCCAACTAAGTATTGTTTTCTTCATCGTTGCCTGGATACTCATCGGCTTCTCGGCAGAGCGCAAAGAAGTATATGCACTGCCTCTACTAATACCGCTCACCGCACTTGCGGGAGGCAGCATAGAAACCATCAAACGCGGAGCGGCAGGGGCATTAAACTGGTTTGGGCTCATGCTGTTCGGTTTGATGTCCATTGTAATTTGGCTAGGCTGGATTGCCATGATGACCGGCAATCCGTCGAAGCTCAAAGAAAGAATTTTCTTCCTGACCGGCATGGATGCTCTACCTTTCAATACCATTCATGTGCTGCTGGCAGCATTTATTACTTTAGTCTGGCTGCTGGCAGTGCTGCGCGTCAGGCATACCAACCGTGCCGCAGCCACCAATTGGGCCATTGGCGTGACCTGTGTATGGACATTATTGATGACTTTGTGGCTCCCACTAATTGATGCCGCACGTAGCTATGATGATGTCTTCTCACAATTAAAAACGCATTTGCCAGCGCGTTATGCCTGCATAACCAGTCAGGGCCTAGGCAGCGCGCAGCGTGATTTGCTACACTACTATACCGGTATTAAAGCGCTCAAGTTTGAGGAAGAAGAAAGCCGTAACTGCGACTTGTATCTAATTCAGGACGAAAAAGACCGCGAAAAAGCCGAGCCTGGGGATGAGTGGAAGCTATTATGGTCCGGCAAACGCAAGAGCGAAAGACGCGAAAGTTTCAGGATTTATCAACACACCTAAGCAAGCAGCATCCAGCCCTCCCATAGCATCTTTCCACCAGCAAAAAACACAACCAACGCCAGAAGTTTGCGGATGCTTGGGCTGGTTAGCCTCTTGCTGCCATACTCTGCACCGATCAAGCCACCCAACACTACCGCTACAGCCCAATAACCAAGGTGTACTGACAACACAGATTGTTTGGCTAGCACACCTGCGAGTCCCGATACTGAGTTTGCCAGAATAAATGCTGCTGCCACTCCTGAAATGATTCGGGCCTCCGCCCAATTCAACAACAACAGAATAGGGCTCAGAAATATGCCGCCGCCAATTCCGGTTAATCCAGAGAGCAGGCCAAGACCCGCACCCAGACAAAAAAGCACCGGCCTGGGAGGTGCATGGATATTGGCTTGCAGAGTATTTGCCTGTGCTTTGAGAAATATCTGCATTGCAGCAAACACTAAAACGGCCCCGACTAGCGATTTGTAATACTGTGGCGGCAAATGCATTTGCCCACCGATGAATGCTAGCGGCACAGACATGATTGCCAGTGGCCAGAACAATTGCCAGTCAAACGCCTTAGCGCGATAAAATTTATAAAAACCAATGCTAGCCACCAGCACGTTCAGCAACAACGCGGCTGGCCTCATAGATTCAGGAGCCAGCCCCAATAAAGCCATCACCGCCAGATAAGCGGATGCGCCACCATGACCAACCGATGAAAACAACAACGCCGCTAAAAAGAATAGCGGCGTGATGAAAAAAGCCTGGTTAATATCCATCAAACTTCAAGATGACGCTGAATCGCCGCAATCACCCGCGGATGCAAACCCTGTCCCTGATGCTCATTCACATGCGCAACGATACTTTTGCGCATGATTGAATTCCAGAACTTGTTCAAGTGACCAGCAATTTCCTGTTCCACCATCACTTGATCAGGATACGCTTCATAGAAGTCGCCAATTTGGTTGGCCATTTTAATTAGTTTTTCTGTGTCCATATTTACTCGATGATTCGTTCCGAATGTGTATATATCACGTGACGATGGTCCCTGACAAAGCCCACCAGCGTCACATCATTTTTTTCTGAAAACCAAACTGCCAAACCGGTGGGCGCAGAAATTGCCACCAACACGCGAATGCCAACACTCACCACTTTCTGCACCATCTCATAACTGGCACGGCTGGTTGTAAGCACAAAACCTGTGGCTTGCGGTCTACTTGCCAAGGCACCAATCAGCTTATCCAGCGCATTATGCCTGCCCACGTCTTCTCTCACTAACAGCACATTGCCCTGCACATCCGCCCAGGCACAGGCATGCGTAGCACCGGTCGCCTGTTGCAACACCTGTGCGCTTTGTATGCTTTTGAAAGCATGCTGGATAGCCGCATGGGGTAAGGTTTGCAGGGCAGGTACTATCAATCTGGGTTCAGGCACACGCATCGCCTGACCAATACTTTCTGCACCACATAAACCACATCCGGTTCGTCCCAGCAGGTTACGGCGACGTTCTTTCAGGTTGGCAAAGCGTTCACTGGCTATCTCGCAGTGCAATTCCAAGCCCTGTGGGTGCTCAACCACTTCCACGCCATACAGTTCACTTTTGTCGTACACAATGCCTTCAGTAAGCGAAAACCCCAGCGCAAAATCTTCCAAATCCTGTGGTGTGGTCAGCATTACTACATGCGAGATTCCGTTATAAACCAGTGCTACCGGGGTCTCTTCCGCCAGCACATCAGTCTTCTGGCTATCTGGCGACCCGTCCCCCTCCCATATACGCACCGGATAGGCCTGTGATGGCACAAATGCCTGAGGGCGCATCATGGGCTTCATCTCAGGCATCCGTATCAGGTTGCAACCGTTTGTTTCCTGGTTTTTTGCGTAAAGCCAATCTGCTCATCACTGAATTTTTTGTAATCCTGCTGCCATTTGGATGGCTGCGTCACCTTAGTGACTTGCACAGCGGTCACTTTGTATTCAGGACAGTTAGTCGCCCAGTCGGAATTGTCCGTAGTAATCACATTGGCACCGGAGCCCGGATGATGGAAGGTAGTATAGACCACACCGGGTTGAACACGCTCAGTGATTCTGGCGCGCAACACGGTCTCACCCGCGCGGCTGGTAATGCCCACCCAATCGCCTTCCTTGACACCGCGATCTTCCGCATCGTGCGGATGAATCTCGACCCTATCCTCGTCATGCCACACCACATTCTCTGTACGCCGTGTCTGCGCACCCACATTGTATTGGCTCAAGATACGGCCTGTCGTCAGAATCAGCGGATACCTTGCATTCACCTTCTCGGTGGTTGGCACGTATTGGGTAATAAAGAACTTACCTTTGCCGCGCACGAATTCATCCATATGCATGGTGGGCGTACCAACCGGATTCTCATCGTCGCACGGCCATTGGATACTGCCCAACGCATCCAATTTCTGGAAGCTAATCCCCTTGAAGGTCGGTGTCAATGCAGCGATTTCATCCATGATCTCGCTAGCGTGTCTGTAATGCATCTCATAACCCAGCGCTTGGGACAACTTGGCAGTAATCTCCCAATCCTCCATACCGTTTTTCGGCGTCATCACACGGCGCACCGGTGAGACTCGGCGCTCGGCATTAGTGAACGTTCCGCTTTTCTCCAGGAAAGATGCGCCGGGGAAGAACACGTGCGCATACATCGCCGTTTCGTTGAGAAACAAGTCCTGCACGATTACGCATTCCATATTTTCCAGCGCGTGCGTCACGTGCTGGGTGTCTGGGTCAGATTGCGCGATGTCTTCACCTACGCAATAAATCGCTTTGAAGCTGCCTTCGCTTGCCAGATCCAGCATGTTCGGGATACGCAGACCAGGATCAGCGCTCAATGGTCGGCCCCAAGCAGTCTCGAACAAGGCGCGTGTCGCATCATCCGATACATGGCGATATCCAGGGAATTCATGCGGCATACTGCCCATGTCGCAGGAACCCTGCACGTTGTTCTGGCCGCGTAGCGGGTTCACGCCCACGCCTTCACGGCCTACGTTACCGGTAGCCATCGCCAGATTAGCAATGCCCATAACGGCGGTAGAGCCTTGGCTATGCTCGGTCACACCCAAGCCATAATAAATCGCCGCATTACCACCAGTTGCATAAAGCCTTGCAGCAGCACGCACCGTCTCGGCAGGAATCCCCAGTTCGCCCGCCAACGCTTCAGGAGAATTTTCCGGTTTGGCTGAAAATGCCTTCCAGGTTTCGTAAGAGTCTTCCTCACAGCGCGCCTGCACAAACGCTTCATTTACCAACCCTTCGGTGACAATGACATGCGACAACGCAGAAATCAATGCCACATTGGTGCCAGGACGCAGCTTTAAATGGTAATCGGCTCGCACATGGGGAGAATTAGCAACCAGGTCAATTTCGCGCGGGTCGGCCACTATCAGTTTGGCGCCTTCACGCAGACGGCGCTTCATTTGGCTGGCAAACACCGGATGACCATCCGTCGGATTGGCGCCAATCACCAAAATCACATCGGACTGCATCACCGAGTCGAATGTTTGCGTCCCGGCCGATTCGCCCAAGGTCTGTTTCAAGCCATAGCCAGTCGGGCTATGGCAAACGCGTGCGCAAGTATCCACGTTATTGTTGCCAAAAACGGCACGTATGAGCTTTTGCGTGACATACACTTCTTCATTGGTGCAGCGGCTGGATGTGATGCCACCCACACTATCCTTGCCATATTTAGCCTGAATACGTTTAATCTCGCTGGCGGCGTAGTTGATCGCCTCATCCCAGCTGACTTCTTGCCAAGGCTCATGAATGGTTTTACGAATCATGGGCTTGGTAATACGGTCTTTATGGGTTGCATAACCCCAGGCAAATCGGCCTTTCACACAGGAGTGTCCATGGTTGGCACCGCCATTTTTAGTGGGCGTCATACGCACCACTTCCTCACCCTTCATTTCGGCATCAAAACTACAACCTACCCCACAATAGGCGCAAGTAGTAGTCACCGTATGTTCCGGCGTACCGGCCTGAATCACGGTTTTTTCAATCAAGGTCGCTGTCGGGCAGGCCTGTACACAAGCGCCGCAGGAAACGCATTCGGATTCCAGAAAGTCTTTATTGCCTGCTGATACTTTGCTATCAAAACCGCGCCCCTGAATAGTCAGTGCGAAAGTACCTTGTGTCTCTTCGCACGCACGCACGCAGCGGCTGCAAACAATACATTTTGATGGGTCAAAAGTGAAATAAGGGTTGGACTCGTCTTTGGCCTGGCTCAGATGGTTCTCACCCTCATAACCATAGCGCACTTCGCGTAGGCCAACCGCCCCCGCCATATCCTGCAACTCGCAGTCGCCATTAGTGGCGCAGGTCAAGCAATCCAGCGGGTGGTCAGAGATATACAACTCCATCACGCCACGACGAATTTCTGCCAGCTTGTCAGTTTGCGTATGCACTTTAATGCCTTCCGCCACCAGCGTGGTGCAACTGGCCGGATAACCGCGACGCCCTTCGATTTCCACCAGGCACAAGCGACAGGATCCGAATGGCTCCAAACTGTCAGTCGCACACAGTTTTGGCACCATCACACCGGTTTCCACTGCAGCTGCCATGATAGAAGTGCCTTCTGGCACTGTCACATCCCGACCATCAATATTCAGTGTGACTTGTTTGCCGGATGTGCGTTTGGGGGTACCGAAATCTACATCCGGCACATGTTTGGGTGGTGTGTATTTAATGTCGTCCATCGCTCACCTCCGCAGCATCATGCTGCAGTCTTGTCCTTGCTCAGACCGAAGTCTTCGGGAAAATGATTCAACGCGCTCAATACCGGGTAAGGTGTCATGCCGCCCAACGCACACAGTGAACCATTCAACATCGTATCGCTCAAGTCACGCACTAACTGAATATTCTTGGCATGATCTTTTTTTGCGCTAATTTTATCTATCACTTCCACGCCGCGTGTTGAGCCGATGCGGCAAGGTGTACATTTCCCACACGATTCAATTGCACAGAACTCAAATGCATAACGTGCCATTTTGGCCATATCCACAGCATCATCAAATGCGACGATGCCTCCATGACCTAAGACTGCCCAAATCTTGGTAAATTCCTCATAATCCAGCGGCGTGTCGAATTGGCTTTCCGGCAGATAGGCACCCAATGGACCGCCCACTTGCACGGCACGGATAGGTTTACCAGAAGCCGAGCCGCCGCCAAAGTCATATAACAATTCACGCAAGGTCGCGCCAAACGCCAGTTCCACCAAACCAGTCTGCTTCAAGTTGCCAGCCAACTGAATCGGCAAAGTGCCGCGTGAACGGCCCATACCGTAATCCGCATAATATTGTGCACCCTTGTCCAGAATAATCGGTACAGTCGCCAGTGAAATCACATTATTCACCACAGTGGGCTTGCCAAACAAGCCTTCAATCGCAGGCAGCGGCGGTTTGAAGCGCACCAGACCACGCTTACCCTCCAGCGACTCCAGCAATGAGGTTTCCTCGCCGCACACATAGGCGCCGGCGGCGCGACGAACCTCTAAATAGAAAGCCTTGCCAGAACCACAAATATTTGTACCTAGGTAACCTGCCTTTTCGGCTTTGGCAATCGCTTCGTTCAGCACCTTAAGCGCATGGGGATATTCACTGCGCAAATAGATATAACCTTGTGTCGCGCCTACTGCCAAACCAGCAATAGTCATGCCTTCGATCAGCACAAACGGATCATCTTCCATGATCATGCGATCAGAATAAGTGCCGGAATCCCCTTCGTCGGCATTGCAAACAACGTATTTCTGATCAGCAGGCGCATTTAGCACCGTGTTCCACTTGATGCCTGTCGGGAAAGCCGCACCACCGCGCCCACGCAGGCCAGAATCGGTTACCGCTTTCACAATGCCCGCGCTGCTCATTTTTAGTGCGTTCGCCAAACCTTTATAGCCATCATGCGCAATGTAATCTTCCAGCGAAACCGGATCAGTAATACCGACGCGTGCAAACGTCAGGCGTTGTTGCTTTTTCAGCCAGGCAATTTCTTCAACAAGCCCTAAACTCAACACATGTTTACCACCATTCAGGAAATCCGCATCGAACAAGCTTGGTACATCTTTTGGCATCACTGGGCCGTAGGCCACACGGCCTTTGTCAGTCGCCACTTCCACCATCGGCTCCAGCCAAAACAAACCTCGCGAGCCATTGCGAATCAGTTCGATTTTGATGCCACGTTTTTCAGCTTCTGCCCGAATCGCTTTTGCAGTTTTATCCGCGCCCAACGAAAGTGCGGTAGAGTCACGAGGCACATAGACTTTAACCATGGCGCGCCTCCACGATCAGTTCTGCCACTTTTTCTTCTGTCATGCGGCCATACACCTCGTCATCCAGCATTACCGCAGGCGAACAAGCGCAATTACCCAGACAATAAACTGGCTCAAGCGTAATCGCACCATCTGTTGTTGTCTGATGGTAATCAATACCCAGCATAACTTTGACACCAGCTTCCAGTTTTTCAGAGCCCATCGCCTGGCAGGATTCCGCGCGGCATACCTGCAAAATGTGTTTGCCAGCCGGATGCGTACGAAAATGATGGTAAAAAGTCACGACGCCATGCACTTCGGCCACAGAAAGTGCCAAGGCCTTTGAAATCTCTGGATAGACACTCTCTGGAATGTAACCAATGTCATCCTGAATGGCATGCAACAGTGGCAGCAAAGCACCCGGGCACGCCTTGTTTGCCTCAATATGCGTCTCGATTCTGGCGAGCTCTTGTTGAGATAGAACTGTCACGCTTGTAATCTCTCTAAACAGTTAAACGGATGACTGCGTATGATATACCTATTTGACCCTACATTAAAGCCGGAAAAGCGCATAGAATACCTGGTATATGACCGATATACATCAACAAGATTCCCCTTCGCTGCTGATTGACCAATTCGGCCGCACGGTGGATTACATCCGGCTTTCTATCACTGACCGCTGCGATTTCCGCTGCCAATATTGCATGGGCGAAGACATCACCTTTTTATCGCGCAACGAGGTGCTGAGCCTGGAAGAATGCGCACGGCTTGTAAAAGTATTCGTCAAGCTGGGGGTGAAGAAAGTGCGTATCACCGGCGGCGAGCCTTTAGTACGCAAAAACGCGATGTGGTTGTTTGAAGAAATCGGTCATCTACAGGGGCTGGATGAGTTAGTGCTTACTACCAACGGCAGCCAACTCGCCAAGCTTGCGCTGCAACTCAAAGCCGCAGGCGTCAAACGCGTGAACATTTCTATCGACAGCCTGAAACCGGAACGTTTCAAACAAATCACCCGCACCGGCAGGCTCGAGCAAGTTTTAACCGGCCTGGAAGCCAGTATCCATGCGGGGTTTGAAGGCATCAAAATCAACACCGTGCTCATGCGCGGCACTAACGATGACGAAGCAGCGGATTTGGTGCAGTTCGCCATCGACAAAAAAATCGACCTCAGCTTTATCGAAGAAATGCCGCTGGGCGATGTGAACCACAACCGCGAAAGCTCTTTTGTCAGCAACGACGAAACCTTGAAACTGCTGCAAAGTAAGTACACACTACTGCCCAGTACAGAGACCACAGGCGGCCCGGCGCGCTATTGGCGCGTGGCGGATACGAAAACAAAAATCGGCTTTATCTCGCCGCACTCGCACAACTTCTGCGAGAGCTGCAACCGTGTGCGCATCAGTTGCCAAGGCGAGCTTTTCTTGTGCCTAGGCCAAGAGGATAGAGTCGAACTCATGCCACTTTTGCGCGCCAACCCCAACAACGACGCGCCGATTATCGAAGCCATTCAACAAAGCATGCGCATCAAACCCAAAGGGCACGATTTCGATCTAAGCCGTGCAAAGCCGGCAGTAGTGCGGTTTATGTCGCATACGGGGGGATGACTCCTTCCCTCAACGCGCGCTAACTTCGTTGCTGTTCCTTGCCGTACAATATGCGTACTGTCTGCGTCACAGCGCCGTTAGCGCGCATTGATTTGAAAGAATATTTTGGAAAAGTTTTCTGCAATAATTTTATCCGGCGGTCGCGCCACCCGCATGAATGGCGCGGATAAGGGCTTGGTGCCTTTACAAAACAAGCCATTGATTGCGCATGTAATTGCACGACTCAGGCCGCAGGTGAACGAAATCCTCATCAACGCCAATCGTGAAATTGCCACTTACGAAGCGCTTGGCTACCGCGTACTGCAAGATGAAACCAACGATTTTCCAGGGCCACTCGCTGGTTTTCTGCTGGGTTTGAAGCATGCCAAACATGATTGGGTGCTGACTGCACCTTGCGATTCGCCCATATTGCCGCTGGATTTAGCACAACGGCTTCATAGGGATATGATTGAAAGCGACGCGGGTATTGCCGTTGCGAAGACGGCCGAAGATACGCATCAAGTGTTCTGCCTGATGAAAAAAAGTGTGCTGCCTACCCTGGAGGCGTATCTGGCTGGCGGCAAGCACAAGGTCAAAACTTGGCAACAAAGCCAACAATATATCGAAGTGGATTTTAGCGATTGCAACGAGGCTTTCACCAACCTGAACACATTTGAAGATTTAGAAGCGCTAGAATTAAAATTAGGTAGCCGGAAACCATCATGAGCAACACACCCCAACTCTCCGAACTTGCCGCCAACCCAAACTGCATGGACGATTACGACCCCAATGCGATGTCGGTGGCACAAGCGCGCGCGTTCATTCAACAGTTTTTACAGCCCGTCACAGAAACCGAAACCGTAAATTTGCGCGAAAGTTTAGGCCGAATGCTGGCAACGGATATCGTGTCTCCTTGCAATGTGCCTAACCACAATAACAGCGCGATGGATGGCTACGCGTTCAAATTTTCCGAAGGCGTCAAAATCGCCAAGGTCATCGGCACCGCTTTCGCCGGCAAGCCTTTTAACGGCACAGTAAAAGCAGGCGAATGTGTGCGCATCATGACCGGTGCGGTAATCCCACAAGGCGCTGATACAGTGGTAATGCAAGAGCATATCGCAATTAAAAGTGACTCCATCACACTACTGGAATTGCCTAAACAGGGTGCTAACATACGTCTGGCGGGCGAAGATTTGAAACTCGGCCAAACCGTTTTAGCAAAAGGCAATGTGATGAAACCCGCGGATTTGGGCTTAGTTGCCTCGCTCGGCATCGGCGAAGTCACAGTATTCCGCAAACTCAAAGTGGCGTTCTTCAGCACAGGTGATGAGCTGGCAAGTATCGGCCAGTCGCTGAAAGAAGGCCAAATTTACGACAGCAACCGCTACACGCTGTTTGGCATGCTCACCAGGCTGGGCGCGGAAATCAGTGACTTGGGCAATGTGCAGGATGAACCTGATTTACTTGAAAAGACTTTGTTGGAAGCCGCGCGTACGCATAATGCCGTGATTACTAGCGGTGGCGTTTCCGTGGGCGAGGCGGACTATATGAAAACACTGCTGGCCAAACATGGTCAGGTATTATTCTGGAAAATCAACATGAAGCCTGGGCGCCCGCTTGCTTATGGCAAGATAGGAAAAGCACATTATTTCGGCCTTCCGGGAAACCCGGTTTCTGCGATGGTGACGTTTTACCAGTTCGTACAACCTGCCTTGCAAGCCTTATCTGGTGCGGCGTTTCAAGCCCCTATTTTATTGCGGACAAAATGTGTCAGTTCCATCAAAAAAGCGCCGGGGCGCACGGAGTTTCAACGTGGAATATTATTTCAGGCCGAAGACGGCAGCTACCAGGTTAAAACTACTGGCAATCAAGGCTCCGGCATTCTCAGCAGCATGAGCGCCGCCAACTGTTTTATCGTATTGGATGAAACCACTGGCAATTGTGCAGCAGGCGAAACCGTGAACGTACAATTGTTGCAAGGCATGATTTAACATAACGTTTGGTTATTGGCTTATTTCAGCCCATTTTTGCACGTGTCTAGACGTAAGAAATGCTGTAAAATCATTATCTTTTCCTTGAGTTAACAGATTTTGAACGCCGCTGTAAAACAACCTTTTTTACACGAACACACCTTGCTGTTGGCTGTGGTTGTTTCCATGCTGTTGCATATCTTGGTAGCAGTTGTGGTTCCCAACTTTAAGTTCGAATTGCGAAAAGATACCCCAATAGAACTGAGCATTGAACTGCAAAAACCAGAGCCTCCTGCACCTGTGGTGCAAGAAATTCCCGAGCCGCCTAAGCCAATCGAAGAACCAAAACCGATTAAGAAATTGGAACCCAAGCCGATTCCAAAGCCTGTAAAACCCATCGAGCAACCCAGCCCCATCGTGGAAGACACCTCACCGCCCGAACCTGTCAGCGAAACACCTCCGCCACCCGCAGTCATCACCGCGGCGCCTAAGGCAGAAAGCAAAGCCGAGTTTGTAGCACCTCCTCCTCCGGTCGAGCCACCTAAAGATCCCGAGCCAAGCCCTGTTGAGGTAGATAATGCGCTAGGTGAATATGGGAGCCTGCTGGGCCGTGCTATTGCCAAACATAAGCAATATCCGCGTATCGCCCAGATGCGCGGCTGGCAAGGTGACGTGATTCTGAATTTAAAAATCGATGGCAACGGCAAGGTAATCTCAGCCAGCGTGCAACAAAGCAGTGGTTACGAAGCCTTGGATAAACAAGCGTTGGAAATGGCGCGCAAGGCAGCGCCTTTCCCCGCACCTCCCCAAGCGCTACGTAACCGTACTTTCAATATTGTCGTGCCTGTGTCTTTCAAACTTGAAGAGGGCTGATGCGCAAACCAAAACCCTTGCGTGAGCTGTTGCTCACGCATGAATTGACTTTTATCGCGCTGATCATATTGGCGGTTGCCGGTGGCAGTTACGGCATCTACCTGTGGGACAAATCTGCCAAAGAATCGCAGCGCATCCACTCTTTGGTGCAGGAAATCCAGCAAACTCGCGGCAATCTGTACCGCCAGATGAAAGAGTTGTTCGATGCTTTCTTCCTGGAGGATATGGAAGCACGCGATGAATACAAAGCCTATACCCAATCCATTCTCAGCAACTTCAGCCGACTGCATGCACTTGCTCAAGGCGAAGAGGAAAAAAAAGCCATTGCGGATCTGGAACATAAATATCGTGCTTTCGCCGAAGATGCTCCGGACTTGTTCTACCGCTATCAGGCCGCCCCTAGCGACATTTCGAGAAGAAGTTTGTACAAAGACATGGAAACCGGCATCTTTGCACGTTATGAGACAGTCTCTCAGCGAGCGGAAGACTTGCTGAAGCTTAAACAGGACGAGCTAAAAAACCGGCTGGTTGATGCAAAACAGACTTCCGTATTACTACTTAGCATCCCAATATTGTTGGCGGGATTATTGCTGATTTTATCTCGCCGTTTTCTCAAACGGGAAATTGTCAATCCGATCAACGCCATCATGCATGCCACATCAGAAATCAGTGCTGGCAACTTGACCTATAAAGCGCCTGAAACTGGCGCCGCCGAACTGGCCACCCTGTCACAGGAAATCAACAAAATGGCCGAAGACCTTGCAGAAAGCCGGGATGCATTGGTGCGCAGTGAGAAACAGGCTGCCTTGGGCTTACTGGTTCCCATGCTGGCGCATAATATTCGCAACCCACTGGCCAGCATCCGTGCAACCGCCCAAGTAATTGATATCCCAGTGGATGACAAAGACAATCAGGAATCGCTGCAAGGCATCATCAACTCCGTAGACCGGCTGGAGCGCTGGACAGGCAGCTTGCTCGCTTACCTGCACCCCATCAAGCCACGGCTGACCAAAGCAAAGCTGCAGAGTGTGATTGACGGAGCACTCACACCACTGGCCGGGAAGATCAGTGAAAGAAACCTCCGTCTCGTGCAAAGCAATCCGCCCAACCGCGAGATACTGACCGATGAGCATTTGCTGGAACAGGCATTGTATAACCTGATATTGAACGCTATTGAAGCCTCCCCTGCCAATGGTACCATTGAGATTAAAACCTCGCTCAGCCAGAACATGCTAGAAATCAGCATCAGCGACGAAGGCACAGGCATACCTTTCACACCAGACCCGCATGCCATCAGCCCGGGGCCATCTACTAAGCGCTTTGGTACAGGCTTGGGCATCCCGTTCGCATTTAAGGTGTGTGAGGTTTTAAGCGGCAGCATTTCATTCAACCCGGTAAGTCCCAAAGGCACAAAAATCCGCCTGCAACTACCTCAATAACCCTTCAGCGACATTTGCCAATGTGGTTGTCCCATCTAATTTAAAATTGCGCTTGCCAAAGCCACGATTTTTTACAACAATACGAAAAGACGTATGACGACACTCGCATTAAATCAGGCTGTTCCTGCATTCACGCTACCCGCCACCGGTGATGTCACTTTCAATCTTTCCGATTACCTTGGGAAAACCTTGGTCATCTACTTTTACCCCAAAGATTCCACGCCCGGCTGTACCACGCAAGGTGTGCAGTTCCGTGATGCCTATGCCGAATTCTTGGCCAGAAACGCTGTAATAGTGGGAATTTCACGTGATAGCCTGAAATCACACGAAAAATTTAAATCAAAATTCAGCTTCCCTTTCGCATTACTATCCGATGCGGATGAGACCGCTTGCAATCTATTTGGCGTCATTAAAACAAAAAACATGTACGGCAAGCAGGTACGCGGCATAGAACGCAGCACATTTGTCATTGATAAAACCGGCAAACTGATCCGCGAATGGCGCAGCATCAAGGCAGATGGGCACGCACAAGAGGTTCTTTCCTACATACAAACACTGATTTAAATATACGATATGACATCATCAGCACTACCCACCAAACTGTTTGTTCTTGATACCAATGTGCTGATGCACGATCCTTCTTGTCTGTTCCGGTTTGAGGAGCATGACATCTACCTGCCAATGGTAACACTGGAAGAACTGGATAATAACAAAAAAGGCTTAACGGAAGTCGCTAGAAATGCCCGCCAGGCCAGCCGTTATATGGAAGAGATTGTTGGAACAGATTTAACCAACCTTGAGTTGGGGTCTTCTCTCAGCGTCAATAACAACAAGCAAGCGACCGGGCGCTTGTTCATGCAAACCACCGAGATGCATGCCGAGCTGCCAGGACTGGTCAGCTTTAAGGCCGATAACCAGATCATCGCCGTGGTGCTGGCGCTGAAAAAACAGCAGCCACAGCGCCAGGTTATCCTCGTCAGCAAAGACATCAATATCCGCATCAAAGCCCGTGCGATGGGTGTATCAGCGGAAGATTACTTTAATGACAAGGTACTGGAAGATAGTGACCTGCTCTACACCGGCATCAGGGAACTACCACAAGATTTCTGGGAAACACACAGCAAGGAAATGGAATCCTGGCAGGAGGCCGGGCGTATGTTCTATCGTATTAAAGGGCCTTTGATTAAAGCTCTGGTGCCAAATGAATTTGTCTATTATGAACATGATAAGCCGTTCCATGCAATTGCACGCGAGGTGAGTGGAGACACCGCTGTATTAGAAGTCCTGCAGGATCATGCCAACTCAAAACACAGTGTGTGGGGCATTACTGCGCGCAACCGCGAACAGAACTTTGCGCTCAACTTGCTGATGGATCCGGAAATTGATTTCGTCACATTGCTCGGCCAGGCCGGTACTGGCAAAACCTTGCTTACATTAGCTGCCGCGCTCACACAAACGCTGGATAAAAAGCTTTATTCAGAAATCATCATGACCCGCGTCACCGTACCGGTAGGTGAGGATATCGGCTTTTTGCCTGGTACGGAAGAAGAGAAAATGGCACCTTGGATGGGCGCGCTGGAGGACAACTTGGACGTGCTCAACAAAACCGATGAGGAAGCTGGTGAATGGGGGCGCGCAGCCACGCAGGACTTGATTCGTACCCGCATTAAAGTCAAATCCCTCAATTTTATGCGAGGGCGCACCTTCCTGCATAAATTCCTGATTATTGACGAAGCCCAGAACCTGACGCCCAAGCAAATGAAAACGCTCATCACACGTGCCGGGCCAGGGACAAAAGTGGTGTGCCTAGGGAATATCGGCCAGATTGACACGCCTTACCTGACTGAAGGCAGCTCCGGACTGACTTATGTAGTCGACAGGTTCAAAGGCTGGAAGCATAATGGCCATGTCACCTTGTCCCGTGGCGAACGCTCGCGCCTAGCCGACTTCGCGGCGGAAACGCTGTAATCAGAAGCATGAAAAAAGGATTCTATACCTTACTGATTGCACAATTCCTGTCTGCCATTGCAGATAATGCTTTACTGTTTGCAGCAATTGCATTGCTCTCCAAATTGAATGCGCCACATTGGCATGAACCCCTGTTGCGCGAGTTCTTCGTGATTTCCTATATCGTACTTGCCCCTTTTGTTGGGCCGTTTGCTGATGCGCTACCCAAAGGGAAAGTCATGTTCATCAGCAACGGCATCAAGTTTTTGGGCTGCCTGCTGGCACTGGTGGGGGTGCCCCCGTTATATGCTTATGCAGTGGTTGGCGTTGGCGCCGCGGCTTATTCACCCGCCAAGTATGGCATTTTGACAGAGCTGTTACCCCCAAACCAACTAATTAAAGCTAATGCTTGGATGGAAGGTACTACAGTTACTGCCATCATTTTGGGGCCGGTTTTTGGTGCGGATATTGCCGCAATCAGCACCTATGATAAAGCCAACATACTCTTTGGCATGCACTTCGACCCTGCTATGGCTCCTTACTATGGCATAGGGTTGATTACCCTGCTCTACCTGCTGGCAGCCTGGTTTAACGTCTATATCCCCAAGTTGCCACTTGACCACAAGATTCCACAAAAAAGCCTGACCTTCCTAATCAAGGATTTCTGGCATGCCTTTTCCACCTTGTGGCGCGACCCCCAAGGGCAAGTCTCCCTGGCTGTCACCACTTTATTCTGGGGCGCAGGCGCAACCCTGCAATTTGTTGTATTACGCTGGGCATCCATCAAACTGGGGCTTGACGAGCAAGCAGCAACCAAGTTGATTGCCATTCTGGCGATTGGTATTGCCGTAGGGTCGGCAGGTGCCTCCATGTTTGTAAAGCTGGAAAATGCCACGCGTGTGTTGCCAGCTGGCATTATCATGGGAGCACTTGTTGTCAGCATGATTTTCGTCAAAACAAGCGAGACTGCTGCTGTGATGCTGTTTTGTATCGGTGTATTGGCAGGCTATTTTCTGGTACCGCTCAACTCATTATTACAACATCGCGGTCACGATTTGTTAGGCGCAGGGCATTCTATTGCCGTACAAAACTTTAACGAGAATATTGGTATCCTATTAATGCTTGGTTGCTACACCCTGATGTTACATCAGGGCGTCTCTATCAATGCCATTATTACCATCTTTGGTATCTTTGTCAGCTTAAGCATGATGATTATCTATAAGCTGTATCAAAGAAGCGTAAAACAGCCAATTAATGAAGCTTGACCTTAGCCTCACTGCGCCGGGTAATCAATCGCCCTAACGTCTGCAGAAAAACCGTTACGTATCCATGCAACGCAATCAGATGCATCTTGTAAAGCGACTGGTACATGGTACGTGCAATCAGGCCTTCGATAAACATGCTGCTGCCTTCCAGCGAACCCATTAAATTACCCACTGTCGTATAGCGCCCCAGATTTACTAGAGAACCATAATCCCTGTACTGAAACTCCGGCATATGCCGACTATTGGCGATACGCTTCTTCACAGATTTCACCAGCAAACTGGCTTGCTGATGTGCGGCCTGTGCACGTGGAGGAACCATACCACCCTGTCCAATCCATTCACAGGCAGCGCAATCCCCAAATGCAAAAATACTGTCGTCCAACGTAGTCTGCAAAGTTGATTTCACCAGAAGTTGATTGATACGATTGACCTCCAATCCGTCCAGGGTGGTCAGAAAATCCGGCGCCTTGATCCCGGCAGACCATACTACCAAGGCAGATGGAATGAAGCGTCCAGTGTGGGTGTAAACCCCTTTCTCGGATACCTCCGTCACACGTTCACCCAAGTACAAATGCACCTTAAGTTTTCTAAGTTCCATCTCGACCGAGCTTGAGAGACGTGGTGGCAAAGCTGGCAACACGCGCTCACCAGCCTCGATTACAGAAATACGTACATCTTTATCAGGATCAATTTTATCCAAACCGTAAGCTGCCAACTCACGTGTGGTGTTGTGCAACTCGGCTGAAAGCTCTACACCTGTTGCACCCGCCCCCACAATCACCACATCCAGTTGCCCCGCCTGGACTGGTTCCGACTGTGTATGTGCTCGCAATAAGGCATTATGCAAACGACGATGGAAACGCTCTGCTTGCTCTTGAGTGTCAAGCGCAATTGCATATTCTTTCGCACCTTTCACCCCAAAATCATTAGTGGTACTACCAACAGCAATAATTAATGTGTCATATTGAAAGGTACGACGAGGAATAACCTCTGCGCCATTCTCGTCAAATGTAGCAGAAACGTATACTTCCTTTTTAGTGCGGTTAAGCCCATCCATATTACCCAACCTGAAGCGGAAATTGTGCCAGTGTGCCTGCGCCAAATATTCCAACTCATGCTTATCCGGATTCATGCTGCCAGCCGCAATCTCATGTAACAACGGCTTCCATACGTGAGTTTTGGTTTTGTCTATTAATGTGATTTGCGCCTTCCCTCTAGCGCCCAATGAATCACCCAGTTTGGTAGCGAGTTCCAGCCCACCTGCGCCGCCGCCTACAATCACAACATGATGCAACTGATTAGTCTCTGCCATTTATACTTACCTTTTCTAAGTTCCAATAAAAAACGCGCCTGGCTTAATCAGCACAAGCGCGTTCTTTCGAATAAAGATTACTCGTTACCAGTCAAACCACTACTCATGCTACGCACCCAAGCAATGACTTGCAAAATCTCATCCGGCTTAATTCCTTGGGTATTGTCCCCCGGCACCATCACACCGACACCTTTACCACCCATGCCGCCATTAGTTCCATTCCATATGGTTTCAAACATACCTTTATTAGTTGCATCTTTAGGATATTTAAATGTAGGTCCTGTCAGACCAGGACCCACTTGGCCCTTTGCTTCTGGACCATGGCATTGTGTACAAGAGTACAATTGGAAAACTTTTTTGCCTTTGGCAATCGCTTCCTCGTTACCCACATACGAGTTCTTGCCAGTTGCCAAAAACTCCTTCGCTGCCGGAGTATCAAACAATGCCGCATCAATTTTCAGCGGTGAGCTATCTTGGGTAGTGACAAATTCAATCATTTTGCCATCCGCAGATGCCGCCGCCGGTGCGCTACCTTCTGCCCCATTACCTGATGCACTATCACCTTGGCCGCAACCAACCAACATCACCGCCGCCAACGTTGCCCCGATTAGATATTTATCCATTTTAGCCTCTCCCCCTCATATAGATTTATAAATGCAATAATAGCGCTAATTTCCGCTTTTACAAATAAAAAACGGCCACTTATGTGACCGTTTTTTTACTATCGGCAACTACTACTCGTTACCAGTCATCTTTACATTGCTGTTGCTACGGATGAAAGCAATAACTTTTAACACTTCATCTGGCTTCAAGCCATCATCTGGAGCCATCAAACCAAAACCTTTAGCCCCCATGCCGCCATTAGTACCTTCCCAAATGGTTTCGAACATACCTTTATTGGTTGCGTTCTTAGCATATTTGAAATTGGCTCCAATCAGGCCAGGACCGACTGCGCCCTCACCCTTACCGCCATGACAAGCTACGCAAGAGAACAGGTTGAATTTTTTCTTACCTGCTTTAATGGCTTCCTCGTTACCAATGTATGGGTTCTTACCAGTTGCCAAAAACTCTTTGGCAGCCGGTGTGTCGAACATTTCTTTCTTGATGGTCAACGCTGAACCATCTGTAGTTTTAGTCAGTGATACATCTGCAACAGCATTGCTTGCAACAACCATCATTGAAACAATTAATGCAGACTTAATTGTATTGCTTAACATGATATCTCCTAATCAAATCACAAGTATGAATTACGTTTTCTCTATGCTAAGCGCAATATTTCAACGTATGGTCATATTAACGAGGACATATTTGATTGGTTGACACAAAAAATCTGATTGCATTCTAACCTTCAAATAAGAGTATATATTTTACTCATTTTTTTTGGTCACGTCACCCTTGGCACGCAATTCTTTTGCTTTCTTTTCAATACTATCGCCAGCTACAACCGGCACATGTGGGATACCATACTCATCTAATATCTTTTCGATCTTATCCTTGTTGCGCTCGATTGCTGCACTGATCATAGCAGCACGCTCCTTATCCTTCTTGCGTACCCCCATGGAAATGTTCCAGTACTCTTTACCCTTCACATTAACATTCTCATATTCCGGAATCAGTCTTACCTCCAAAGGCTCTTTAGCTTGCTTCGCATAGTAGCCAGCAATCGGCCCCCACATCACAGCGACATCAATATCACCTTTTACCAAGTCATCTATCATGTGGCTCGTAGGTAAATTCAAATCCCTTTGTTGGCGATATGGTCGGGAGTTGCCCATTAAGTCATTCTCACTAAGCGGTATAGCGGCCGGACTCTTATCCACGATACCAATCACGGCTTTTTTCAAATCTGGTGATGTCCAATCCTTAATATCGTAATTGCTGCTTTTACGCCACACGAACACATGACCAGAGCGGTAGTAAGGGACGGTAGTTCTTAATGCATCATTATCGGAAGTTGTACTGATAATCACATCACAGCGCATCGCATTGATAGTATTGCGCAAGAAACCTTGCCGGTTATATGCGTAAGCAAAAGAGAGTTTTTTGCCCAAATCCTTGGCCAATACTTCAGCAATCCTGTCTTCAAAACCTTCCAGTTTCAGGTTAGAGAAAGGCATGTTGTCTGGGTCAGCACAGACCTTGAACTCCGATTCATCCACAACACGGCGAATCTCTCCGATCCTGCCTTCATCGGGATTGATGGATGGAATCTCACTATCTTCAATCGCCATCGCATTTAGTGACACCAGTAACAAGAACATGCTCAATTTATTTTTTTGCTTCAACATTACATTATCCCCATCAATTTAACGGCCCCGCCGCCCACGTTATTAAGAGCTTACCTAAACTCAAAAAGTTCTTGATGATAGCTTAATCTATGTGTGATTGTATACAACACATATAAAAAAACACCCTGCCGAAGCAGGGTGTTTGTGAGTCAACTCGTATCAACGAGTAATTAGCTGTCTTGCGACTTTTAATTACAGGCTGAATACTGTCAATGCACCGCCGCCAGGAGCAGCGTTGTATTTGGTCAACTCTTTGTAGCCGCCAGCAGCACCCAATGCGTCGGTGTCGTTGGTCATGCCCAGGTTCATCGCAACGCCAGCCCAACCGCCGATACCGGACAGTACGCCAACGTGTTGTTTACCCTTGTAGCCATAGGTGAATGCGTTACCGATCACGCCAGAACCCACTTGGAATTTCCACAGCTCTTTACCGTTAGTTGCGTTTACTGCTTTGAACCAACGATCCAGAGTGCCAAAGAACACCAGGTTGGAAGCTGTAGTCAGAGCACCGCCCCAAGCAGAGAACTTCTCTTTGTTGTACCAAACTTTTTTGTTGGTCATTGGGTCGTAAGCACCGAAGCCACCCATCACGCCGTCTGGACCTGCAAACATGGTCAGTGTAGCACCTACCCATGGCTGGCCAGCAACGTATTTGGACTCAACTGGCTCGTATGTCATACATACGTGGTTCAATGGTGTGTACACCAAACCAGTTTTTGGAGAGTAAGCCGCTGGCTGTTGGTCTTTGGTACCCAATGCAGCTGGGCAGATGCCTTTTGCATTGTAGTCTTGGTGAGTAGAGTACTTAGCGTCTTTATGTGGAACGCCAGTCTTCATGTCAACATGAGTAGCCCAGTTAACGAACGGATGCACTTTTTCAGCAGCAACTAAAGAACCGTTACCAGCGTTGAATGTGTATGCGAAACCGTTGCGGTCATGGTGCCATGCGTAGGTTTTACCACCTTTGTCGAACAAGATTACTTCGTTGATACCGTCATAGTCCCACTCGTCATGTGGAGTCATTTGATAACCCCATTTAGCAACGCCAGTGTCCAAGTCACGTGCGAAGATTGTCATGGACCATTTGTTGTCGCCTGGACGTACATCTGGGTTCCAAACGGATGGGTTGCCTGTACCGTAGTAAACCAGATTGGTACGTGCATCATATGGCCACCAGCCCCATACGGAACCGCCACCATGTTGCCAGCCATCTTTAACTGCTTGTGGTTTCAACCAGGTGCGTGTACCCAGTTCTTTTTCACCGATTTTGATTTCGCCTGCTGGCAAAGCTTCAAAAGAACCGCCTTGTTTGTTACCACCGTTTACGTCTTTGTACACGGACAAAGCGTTGTATTGTGGGTTAGCAGAGTTGAAATCAGCACCAATCAAAACTTCAGCATCTGGGCCTGTGGAGTAGGCTTTCCATGCCAGGGAGCCATCTTTCAGGTTGTATGCAGCGATGAAGCAGCGTACGCCGAACTCAGCACCGGAACAACCGGTCAATACTTTGTCTTTGATCACGTGTGGAGCGTTAGTGTTAGTTGCGCCAACTTTTGGATCAGTGTTTTTCACTTCCCAAGCTTTAGCACCTGTTTTAGCGTCCAAAGCTACCAGCATACCGTCGTTTTGTTGCAAGAAGATTTTGCCGTCGCCATAGCCCAGACCGCGGTTTACGTTGTCGCAGCACAATACTGCTTGTACGGATGGGTCTTGTTTAGGGAAATAGGACCAAACGATTTTTTGGTTATCTGCCAAGTCCAAAGCGTATACGTTGTTTGGGAAAGCAGTGTGTACGTACATCATGTTGCCGACAACCACTGGAGAACCTTCGTGACCACGGTTAACACCGGTAGCGAATGTCCAAGCCATTTTCAGATTTTTAACGTTCTTTTTGCTGATTTGGCTTAACTTGCTGTAGCTTTGGTTATCGTGCTGACCACGTGGATGCACCCAGTTGTTCGCATCTTTCATTGCTGCTTCTTGATCTGCAGCAGCATAGCCCATCGCCGGCAATGCCATTGCAACGCTAGCAGCAACACCTAATACGTGTTTGGTTTTTAACATGTTAAATCTCCAAAGTTTATTAAAGGAATAAAGCTTCCAAATTGCTTAAATAAACTGGTACTAGGATGGCCAGATTGCACCGAAGCATGGCAAATGCCTGCTTCAATTTGTTAAGCGAATGTAACTTTATCGAAAAAAAATATGTTTAACGGGGCCTGTTTTTATAATTTCTACAGGGCCAGACTTCTTGCTTGCCAATCAATCACTTTCTGTTAATATTACAGACGTGGATTTGGCCTAGATTTCCACTTGTTGAGTAATAACGCCCCCTGTTTGGCTGATGCACTTCATGCCGGCAATATTGGACGAAATACGACATTTGGAAAGATGCTTAGGCCCTGGAAACTGAATATCAGCATCTGCCGCGATTCGGACGTTCCGATCCACACGCAGATAGCTGAAAAGATTATTGAAGAAATACAGTACGGCCGTTTTGCGCCAGGCACCGCTTTGCCGGGTACGCGAGAATTCTCCAATAGATTAAATATTAACCGCAAAACCGTCGTGCAAGCCTACGATACACTGGTAGCACAAGGTTGGCTCACTGCGGAACACAAGCGCGGCACATTTGTTTCTAATCGTGCACTTACCATCAACCACCACGCGAGACACAACAAGACCTCTAGTATAAAACTGGCGGGCAAAGCAACCACAACGCCAGATACGTTGACACAATGCCACTATTCCGCGCCAGCAAAAAACGGATGGCTTGATTTGGGCCTGGAGTCTGCCGACAGCCGCTTATTGCCTTTCGAGGCATTTTCGCGCGCGATGCGGCATGCTTTAGTTACCAACGTGCGACACAACAAGCTGCATTACGGAAATCCTTTGGGCACGAAAATACTGCGTGAAGCGGTAATGCAAATGGTTAACATCGAACAAGGCCTGCATGCCGATTTACCGCATATCTGCATAACACGTGGCAGCCAAATGGCTATCTATCTAGCAGCAAAACTGCTTATCAATCCGGATGATCATATTATTCTGGAAACCTTACACAATCCGATAGCCAGAGAAACATTCCAAGGCCTAGGCGCCAAAACCTTGAGTGTGAAACATCATCATGAAGGCATAGATCTGGAGTCTTTTGAAATGCTCTGCATCAACCACCAAGTGCGCGCCATTTATGTATCTCCGCAGCATCAAATGCCCACTGGTGTCGCGATGTCAATCGAGAACCGTAAAGGTTTGCTGAAACTAGCCGAGAAATATGATGTAGTGATTATCGAAGATGACAGTCACGGCACTTTTTGTTTCGGCCCGCAAAACACCCCACCATTAGCCAGCATGGACAAGACAGGGCGTGTGATCTACATTGGCTCACTGTCCCGTTTGCTTGCGCCAGGACTACGCCTTGGATACATAATTTCCACACCGGAATTCGTAAACCATATCGCCAATCAAGTTGCCCAGATAGACCGCCATGGCAACATCATCACGGAACTAGCAACCGCAGAACTTATGCTTTCGGGCGAGCTTAAGCGACACAGCTCACGCGCTCACAAAATTTATTTTGAACGTCGTGTACATCTACTCAACCAACTCAGCCAGCAACTATCCTTTCATTGCAATGCGACACCGGCTAGTCACGGACTTGCCCTCTGGCTGAATACTTATCAGAATGTCGACATTCACACCCTGTTGAGAACGGCAGAAAAAGTAAAGCTGGGATTTTTTCCGCCGCACCTGTACTGCGAAAATCGGCATCATCCCAATGGACTACGCTTCAGCTTCGGCCATCTTAATCAGGAAGAAATCTCAGATGCTGTCTTTCGCCTCAAGCAGGCATTTCACACGCTGCCTGTACAACGGCTGTTAACTGCGTGAGGAGTCAAATTGGCTGTTAATTGGTTTACATAAACCATCTGTGATTGATAACAACCACCACACGACCAAGCTGACCTAGCCAAATATTTATTAAAATTAAATTAAAACAGACACTTATAAAAACACATCATTGTTGGCACAACTGTTGCGTAATAATAAATTGAAGAGCTATCACTAGGACCTTCTATGGATATGGCAGCTAAGGGTCATAAGACATGGGAGGGGTAGACTTCTTAACTTGATTTTGTTGATTTGCATCATCAAGTGCAAAAAGGCACCCCAGGTGCCTTTTTGTTTTTTTACAGCCTAACTCAAAAAACTATTCTTGACCAACCTGATAGTTTTCGTAGCTGACTTCGACAATTTTACCCGTTGTAGCATCCACTTCTACCTTAACCTCTTCCTTATCAGCCTCCATGATGTCAAACTCATAGCTAGCTTTGCCATCGGGTTCTAGCTCGTACTCAACCTCAGTCACCTCGCCTGGATGGGCAGCAAGCGCTGTGGCTTTAGCATCTGCTTCGCTCACTTTCGCTAATTCCTTGAAGCGTGCATCATCGGCTTTCACTTCCTCTTCAATTTCCGTGATACGGCCTGTTTTGACCGCACATTCCATGTCCCATGCTTTTCCATCGGCAGCCTCCACGTCCAGCTCATAAACTTTCGCTTTACGCTCGGACTTAAACTCCACCTTCACAACTTTGCCATCATGTTTGCTCAAAGCTGCTTTTACGCACTTACCCAAGCTATCATATGGAACCGGCTTGAAATTCTGGTGCTCGGCATAAGTAACAGAAGAAAATGCAGCTAGAACCGACATCAGTAAAATGGATCTTTTCATGATAATACCCTCCAATAAAAACACAAACAAAACATAATCTTGGGAAGATAATACTATAAAAAAACCAATCAATTCATAATGTTACACTCTATTTACAATTCTGGCTGACAGAAGCCAAGAAGATGGTTCTATACAGCCACTTGCGCTTTGATAGCTGGGTGTGGATCGTAACTTTCCAACACAAAGTCTTCAAATTTGAAATTGAAAATGTCTTTTACATCTGGGTTGATGCGCATCGTTGGCAATGCGCGGAAATCGCGTGAAAGCTGCTCTTTCACTTGGTCGAAATGGTTGTTGTAGATATGCGCATCACCCAGCGTGTGCACAAAATCCCCTAGTTTTAAGCCACATACTTGCGCCACCATCATGGTCAACAGCGCGTAAGAGGCGATATTAAAAGGCACGCCAAGGAATATATCGGCACTGCGCTGATAAAGTTGGCAGCTTAATTTGCCATCTGCCACATAAAACTGAAAAAAAGCGTGGCAAGGCGGGAGTTTCATTTTATCCACGTCCGCCACATTCCACGCGCTCACAATCAAACGCCGCGAATCGGGGTTGTTTTTAATTTGATTCACTACTTGTGTGATTTGGTCGATATGCGAGCCATCCGGCTTCGGCCAATTACGCCACTGGTAGCCATACACCGGGCCGAGATTGCCGTGTTCATCCGCCCACTCGTCCCAAATCGACACGCCATTTTCTTTGAGATAAGCGATGTTGGTGCTGCCTTGCAAAAACCACAGCAGCTCGTGAATAATGGATTTGAGGTGGACTTTTTTCGTGGTCAGTAGCGGAAATCCTGCGCTCAAATCAAAGCGCATCTGGTAACCAAACACCGAGATCGTGCCTGTGCCTGTGCGGTCATGCTTTTGGTTGCCGTGCGCTAATACGTGGTTTAATAAATCGTGATATTGCTTCATTTTTCGCGTGTCATTTCATTCAAAAAAGCAGGCCTGGAAGCCGCATGGATATTGGCTCCCAGAGCAATCATACATGACTTACAATAAACTGTTTAATCGCATCCACATCCGCGTCCATCACCGTGAATTTTTGCGGTAAGCTTTCGATGCCGTTCAGGCTTGCTGGCCGCTCCGGTGCTTGGCCTAGGGCTTCTGTTATTGCATCTTCAAACTTGGCGGGCAGCGCGGTTTCCAGCACCAGCATCGGCATTTTCTTGTCGAAATGTTCCAGCGCGACTTTCAGGCCATCCGCAGTATGTGTATCAATCACCACGCCGTATTTGGACTGGGTCTCGCGTATCGTTGCCATGCGCGCCGCATGGTTACTGGCACCTGAGGTGAAGCCAAAATCCGGCACTTTGTCGAAATAGCCTTGCGCCTTCAAATCAAAACTGCCCCCCTTGTCTACCGCTCCCCAGAGTTCGCGCACTTTGGCAGCGTCCTGCCCCACCAGATCATAGACAAAGCGCTCAAAGTTCGAAGCCTTGCTGATGTCCATGGACGGGCTGGAGGTATGATAGGTATTGGCTGAGCCGCGCGGACGATACACGCCGGTTTTGAAGAACTCATCCAGCACATCATTCTCGTTGGTAGCAACCACCAATTTGTCAATCGGCAAACCCATCATGCGCGCGATATGACCCGCACACACGTTGCCGAAGTTGCCGGAAGGCACTGTAAAATCAACCTTCTGTGCATTATTTGCAGTGACTGCGAAATAGCCTTTAAAGTAATACACCACCTGCGCGACGATGCGCCCCCAGTTGATGGAATTCACCGCACCGATTTTGTATTTAGCTTTGAAAGCCGCGTCGTTGCTCACCGCCTTCACCATATCCTGGGCATCATCAAACACGCCTTTCACGGCGATGTTGAAAATATTGTCATCCTGCAGACTGAACATCTGCGCGGTCTGGAAGCGACTCATCTTTTGATATGGTGACAGCATGAACACGCGTACGCCCTCTTTGCCGCGCATCGCGTATTCCGCCGCGCTGCCGGTATCGCCAGAAGTCGCACCAAGGATATTGGTGGTCTCGCCACGTTTTTTCAGCACGTATTCAAACAGGTTACCGAGCAGTTGCATCGCCATGTCTTTAAATGCCAACGTCGGGCCATTGGAAAGCGAAAGCAGATACAGGTTATCTTCCAGTTTCAGCGTCGGCGTAATATCTTCCGCATCCTGCCCTTGGCGCGTGTAGCAATACACTTCGGCGGTATAGGTTTTGTCGATAATTGCCTTCAAATCCGCCGCAGGAATATCATCAATCAAGCGACTTAAAATCGCAAACGCCAAATCGCGGTAGTCCATACCGCGCATCGCGGTTAAATCGGTATCGCTAAATTGCGGATATTGCTCTGGCAAATACAAGCCGCCATCTGGCGCAAGGCCGCCTAACAAAATATCGCAGAATGGTAATGCGGGTGATTGGCCGCGCGTAGAGATATATTTCATTGCGCTATTATAGTGCAAAGCGGTAATGAACTCATACCATTAAGGGCTCAGTGGCGTTTCAGCGAAATTGACGTTGCTATAACCTAGCAGCGTACCAGTTGCAAACGATAGATCAATCAAAGCGACTTGATAATCGGTAATGGCACGTATCTCCCGGATTTGGGCATCGCCTAGGCGGGTTAGCATCTCCAGCACCTCGGTCATGGTGCGCAAACCTTCCTTGAATTGCTTAAGCTCTGCGTCATAGTTCATACCGGCAATTCCCACCTGCTGGCGCGCAGCCACGATGCGTTGCCAATGCTGTTCTACCACATCCAGGCTGTCGTTAATTTCACGCTCGATGGTCATTTCCTGCAATTGCTTGGTTGATAAGCGTTGCAGACGTTGCTCGATTGCTCTACTCAGGCGCGCTTTCCTCGCCTCATTAGTCATTGGCATCTCAAACTTGAAACCAACATACCAATCATTAAAGTCACCATCCAAGGCGTTGCCAAAGGCGCTACTCATGCTGCTCGCACTCCTGGAAAGCGCCCCATAGCTGTAATCTACGGTAAACAACGGCAAGGTCTGGTTTTGCAGATAGTCAATCCGTAATGCATCTTCGGTGAGCTTGAGTTCAGTCTCTAAAAGCTCTAACCGGTTGGCCGTGGCCTGACCGAGCAGCTTTTCACGGTCGAAGCTGTAATGTAGCATTTCAGGGCTGGTTGCAGGGGCGATTCCCACATCCGCATCCATCGGCATTGTTGCGTCATTCAGCAGAAACTTGAGTTGCCGCTGCGCCAGTTTCAAATTCGTATTCGCCACAATCAGTTGCTCGATACGATCCGTCACCCCGAACTCGGCGCGATTCAGCTCAATAGCAGCACTCAGCCCTTCTTTGACGCGGCGCTGCACCATCGCCAGATTCTGGCTGGCATATTCATACTGCTGATGCCGTATTTCCAGTTCAGTCCAGGCCTGATTAAGCGCCCAGTAGGCCTTGTCGATCATGGCTATCACGCGGATAGACTGCAATCTGGTACGTGCCTGCACAGCCGTCTGATCAAGCGCAGCAATGTTGATACTGGTCTCATTCACGGCCGTTCCGGCATCACGCAGCAATGGCTGGCTGATTGAGAAGCGCAAGCCGCTACGATATTCATCTGATGCGAATGGCCTGGATTTGTCTTTGTTCTCAAATGGGGAGCTTAGCTGGATTGTGCCGCCGGTGCGCAAAGGCACCTCTACGCCAATTTCTCCATCCAGACTTTTCGTACGCTGGTTGAGCAAGGTTTGTTTAACAATTTTTTTATTGAGCGCTGCATCTTCAGAACTCAATCTGACACTATCGCCGCTCCTTTCAGGTAAATCATATTCTCCATACTTGAGATTGGCGTAGATGACGTTATCAAATTTGGCGCGCTCTTCACTGACCCGTGCTTGAGCGATTTTGGGATCAGCCTGAACCACCTGCAAGGACAAGTTGTTTTTAAGGGCAGCCGCGCGAACTTCCGCAATGGTACGCGGCAGGTTATCGGTGGCGTTTCTTGGTTTTGCTGCCTCGGTATCCTTGAATATTTTCTGAGAATCCAGCTGGATGCCGGAACGCAACGCTTTCTGCTGCTGAATCGCCTCGTCTACAGTCTTGGCTGGAGCACTATATTTGTCAAGTTGCAAGCCCTCGTCCATACGAAGTCGATGTTGCATACGCGGCAAAGCTTCATCCGCATTAGCCAGGGAAAAATTCCAAGCCATGATTGCCATCAGCAACGCTGGCAGAAACCATGTCATTTACTTGTCACCCCGGTTTCGGTTGGTTTTGGCAAGCGCGGCGGGAAACCATTAAGCAAACGCCATATCTCGTACCCCACAGTCACTTGCTCCAGCAATATCCACCCTTGTGCAGAAGTTCCTTGGCGCAGGAAGCGATCTTCAGGCCATCGTTGCTTACGCTCATCCGGCACCACCATGACGCGGAACGTTCCGGTGCCATCATCTGTAGCATCTACAAAAGCAACCTTGCCCGCAAAGGTCCCGATCGCCACATTGGGCCAACCCGACACTTGTGCGGCAGGCCAGCCTTCAAACTCCAGACGGACTATGCTATCTTTGATCACTAAGGGGGCGTCACGGCCATCTATAAATAGCTCTACCGCGCGCTGATTATTCTCTGGCACAATCACCAGCAAAGGCTGGCCACGCGCAATCATTTGCGATTGTGAATTGACAGGCAGGCGAAATACTGTGCCATCCCGCGGTGCGATTACTTTTTGCGCCTGCTGGCGGGCAAAACTCACCTCCGCGTTCAGTACGCTATTTTGACTATCCGCAATCTCGCCGCGCAACTTGTTGATTTGTGCATCGGCGTAATCAATGGAAGTCTGGGCATCGGCGCGAATTTGCGTAATTTCAGCGTTAGCCGAGCGCTCTTCAGCTCGCGCAGCATCCAATTGAGCCTTTGTACTATTGAGCGTACGCGTTGCAACCGCATGGTCGCGCTCTGCAACCTCCTGATCTCGTTTGCTCACGAGCCCCTCACCAAGCAAACGTTCCATTCGGGTCAGCTGGTATTGGGTTGCGGCCAAGGTGGCCTCGGCCGCGTGAATAGCCTCCGTAGCAGACAACACTCTTTGTCGGGCCATATCACGCTTATAGGTCGCAGCACTGGTCTTGGCGTCCCGTGCCGTGAGATAGCTCTGCAATTGCAACTGATAGGATTTAAGCTCTTCTTCTTTCGCTGAGAGTTTGCTGTTTGCAGCAACAAGCTGTTCGCCAAGCCTATCCTGAAACTGGGGGTCGACATCCGCCATCTCCAACAAAACATCCCCTGCTTTAACCTTGGTTCCTTCCTGCACAAACCATCTGCTGATCACTCCGCTGATAGGCGCATCTACTGTTTGCCGACGCTCCGACGGATGATATGCGGTCACTATTCCCTTGCCTTGTATGTTCTGAAGCCAGGGAAAGAATAATGTGGTGACAGGCACAGCAAAAAACAGCCAAAAAAACCATTTGCTTAAGCGTCGCACAAACGCTGGGGTGATGGACTCGTTTAAGGATTGATAGTTAAACTGCATCACTGCCGCCCCTGTCATCCGGATTGTCAACTTTTACGACCTTGCCAAACCGTTCGGCCACAGCCGATGACTGTGTTAACACGACCAGCGTCCATGGCTGACCATCCGGCTGCAATATCTTGCTTGCCGCAACTAACGAATCCTGGTCCAACTCATCCAGTATTGCGTCAATTACGATCAAGGAAGGTTTTGCCAAGATGGCTCTGGCAATCATTAACAAACGCTGCTCAGTGCGTGACAATGGCGCGCCTCTGGCTGCCAATTGCGTATCGAGCCCATCAGGCAGTTTCTCTATAGCTCTCGCAAAATCCAGGTTTTGCAAGAGAGCTTGCACCTCAGGCAATGTAGCTGGGGTTGCATAAGTCAGATTATCCAGTATCGAGCCTTCCAATATCTCGAGGCGACTGATAAAAGCCATCTTCTGCCTGTAGTTTTCCAGATTCAGTTGCCGTAAATCCATACCATTGATTTGGATTACTCCTGTTTTCGGGTTACGTAACCCAACGATGACATCGGCTAAAAAACCGCGATGGATGCCAGACTGAAACTTCAGTGCAATACTGGTGTTCTTTTCTGCTGTAAAGTGGATAGCTCTTATTGCTTGAGTATGCGTAGGAAGCTCAAGCGTAACATCTCTGCAAGTCAATTCTGGCGCGGATTCCAGCTGCATTGGATGTCCTGCATGGCATTCCTTCGGCAAATCATGAATCATTCCCAACTTATCCAGCGCCGCAACCATGTCATAAAAATACTCCAGCTTGCTCACAAAGCTAAGAAACGCACCCAGTACGCCAAATATAATCAGCTCGGCAGCTACGAACTGCCCCAGGTTAATGTGGCCACTCATCACAAGCCAGCCACCCAGCCCAAGCATAAGCGAACCCGCGGTCGCGCTAACCGTCACTGCGATGATATTTTGTCTCAACAAAGTACTAAAATGCGCGCGACGACGCGACAAGTAATCACTCGCCAGGCTGTCCGCTCGTTGTACGGCCAAGTCTTTACCTGTACCAAATTTGAACATGTTCAAATGATGAGCGATGTTCTCCAGCCAAGCTGCCATGTTGTATTTTGCATACGATTCGTGAATTGCCGACTGAACTGCCACTCTACCAACCACCACCACAACAAACCAGGCCATCAAGAGCAAAAAAATAGCGATTGCGGCAAAATAAAAACTGTAGAACATCAACACAAGGCTGCCCAGCAAAGCCTGCAAGGCAGCTGCAAGCCCTTTGGTCAGAAGCTGGTAACTGGTTTTTTGCACAGTCGTTACGTCAAAGAACCGGTTCATCAGTTCAATCGGATTTTGCGCATCTGCCACTGAAATATCCATCGCTTGCGCTGCCTGTGCAGCCTGCAGCGCACCACGCACAAAAACTCTGCGCAAAATCAGTTCGACGACATAGTATTCAAGAATATAGAGTCCTCCCGAAAGGCTTAGGAGGATAAAAAGCATGATGGAAAGTACAACCAAAGGCTGAATGGCGCCGCCCATGGTCACCACATTCACCAGGGTTTGTACCGCCAGCGGAGTGGCTAGAGCGAGCAGACCAGAACCGATTGTCAGCAGGAAGATAATGGAAATATCTTGCTTTTCGAGCTTCAGCAGCTCGATGACGGGCTTTAAGAGATTGGAATCGGCGTCTTTGCTAGCCATAGAATCAAAAAATAATTTTAATTATAGTATCAACAAACCTGATTCTTGACAAAAATAGTCAACTTTAGTTCAGTGTTTTAGCAAGCGAAGCAATCCGGCATTGAGTTGGGATTTATTTGTGAAGATTTTCTACACGCAATTTAATGAGTTTACCTACAATCGCCGGCAGTGCTTCAATCGCCGCAATCGCCGCGTCCATGTTCTTCTCCTGGGTGATGTGCGTCAGAATCACGATATCAGCCTCGGTTTCATTGTCATCAGGCTCTTTTTGCAGCATGGCATCAATCGAGATGTTCTTGTCCGCAAGGATCTTGGTCACGCCCGCCAGCACGCCCGGCTTGTCAGAGGCACGCAGGCGCAGGTAATAGGCGCTATGTATCTCGCTGATAGGCAATATCGGCAAATCATTCACCGCATCAGTCTGGAAGCCCAGATATGGCACGCGCTGGCTGGCATCGGCGCCACCCAAACGGGCAATATCTAGCAGATCCGCTACCACTGCGCTCGCGGTAGGTTCTGCGCCCGCGCCGGCGCCATAGTACAGCGTAGGCCCGACGGCATCGCCTTTGACGACGACCGCATTCATGGCGCCGTTCACATTGGCCACCAGACGTTTCTCCGGAATCAGCGTAGGATGCACGCGCAACTCCACGCCTTTATCGGTGCGCTTGGTGATGCCCAGCAATTTCACACGGTAACCCAGCTCTTCGGCATATTGGATATCCGCCTGCTGCAACTTGGTGATACCTTCGGTATAAGCCTCGTTGAACTTGAGCGGCATGCCGAATGCGATTGCCGACATGATGGTCAGTTTGTGCGCCGCATCAATCCCTTCCACGTCAAAGGTCGGGTCAGCCTCGGCATAGCCCAGGCGCTGCGCCTCGCCAATCACATCCTGATAGGCCAGCCCCTTCTCACGCATTTCCGTGAGAATGAAATTGGTCGTACCGTTGATGATGCCGGCTACCCATTCTATCCTGTTCGCGCCCAAACCTTCGCGCAATGCTTTGATGATAGGGATACCGCCCGCTACCGCCGCTTCAAATGCCACAATCACGTTATTGGCTTTGGCAGCTGCAAAAATCTCATTGCCATGCAAGGCCAGCAGCGCCTTGTTGGCAGTGACCACGTGTTTCTTGTTGGCAATCGCCTGCAACACCAGCTCTTTGGCAACGGTGTAACCGCCTATCAGCTCGACAACCACATCCACCTGTGGATTATTGACGACAGCGAACGCGTCACCGGTCACATCCACCTTGCCTTCGGTCAGTTTTTTGGCGACATCCACATTGCGATCAGCTACCTGAACGACATCGATCCTGCAGCCGGTGCGACGCGTGATCTCTTCCGCATTACGGGTTAATACCGTATAAGTACCGCCGCCAACCGTGCCAATCCCCAACAACCCTACATTCAACTGCTTCAAGCTTTTGCTCCATGCTTCATACGATAATTTTTCAGGAATCTGGCGATGCGGCCAATCGCCTCGGTCAGGTCGTCCGCATTCGGCAGAAAAACCACGCGGAAGTGATCCGGCGTCTTCCAGTTGAACCCGGTGCCCTGCACCACCAGCACTTTCTCTTCCAGCAGCAACTCCAAGATAAATTGCTGGTCATCCTTGATCGGATAGATCTTCGGATCCAGCTTCGGAAACAGATACATCGCCGCCTTTGGCTTCACGCAGGTCACACCCGGTATCGCCGTCAGCATCTCGTAAGCCAGGTCGCGCTGCTTGCACAGCCTGCCGGATGGCGCAACCAGATCCTCGATGCTTTGGTATCCTCCCAGCGCCGTCTGAATAGCCAGCTGGCCAGGCACGTTGGCGCACAGGCGCATGGAGGCCAGCATATTCAGGCCTTCCATATAATCGGCTGCGCACTTCTTGTCACCGGAAATCACCATCCAGCCAGCGCGATAGCCGCAGGTGCGATAGTTCTTGGACAAACCGTTAAACGTAACGAACAGCACATCATCCGCAAGCGAGGCGATGCTGGTGTGCGTATTGCCGTCATACAGCACCTTGTCGTAAATTTCATCGGCAAAAATGATCAGGCCGTGATGACGCGCGATTTCGACAATCCCTTCCAGCGTCTCTTTCGGATACAATGCACCGGTCGGGTTGTTGGGGTTAATCACAACAATTGCGCGCGTGTTCGCATTGATCTTGCTCTCGATGTCCTGCAGATCAGGCAACCAGTCGTTATTCTCATCACATAGATAATGCCTTGCAGTCCCGCCTGCCAGGGTCGCAGCAGCCGTCCATAAAGGGTAATCCGGCATCGGCACCAGCACCTGGTCGCCGTTGTTCAGCAAACCTTGCATCGCCATCACAATCAGCTCGGAAACACCGTTGCCGATGATGATGTCATCCACCGTCACGCCGTGGATATGCTTGCTCTGCGTGTAATGCATGATAGCTTTGCGCGGCTCGAACAAGCCTTTGGAATCGGTATAGCCGCCCGCCTTGCTCATGTTGCGAATCACGTCCTGCAGCATCTCTTCCGGCACCTCAAAGCCAAAGGCGGCCGGGTTGCCGATGTTCAGCTTGATGATGCGCTGGCCTTCGTCCTCCATCTCGCGGGCGCGCTGCAGTACAGGGCCGCGGATATCGTAACAGACGTTATTGAGCTTACTGGATTTTACTAGAGGTTGCATATCGCAAAATAAGCGCCACCGGCGCAATGTATAAAGCCGCTAGTTTACATTAGAATGCTACTCTGCTTCAATGAAACCATTCAATGAAACACGGCACAAACAGGCGCGCAAAGACATGAAACTCAATTTGACACAAGCTGATGGCAATTACCTGATCACCGCCTGCGGCAGCGGCTTTGTGGAAATCAACCAGGCGCGCTATTCCAGCCACCTCATCGTCTCAGCGCAGGCTATCCATACAGACTGGGTGACTGGAGGGTTCGATAACCTAAGCGCGCAGGAGATGGAAACCATCCTGTCGCTCAAGCCGGAGATCGTGCTGCTGGGCACCGGCGAAAAACAGCGCTTTCTACACCCCAAGCATTACCAGGCGCTGACGCAGCAAAACATCTCGCTGGACTGCATGACCACTGCCGCCGCATGCCGCACTTACAACATCCTGGTCAGCGAAGGCCGCAGCGTAGTAGCTGCGTTGCTGCTTGAATGGAAATAGTTTTTTCTTGTAGATTGCATTAATATTTCTTTAACTGAGCATTCGGAAAAGCATGATGTATATGATGAATATTTTTAGGATGCACTAAAAACAGATAACTATATGAAAACATTAAAAACAGTCTACATTTTTTCAACCAAAAAAGCACCTTTGACGGAAAACTTTCCGTCAAATAGGATGCCTATTTTATGTTAGGCATCTTTGTTTCGATGCCCTGCAACCCGCATGGATATTGGGCTGCAGAGCCCGCCCTCGAGTGCTTTAATCGGGGGGCAGCCATTTTTGCATGCAGTGAATCAACCCGTCTATCTGGTCGGGCTTAGGGTAATCTGCAGGCCGTTGCCGGTCACCTGCATATCCTTGGGCATATAACTCGTGCCGCCAAATTTCAGGTCTTCTTCCTTCACCTTGTAGAGTGTCAGGCCATTCAGCAATGGCCCGGCAATGACTTTGGCCAGCGCATTCATCATCTCGTTCTGCTTACTATCTGCCCCGGCAATGTTGAACTGCTCTATTTGCGGCTCATCCAGCACGATAGACTGCGTTGCCGCATCAAACCTGAGCTTGCCGGAGATGCCCAGCTTACCGGCCAGACTTTCATCGAACAGCTTGCTCTGCAGCATCGTATCCAGCGTGGTGTGCATGCGTCCGGTTTGCTGGTCGAACTTCACCACGGAATTGCTCAGGCTGACATCGAATATCTTCAACAGCTGAACCGGCACATCCAGCTTTTTGTTGAGCATGTTCTGGATATCCGCCTCGGTAACGTTGACGGTACGGTCGCCCAGCGTAGCGCATGCCGTTAGCACCAGCAGCCAGCTCAGCCATAGATTTCTCATTTTTTGTACCTTTCCTGATACACCTGTCCAAAAAATAACACAGTTCTTCACACTATTGTCGAAAATTCGACTCTTCTTGCATGAATTATTAACCAACAAAATAAAAAACATAATAATTTCATATGGTTAAAATCAACATGCAGTTGGTATGCAATCTGCAATATCCCCCTATAACGATACAAGCACAAGGGAGATATACAAAGATGTCAAAAAAAAGAATTGCGATGTTGGTGTTAACGATTGGATTGGGGCTAGGCGTGGTTAGGGCGGTCGGAAACCAGATTGCTTTCGATTATGTATGGGAAACCAAACCAGAAACGATTGAAAAGAAACAGGATGTATCCAAGATAATTAGTCTGGAAACGGCAACCAGCATACTCGCTTTCGGCCTGGCAGGCTTCTGCATGACCAACAGCCGCAAGAAAGTATGATTTAGGCTGAAATGTAAAAAACCAGGCATCTGCCTGGTTTTTTATTGTCCGAATATTTGTCAGACCGCCTTGGACTGTAGCTTTGCGTCAAACTTCTCGCGGTTGATGATGAAGCGCTCGTGCGTACCTTTGGAGATAACATCGATACCGTCATGCGCCTCGACCGTGAACATCAGCTTGCGGCCATCCACCGCCACCAGTTCCACTTTGGCAGTCACCACTCTGCCTGCAGGCGTAGCTGCCTCGTGGCTGACATTGACGTGCGTGCCGACCGTCTGCTCCGCGGGCCAATCCAGATGCGGGTGCAGCAGTTTGATGCACGCCCATTCCAGAAATCCCACCATGAAGCCAGTGGCAAATACCTTGGGCATCGCCAGAAATTCATCTGCCTCGGGATACAAGGCGGGCACCAGCTTGGCGTCTGTCACCGTAAACTGGTGCTCATACGTCAAGCCGGGCTTTAACGTGTCTTTCACTTACCTTTAGAGATTTTTGGTAGAGAAGGTCAACGATGCGTTGGTGCCGCCAAAACCGAAACTGTTGGACAGCGCGGTTTCCACTTTGACGTTATCGATGCGCTTGGTCGCGATCGGCAAGCCTTCTGCCGCGGGGTCAAGGTTCTCGATGTTGGCTGATGCGGCAATGAAGTTGTTCTCCATCATGATGAGCGAGTAGATCGCCTCGTTCACACCTGCAGCACCTAAAGCATGCCCGCTCAGTGACTTGGTGGACGCGATAGCAGGCAATTTGCCATACTCGCCGCCAGCAAACACAGCACGAATCGCTTCCAGCTCTTTGGTGTCACCTACCGGTGTGCTGGTGCCATGCGTGTTGATGTAATCCACATCCTTGATACCTTGCAGTGCCATGCGCATGCTGCGTTCCGCACCTTCGCCGCTTGGGGCGACCATATCATAACCGTCGGAAGTCGCGCCGTAACCCACCACTTCAGCGTATATCTTGGCGCCGCGTTTTTTGGCATGCTCGTACTCTTCCAGCACGACGATGCCGCCGCCGCCGGAAATCACGAACCCGTCTCTATCGACGTCATAAGTACGGGATGCTTTTTCTGGCGTATCGTTGTATTTGCTGCTCATGGCGCCCATCGCGTCAAACAGCAGACTCATGGTCCAGTGTTCTTCCTCGCCGCCGCCGGCAAACACGATGTCCTGCTTGCCCCACTGGATCTGCTCGACCGCGTTGCCAATGCAATGCGCACTGGTGGAGCATGCCGAGCTGATGGAATAATTGATGCCCTTGATTTGTGCGCCCGTTGCCAGGCAGGCAATGATGCCGTTGGACATGGTTTTGGTGACCATGTATGGGCCCACACGCTTGGCACCTTTCTCACGGAAGGTATCGGTCGCCTGCAGCATGCTCTCGGTAGAAGTGCCGCCCGCACCCACAATCATGCCGGTACGCACATTGGAGATCAGTTCTGGTGGCAGCTGTGAATCCGCAATCGCTTCCTGCAAGGCAATCCAGGCATAGGCATGGCCTTTGGCCATGAAGCGCATCAGCTTACGGTCGATAAGCGCCTCGATATCCAGATTCTTGATGTTACCTGCCACCTGCGAGCGGAACCCACGTTCCGCATACTCCGGCTGGAACGTGATGCCGGAGCGGCCGTGGTACAAACTGTCCTTTACCTCGGCCTTATTATTACCAAGACTGGATACAATGCCCAACCCGGTTACTACTACACGACGCATAGCGTCATCTCCCTCTAGAAATTGTCCGTGCGCGTAAACAAGCCCACACGTAAATCTTTGGCAACATATATTTCGCGACCATCCAGTGTCATCGTAGCATCCGCGATACCCATCACCAATTTACGCATGATAACGCGTTTTAAGTCGATGGTATATACCGCCATCTTGGCTGTCGGCAATACCTGCCCGGTAAATTTCACCTCGCCAGCGCCCAAAGCGCGGCCGCGGCCCGGGCCGCCCATCCAGCCCAGAAAGAAACCCACCAGCTGCCACATCGCATCCAGACCCAGACAACCTGGCATTACCGGGTCACCGGTAAAGTGGCAATCAAAGAACCACATGTCCGGATGAATATCCAGCTCGGCAACAATCTGTCCTTGGCCATATCTGCCGCCCTCATCGGTGATTTTTACAATACGGTCGAACATCAGCATCGGCGGCAGCGGCAGCTGCGCATTGCCCTCACCAAACATCTCTCCCCTGCCGCAGGCCAGCAATTCTTCCTTGGTATAACTGTTTTGTTTTGTCATGTTGTCTATCTTGAAGTTGTAGAAATGATGTGCTACCGCTATTTTCGCCGGAAAACGCATTTAGCGAAAGCCCCGGCATGCAATGTCAGGCAAATAAAGCCAGACAAAATGTGACCGAAATTGTGACAGCATGCTTTAGTTAGCAAAAGCACCTGCCTGAAAGCAGCCTCCAGACTAGGTTCCAGAGCATCTCTTTTTACAATGATCCAGGACACGAAGATTTTGCCATGCACTTGTCCGATTGGCAGATTATTGGCTAACCGTTTGCAATTTCACATTTTGCAACAAACCAACCATGGCTGTATATAACCATATCGGCTGATAGCAACCATGTGTGAAAACAAAAAACCCTTTGAAAACATGCTCGATGCCATAGGCGCGTTTTTTGCAGATAATCATTAAAAATATAAAACTGCTTACAGTTTTTGAAAATTGGTTTAGTATCACGCATCAACCATGTTTGATACCTGTAATCTACCGATTTTATAACTATAATTATTGCATCTGTCACTCACATAACTCTTTAGGAAAAATTCAATGAGCGATCGTCAACTTGCCGATTGGCGCGAGCATGCGCTGAAACTGGAATCAGAAGTCAATCAGGTGGTGGTTGGGCAGCAAAAAGCCGTGCGTTTGATAACCACAGCAGTATTTGCACGTGGCCACGTGCTGCTGGAAGGTGATGTGGGCGTGGGCAAGACCACCCTGCTGCGCGCCTTTACCCGTGGCATCGGCGGTGGCTACCAGCGTATCGAAGGCACCATTGACCTGATGCCTAACGATTTGGTATATCACACCTACCTGGGTGAGGATGGCAAGCCGCACGTCAGCCCGGGGCCTATCCTGATGTCAGGTGAGAACCTGTCGATTTTCTTCTTCAACGAGATCAACCGCGCCCGTCCGCAAGTGCACTCGCTGCTACTGCGAGTGATGGCCGAACGCACGCTGACGGCGTTCAACAAAGAGCACCACTTCCCGCATATGCTGGTGTTTGCCGACCGCAACCAGGTGGAAAAGGAAGAAACATTCGATATTCCATCCGCCGCGCGTGACCGCTTTATGATGGAGATTCCGATTATGGTGCCGAGTGAGCCGGACATTATGGAATCACTGGTGTTTGATACGCGCTACCACGACGTGGACACGCTGATTACCGGCGTGGAGCAAGACATCCTGAAGTTCGACGAGTTGAACAAGTTTGGTGCACTGGTGCAAAACAGCATCGGTGCCAGCCAGACATTGCGCAAATATGCGCTGGATTTGTGGCGCGCTACTAAAACGCCTACCGATTACGGCGTCAAGGTCTCCAACGTCGATATGAAGCGTCTGGTGCTTTCCGGCGCCAGCCCTCGTGGCATGGGCATGCTGCTGCGCGCTGCGCGCGTCAACGCTTGGCTGAACAACCGCGAGGCTGTGCTGCCCGAAGACATCCATACCGTGTTCCACGAGACGATTGCACACCGTGTGGTGTTCAGCCCGGTTTATGAGATGCGCCGTACTGAGATTGCGCGAGAAATGCTGAGTGGGATTATCAATGCAATAGCGGCTCCTTAACCATGTCCACTGAATTTATCAAAGAATTCAGCTACCACATCGCGTGGCGCTCGCGCTCGCGCAGGCCAGGGCGGCATAAAAGCACCCAGCGCGGCATGGGCATGGAGTTTCGCGGCCACACGACGCTGCTTTCCTATCCCGATCCGCGCCGCATCGACATTCGCCAGACGATTCGCGACCCGCTGGAGCAGATTTATGTGCGCATTTTTAACCAAAAAAGCGCCACGCCGGTATTTGTGCTGTGCGACATGTCCGGCTCCATGCAATACGGTAACAAGCAGCGCAAACTCTCGATTGCTGCGGACATCGCCCGCTCGGTTGCGCAATCAGCCACCCGTAATGCTGACCCGGTAGGTTTTATCGGCTTTGACGATGAACTGCGCGAAGACTGGCTTTGCACGCTCTCCGCCCGGCCACATGCGGTGTTTGAGATGGCTGATAATCTGGATGACTACGTTCCCGACGAGGTGGGCGGCGCAGCGCTGATTGACACTGTGCGCTTGTTGCCGCGTGAACGCTCACTGATTTTTCTGGTGTCGGATTTCCACATGCCGATCCAGCAACTGGAAGATGCGCTGATCCTGATGCTGCGACATCACATCGTACCTGTCGTACTGTGGAATACCTCCGAATACGCCGAGCTGCCGGAATTCGGCATTACCAGCCTGGTTGACCCGGAAAGCGGCGAAAGGCGAACGTTGTTTCTGCGCAAGAATTACCGCGAGCGCATCCTGCAGCATTTTGCTGCACGCAAGCAGGCGATTGCCGATTTGTTTTTGCGCTTCGACATGCAACCGTTCTTCGTCGAGAACAGCTTTGATGCTGACTTGCTGACCGAATATTTCCATCAATATGTGGCCGCTTAAAATGAGAAGACTCACAATGTTTAAATGGACAATCTGCCTGATGGCCTGTATCAGCCTGTTGACAGACATGGTGCACGCCGCCGAAGCCACGCTGCCCGACATAGATAGCAAGTACGTGACCCTGCGTCTGGCTAATCCGCAGCGCGATGGCGGCTATGTCGTGGGCGACAAGCTGGATCGCACAGTGATATTGACTATCAAGAAACCGTACCAACTGGTCAAAGAGTCCTTGCCTATCGTGGGCTATGAGCATCGCTACCGCGGCCAGATTTCCGGCGTCGAGCTTGCGGACATCAGCAGCAGTGAGGCTGAGCATAAAGACAGCACAACCCATACGATAAACCTGACTTATCAGGTATTTACTGTCGGCAAGCTGGTCAAACCCGCCATATTGCGTGCCGAGATCGTTAAGATTCGCAACATGCAAACTAAAGACGTGCTGCAATACCGCATCCCGAGCTTCTATTTCCGAATCTCGCCGCTATCAGTTTTCGGGCAGGTTGACCTGAAAGATGACATGAGCCCCTTCCGCTCGCCTTTCCTACTGGATAAAAACCGACATGAGCTATACCTGAAGTTGTTGGCTGGCCTGTTAGGTTTGTCTTTGCTAGGCTTACTGTATATCTACGGCACACGTAGCTGGCTGCCGCGCATGGGTGGTGCCTTTGCCAAGGCCTACCGAGACATCAAGAAACTGCCTGATAGCACCGAGGGGCTGCAACAAGGTGTAGCGCGTATGCATCAAGCCATCAACCTTACTGCGGGAACCAGCGTGTTCCACAACACATTGAATGAGCTGTTTGCCGCCAAACCGGCCTATGCGGCCGCCAAGCCGGAGATGGAACGTTTTTTCGCATTATCCAGGCAAATCTTCTTTGACCCAAACGCCGCTGTAGATTTGGGTGACAAACCCAAAGATTGGCTGCTGAAATTCTGCCGCCATATGCGCGATTGCGAGCGCGGCCTAAAACCCGAGGTAAAAGCGTAAATGGCGTTTAATTACCCTTGGGTACTTTGGTTGTTGCCGCTGGCACTACTACCTATCCTGCTGGAACGCTCGCATAGCCGCACCTACTCATGGCTATCCATGCTGCCGCCAGACCCGCTCTCCAGCCTGATAGGTCTGCTGCTAAAAATACTGGCATCCATCGCCTTGCTGGCCATCATCTTAGGGCTGGCCGGCCCACACAGCCTGGAGCAACAGGAAGAGCGTGTGGGTGTCGGCGCGCAAATCGGCTTAGTATTGGATAGAAGCGCCAGTATGGATGACCCCTTTGCGGGCGGTACGGATGGCCGCGTGGGCGAGACAAAATCGGTTGCCGCCGCACGCCTGATGACCGATTTTGTGAGTAAACGTACCAATGACATGATGGGTGTCATCACCTTCAGCAACTCCGCCATGTATGTGTTGCCGCTGACAGAAAACAAGGAAGCCGTGTTAGCTGCTATCAAAGCCACCGCGGGTAACTCCCTGTTCCAGACCAATATCGGCGGTGGCCTTACCAGTGCGGTTGGGCTGTTTGAAAAAGTGCCGGATTCCGGCTCGCGCGTAATTATCCTGATTTCGGATGGCGCCGGGCGCGTGAGTGACGAGATACAACAAAAGCTGCGTGACTGGCTACAGCGCTACAACATTACGCTGTACTGGGTTGTGCTGCGCCAGCCTGGTGGCGTAACCATCTTCGACCCGAAATATGATTCCAGTTACCAAGAAGCCTTGCCGACCGAAGTACTGCTGTACCAGTATTTCCAGACCCTGCAAACACCCTTTAGCGCCTATGAGGCATCTGACCCGAAATCGCTGGCCGCCGCGATTGCCGACATCAACCGCAAGGAAAAGAAACCCATTAAATATATGGAAAAAATTCCTGGCAAAGACTTTACCCGCATCTGTTATTTACTGGCCGCATTGATGATAGCGCTACTGCTGGCTGTGAAGTATCTGGAGGTTAAAACATGGCATTCAGCGTAAAAAAACTCACCTTGTTTCTGCTTGCAACTGCTATCGGCAGTGCAGTTGGCGCGGTTTACCAACATAAGCGCATCCAGCAAATCGATGCGTTCAACAATGCGGTCAGCACAGGCAAGAACCCGAGTACCGACAAGCAAAGTCTGGAAGCCAAGTATTCCACCGCTTACTGGCTGGCCAAGAACGAGCGCTTCAAAGAAGCGACTTTATTGTTCTCCCAACTGATAGATAAAGGCACACCACAACAGCGTGCGGCCGTGCATCACAACATCGGCAATATGTTCTTTCTGAAAAGCCTGCAGGTTGGTGGCACCAGCGACCCGAAGGCACGTGATGAAACCGAATACCTGCTGACGCAGGCGTATAGTTCATATAAAAACGCCTTGAAGCTGGATAATGGCAACTGGGGCACGCGCCGCAATATGGATCGCGTCATTATTCTGCTACCTGAAAAACCCACGCCGGGCGTGGGTGAGTCGGAAAACCCCGGCCTGATTATGGGCAACATTCCCAATGGGCTGCCATGAGAACATGAACGAGCCCTAGCTGACTTGTTTACTATCCTAGTGTAAATAAAGCGTGCAAATGAACAAACAACTGATTTATTTTTTCCGGCATAAAGACACCATTTTGTTATCCATGGCATTGCTATGCTTAATTGCTGCGATGTTTCGGCCAACAATTCCGGTCAAACATAATATTTACACCTACCTGTTAATCGCCGACATCTCGCAAAGCATGAATGCCAAGGATATGCAGATTGACGGCAAGCCTACAACACGTATGGAATACCAGCAAAAGTTAATGCGGGAAGTGACAGCATCGCTGCCATGTGGCACCAAAGTCAGCATTGGCCTGTTTGCGGGCAATGCTGTCGCGGCCATGTATACCCCCATTGAAGTCTGCCAGAACTTCGCTGCAATCCAGGACACCATCAACCATCTGGATTGGCGCATGGCATGGTCTGGCAACAGTCGAGTGCGAGAGAGCCTGTTCGTCACCGCCAAAGTAGTACGCGCACTCCCCGAACCTGCTCAGGTGATTTATTTCACCGACGGCGAAGAAGCACCCAAGCTGCATGCTTTTAACACCAAAAGTCTGGCGGAATTCCAAGGGGGTGATGGATGGCTATTCGTCGGCATAGGCTCAGAAAAAGGCATCGCCATCCCCAAGCTGAGCGAAAATAATCAGGTCATCGGCTACTGGTCCAACGAAAGCTTTGCCATGCAGCCTGGAATCGCGCAAATATCCGAAAGCACTTTGGGTGTACGTGATGACAATGTAGCCTCCGGCACGCATGATCGTTTCATATCCAAGCTTGCAACTGAGTACCTGCAATCTGTCACTCAAGAGATTGGCGCACATTACATTAATGGCGATAACGCCCATACCGTGCTAAGCGCCATGAAAGAACAAAAGCCCGCACGGCGTGATGTTGCGCCATTCGGCCTGGACTGGATACTGGCTACTGTCGCGGGTTTAGCCTTGCTCGGCGCTTACATCGGGCATCATCCTCTACGCCAGATACGACACACACTTAAGCTGTACAGACGAGAGTTCCGCGCCAAAACCTATGATCACGAAAACGCCACCGCTCACGACAATCAATTCTAGACGCATATGGCTGCGTCGCCATCAGGAACTGGCTCTGCTCATCGCAACCTTGTGCCTGTTACTACTTGCAATGCTGCGCCCCACCATCCAGGTCAAACACAACATTCATAGCTATTTCTTTGTACTGGACATCACCCAAAGCATGAATGCGGTAGACATGCAAATAAACGGTAGACCAGCCAGCCGCATTGGCTATACCAAGCATATTCTTGGCCAAACCATCTCATCGCTGCCCTGCGGCACCAAAATCGGCATCGGCATGTTTTCCGGCGTCAACGTGGTTTCGCTCTACACACCAATCGATGTCTGCACCAATTTTGCATCCATCCGCGATACGCTGGATCATATTGACTGGCGCAGCGCATGGACGGCGGACAGCCGTGTACGCGAAAGCATGCTCTCCACCACACAGGTGCTGAACAACTTTCCAGAGCCCGCACAAGTCGTGTTCTTTACCGATGGCGAAGAAGCGCCTAAACTTCACACCTTTAATACCCGCGACCTCAGCACGTTACAAGGCGCGGATGGCTGGCTGATTGTCGGGGTCGGCTCTGGCAAAGGCGCGCCTATTCCCAGATACGACCATAACAATCAACTGGTTGGCTACTGGTCTCACGAGAGCATGCAACTTGCCCCCGGTGCCGCGCCCATTGCAGCGGCTGGCATCCTCAAGCGCAAAAGCGACACCGCTGAAAGCGTTCAGGATCGTTACATTTCCAAGTTGGCAGAGACGCATCTGCAGGCCATCGCCAAAGAAATCGGTGCCGCCTATACACGCGCCAATGATGTACAAGATTTGCTTTCCGCCATGAAAAAACAAAAACCCGCGCGTCGGGAATGGTCTGCTTACATGATAGACTGGCTGGCTGCTGGACTGGCTGGGGTTTCCTTGCTGCTCATCTACCTACCGCGTTGCAAACCACGATGGCTCAAGAAATGGTGGAATACTCGAAGAAATGCATCCGAGGGCAACTTTGAAACCAATTACGTAGCTAAATCGCTAGAATCCGCCTGAGATACATCCGAATGCCGCCACCAGCGTAGCCACATCCTTAGCCGCCTGCAATCATCCGCATTTGCGTCGGCCAATAAAATCACGGGAGGCAATCTGAGATGCCACCACACATCATCGGTGGGCTTTTCAAAATAAAGCACTGTCAGCCACGGATGCACCCAGCTACTGCCCGCCAGCTTTGGACTGTACACCTGCCCCGCCCTGTTGATTAGCTGTAATCCACCTTGTGTGGGAACATGCAACTGCTTCCAAGAACTTGGCAATGTGCGCACACCGTCTCGCAACACGTGATAAGCCGTCGTAGCAAGCAACCATGCCGTCATAGTAAGCTGCACGCGCCAGTCAGCAATATAGACAACAACAATTGCCAATCCAGCCATCGCGAATATGAGCAACAACGCGGAAAGCAACCATGACGCTTCCAGCTTCATATCGATTTCCGGCATGGTTCGCGTTTTCACAGTTATACCTTAAGCTCTTCCCAAGCTTTATCCAGCCGTTTCACCGATACCGGGAATGGTGTTTTAAGCTCCTGCGCAAACAAGGAAACGCGCAGCTCTTCAATCAGCCAGCGATAATCCTGCAGCGCTTGCGGCACTTCCAGGTGCGCTTTATGCAGCGTATTCACCTTATCCTGCCAACGTTGCCAGATAAGCTGCATAGCTTGTCCGCTGCGCGTGTCGCGCTCGATACTGTTGGGGTATTTTTCCAGCCGCAGCTTGAGCGCTTTCAGGTAGCGCGGCAGGTGTTGCAAGCGCTCCCATGCCGTTTGGCTCATAAAGCGCCTGGGCAACAGTTGAGCCAATTGCTCTTCCACTTCGCGCTTTATCCTTGCCATGTTATTCGGCAATGCCCCCAGCTTCTGCATCAGCGCCTGATATTCCGCTGCGATTGCGATTGCCAATCTGGTTGCGCCGTCTGTTACAGCTGGCAAGCGCGTTCTGGCGCGCTGTTTCAGGGTCATAAAATCCTGATTGGATCGCGGCAAGTCATCCTCGCCCACAAAAGCCCGGTCGGCGATTGCCAGCAACATCTCTTCGCGCAAGTCGTCCGGCGAAATCAGGTTGCGCAAAAGCATGGCGTATTGATTAAACTGAGGAAGCCCCTTTTCCAATTGCTTCATCTGCTCTTTCAGCTCAAAGCGCATCAGGCGGCTCACGCCCTTACGATGTGCCGATTCCGCCACATTCTGCGTATCGAACAGTTTGACCGAAACGCTGTCGGTATTATCTTCCAGCGCCGGGTAGCCCGTCAGTTGACGGCCATCCTTGCTGAAAGTAAGCGTGGCGGGCAAATCGCCAAAATCCCATTGTTTCAAGCCGGTTTTTTCAATACCGGGCGAAGTGTTCCTGAAGGTGAGCTGCGCAGCGGAACCCAATTGTTTTTTCAATGCGTTCCAGTCACGCCCCATGCCCAACTCGCGCCCTTTTTCGTCCACCACGCGGAAGTTCATCAAATGATGCGTGGGGATGTCCGCCATATTCCAGTCGTCCTTGCTGATTTTAAGCGTGGTTTTTTGCTGGATATAGGCAGCAAGCGCTTCCAAGATGGGCACGTCATGCTGTTCGATTTGCTCCAGAAACCCGGTCACAAACTCCGGCACGGGCACACAGACGCGGCGATACGCCTTCGGCAACACCTTGATTAAATGAGTTAATTTATCACGCAACATGCCCGGAACCAGCCATTCCGTAGGTGTCGGGTCAAGCTGGTTAAGCAAAGCCAGCGGGATCGTCGCCGTCACACCATCCAGTATATGCCCCGGCTCAAAACGATATTTGAGCGGGATTTTCCCACCATCCAGCACCATCTGTTCAGGGAACTGCACTTCCGTTACCGCATCCGCGCCGTGACGCATCAAATCGTTACGGGCAAGATAAAGCAGCTTAGGGTTGCTGCGTTCAGCATCGGCGCGCCACTTCTCAAAGCTCGCAGCATTGTAAATACCCGCGGGGATTTTCGCGTCATAAAATGCGAACAGCTGATGCTCATCCACCAGCACATCCTGCCTTCTGGCCTTGTGCTCCAATTCTTCAATTTCTGCAATCAGGCGCTTATTTTCCGCGAAAAACGTTGCTTTCGTATCGAATTCCATATTCGCCAGCGCTTCGCGTACAAAAATCTCGCGCGATTCCTGAGGGTTTATCGGCCCGTAATGCACACGACGCTTGGGAATCACCGTCAAGCCATAAAGCGAAACGCGTTCCCACGCATTTACCATCCCCATGCGCCTGTCCCAGCGCGGATCGCTGTAATGGCTTTCTGTCAGGCCTTTGGCGAGCGGCTCAATCCAGTCCGGGTCAATCTTGGCCACACAGCGGGCATAGAGCTTGGTGGTATCCACCAGCTCCGCCGCCATCACCCATTTGGGACGCTGCTTTTTAAGCGTGGAGCCCGGGGCAATGTGGAAGCGTATACCGCGCGCGCCGAGATAGGATTCTGCCTCGCCATCTTTGAAGCCGATATTGCCAAGCAAACCCGAAAGAAGTGCACGATGAATTTGAGCATAATTTGCCTCGTCCGAATTAGGCCTCAGATCAAGCTCTTCAACCATTTCCGTCAGTTGCGCATGTAACTCGCGCCATTCTTTCATACGCAGGAAAGACAAGAAACTCACGTGGCATTGATTCAACAAATCGCGATTGGATTTCTTGTTTTTCAGCGCTTGGTCAAACCAATCCCATAACTTGAGAAAACTCATGAAGTCGGAGTCTTCTGCCGCAAACTTAACGTGCGCCTGATCGGCCGCTTCGCGTTTATCCATCGGCCTTTCGCGCGGATCTTGTATCGCCAGCGCCGCCGCGATAATGAGTATCTCGCGCAAGCAGTTTTCCTTTTTGGCCGCAACAATCATGCGCGCCACTCGCGGATCCAGCGGCAAGCGCGCCAACTGCTTGCCCAGCTCGGTGATCTCTCGCTGTGCGTTTACCGCGCCCAACTCTTGCAGCAACTGGTAACCATCGTTAATCAGGCGGCTGGAAGGCGCCTCGATGAACGGGAATTCGGCCACATCGCCCAGACGCAGATCCGCCATACGCAAGATGACACTGGCCAGCGAACTGCGCAAAATTTCCGGGTCGGTGAACTCAGGGCGATTGTTGAAATCCCCCTCGTCATACAAGCGCACGCAGATACCGCTCGACACACGCCCGCAACGACCGGCACGCTGCTTGGCTGCGGCCTGCGATATCTTCTCGATCTGCAGCTGCTCCACCTTGGCGCGCGGGCTGTATCGATTGACCCGCGCCAGGCCGCTGTCGATGACGTACTTGATGCCCGGTACGGTCAGCGAGGTTTCCGCCACGTTGGTGGCCAGCACAATGCGCGTCTGGCTGTGGTTTTTGAAGATTTTTTGCTGATCCTCGATACTCAAGCGCGCAAACAATGGCAACACTTCGATATGCCGTAACTTCGCCGAACATCCTTGATATTTCATTAAATGGTCAGCAACATCGCGTATCTCACGCTCGCCTGGCAGAAACACCAGAACATCGCCATCGCCCAGCCGCAACAAATCATCCGCCGCATCCAGAATCGCTTCCTCGATCGCCTCTTCCTCTTCGTCCTCCTGCAGCCAGCGCGCCTCCACACGCGCCTTGCGCTTTACGCCCATCAAATCCTGACCCAACAACTCTACATCTTCGTCATCCTCATTATCGGCCTGCAACTCCTTGGCCACGAAACCTGGTTTTCCAAGCGGACGATAGCGGATCTCGACCGGGTAAGTTCGCCCCGAAACCTCTATGACGGGAGCGTCGTTAAAATGCTTGGAAAAGCGTTCTGCATCAATAGTCGCCGAGGTGACGATCACTTTCAAATCAGGCCGTTTGTGAAGCAACTGCTTGAGATAGCCCAGCAGGAAATCGATGTTCAGGCTGCGCTCATGCGCCTCGTCGATGATGATGGTGTCGTAAGCATTCAGGAACTTATCGCTCTGCGTCTCGGCCAGCAGGATGCCGTCCGTCATTAGCTTCACGTAGCTGGATTCCGACAGCTTGTCATTGAAGCGCACTTTGTAACCCACCGTCTCGCCCAGCGGAGATCCAATCTCCTGCGCGATGCGGCTGGCCACCGAGCGCGCCGCGATGCGCCGCGGCTGTGTATGGCCGATTAGCCCCGACACGCCACGCCCAAGCTCCAGGCAGATTTTGGGCAACTGTGTGGTCTTGCCGGAGCCGGTTTCACCACACACAATGACGACCTGATTTTTCTGAATCGCCTGCGCGATTTCATCCTTCTTGGCGGAAACCGGCAGTTCTTCCGGGTAATCTGGTTTGGGCAACGCCGCCAGACGCCCCTGCCGGCGTTGTACAGAAGCATCGATGCGTTTGGCAATATCCTGTAGCGGCGCGGATTTGCCCGCTTTCAGCGCGTCCGCGGCTTGCTGAATGCGCCGTTTGAGCGGGAACTGATCAGCCAACATGCAACTGGGCAGTTGGGTCAGAAATTGCTGGAGAATAGCTTGCGGATTAGCGGTTGCGGACATGCGCGCATTTTATCATGCAGGACATGCAAACCTCTCGCGCGCGTTCATTGGTAAAACAGATGCCCTAGAAGCCGCATACAGATTGGCTCCCAGGGTAACGCTTTTCTTAATGAAGACTACTGCTGGACACAATCTTCCGAGCCCGTATTCCCACCCTTGAACTCTGGTTCGAAATAAAACTTGTGGAACGTCCATTTACCATCCTGGTTCTTACGCATCTGGGCAATGCCAGTGCCATAATCCTTGCTCTTGCCGCCGTATTGGCCCTTCTCCATCGGCAATGCAAAATGCATGGCCATATGCGCACCATTGGCAGCCGCATGTCCCAGATAAGTGCCAAATCCGGGCACTTCGAGCTTGAAATCATAACTGGCATAACCGTTACCGCCATACTCTGGCCTCATTTTCAGGGTAACGACACCTGTATATTTGCCTTCATGCACATCTTCACCGGTACAGTCGTATTTGCCACTAAAATCCAGCGGTTTGGCTTGCGCGACACCCGCACACAAAAGCAAGGCAAAACACAATCTTTTCATGCGCCCCTCCATTCTAGTTATTTTTCTAAAAATCAGTTAAATCTTGTGTGTAGTGATTCTAAATGAAAATTTTCCAGTATGGCAGTTAATCTTGCGGCTGCGCTCTTCTTGGTCCGACCGGTATAACGGGCGATGATAAGCTCGTTCTTCATCGCATGCTCCCACCCCACAAGCTCGGTCACAGTCACCTGATAGCCATGCGCCTCCAGCTGCAGGCAGCGCAACACATTGGTTAGATGGCTGCCAAACTCCCGTGTATGGATGGGATGACGCCATAGCTCGGAAAGCGGAGTCTTGCCGAGCGTCTCACCTTTTACCTCGCGCAGGGCCCGCGCCACCTCGGCCTGACAGCAAGGCACCAGCACCATGTATTTGGCCTGTTTTTTCAGTCCGAATTGAATCGCATCATCGGTCGCGGTATCGCAGGCGTGCAGCGCAGTAACGATTTCCACTTGCTGTGGAATCGCTTCTACCTGCGCCGCATCCGCCGCACTTACATGAAGAAAGCGCATGCGCTCGAAGCCACATTCAGCCGCCAGATCCTGGGATCTCTGCACCAGATCGGCACGCGTCTCCACGCCGATCACCTGACCGCCTGGCATCGCTTTAAACAAGGCATCGTACAACAAAAACCCCAGATAAGACTTACCGGCGCCATGGTCCACCAATGTCAACTCAGGATTGGCCTTGGCAACATCCTCGATTAACGGCTGAACAAACTGTACCAGATGATTCACCTGCTTGAGTTTACGCCGGCTGTCCTGGTTCAGCTTGCCGTCACGCGTCAGGATGTGCAGCGCCTTTAGTAGCGCAATGGACTGCCCAGGTTTGATTTCGGGAATATCATGCATACGACATTGTAATAGAAAGAGATTCTGCCTGACACTTTACCGGGAAATCTACTGGTCGCGGCTATCCTAATGCCACATGCGTTGAGATCTCAACGTCACCCAGCCGAATCTCTTGTAAAAAAGATGCATTAATGCCTGTTTTTTCACAAAAACCCTAAATTTTTCCATTAGTTAGCCGTTTTACATGAAAAATAAGCGTCTCAACCAATGGCACGCTAATTGCCGTTATTTGAGCATGCTTTCCTGCAAGAGAGATTAATGAAGATAGTCAATACAAAGAAAAATCATATCCATCTAACCAGCAGCGGCTTCACGCTAATAGAGGTCCTACTTACCCTAGCTATTGTTGGCGTGCTTTCTAAAATCTCGCTCGAGACATATCAGGATTACACCGAAAACGCCAAAGTAAAGCTTTCCAAAGAGCAAATTGCTGCAATGAGCGCCAAAATCAGCCTGTATTGGGAAGATGCTAGAGAATACCCGGACAGCCTTGCTGATGTTGGCATGGCTGGCATGCTTGACCCTTGGGACAGACCTTATAGGTACCTGAACCTGGACAAGAACGGCAACGGCGGTGCCCGGCGCGATAAGAACCTTAATCCGCTGAATTCTGATTTCGATTTATACAGTACGGGCAAAGATGGGAAAACAAGATTACCAGTCTCCCAGAAAGACAGCCTGGATGACGTGCTACGTGCCAATGACGGAAGATTCATCGACTTGGCTAAAAACTATTAAAGCCCAATGCATTTCTCAAGTACATTTTTCAAAAGCAAAGTGGCGCGCGGTATCGCGCTACTGCTTTTGATCGCAGCCATAGTCCCCGCATCGCTCATCACCGGGCTGTCACAGCTTGAGACCAATAACCTGGTTAGCAATTACGAACATAAAAGCTTGGTGGATACAAGCCAGGCATACGCCATGGCCACTTTTTCAAATTTATCCCTGGCCAGAAGCCAGCTTTTGCAAATCTCACAACAGGCAGCAGCTAATAGTTATCACGCCACAAATACGCCATTGCTGAAATCCCCCATGTTTTTATCTGTTGCCCTATTGAAGCAAAATGGCAAAATTTCAATTCAATATGGCAACCAGGATAGAATTTCAGCCTTATCGTCACGCATCACACAAAAAGCGACTAGACACAAGCACCCAAGCCGACCAAACCTCATCGTATTACCTACAGGAGATCATGGTAGATACGCGTTATTCCTGGTCATATCACATTCACAAAACTGGCAACTGCCATCTTTCTGGGTGGCTGAACTTAACCCGGAATTCGTGTGGGGCACTAAGGAAATCTATCCGGACGACATTAACCTTTGCGTTTACCGACTAGATGGTAAATCCACCTCAACTTTATTTTGTTCTCATGAGGCTGTTGCAGTACCGAAATCGACGAGCGCTACAGATATCAACGTTGGATCATGGGATCTATTTCTGCGTGGAGATTTTGGCGAAACAATCTGGCAATATGAGACACAGCGACGCAACCCGATCACTGCCGATGTGCCAAGCAATAGCAATTTCAGCTGGATCGCCATCCTGAGCTTGTTGCTGGTAGCATTACTCAGCTTGATGCAAATCAGAAAAATTTTGGTTCCACTCGAACATTTGATCGAAGCCACAAAAAGGATTTCTAAAGGGAATTTCAGCAAAGTAAAGATTGTTGGCAGCTCCGAACTCTCCGAACTTGGCCATGCTTTCAACACCATGTCCACCCACATCAAACAACAGTTGGATACGCTGCAATCGCTATCCACACTGGATCGTGAAATCGTCACTGAGCTTAATGTTGAGCGCACCATTGACAACGTCTTGACTAGGATGCAGTCGTTGTTGCCAGACGCGACATACTACATATACCGCCTGGATGAGAAAGGCAGTGCAGAAGTGCAGTGCATGATAAATATTGGTGACGGCTCAGGAACAACAACCGCACGAATATCAATCCCCCAGCCCGAAATTAATGCAATTAAATCCTATGGCCTGGGACAGGTTTCCGAGTGCGGCATGCAGAGCACTTTAATACACCTTGATCTGGCCGCCGAAGATGGAAATGAATTTGTCTGGACACTCCCTATTCTCTGGCAAAACGAAATGTATGCATTTCTTAGTGTAGGTGGCCGCACAAGATTTTATGCCAATGATCCAAACTGGGCCGAATTCCGAGAGCTAGCCAGCAGGATCGGTATCGTCCTCTCAGCCCACGCGAGAGAACAGCAACTGCTGACACAAGCACAATACGATACGCTGACAGGCTTGCCAAACCGCATTTTGCTGCAAGACAGGATTAACCAAGCCATTGAACATAGCGATAGAAATGGCAATCCGTTCTGGGTAATCTTTCTCGATTTAGATCATTTCAAATATGTGAATGACAGCATGGGACACGACGCAGGCGATAAATTACTGGTGGAAATTTCCAAACGACTGCATGCCAATATCAGGGAAACGGATACCGTGGCTCGATTTGGGGGGGACGAGTTTATTATCATTCTGCAAGGCGATATAGATGAAAACCAGAAATTAGGCATTGTTAACCGTATCCTCGAGTCTATCGCGCTACCGATCCAGATAGACTCTCAAGAGTTTCTGGTTACATCAAGCTTGGGGATATCTGCTTACCCAAGTGACGGGCTTACGCCCGAAGTGCTTATCAAGCATGCCGATATTGCCATGTACCGGGCCAAGGAAGCTGGCAGGAACAACTTCCAGTTCTTTACGCAATCGATGAATGAAAAGGCAGCCTCACGGATGCACATGGAAACACTGCTCCGTCATGCGCTTGAGCGTCACGAGTTTTCATTACTATACCAGCCAAAAGTCGACATCGCCTCCAGTCATGTTGTCGGGGTGGAAGCACTTATCCGCTGGGATAATCCGGAGCTTGGCAGGGTTCCACCAAACCAGTTCATCCGACTTGCAGAGGAAATCGGCCTCATCATCCCCATTGGCGAATGGGTGATGCGTACCGCATGCCAGCAAGCAGTTCTCTGGCAAAAAGCCGGCTTCGACACCTTGAGGATGTCTATCAATTTATCCATACGCCAGTTTGAAAATAAAAATCTGGTAGATTCCATTAAAAACACACTGACCGAAACAGGCATGAATGCGGAAAACCTGGAACTGGAACTTACCGAAAGCCTGTTTATGCACGACAAGGTAAATGTGCTTGAGATTCTTAATAAAATCAAAGCATTGGGCATCAAATTGGCTATAGATGATTTTGGGACAGGATATTCCAGCCTGGCTTATTTAAACAGCTTGCCAATAGACACCCTTAAGATTGACAAAACCTTTATCGACGACATCATTCAGGGCAAAGACAAGTCACCTATCGTAGACACGATTATTGCCCTTGCAAAAAACCTCGGACTTGAAGTTGTTGCCGAGGGCGTGGAATCGGCTGAACAGATAGCCTATCTGGCTGCCCGCAATTGCGACCAGATACAAGGCTATTACTATAGCAAACCCGAAGCGGCCAACACCATCGAGCACTTGCTGACCATCGGCAAAAAACTCACCCTGCCAAATTCAAAAATGACAGCGCCCGCAGAAAGCTTAATCCATTAGCCGCCAGGCTCACTTTTGTGACTTCCTGGTAATAGATATTCCTCTTGATTTAGAGAATCTCCATAAGCCAGACGGAAAATATTTATACCCTGCTGTCGTCATGCCTTAACCACGTGCGTTTTGATAGACAAGGGCCCCAATTTCTCTTTAAACTTAATTGAAAAGGATAACTACTATGAAAAAATCTCTGTTATTGGGCGTTATGCTGTACGCCGCACTCAGTCAACATGCACTGGCAGCTAACGGTGAATTTGCCGACCATCGCGGCGACCGTATCGAGCAGCGCCTGGACAACCGTGGCGACCGCATTGAGGAACGCCTGGACAACCGTGGTGACCGCATCGAAGACCGGCTCGACGCGAAGGGTGACCGTATTGAGCAACGTCTGGATACCCGGGCTGACCACGCCGAAGCAAATGGTAATACCGAACTGGCAGAACGCCTGAGAAACAAAGGAGACCGGGTTGATGCACGTCTTGATCGCAAAGGCGATCGCATCGATAATCGTCTGGACAGGCGCGGTGACCGGATTGATAACCGTCTTGACAACAAAGGTGAGCGCATCAACAATCGGTTGAATCGACGCGCAAACCACCGTCGCGCCGCACATTAAGCAGGTGTATCCCAGGCACGCGATGCAAGCGTTCTTGAGCAGTATAGAAGCGCGTGCTTTCGGGATTGCCCATATCGCGACTGGTAATCGTGACGATGCGCTGGACATCGTACAGGAAACCATGATGAAACTGGTGCAAAACTATAGCCAGCATCCGGAATCCGAATGGAAGCCTTTGTTCTACAGCATCCTGCAGACCCGGATACTCGACTGGCGGCGGCGACAAACGGTGCGCAACCGCTTTCGCGTATGGTTCCACCGCGACGAAGAAAACGAAGACACGGAAGATGTGCTGGAACAAATTGTGGCGGACACCCGGCAAGCGCCGGATGCGCTCCTAGAAAGTTCGCAATTTTCGCAGCAGCTAGATCACGCATTGAGAGCGCTTTCGCCGCAACAGCAACAGGCCTTTTTGCTGCGGCTATGGGAAGGCATGGATATTCAGCAGACCGCAAAAGCCATGCACTGTTCGGAGAGCAGTGTCAAAACCCATTACGCTCGCGCTTTGCAACGCCTGCGTGAGGCGCTTGGAGACCATCATGAATGACGACAACAGCAAACTGGAACAGCGCATACAAGCGCACCTGAACGCCCGTTCAACCGCGCTGGACGCTGAGATGTGTGCAAAACTGACCCAAGCCCGCAACAAGGCGCTTGCCCAACCCACAAAAACCGCCATCTGGCAGCGTTGGCTGCAGCCTGACTATATGCCAGCCTTGGCAACGGGCTTTTGTGCAGCACTGATTGCCTCCGCACTGTTATTACGCCCAGACGGTTTGCAGGATAACAACAAGGCAGACAACCTGACACTGGCAGAACTGGTCAGCGAGCCAGAAGATCTGGACGCCGTGACCGACCTTGGATTTTATGCCTGGCTGGACGAGATTGAAACACAAAGCGAGGTAAATGATGCGGTTTAGGCGAATACTACTTGCCTGGATGATAGGCCTGGGAGTCAATAGCCATGCGGCTTCCGAGCCTATTCCTTTGGACTTAATTGAGTGGCTGGGCGAAATAAATGACAACGACACTGAATTTGAGCAAGCCGTGACGGAAGTCGAACGGCAAACGCCTAAATCCGACAGACAGACAACATCTGACAAGCCGCAGTCTTCTTCGGCTGGAGGTAACAAGCAATGAAAACCGATATGTCCTTTAAACTTTATCTCGCACCTATACTGCTTGCATTGGCCCTGCTGCTGCCCGGCATCAGCCATGCTACCGGCATTGGCTGGAATGAATTGAACCCGCAGCAGCAGGAAATTCTTGCTAGTATGAAAGAACGCTGGGCAGACTTGCCACCGGAGAGGCAGGAAAGGCTGGGACGCGGGGCGGAAAAGTGGGCTGCCATGTCACCCGAGCAACAAGCACGCGCCCGCAATAACCTGCAGCGATTCCAGAAACTCTCGCCGGAAGAAAAGGCCTTAGTCCGGGAGCGCCTGCGTAAATTCCGCGACCTGCCGCCCGAAGAAAGGCGCGCTTTGCGTGAGCGCTGGAGAAATCTCTCGCCAGAGCAGAAAGAGCATTTCCGCAAACGCATGCGCAATGCCACGCCAGAACAACGCGAGCGTTGGCAGGAACGCCAGTTGCGACGCCAACAACGTCATAACCGCTAGCGGTGTTAAAATGCAGTTTTTCAAATATTGGAACACCCATGATTCAGTGGTTCCCCGGGCACATGACCGCTGCCAAGAAAAAAGCGGAGGAAACCATGGAGCATATCGATATTATCATCGAAGTGCTGGATGCCCGTTTGCCTGCCGCCAGCCATAACCCGATGATTGACGAGATGCGCCTGTTTCGCCAGCGCCCCAACCTGAAAGTACTCAACAAAGCGGACTTGGCTGACCCGGCAACAACACAAGCCTGGTTGAACCACTTCAACGCACTCCCCAACACCAAAGCCGTTGCATTGAGCTGCAAAAAAGCGGGCGATGCAAAGAAGATTCCCGGTTTATGCAAACCGCTGGCACCGCACCGAGGCACGCCACTCAAACCCCTGCGTATGATGATCATGGGGATTCCGAATGTAGGCAAATCCACACTAATGAACGCGCTACTGAACCGCCGCATCGCCAAAGTGGGCGACGAACCTGCCGTGACCAAAAGCCAGCAGAGATTTGAGCTGAACGATAGCATGACCATTACCGATACACCGGGCATGATGTGGCCGAAGATCACCTATGATTCAGATGGTTACATGCTGGCCGCCTGCCACGCCATTGGTCGCAATGCGGTGATTGAAGAAGAAGTCGCCGAGTTTCTGGCAAACAATCTATTGCAACACTACCCTACCCTTTTAAGCACACGCTATAAACTAGATATATCGCAACTCGATGGGATTGCCTTGCTGGAGGCGATTGCGCAAAAGCGCGGCTACAGGCGTGATGGGTTGCTTGATATGGAGCGGACGGCAATGGCGTTTTTGACCGATTTCCGCAGTGGTGCGATTGGCCGCATCAGCCTGGAAACCCCGCAAAGCCGTGCAGAGATGATTAAGCAAACAGAAACAGTGAAAACAAAACAGAAAGATACGCAAGCTGACGCCAGCTAATGCTTGCGGCGGCGTTCGACTTGTGTGTCTGTGACCAGCGAAGCACAGACTACACGATTCCTGCCCGCATTCTTGGCTTGATATAACGCATTGTCCGCCGCCAGCACCAGCGCCTTAAAGTCATAACCGACCCGCACGGAATCCGCCACGCCGACGCTCACGGTGACATAGATCTTATGCTTGCGATCCACCAGCGGCGTATTCTCCACCCCCACACGAATACGTTCTGCCAGTCCTGCCGCATCCTGCTCGGTGGTATTCGGCAAGCAAACACAAAACTCTTCGCCACCATAACGTCCCAACACATCACCTGAGCGCAGAATGCCAGTTATCGTTTTGGAAAGATGTCTCAGCATTTCATCACCAACCAAATGCCCATACTGATCGTTGACCTTCTTGAAATGGTCAATATCAATCATCATCACGGTCATGCTTAAGTTGATGCGCTTGCAGATACCCTGCATCTTGTGTGCCGCATCTTCCAGCCCGCGGCGATTAACCACTCCGGTCAGCCCGTCCATCAAGGCGATGGAGGCCATATTCTGGGTCAAGCGATAACTCAGCATCAGCAGGAACAAGCCCGAGATAAAAAACTGGATCACCGCGCCCAACAGAAACACGTTGGCATTGACCGGCCATGTCGCGAGTGACTGGAACACACTGACATCCGCATTGAGTGCCAACAGGGCACGTGCTGCCATCACCAAAGCGGAAATCAGGAACAGGCTGGAAGCAATCCAGTACAGCGTGCCCAGCAGGCCATCGTCTTTGGCGGTGGTCAGCCGTGCGCATAGCAAATAAACCAAGGCAAAAACGGTCGAATCCAGTACCACCATCATCCTTACGTCATGCTGCACCAGCACATAGTAAGCATCCATCCCCAAGAGCAGCAAAAAGACCAATACAGGAATACGGTGATCCGGCACGCGATTGGTAAACGCCTGTATGCCGTTGATATATAGACTCAACCCCGTGCCAATCAGCGCCATGCCCGGCAAAAAGAGCACTCTACTGCTATCCAGTTGAATCAACACCAATATCATGCCCAGCCCCACCACCAGGTTGCCCACCGACCAGTAACCCGGGCCATGTATCTCCTTGTGGTGCACGCGTGTGATCGCCAGCATCATGGAGAACATGAACGTCAGCAACATAGACATGAAAACAATGGTTCTTAAGTCGAAGTTAGGCATTGAATTTTCCTGTTGTTAGCACTGCGTATAAAAATTACCGCATTTATTCTCTGCACATCGTTATGTACTCCATGGGAATGATACCATAATGCTTATTCGACAGATTTACCCTAGTCGAACTTCAAGAAATCATAAAAGATGTTGGACAAGCTCAACCCCCCGCAACGCGAAGCAGTCAAATACCTAGATGGCCCCTTGCTCGTGCTGGCCGGTGCCGGCAGCGGCAAAACGCGCGTCATCACGCAGAAGATCGCCTATTTGATTGAAGAGGCAGGTTACCAGCCGCGTGAAATTGCTGCTATCACGTTTACCAACAAGGCTGCCACCGAGATGCGCGAGCGAGTGGGGAATTTGCTGAAAAATGGCTCGGCCAAAGGCCTGACCATCTCGACGTTTCACTCGCTGGGCATGCAGATATTGCGTCAAGAAGCGCAACTGCTAGGCTACAAGCCACAATTTTCGATATTGGATAGTGCCGACAGCTTCAAAGTCATCAGCGACATCCTGAGCACCACCGACAAGCCATTGCTACGCAGCACGCAATGGCAAATTTCCCACTGGAAGAACGCCTTTATCAGCCCGGAGGAAGCGAAAGCCCAGGCCGATGAAGAGCTAACGCACGCCGCAGCCAAGGTGTACCAGTTGTACCAGCAAACGCTGAGAGCGTATCAGGCAGTGGATTTCGACGATCTAATCAAATTGCCGGTCGAGCTGTTTGCGACACACCCGGAAACGTTAGACAAATGGCAGCGCAGGCTGAAGTATCTACTGATAGACGAATATCAGGATACCAATGCTTGCCAGTATAAACTCGTCAAGCAGTTGACCGGCGTAATAGGCAACTTTACCGCAGTGGGGGACGACGACCAGGCGATTTATGGCTGGCGCGGTGCGGATGTCGAGAATCTGCGCCAATTGACCGAGGATTATAGCCGCCTGAAAGTCATCAAGCTGGAACAGAATTACAGGTCGACCGTGCGTATTTTGCGCGCCGCCAATCAGGTCATTGCCAACAACCCTAAGTTGTTCGAGAAAAAACTGTGGAGCGAGCATGGCACAGGCGATCTGATTCAGGTTTCCGCCTGTTCTGATGAAATGCATGAAGCAGAATCCACCATCATAAAACTGCTGGCGCACAAATTCGAGCATCGCACCAGGTTTCAGGATTACGCCATCCTGTACCGTGGCAACCATCAGGCACGCCTGCTAGAAGAAAAGCTGCGCGAGCATAAAGTGCCATATACCATCTCCGGCGGGCAATCGTTCTTCGACAAGGCGGAGATCAAGGATCTGGTCAGTTATCTGCGGCTGATCGCCAACGAGGACGATGACCCGGCCTTTATCCGCGCCGCGACCACACCTAAAAAAGGCATTGGCAACACCACGCTGGAACGCCTGGGAGAACATGCACGCATCCATCACCTTTCACTTTTTGCCGCCGCCTATGAAGGCGACTTCCAGAAAGAAATCGGCGCAAAACAGCTTGATGACTTATTGAGCTTTTGCAGCTATATCAACAAGTTGCAGGAGCGTGCAATAAAAGACCCCGCCAAAGAGGTGCTAAATGACCTGCTGCAAGCCATCCAGTACGAGGCTTATTTGTACGATACCGAAGAACCGCGCGCCGCAGAAACCAAATGGGCAAACGTGCTGGATTTTGTGAGCTGGCTGGGCGGCAAAGGCGAAGCCAGTACCGAATATGGCAACGAAACCGACGGCAAGACGCTGCTGGAACTGACGCAAATGGTATCACTGCTAAGTATGCTGGAAAGCCGCGAGAATGGCGAACCGGATGCAGTAAAACTCTCTACCCTGCATGCCGCCAAGGGGCTTGAGTTCGGCCACGTGTACCTCGTTGGGGTGGAAGAAGGCATATTGCCGCACCGTGAATCCATCGACAATGACAAGATTGAAGAAGAGCGCAGACTAATGTACGTCGGCATCACACGGGCGCAGAAATCGCTCAGTATCTCATGGTGCAAAAAGCGTAAACGTGCCGGCGAAATGGAAGCATGCGAGCCAAGCCGCTTTATTGACGAACTGCCGAAAAACGACCTGCGACATTTCGGCAATCCGTTCAACGATCCGGTAGTAAGCAAGGATATAGGGCGCGCAAAGCTGGATGCTATCAAGGCTATGCTTGGCAAAGCATGAACATCTGGCGCCCCCGACACGAATCGAACGTGTGACCCTCCCCTTAGGAGGGGGATGCTCTATCCACTGAGCTACGGGGGCCTATGCCTTGAAAGCGTTATTATACAAGGCTTGGATAGGAAGAGCATTTCTAAGGTGAGGGAATATGAAGAAGCTTTAACGAAATCAGAAATCAGAGTGTCATCCAATACCTACATTGCCCCACTCAAGGGTATCCTTCTTCCAGCAAATTACCATGTCCTTGCAGAAGCGTATTGTTTGCCACCCAATCTATTTGCTCACCGACCAGCCGCTCAAACTCATCAACCGGTAAAGGACGCGAGAAATAATAACCTTGCCCGTAATCGCAGCCAATACCAAACAACAGATCGCGTTGCTCGGCTGTTTCAATACCTTCGGCTACCACTTTCAGCCCCATTTTATGCGCCATCACAATAATAGCTTCGCAAAGCACCATGTCTTCTGAATGGATAGAAAGATTTTGTACGAATGATTTGTCGATCTTGATGAAATCGATATCGAACCGCTTGAGGTAGGACAACGACGAATACCCAGTGCCAAAGTCGTCTACAGCCACTTGTACTCCAGCATCCCGGAAAGCAAGCAATTTATCACTTACTAGAGTATTCTGATCCAACATCAACCCTTCTGTGATTTCAATTGCCAGACAATCGCCAGGCAACCCCAACTCTTTCATATAGTCAAACCATTCCAGGCATCGGCTGTTCTTGCTCAAAAACTGTACCGGGGATTTGTTGATACTGATCTGAAAGTGTTCATCTATGGATTCCCGCCATTTTGCCACTTGTCCGACAGCCTGATAAAAAACCTGATCTCCGATCTCGACAATCATGCCCGTCTCCTCGGCAACGGGAATAAACTCAATCGGGCTTACTAAACCTTGCTCCGGATGATCCCACCGAATTAACGCTTCAGCCTTGCATATCTTCTGCGTCGTCAAATCTACAATGGGCTGATAAACCACTCTAAACTGCTTTTGCTCGATAGCAACCCGTAGGTCGTTCACCATTGCCCTACGCTTTTGTGCAGCAATCTGCATAGACCGTGTAAAGTAACTGAAGTTATTGCGACCTTTGCTCTTAGCATGGTACATGGTTTGGTCTGCATGCTTGACCAAAGTCTCGGCATCTGGCGCATCTTTGGGATATAGCGTGATTCCGAGACTGACAGAAATGTATACCATCTCACCGCGCAAGTAATATGGCTCACTCAGTTTATCCAGAATCCGCTGCGCCACCCTCTCAACATTACTGATTTCTTTCAAATCATTGAGAATGATAGTGAACTCGTCACCACCCAACCGCGAGACTGAATTAACATGCCCAACGCTGTCTGTATTCCTGACACAGCCCAGTAAACGCTCCGCAGTTTCTTTCAGCAACTCGTCTCCTATGTCATGCCCCAGTGAGTCATTGACTTCCTTGAAGTGATCCAGATCCAGAAACATCAGGGCAAACGGAACTTGAGTACGATTGGTGCGTAGAATCTCCTGTCGGAGACGCTCATAGAACATATTCCGGTTAGGCAGCCCTGTTAGCACATCAAAATTGGCCTGCCGCCATATCCAGTCTTCTGCCTGTTTTTTCTCGGTAATATCCGACATTACGGTAACATAGCCAGTCAGGTAACCCTTTTCATCCCTTACCGGACTGATTTGTAGCGAGATGGGAATAATCTTTCCACTCTTGGCTTGCCGATACGCTTCGCCACGATACACACCATTTTCTCTGGCTATCTCGTAAATCTCTTCCTGACTGAGCTGAAGCTCAGGTGGATTATCTGGCATCAGGGATAACACTCTCCCCTGTATTTCCTCCAAATAATAGCCAAACAGCACCGTAAAAGCCGGGTTTACATACTGGATACGAAGCTCAGGATCACGCAACGTAATTGCATCCTGTGTCTGCGCTAACGCCTCACTATTTTGTTTTAGCTTGTTATCCCGCAGCTCTATTTGAGCCAGCATCTGGTTAAATTCATCGGTTAGCTCTCCCAGCTCATCGTCTGAGATCTTTTCTACCCGCACCGAATATTCATTGTGATCGATTATTCCGCGCATAACAGATGCCAACTGCTCAATAGGCTGAAAGATTTTTATGGTTGTACGCCGCAGCAGCAAATAACAGACCAGGAATGCAATGGTCAGCCCTGCAATATTCACTACCCACCTTGAAGAGACGCCATGCCACATGTCGTCCAAGCTCACGGTCATTCGCAATGTGCCCAAATTCTCCCCATACATGGAGACGGGGTAATCTACCGTGGCAATATTTAAATTGCCCAGCTTATCCGCTAACGTTCCTTTTCTGGCATCCGATCCAGAATACGATGCAAATAACTGCCCATCCTTGTTGAGCAACTCTGCATGCAATACCTGACGATGCGCTTGAAGGGCAGTCAATGCATCCTCTGCCTCCATTTTGTCTGAGAACATGATAGCCGGAGCACTATTACGTGCCGCCATTTCCGCCAGTATATCCAAATGAGCCCGGGCTTGGATATGTGCGGTTATGACATCGTTGATGGTGGTGATTAACAACACAAATAACACTGCGCCAGCAGTGATCGCAGAAACCAGTTGTACCAGCTTCTTACTGATGGAATTACTGCTCGAGAATCTGAACATCTAAGACAGCCCTACGATTGCCTCATTATTGTTAGTATTGTAATTATGAGTAAAGACTAGCATGTTAGTGCGATTCCGTCGAGCGCGATTTGATAACATTGCCTCACGGGCGTGTGCGAACACCTTCACCTCACCAGACAGTATTGACATCATCACGGGATCTTTTCGCAATAACTCACTGCCTGCCTGAATATAAACCTCCATATTAAGCAGTTCTGTCAGCGATAACGACACGATTCTTAACAACTCCTTAGGCGGCAACTGGATATGCAAGTCCACATAAGTTTGATCTGTCCTGCTAATACTCTCTGCCCGATGACTTACTGACCATCGCTCAACACCAAGCGTGGCAAGCACAAGCAGCGGAAGCAACACGCCAGCCAGCCATAGTTGCTCCCGAAAAACTTGTTTGACATGGGCAATCAGTTGGCACAATTTGGTAGGCTCATTGCTCATTTCAACCTCTTTATATTTTTGGCAAGCTTTAGCAACTGTGCGTTAACATGCAACCCTGCTGTTTTGACCGATGAAAGATTGATCTCGAATGCAAGGTGCGCCTCATCTCTGACTAGGCCAATCATGCCTCCTAGCTGGACAAAACCGGGACTGTCGCTTACCGTTAATGCAGGGGCATTACTTAGCGCTTTAAGTATGTATCGTAGCTTCCGATTATCATCTTCTGCCAAAAACACGATCTGGCAACTTTTCAGGTTTAGCGGCTTAACACCCATATGCAAGTGAATTGGCTTGCCATGCGCCTGCTTACCCTCAATCGCCTGTAAGCTATTCTCTAGGCGATTATCTCCGATGACGCAAATGTTAAACCCGGCGTATACCCCAGCACTGGCAGGCCATTCGACAAACTTAGTGAAATTGTAGATAAAGCCTGCCTTTACAGCGCTTTCCGTCGTAGCAGCATGTGATGTAGATGACAATAGTGTGCACAGCACAGCTACCCATCTTGGGTCTAACCGCTTGAACTTGGGTTTTATGATTAACCAGCACATGTTGTAACTGCCACCTCCTCAGGAATAGGCCGTACAAGGATATGTAAGCTACCTATACCGGACCACCTACATAAACACTTCTGGCTAACCATATGAAGAGTCTCGGCAAGTATCCTAATTGATTGCGCCTAATTTAACAGTCAAGCAATACAATCAATCGATGGAATAAAGGTCTGAATGGCAACTAATTTCGCTGTCAATCAACTCCAAAGAATGGACATCAAACCGATGCTTTGGTATCCAGATAAAAAGCACAAGGGAAAAACATCACCCAGCAGGCTATTTCTTCTCTATCACCGCGCTAGTGCTCACCGATTGTGTGATATTTTCAGCATCCTGCTTGTTGGCAACTTCGAGCGCAGATTCATCTTTGACCACATTCTCTTCAGCCTGCTTATTCATGACGATAATGCTGATGCGCCGGTTGACGGGATTGAACGGGTTTTCCCTGTCATAAAGAGCCGCAGATGAAAGCCCTACCACACGCAACAGCTTGGTTTCGTCCATACCCCCGGCTATCAGCTCGCGACGAGAGGCATTTGCCCGCTCCGATGAAAGCTCCCAATTACTGTAAAACTTATCCCCGGTTGCATAGGGTGTTGCATCCGTATGTCCTGATAAACTAATCCTATTTGGCACACCGTTAAGCATCTGGCCAATCTCATGCAATATCTGCTTGGCGTATGGTTGCAGCTCGGCCTTGGCGGAGTTAAACATAGGACGATTCTGCTCGTCCACAATCAGAATACGCAAACCTTCCGATGTAATGTCCAGCAATAACTGATTCTTGAAGTTGCGCAGATTTTCACTGGAGGCTATCGCCGCTTCAATTTTGGATTTGAGATCCATCAACCTTGCTTTTTCAGCCTCTGCCAAGGCTTTCTTCACATCGTCAGCATCCAACACCTTATCCTTCAAATCGGCCGTTTTGTTTTTTTCCTTAGTGCCGTCTTGTGGTTTGACTTGCAGTTGATCCTTAGTTAAATCCTTTCCTCCGCCTTTTAGCACAGAGTCACTTGCACCAACACTGGGACCACCCATTACCGCCACTTTAAGCGGCATCTTGAAATATTCGGCAATCCCCACCAGTTGACCTTTGGAAGCCGATCCCAACAACCACATGAGCAGGAAGAACGCCATCATCGCAGTCACAAAATCCGCATAGGCAATTTTCCAGGCGCCTCCATGGTGCCCACCACCGTTTTTTTTAATCTTTTTAACGACTATCGGTTTGTTTGGTTGCTCTGCCATAATCCAGACTCAAAAAGTATTACTGAAACCCCAATGGATTTAATTATTTGCCTTTAGCCTGTTTTACATGTGATTCCAACTCGGCAAATTTAGGACGCTCGGTCGAATACAATACTTTTCGGCCGAACTCGACAGCAATTGCCGGCGCATAGCCATTGAGACTGGCGAGCAATGTCACCTTGACGGTCTGGAACATCTTGCTGCTTTCTTCCAGTTTCTGTTCCAGCAAGCCACCCAATGGGCCGACAAAACCGTAAGCCAGCAAAATACCCAGAAAAGTACCCACCAGCGCATGGGCAATCAGAATGCCCAACTCTGCCGGCGGAAGTGAAACGTTTTCCATGGTATGCACCACGCCCATCACAGCCGCAACGATACCGAATGCCGGCAAACCATCGCCCAGCCTGTTAATGCAATGCGCGGGCACATGCCCTTCCATGTGGTGCGTTTCTAACTCGTTATCCATCAGGTTTTCCACCTGGAAGGCATCCATGTTGCCGGAAACCATCAAACGCAGGTAATCGCAAATGAACTCGGTTAAATGATGATCGTGCAGGATTTTGGGATACTTGCTGAACAATGGGCTGGCCTCCGGGTTTTCCACATCATTCTCAATCGACATCATGCCATCCTTGCGGATCTTGGTCAGAATCTCGAACAATAGTGCCAGCAGATCCATATAAAGCGCCTTGGTATATTTGGAGCCCTTGAATACTGTAGGCAACGCCTTCATGGTCGCCTTGATGGCCTTTGAGTCGTTGCCCACGATAAAGGCGCCAAATGCACCGCCAAAAATCATCAGCACTTCCAATGGTTGCCACAACGCACCCAAGTGACCTCCCGCCATCGCATAACCGCCAAAAATCGTACCGCATACGACGATATACCCAATGATGACAAACATAAGCAAGTACTCCAAAAATGCGAGAACGATATTCCCGGTTCAACTGAATTTAGTGCTAGCTTAACAAGCGCTGCTAAAAAACAATCGCGAGAATAAGCTGGTGTTTCTCACCTTTAATCCTGATTCAGGCAAATAAAAAAATAGCCGGTTAACCGGCCAAAAGTAGGAAACATCAGGCATCTCCCTTAAAAGCGCCAAACACTAGAGTTTCCACACGTAAATCCTGTTGGCGTCTGCTGTAGCGCCCACGATGTAATGCGGCGTGGTTCCTGGAATGTCGAATTCATAACTGATGAGCAGGCTGCCTGTTCGCATTTCATGGCGGGCTTTTTTCCAAAGTGCCGGCATCGCCGCCGGTGATAGATAGGCAAACACAATGTCATATTGACCGAAGTCTAGGTCGTAATAATTACCTCTCAGGAATATGGCTCTGGAATTACGTATCAGCGCGCGGATCTTGCTCACTAGCAAAGGTAACGGCGCGATTTCAATACCTTCGACACGGCTGTCCGGACGGGCATTAGCGATATGCATCGCCAAATCTCCCAAGCCGCTGCCAATATCAATCATACGCACCGAGCGATTTTGCGGCATCAGTTCCACCACTTTGTGCCAAATTACAGGGCGTGACGGATAAAAAGGTACCTGAGTGCGAAAAGTAGTCCAAAACAGTCCTAGACTGACCAAGAATCCTGTGAGGTAAATTTCACCCGGCACCTGCCACATCGACATGCCCCAGAGCGCGACAGGAAAACCGAAATGGATCCATTGCCACCAACTAGCCATCCCTATCCATCTGGAAACAACAGTGGCAAGCAACGCTTGCATCAGCACCAGTGAAAAAAATGGAAAACGTACTAGGGAAAGGCTAGTGATCAACAATACGGTTAAAAACACTGTCACCAAAGCACTGCCTTGTACCAGCATCGCCTGTGTAGCAGGCACTCTAAAAAATCTGTGGCATAAGCTTTTGAACCATAAGCCAGAATTTTTCAATACAACTTGCCTGACCTCCGTCAGCAGCCTGTCAGGGGTAGGCGACAGGCAAGGTTCTGCGGGAGATTGCTTCATGACCAAACCACCCTTATGCAGCAACAGTCACCATTTTATAAGCCAGTTCTTTGGCTTTCTTGGTTTTGCCAGCACGCGAGGGGATATGGCATAAATTGCAATGGTAATCCTGGTTTAGATCATAAGCATTTACGACAAACCGGCCACCACAGCAGGTACAGGTGTGCATTTTCAGCATTTTGCTTTCAACAAAACGCACCAGTGTCCAGGCACGCGTCATGGAAAGCACAGGTTCAGCTTCTGAGTTATGGCCGATCTGCTGTAGATACAGGCTGTATGCTTTCATGATCGCAGTGATGTCTTTCACACCAGCGTGTTCTATCAGGTAAGTGTAGATATTCATGAAAATCGAAGAATGAATATTAGGCTGCCAGGTCAGGAACCAATCCGTAGAGAACGGCAACATGCCTTTCGGAGGCGAAATGCCTTTGAGCTCTTTGTACAGCTTGATCAGGCGCTCACTTTTTAACGGTTGCCTTTTCCATGATCATTTCCTTTACTTGGTCCGATGCCGGATTCCCGGATTAAGCCTCTTGGCCGGATAATAAAATTGCAGCGTGCGAACTTGCCAGTGCACGGTCTTTGGTATAGTCAGTCAACATATTCAAGATAGCACCGTCCTCAAAACGGAAGCGTGCCAACATCATGTTATTGCTGGCCAATTTAAGGATCTGTAAGTTACTTAAGCCTTCCAGCAAATCAGCAATATCCTTGCTGATGCCCAGACGAAAAATTGCGGTAGCTTTGTCCGCCCGAATCATTTGTTGTGCCAACATCAAATAATTCAGGTTTGCATCTCTGATTTCCGACATGATTTCGTTTTCAGTCATTTTTTACCCCTCAAATATCACTTAAAAAACTCGTTTAAAAATACGCTGCTCGTGTGAGTCGTACTTTGAGCTTTTTACGAAAAACAATACATTGGGATTTGTCGGTTTTTTATGTAGGACAAGCAGACAGGCCCGTGTAGGTGTTTGTCCTACAAACACCTACACGGGTCTCGGGGATGGCATATAAATGCCTTTTTATTCAATCGCTTGCATGATTGATTCCATGCGGCTACGGTTAATTTAAATCATTTTCGGTCTCTGTATACACAATATGTGATAAACCGCTAACGTCACAACCTGGAAAAACTTTAGGGTCTATTGAAAAAATTATCATAATATTAAATAACCCTTTGTTTCATATGAAAAAAATATTTAATATTTTTTCATATCGATATAAATTCCTTAATCTCCCGGACAAAATAGGTAAAGAAAGCACGGTTTTCACCCTTCTATTCTCGGGATGATTTTCAGTTGCCAAACGAAATAATTACTCCAACGCAATAACGCACAGGGGCACAAACCCTGTTTGGATTAATCCGGAAACATCATGGCAGAAGAAAGCGATTTAGAAAGAACAGAACCGGCCTCGCCCAAGCGCCTCGAGAAGGCGCGCGAGGAGGGAGACGTGCCGCGCTCGCGAGAATTGGCTACGGTTGCTGTACTGCTCGCCGCCGGCATTGGCGTGCTGGCGATGGGCAGCCATCTGAATAGTGCATTGAAAGAATCCATGAGCGCTGGCCTTCGTTTTGACAGGGCAGCCGCATTTGACTCCTTATATCTGTTAACAAGAGTTGCCGATTCGCTATCAGCGCTGCTGATAGCCTTTGCTCCGTTCGCATTACTACTGCTTATCGTTGCCATCGCATCCCCTGCGCTTATTGGCGGCTGGATATTCAGCGGCAAGGCCCTAACCCCAAAATTCAACCGCCTTAACCCGCTGCGTGGCTTAGGCAATATGGTATCGAAGCACGCATTGGTGGAGTTGATTAAGTCTATCGTAAAAGCTTTGATTGTAGGAACGGTGGCTTATGTCGTTGTAGCCAATGACATGGCCCCTATCCTTTCACTCTCCTCCCAACCGCTGGACATAGCCATTTCTCAAATGAATGATCTGATGCTAATGGGCTTCCTGTCTATCGTCGGCGCACTGGTGCTAATTGCTGCGATCGATGTGCCCTACCAGCTATACCAGTACGCAAACAAGCTGAAAATGACCAAAGAAGAAGTACGCCAAGAGGCCAAGGAACTGGAAGGCAACCCCGAAATCAAGGCACGTATCCGCCAACAACAGCGCGATATGGCACGCCGTCGCATGATGTCCGAAATCCCGAAAGCAGATGTCGTTATTACAAACCCGACACACTATGCGGTTGCCATCAAATATAAGGACGATGCCATGCGCGCGCCGGTGGTGGTAGCCAAAGGTACCGATGCCATTGCTTTGAAGATCCGTGAAATTGCATCAGAGCATCATGTAATGACACTGGAATCCCCTAAACTGGCGCGCGCACTACACGCACACACGGAACTGGGCGACGAGATTCCGGAAGCGCTCTATGCCGCTGTAGCCGAAATATTGGCTTATGTATTCCAGATGCGCATCTACAAACGTGATGGCGGCTACCTGCCGCAATTGCCTCAGACACTGCCAGTGCCGGAAGAACTGGATCCGCACAGCCTGTTCCCTGCCAAAGGCATTAACGAACCCGAGGTGGCGATCTGATGAATGGATTCAAGTTACCTGTCTGGCTAAATGACATGAATGGCCGCGCTGCTGCAGCGCCACTCATTATCATCATGCTGCTGGCTATGATGATTTTGCCATTGCCGGCCATCGTGCTGGACGTGCTGTTCAGCTTTAATATCGCGTTATCCATCCTGGTATTGCTGGTAGGCTTGCAAACCAGAAAAGCATTGGATTTCATTGCCTTCCCTACCGTGCTGCTGGTCACCACCATGTTGCGCTTGTCGCTGAATGTGGCCTCTACCCGGGTGGTGCTAACCGAAGGGCACAACGGGCCGGATGCTGCCGGCAAGGTCATTGAAGCATTTGGGCATTTCCTGATTGGTGGTAACTATGCCGTCGGCCTGGTGGTGTTCATTATCCTGACCATCATCAACTTTACCGTTGTCACCAAGGGTGCCGGCCGTATCGCCGAGGTCGGGGCAAGGTTTACCCTGGATGCGATGCCAGGTAAGCAAATGGCTATCGATGCAGACCTGAATGCCGGATTAATTGGCGAAGACGAAGCGCGCCGCCGCCGTGCGGAGATCGCTCAGGAATCCGAGTTCTACGGTGCGATGGATGGTGCAAGCAAATATGTACGTGGTGACGCCATTGCCGGTATTCTGGTGATCATCATCAATGTGATTGGTGGCCTGATTGTCGGCGTGGTCCAGCATGATCTGGCTTTCGCAGATGCCGTCAAAAACTATACCTTACTGGCCATCGGTGACGGTCTGGTTGCGCAAATCCCTTCCTTGATCATCTCGGTCGCAGCCGGTGTCGTAGTTTCCCGCGTCGCCAATAGCGAAGACATTGGCAGCCAGTTGATTACACAGCTGTTCTCCAACCCTAAGGTGGTCTATGTCACCGCAGCCATCATCGGCGGCATGGGCGCCATCCCAGGCATGCCACATTTTGCTTTCTTGATGCTGGCAGCAACTCTAGCTGGGGTCGCCTATTTTATCGGCGAGCATAAAAAAGCCGCCGAAACACCCGTTGAGGAGCCTCCTCCGGTCGTGATGACCGAGCAGGAAGAAGCAAGCTGGGATGATATCGTACCAGTGGATATCATTGGGCTGGAAGTCGGTTATCGCCTGATACCACTGGTGGACAAGGCACAAGGTGGTGACCTGCTCAAGCGCATCAAAGGTCTGCGCAAGAAATTTGCCCAAGAGGTTGGCTTCTTGGCCCCTACCGTCCATATCCGTGACAACCTCGAATTACGGCCATCCGACTACAAAATCACCTTAAAAGGGGTAGAGATTGCCAGCGGCGAATCACTCTACGGGCAATACCTTGCCATCAACCCTGGTATGGTGACAGAAAGTCTGTCTGGGCCAGCAACTACCGATCCGGCCTTTGGCCTGCCTGCAGTATGGATTGATGCAGCTTCGCGCGATCACGCACAAATGGTCGGTTATACCGTCGTAGATGCCGGTACAGTTATCGCCACCCACCTTAACCATGTGATTTCGATGCACGCAGCCGAGCTGCTGGGACGCCAGGAAGTACAATCCTTGCTGGACCATATTGGCAAAGAATCCCCCAAATTGGTAGAAGACCTCACGCCCAAACTGCTGTCACTCTCTGTTATTCAGAAAGTATTGCAGAATCTTCTGGCCGAAGGCGTACATATCCGCGACATGCGCACCATCGTGGAAACACTTTCTGAACATGCAGCCAACACGCAGGACGCTGCCGAGCTGACGGCGCTGATACGCATCCAGCTGGGTCGGGCTATCGTGCAACAACTGTTCCCCGCCAGTAGTGAAATCTCCGTCATGGCACTAGACAACCAGCTTGAGCGTATTCTGCTGCAAGCCACGCAGGCTAGCAACGCAAATGGCGCCGCCATTGAGCCTAGCCTGGCGGAAACCTTGGCAAGACAAGCCGAAATGTTGGCTATGCAACAAGAGCAGATGGGGCTGTCGCCGGTATTGCTGGTTCCTGCCCAGCTAAGGGCTGCGCTTTCAAAATTCCTGCGTCGTGCGGTACCGCGGCTACGCGTGCTCTCACACGACGAATTACCAGATTCCAAAACAATACGCGTTACTAACCTGATTGGAGGTCAAGCATGAACATCAAACGCTTTTTCGGAAAAAATTCCAAGGCAGCGCTCGCTCAAGTCCGCGAAGTACTGGGAGAGGACGCCGTAATCCTATCCAACCGCACAGTAGATGGTGGCAATGAAATCATGGCATTCCGTGAGGACGATATGGATAGCATCCCCAGACACAATGACCCGGCTGACCATGAAGACAGATATATTGAAGATGCACAGACCACATCACTGGAAGCCTTGTTCAGGAAACGCACGCAATCTGACCAGGCGCCCATTGCGATTACAGATTCGTATGTACCGGAAGCATCGTCTGATGACTACCCCGTCAACCTGCCGACACAGGGAAGATCACAGCCAGCGCCATCCGACGCGAGTGCCCAGATTGCCAATATGATGCGCGAGCTCCGCAGCATGCGTACAGTGATAGAGTCGCAACTGACAGAAATCTCCTGGGCAGCCATTCAACATCGCGATCCGGTAAAATCTACCACTCTGGGCAAGCTCTTGTCCTCTGGATTCAGCGCTTCTTTATCCAAGTATCTGGCAGAAAACCTGCCAGAGAAAATGGAAGAAACAGCCGCATTGAAATGGGCACAGACGGTACTGATCAACAACCTGAGCACCATCTCTAAAGAGGATGAACTGCTGGATCAAGGCGGTGTATTCGCGCTAATCGGCCCGACAGGTGTTGGCAAAACCACCACCACAGCCAAGCTGGCAGCACGTTATGTCATGAAGCACGGCACTGAGAATCTAGGCTTGATTACCACCGACGCTTATCGTATTGGCGGCCATGAACAACTCAGGATTTACGGCAAGATTCTCGGGGTGATGGTTCATACTGTCAAGGATGAAGCTGACCTGCAGATTGCTCTCAAGGAGCTGAAAAATAAGCATACTATCCTGATTGATACCGTGGGTGTCAGCCAGCGTGACCGCATGGTAGCCGAGCAAATCGCCATGCTGTCCGGGGCAAATGCCAATATCAAGAAGCTACTGTGCCTGAACGCCACCAATACCGGCGAAACCCTGATAGATGTGATTCAGGCATACCGAGGTCGCGGACTGGACGGCTGCATCATGACCAAGGCCGACGAAGCCCTGACGATAGGCAATGTGCTGGATGTGATTATCCGCGAAAAACTCAGGCTGTACTATGTTGCCGATGGCCAACGCGTACCGGAAGATATCAATGTTGCCAACAAGCAGGATCTGATTAGCCGCGCGTTCGAACTGGGCGCAGTCAAAAACAGTCCGTTCCAGTTTAGCAACGAAGATTTACCATTCGTTATGGGAAACACCACCAGCTCTGCCACAAAACCTGCACAACTGGAGCTGGAACATGCTTAATCTTCCCAATGACCAGGCTGCCGGATTGCGCCGCATCATGGCCGGCCCTAAAACCAGGGTCATTTCCGTGCTGCCCGCAAGCCCCCCGGAACACCAGCCTCGCCTATTGACCAATCTGGCTGCTTCCCTGGGCGCCAACGGTTGCGATGTGCTGATTTTGCATGCTGCCGAAGAATCTATCGAGGCTAACCGCGGTTATGGTATCACCACACTACCAAGCCTGGTAGATGTTGTTGGTAAAAGAGCCGCACTAGCCCAAACGGTCAGGCAATCTGACCAGTCATTTTATACGGCACGGCTATTGCCCAGGAATTATTCGCCAGATTTCATAGATGACCAGTTGGAACAGGCGCTGAATGTAGTATTCAACAAGCTTGCCGCGCATTTTGAGATAGTGTTGGTGGACACCCGAATGAACCAACGCTTAGCGTTACCACTAGCAGCTTTATATGAGGGCGAAATCATGATTAGCCTTACCCGCAACCCGGAGTCCATCAAGCAAGCTTATCTGCTAATGAAACAGATTTGCGGGCAATTTGGCAGAAGAAATTTCGGCATCGTGGTAGACGCTTCCAGCGACACGCAAGCAGCTTCCATATTCCGCAATATCTCCCAGGCGGCCAGGCGCTTCATGCTGATTGATCTCGAGTTTTATGGCGCGATTCCCGCCGACGAGCACTTGGCTCGCGCAGCCAAGCTGGGGCGTGCCGTGACGGAAGCTTTCCCAAAATCGAAGGCATCCCAGGCATTCCGCACTTTCGCACAACGAGTCGATTACCAACAATACCGCTCTGTTGAAACGGAGCTTGCCTCCTTGATATAGGAAATCAACATGTACACAATGAACGGGAAAATAGATCAGAAAGACGTGCAACTACGCCAGCATGCCGGGCTGGTAAAACGGCTGGCCTACCAACTCAAAGCCAAGCTTCCGCCCAGCGTTGAAATCGACGACCTGATCCAGGCTGGTATGATGGGGTTGCTAGATGCGGTCAATAAATACGAAGACACGCATGGCGCGCAATTTGAGACCTATGCAGCGCAACGTATCCGCGGTTCCATGCTAGACGAGCTGCGCAGCTCCGACTGGCTGCCGCGCAGCGCCAGAAAAAGCATGCGCGACGTGGAGACGGCTATCGCCCAACTGGAGCAGCAATTTGGCAGAGCCCCTTCGGAGGGCGAGGTGGCACGCCATCTGAAATTGTCGCTGGAAGAATATTACGAACTGCTGGAAGATTGCAGCGGCCATCAACTAGTGTATTACGAAGACTTTCATGACGAAGAAAGTGGCGGCGAGCATTTTCTGGATCGCTTTATGACAGACGACTCGGGCGATCCGATTCACGGCCTGCTGGAAGATAATTTCAGAGGGGCCTTGATCGAGGCGATTGATACCTTACCTGAACGCGAAAAGCTACTGATGGGGCTATATTACGAACAAGAACTCAACCTGAAAGAAATCGGTGCGATCATGAACGTCTCGGAATCTCGGGTATGCCAGCTGCATAGCCAGGCGGTCGGGAGGCTGCGTGCCACACTTAAAGAGCAATCATGGACTGGGGTAGTTTAAGCGGCATTCTGCTTGCTCTGGCAGGCATACTGCTCGGGCAGGCTATCGAGGGAGGGCGTATCGGCTCATTATTGCAGCCGGCAGCCTTTTTCATCGTTTTCTTCGGCACTCTGGGTGCCGTGCTATTACAAACCAAGCCTAAAAGTTTCCTGCGCGGCATCCTGATGTCCAAGCTGATATTTCACCCCCCCGTGGATGACCGTGAAGATCTGGCAAGACGTGCCAACACTTGGAGTATCATCGTGCGCCGAGAAGGTCTGTTGTCCCTGGATCCCTATATCCACCGTGAAGTCGACCCTTTTATCAGAAAAGGCTTGCAGCTGATGGCTGACGCTACTCCGCCAGAAAAAATCCGCGAGATCTGTGCCATTGATATGCATTTTTATGAAGTGGACCAACGCAATGCCGCCAAAATCTGGGAGGCAGCCGGCGGATACGCGCCTACGGTTGGGATTCTCGGTGCCGTGCTGGGGTTGATTCATGTGATGGAGAATCTGTCGGATCCGGACATGCTCGGAAGCGGAATTGCAGTTGCGTTTGTCGCCACGATTTATGGTGTTGGCCTGGCAAACCTGGTTTTTCTGCCAGTTGCCAACAAGCTCAAAGGGCATATCCAGCACGAACTGATGCGCCGCGAAATGCTGCTGAATGCCTGGGTATCCATCACCAGTGGAGATCATCCTAAAGTAGTTGCGGAACGGCTGCGTTCCTATTTGAGATAGCCTAACTAAAATGATCAGAAGAAAACGGGAAGAGGAAGAACACGAGAATCACGAGCGGTGGCTGGTCTCCTATGCCGATTTCATCACATTGCTATTTGCATTCTTTGTGGTGATGTACGCGATTTCGTCGGTCAATGACAAAAAATACAAGAAGCTTTCCGAATCCATCAACAATGCATTTTCCAGCACACCACCTGTCATCTCCAAGCCTATGGATGATCAGGACTCGGCTGCAGCCACTTCTGGCGGGAAATCGCTCATTAAACCGTTACCGCTCGCACAGCTGCACTATCAGAAGTTGCAGATGGAACGCGAATCCATGACCAGGCTGGGCATGAATCTGTCCGATAAGCTTTCACCCATGATCCAAGAGGGCAAGGTGCGGGTTTTTCAAAACAACCGCGGGCTACGCATTGATATTAACGACAATCTGCTGTTCGCATCTGGGTCGGCAGAGTTGAACCCAGGCGCTAGCGAGATCCTCGGCAAGATTGCCAGAATGCTGGTGGAGAATGACCGCGCGATTCAAGTGGAAGGTCATACGGACAACACGCCCATCCATAGCAGTTTGTTCTACTCCAATTGGGAACTCTCTGCGGTGCGCGCCAGCAGCGTCGTGCGGATGTTAAGCAGTCAAGGCATAGAAGAAACTCGATTGAGCGCACTTGGCTTTGGTTCCACACAAGCCATCGGCAACAACGCCTCTGCAGAAGGTAAGGCCAAAAACCGCCGTGTTTCCATTATGGTTTTATATGACACCCTGAATTTTGATCAGAATCAAGGGACCGAGATAAGCCCCAGACCGCTCAGATAATTAGCCAAAACCCGTGCACGAGCGGCATGCCCTTGGAAACAGCATGGTTGGATTTTGATCCTAAACGGATAAGGCCGCGCGTGAGACGGGATGTGAGGTTGTAGCCTGACCGTTAGGACCATAGCCCCCCACCGCTTGACTACCCTGCAACTGCTGCAGGAACTGATGGTTGCGCGTGAAATGCTTGTTGATCAACTGTCCATTCAAACGGTTCATCTCTTTTGTCTGCGTTAAAGTGTGCTGAAATTCATGCCAGGCATCAACTTGCTCTGGCGTGGCGCGTTTGGCTACCCAGCTGGACATGCCATTCTCATTCGGCTCAAAGCCCAGCTTGACAAGCGCATTGTAGCGAAGCTGTACGGAAGCACTGATCTTTTGCAAAAGCTGTGCTTTCTCATCCAGCAAATCTTCCAGGGCATCAATGTCAGCATTGATCAAACTGGCCTGCTCACGGGATAACAGCCAAAGCAACTCTTTGACCAGATTGACATCTTGCTCAAACATTGCGGATACGCCCATATTCATCACCTCAGGATTATTTCTGACTATTCAGAAGGTCTTTGACAGTCGCAATCAAACCGTCTGCCACCTTGCCGGAGTCTATATTGAACTGCCCGCTGGCAATAGCAGATTTGATTGCTTCTACCTTTTCTGCGTCAAAAGCCTCAGAGGCAGCCACATTGGCTTCCAGTGATTGCAATTGCGCCGATAACGGCGAGAGCGTCACACTCTCTTTCGCAGGCATGGCAGAAAAAGACTTCTCAGTCTTTTTGCCGGCATGGGCATTACCCGGTTTTTCTGTTTCCAGTCCTATCGATTTCTTAATCGGGTCATTGATCTTCATCGCGATTTCCTTTTCACATCTCGAGTGTCATGATGTCATCACACACTGTATATAGCTCTTTATCGGCATAGTTTAAGCGAACTTTAATAGTTTGTACGAAATTGACTTACCATGCGTTACGGAAAATTTAAAAGCTGACTTCCACTTTTCCTCCGCTGCGCGCAATCCCGCTTACTACCTGCCCGCTTTCAACCTTTACCTGTACCACTTGACCATCGGCCGCATTGTTCAATGCCTTAGCTTCAGTAGATACGCTGAATCCTTTCCCGCTGGAAGTCAGCAATATTGTCTGCCCTTGCTGTACAACTGGGGGCTGCCTCAGCATATCCTGGCGCAGGATACTGCCCGCAGCCATTGAAACCACAACATGCCTGCCATTTACTTGAGCATTATCCGTGAAAACACCGCCAGGTAATTGGGTAATATCCCCTTCCTCTACTGTCACATCCTGTGCTGACACCACATGGCCTTGTGCCAGTGGCATTGCCGCGACAAGGTACTGGGCGCGCACACTGACTTTAGCCTGCACATAGATGGTCCACAGCACTGGTGCCTGACAACGGACGCCAACACTGGTCTTACCCCATGCGCGGCTGCCTTGCGGCAAAAAAACTTCCGGCGTCGGGCATTGCGCCAACTTAAGATTAGGATCAATCGACCCGGCGCTGACCGCCACCTTGCCCGGATAACCGGCACTCTGGATTTTCAAGAACTCCTCTATCCTGCTTTTTAATATGCCCAAGTCCTGCACTGGCGATTGACTGGCGGTTGCTGCTACGGCAAACACCGGAAGGCTTATCAATACCCAAAGGGCCACCCCAATACGGGCAATGCGCGGCAGCGCGGCACTGGCCGCAATTACTCGTTGTTCTGCCTGATCCTTGCCATACATAGTAAACCCCAATCCTTAATGACTTACTAGGCATTCTACGGACAAAACCTTATAGCAAACCTGCAAAAAGGCCGTGTTTTACCCTTTTACTTTGGCAATTGCGATTCCATTACCAGTTCTAGAATAATCCTCAATGGGATTAACGGTAAAAGAATTTTTTTCTTTAGGCCAACAAGACAATAGAAAGGAATCGCCATGGCAAACCAGTTGGATTCAGCCTTGAGCTTTCATGAAACAGCATTGAGGGTCCGCGCGCAGCGTCAGGAATTAATCGCCGCCAATATCGCCAATGCCGACACGCCTCACTACAAGGCGCGCGACATTGATTTCAAGGCTGCCATGAAAACCGCCATGACCGGCACCACACAGACCTCTTTCGGTACCGCAAAAACCAATGGGCAGCATATGGACGGTATTCCAGCGGCAAATGGCGGATGGAAGCCGGGTGAACCATTGTTTCGTCCGATCATACAAGGCAGCGTAGACGGCAACACCGTGGATATGGATGTCGAGCGCAACCAGTTCACAGACAATGCTATTCGATATGAAGCCAGCTTGACCATGATTAATAGCCAGATCAAGAAATTGCTCACGGCAATTCAAGGGCAGTAAAGGAGACCATTATGTCTTTATTTAATGTATTCAATATTTCCGGTTCTGCCATGAGCGCGCAATCGCAGCGCCTGAACACGGTTGCCAGTAACCTGGCCAACGCGGACAGTGCCACCAGTGCAAACGGAAAGCCATATAAAGCCAAGCAGGTCGTATTTAGCGCCATACCCAGCAACACGCCGGAAGCCAGCGCGGTTAAGGTGCAAAAGGTCGTCGAAGATGCCTCGCCTCCTCGTGTAGTCTATGACCCGAAGCACCCGCTCGCCGATGATAAAGGCTATGTCACGCTGCCTAACGTCAATGTGACTGAGGAAATGGTCAATATGATCTCTGCTTCCCGTGCCTACCAGAACAACGTCGAGACGATGAATGCAGCCAAAACCATGCTGCTGAAAACACTGACGATCGGACAAAGCTAGCAAAGCAATCCGTACCGAATAATCCACCAGCCAAGGAACCCCGATGACAACCTTATCTGCCACAAGCAATGAAATCTCGCAAAGCCTTTTGGATAGCGTGAATGGTGCAAGAAACACCACCAAAACCACTGCGGAAGCGGCGCAGGACCGCTTTATGAAGCTGCTGGTTACCCAGATGAAGAATCAGGATCCGCTCAATCCGCTAGATAACGCACAAGTGACTAGCCAGCTGGCGCAGCTTTCCACTGTCACAGGTATAGATAAACTCAATGCCACGCTTGAGACTATGATGAGTAACGCGCAGAACAGCCAATCCCTGCAAGCCTCGAATCTGATCGGGCACGCTGTCCTAGTGGCAGGAGACAAGGTCCATTTCGATGGCAGCGTTGGGAATTTCGGCATCGAGCTGCCAACGGCTGTCGACCAAATGACCATTACGATCAGCGATGCGGCGGGCAACCAGCTTCGCCAGATTACAACGGGCAAGCAGAACGATGGCATTATCCCACTGAGTTGGGATGGCTATACCGACAGCGGAACGCGTGTTGCGAACGGCGACTACAAGGTCACTGTCAGCGCAAAATCTGGCGGCAACGCGGCAACGGCAAACCTGCTTAGCCTGGAACAAGTTGTCAGCGTCTCCACCAGCGCCACCGGCGTCAAACTTAACTTAAGCAACGCCAATTCGGTTACCACAGCCGATATAAAGCAGATTTACTAGCATTAGTATGTTTTCATTTAAATCGAAACAAATTTCAGTCAGGAGAATATTATGAGTTTTCAACAAGGATTAAGCGGATTAAACGCAGCCTCCAAGAATCTGGAAGTGATCGGCAACAACGTATCCAACGCTTCCACCGTAGGGTTCAAGCAGTCACGTACTGAATTTGCAGACGTATATGCCAACTCGCTCACCGGAACCGGTGCCTCACAGATTGGTATCGGCACCAAGATTTCCACCGTAGCGCAGCAATTTACCCAAGGCAACATCACCAGCACCAACAACTCGCTGGACATTGCCATCAACGGTGGCGGGTTCTTCCGCATGAGCAACAATGGTTCCATTACCTATTCGCGTAATGGTCAATTCCAGATGGATAAACTCGGTTACATCGTGGACTCCGAAGGCAAGCGGCTGACCGGTTATGTGGCCAATGCAAGTGGCGTGCTCGCGACCGGAGCGCCTACCGAAATCAACATCAACACAGCCGACCTGACACCGCTTGCCAGCACCCAGGTCACTGGACTGTTTAACCTGGATTCCACGAAATCCACCTTGCCAGCCGCCTCATTCGACCCGACTGACCCACTGACCTATCACAATTCTACCGCGATCACGGTATACGATAGTTTGGGAAATGCGCATACCATGCAAAGCTATTTCGTCAAAACCGCCCCTGGCACCTGGAGCGTATTTGCCACAGTCGACGGCGTTTCAACGCCTGCATTGCCGGGCTCTGCCGCCACCATGACTTTCAATGGCTCCGGTGTCAGCCCGACGGTTGTGCCTGCATCGCCAACGGTCACGTTCTCCCCAACCACTGGCGCTACCGCACCACAAACCGTAGCTCTCGATTTTTCCGGCACGACCCAGTTCGGGTCAGCGTTCAGCGTGAACAGCCTGAGCCAGGATGGTTACACCTCTGGACATCTGGCCGGTTTCAATATTGGCAAGGATGGCAGAATTGTAGGCCGCTATACCAATGGCCAGTCAGCCACTTTGGCACAAGTCGTTCTGGCTAACTTCCCCAATCCTAACGGGTTGCAACAGCTGGGTAATAATTCATGGAGTGAAAGCTCCAATTCCGGCGCCCCTCTGGTATCTACCCCTAATAGTGGCAATCTGGGCGTACTGCAGTCTTCTGCCGTGGAAGATTCCAATGTGGACCTGACTGCAGAACTGGTCAACATGATCACCGCACAGCGGGTGTATCAGGCCAATGCGCAGACCATCAAGACACAAGACCAGGTGCTGCAGACCCTGGTGAACTTGCGTTAATAATACGCTTGAGTGAGCATTAATGTACAACTAAGGAAGACGCTATGGACCGGATGATCTATACCGCCATGACAGGTGCAAAACATATCCTGGAGCAGCAAGCGACCAATTCGCACAACTTGGCCAACGCCACTTCCACCGGTTTCAAAGCCCAGGTGGATGCGTTCCGCGCAGTTCCTGTCATCAGCGAAGGATTGCCGACGCGCGCATTCGTCGTGGATGCCACCGCCGGCGCGGATTTCAGGTCAGGTCCGATCCAGACCACTGGCCGCGATCTGGATGTCGCCGTGCTAGATAAAGGCTGGCTGGTGGTGCAGCGAGAAGACGGCTCTGAGGGCTATACCCGCAATGGCGCGCTGAAAATCAGCGAGAACGGCATCCTGCAAACTGCTAACGGCATGGCCATCATGGGCGATGGCGGGCCGATCAGCATACCGCCTGATGTCAAAATCAGCATCGCCAAAGACGGCACCATCTCTGCCGTCCGGGAAGGCACTTCCCCCGGACCATCCAATATCGTGGGACGCCTGAAGCTGGTCAATCCGGATGAGAACAACTTAATTCGTAAAACAGATGGCTTGTTTGGTACCAAGGATGGCAGTTCCGCGGAGACCGATGTCAACGTCCATGTTGCCAGTGGGGCGTTGGAAGGCAGCAATGTCAATGTGGTCGAAGCCATGGTGAATATGATCAGCCTGGCGCGCCAGTTCGAAACGCAAATGAAGCTGCTGCAAAGCGCGGAGAATAACGCCAACAAAGCCAGCCAGATCTTCAATTTGAGTTGATCGGCTTTGGGTTAGGATGAACCCTAACGCATATATCGGCTGCAATCAGCCAAACTTGAGAGGTAGATAACGATGATACGCTCATTATGGATTTCCAAAACAGGTCTGGACGCCCAGCAAACCCAAATGGACGTGATCGCCAACAACTTGGCCAACGTCAGCACCAACGGTTTCAAGCGCTCCCGCGCCGTATTCGAGGATTTGCTTTATCAGAATATCCGCCAACCTGGCGCACAGTCCTCGCAACAAACACAACTGCCTTCTGGCCTGCAACTAGGCACTGGGGTAAGGCCTGTTGCGACAGAACGCAACTTTACCCAAGGTAATTTGCAGCAAACCAATAACGATAAAGATGTTGCCATCCAGGGTGCCGGTTTCTTTCAGGTGCTGTTACCTGATGGCACAACGGCTTATACCCGGGATGGCTCGTTCCAGGTCGATAGCCAAGGCCAGCTCGTCACTGCCAGCGGCTTCCCGGTACAGCCATCAATTACCATTCCAGCAAACGCCACCAGCATGACAATTGGCCGTGATGGCGTCGTATCAGTCACGCAGGCAGGCAGCGCCACCAGCACGCAGGTAGGCGCATTGCAACTGGCCACATTCATCAACCCGGCTGGTCTGATGGCAAAAGGTGAAAACCTGTATGTTGAAACCACAGCTTCTGGCAACCCGAACACCAACACCCCTGGCACGAATGGTGCTGGTTTGCTTTCACAAGGTTATGTCGAGACATCCAATGTCAACGTGGTAGAAGAACTGGTTAACATGATTCAGACACAGCGTGCTTATGAAATCAACAGCAAGGCCATTTCAACTTCTGACCAGATGCTGCAGAAACTGGCGCAGCTATAAATGACCTACTACATTCGCAGGAATAATCCATGTCCAGTATCTTGAAAATAACAAGCTCTTCCCTGACCAGGATTGCCAAACTACTCCTGTATATGTTGCTGATAGGGGTATTGTCTTTCCTGAGTGGATGTGCAATCACACCTGACACAGTAGTAAAAACACCGATGACAGCCAAGCCTGCCACTACGCCGGCCAGCAAGGCCAGCAGTGGAGCCATTTTTAACGCTTCCGCTTATCGCCCGTTATTTGAAGACAGACGTCCAAGAATGGTAGGAGATATTCTCACGATCATGATCACGGAAAACACCTCTACAACCAAGGCAGGCGGCAGCTCAGGCAGCAAGACCGGATCCATAGACACTTCCATCAAGATGCCTACTGGCCTGCCCGTCAAGCTGATTAAAGAGGATATTACGATTGGCGCGGACTCCGACATTAAATATGAGGACAAAGCCGCCGCCAATAACAGTAATGTATTCAATGGCTCCATCACGGTTACGGTGGTGGAAGTGCTTGCCAACGGCAATTTGGTGGTCAGCGGCGAGAAACAAATTTCTCTGGATAAAGGCACCGAGTTCGTGCGCTTCTCCGGCGTGGTTAACCCGGATATGGTCACCACCGGCAACGTCGTAGCTTCGACCAAGGTCGCAGATGCTCGTGTCGAATACCGTACCAACAGCAAGATTGATGCCGCACAAATTGCTTCTATCCTGGCGCGTTTTTTCCTGAGCTTTGCACCACTCTAGGTTACGCATGATGAAATATTATTCCAGACAACTGATGCAATTGATCAAACTGCCATGTCTAGCTCTACTGCTGTTAGCCAGCATGGCTTTCAGCTTCCAAGCGCATGCAGAGAGGCTGAAAGATTTGGCGACGATCCAGGGTGTACGCAGCAACCAGTTGATCGGTTACGGGTTGGTCGTTGGCCTGGATGGCACAGGCGACCAAACTACACAAACGCCTTTCACTATCCAGAGCATCATCAGCATGATGCAGCAGATGGGCGTCAGCCTGCCACCTGGCACCAATTTGCAGCTGAAAAATGTAGCTGCAGTGATGGTAACCAGTTCCTTGCCGCCTTTTGCACAGCCTGGGCAAATGCTGGACATTACCGTATCTTCGATGGGTAACGCAAAAAGCCTGCGCGGGGGAACCTTGCTGATGACCCCGCTGAAAGGTGCAGACGGTCAAGTTTATGCCATTGCCCAAGGCAATCTGGTAGTAGGCGGCGTAGGCGCTTCTGCCAATGGCACCCAAGCACAAATCAATCACCTGAGTGTTGGCCGTATCTCTGCCGGGGCTACCGTAGAACGCGCAGTCCCCAATGCCATCAATATTACCGACATCGTTACTTTGGAACTTAAAGAGTCTGATTTTTCTACTGCCAACATCGTGGCAGAAACCATCAACCGCCGCTTCGGCCCCAACAGCGCCTTGGCTCAAGATGGCCGCGTTATCCACGTCAAGCCGTCGGCAAACCTGAGTCGCGTCGGGTTTCTGGCTGCTTTGGAGACCATCAACATTATCCCCGCGCAAACCAACGCCAAAGTCATCCTGAATGCCCGCACCGGCTCGGTAGTGATGAACCAAAGCGTGACTTTGGATAGTTGTGCCATTTCGCATGGCAACCTGTCCGTCATTATCAGTTCGGCACCAGTCATCAGCCAGCCAGGGCCATTGTCTACAGGTCAAACCGTGGCGACACAAATGTCGCAAATTGACATCAACAAGGAACCTGGCAAGGTCGTTCCCTTGCCAGCTGGTGCGTCTTTGGCGGATGTTGTTAAAGCACTTAATGCGATTGGCACCACGCCACAAGATCTGCTAGCCATTCTACAAGCCATGAAGGCCGCCGGTGCATTGCATGCAGATCTGGAGATCATCTAGCATGGTGAGCCCAGCAGAAATGAATGGGAAACTGGCGATCGATGCCAACAGCCTGGGTAGCCTGAAACAGGCTGCCAAAGATAATTCGCCCGAAGCCATCAAGGGCGTAGCCAGACAATTTGAAGCCATCTTCATGAACATGATGCTGAAAAGCATGCGTGAGGCTACACCACAGGACAGCCCGTTTGACAACGAGCAAAGCCGAACATTCACTGCCATGCTGGATCAGCAACTCAGCACATCGTTGAGTACCAAGGGGCTTGGTCTGGCAGACATCCTGGCCAAACAGCTGAGCAAAGCATCGAACTTCGCCGCCAGCACCATGGATCAGGCTGTATCCAGCGATTCCCCTGCCCTCAAAAATGGCTCTTTTCTGGAACATTTTCTCGGAAATGACTCTGCGAAACCCGCTCAGCAAAAAAATATAGACGCAATGCAACCGGCCAAACTGAAACCGGTAGACACAATACCTTTGCATGGTAACAGCAAGGATTTCCATCAACGCATGTACCCACATGCCGAGGCGGCCAGCCGCGCCACCGGCATGCCGACACACCTGATGCTCGGCCAGGCAGCACTGGAAAGCGGTTGGGGTAAGCGTGAGATTATGGCAGCAGACGGCACTTCCAGTCGGAATCTGTTTGGCATCAAGGCGACCGCCGACTGGAGAGGTAAAGTGGTCGAGGCGGTCACAACTGAATACGTGCATGGCATTAAACAGAAACGTATCGAGAAATTCCGCGCCTATGACAGCTACGCCGACTCATTCAAGGATTTTGCCAGCCTGATTACCAACAACCCGCGCTACAAAAAAGCAGTGGCGAATCTAAGTGATATTCAAGGCTATGCACAAGCGATACAGAAAGCCGGCTATGCAACCGATCCGCATTATGCATCAAAGCTGGTAGACGTCATCCAAAAATTGGTCAAGGGGTAAGCATGATTAAAGTTTTATGTTTTTCTGCCGTCATGCCCTCTATAAGAATGGAAATATGACATATGGCAACCAGTATTCTATCAATCGGCCAAAGTGCGCTGGCAGCTGCTCAGGTAGGCATCAGCGTCACCGGGCATAACATTGCCAACGCGGCTACGCCCGGATATTCCCGTCAGGAGGTCATCCAGTCTGCCGCGCTGGCACAAGACTTCGGGTTTGGTTACATCGGCCAAGGGACAATCGTGTCGAATATCCGGCGCGTATACAGCGATTTGCTAGCACAGCAGCTCAATACAGCGCAATCTTCCAGCAGCGCCACCAGTACTTACGCGACCTACATGGGCCAGATTGACAACATGCTGGCGGATCCGACAACCGGCCTTGCACCTTCGATACAAAAGTTCTTTTCCAGCATACAGGCACTGTCTTCCAATCCTGGCGATGCAGCAACGCGCCAGGCGGTACTCTCCTCTGCCAACTCTCTGGTTGGCCGTTTCCAGAGTCTTGGTGACCAACTCAATGAAATCCGGGAAGGCTTCAACCAAGAACTGGCAACCAGCACCCAACTGGTCACCACCTATGCCAGCAAGATTGCTCAATTGAATGACACGATCAGCAAGGCCGTGGGAGCCAACAAGGATAACCTGCCCAACGATCTGCTCGACCAGCGCGACCATCTGGTTGCAGAAATGAGCAAACTGGTCAAAACAACAGTTAACCCTCAAGATGACGGCAGCTATAACCTGTTTATCGGCAATGGCTTGCCGCTAGTTGTGGGCAACAAGTCCTTTGGCCTCACTACGGTAAGATCCACCAAAGACACCGGTCGCGTCGAGGTCGCCTATGTCAGCAACATGGTGAAACCGTTGGCAGACAGCATGCTTGCAGGCGGCACGATTGGCGGCCTGCTGCAATTCAGGGCAGGCGCATTAGACAGTATCCAGAATCAGCTTGGCCAAATCGCCACGGTACTGACACAGACATTCAATACCCAGCATAATGCGGGTTATGATGCCAACGGTAATATCGGCAGCAATTTTTTTAATGTACCAACACCGGACATATATGGGGATAGCGCCAACAGTGTCGGTGCAAGCCTGAACGTCAATATCACGAACACCAGCGCATTGACTAGTAGCGATTATCAGCTTAAATACGATGGCACCAACTACATAGTTACCCGCCTGAGTGACAACAGTTCTCAAAGTTTCGCTAGTCTGCCGCAAACCTTGGACGGCCTGACGTTCAACGGCACGATGGCTGCTGGGGATTCTTTCCTGATTGAACCGACGCGTAACGCCGCCAGCAAACTTTCGGTAGCGTTATCAGATATTAATAAAATCGCGGCTGCAGACGCAACTGGCGGTAATGGCAACAACCGTAATGCGCTGTTACTGGCGGGACTACAAAGCCAGGGCACACTCAACAACAGTAGTGCCACCTACGAAAATGCCTTTGCGCAACTGGTCAGCTTCGTAGGCAACAAAACCAACGAGTTGAGAGTCAATAGTGCAGCCGAAGAAACCTTGCTAGCTCAGGCAACCGCAGCCCAGCAATCCGAATCCGGCGTGAACCTGGATGAAGAAGCGACCAACCTGCTGCGTTACCAACAAGCATACCAGGCTGCCGGCAAACTCATGCAGGTCGCCAGCTCATTATTTGACTTACTGCTGACAATAGGTCACTAGGATTATCATGCGCATCAGTACCAACACCATATATCAGACTGCTATCTCGAAAATCAATAGCCTGCAGGCCGATCAATCCAAGCTGCAACAACAGATCGCCACAGGCAAGCGCTTGCTGACACCTTCTGACGACCCGTTATCAGCCGCCCGCGTGCTACAGCTTTCCCAGTCGCAGAATGTCAATACCCAATTCGGCGAAAATCGTAAGGTCGCGGAAACACGCCTTGGTGATCTAGACATATCACTGGGAAGCATCACCGAATTGCTTACCTCGGTCAGAACCAACCTAGTGGGATCTGCAGGCACTTTGTCCACCGGACAACGCAACGCACTGGCTATCCAGTTGGGCAGCGCTATGGAGACCTTGCTAGGACTGGCCAATACACGTGATGCTGCCGGCAATTACCTGTATGCCGGCTTCCAAAGCAAAACTGTTCCATTTACGGCTACTGCAACAGGCGCAACCTATAATGGCGACAGCAACCAACAGATGCTGCAGGTAGACACACACCGGCAAATGGCGGTAAACGCCTCGGGCGATAGTGTTTTCCAGGCTAATGGTAATGATATTTTCAATACGCTAAGTACACTAATCACGCTTCTGAACAACCCGGCAGCAACGGCCAGCACAGTAACTACAGGCGTGGCAACCGCCCTCAGCAGCATGGATAGCGCTATCAGCAATGTCGCAGTGATACGCTCGACCGTAGGCTCCAGACTCAACGAAATCGACTCACTCAACGATGTCGGCGCCAGCAGGGACTTGCAATATGCGCAAGCGATGTCTGCGTTACAGGATCTGGATTACGCTAAGGCGCTTTCCGATGTGTCCCAGAAACAATCTATTCTGGAAGCCGCGCAGAAATCGTTTGCCGCGACAACCGGCCTATCCCTGTTTAACTTCATCAAGTAATACACTGCGCTTACGCAGCGCATGCCCGCTAAACATATTTACTAGCCTTCTGGGCTTATTGCGTTGCGATTTGCTGCATATGTTGAATCCCCTCCTGAATCAAATGCTCAAGCGGATGCAACATTCCTTGCAAGGATATAGCCAGCACTATCAAGCCGACTGACAATGTTACCGGGAAACCAATGCCGAAAAGATTTAGCTGTGGTGCGGTTCTGGTCAAGATACCCAGAGCCATGTTGGTAATCAGTAATGCCGTCACTGCTGGCAAGGCCAGCAGCAAGCCGTAGCTGAATATCATCTCCCCCCATGCGACGATTCGCATCGGACTGATGATGGCCGTATCCATGGCAATCGGCATCGTCACAAAACTTTGCGCAATAGCACTCACCACCATCAGATGCCCATCCAGACTGAGAAAAACCAGCATTGTCAACAACACCAGGAACTGGCTGATTACAGTACTATGCCCCTGTGAATGCGGATCATAAAATGTGGCGAAGCCCAAGCCCATGCTCATGCCAATCAGCTGACCCGTCATATCTACCGCTGCAAATACCAACCTAATGCTAAAACCAATGGCCAAACCAATGATCAGTTGTTGGATCAGGACTAGCAAACCTTGTAGGGAGAAAACCTCAAAACGGGGAATATCCGGCAATGTCGGGATAATGATTAAAGTGAGCACCAAACCGAATCCCAGTTTGATCTGGTTTGGTACCGCGCGATCACTAAAAATGGGCGCTGCGGCCAGTACGCCCAACACTCTGGTCAATGGCCACAGCAGGCTGATGATCCAGGTTTGCAGAAGCTCGCTGCTGAAAGAGACCATAAAATACGCTGGCTAATTCGCCATCGAGGGAATGCTAGTCAAAACAAGCCGCATGTAATCCACCATCGTCGTCAGCATCCACGGCCCGGCTATCACCAGTGTCGCAAATACACCAACCAGCTTGGGGATAAACGATAAGGTCGCTTCGTTAATTTGCGTTGCCGCCTGAAAAATGCTCACTAGCAAGCCAATAATCAATACCACAAGCAGCATCGGCCCGGCTACAAGCAAAGTGATTTCCATGGCATTCCGGCCAATATCCATTACGCCTTCAGGGGTCATTCTTTTCCTTTAGTTCATTCAGTAGAAACTTTGTACGAGGGAGCCCATCATCAACTGCCAGCCATCCACTAGCACAAACAGCATCAGTTTGAATGGCAAGGAAACGATGGAAGGTGACACCATCATCATCCCCATGGCCATCAGCACACTAGCCACCACCATATCAATGATGAGGAAAGGAATAAAAATCGCAAAGCCGATCTGGAAAGCGGTTTTTAGTTCGCTGGTCATGAAGGCTGGTACTAGCACGCGCAAAGGCACCTGTTCCGGGGTGTCGATTTTTTCTATCTGAGCCATTTTGACAAACAGCGCCAAGTCGCCTTCACGTGTCTGTTTCAGCATGAAAGCCTTTAGCGGCACCGAGCCTTTGTCCAGTGCTTCCTGCATAGTGATACGATTTTCGGAAAGCGGCTGGTAAGCATCCGTGTAGATTTTATCCAGCACTGGGCTCATGACAAAAAACGTCAAAAACAGCGCCAACCCTATCATGACCTGATTGGGTGGTGCAGTAGGAGTGCCCAGTGCCTGGCGCAACAGCGAAAGCACAATAATGATACGCGTAAACCCGGTCATCATCAGCAAGGCCGCCGGCAAAAAAGTCAGCGACGTTAGCAGAATTAGTGTCTGCAAGCTGAGAGAGTAATTCTGTCCGCCACCGGCTGCCGGGGTTGCGTTGATCAAAGGCATGCCCTCCGCCCACGAAGCAGATGGTAAAACCAGCATCAGGCCCGCGGTCAATAAACCCAGCAGGATATTCAGCTTATTCTTTTGCATGTCCGCTCCCGCCTTTCATGCCTTGCGCCTTTTCGGCCGATTTTCTCAGCCACTCGGAGAAAGGTTTTACCAAAGGCTGCATTATCGGGTGCACGGCAAGCTGGGCTGATGCCTGTCCATGATCGTTCTGTCCGGTTGAACCGTGTGTAGATGGAAGCATCACAGGTGTACCCACCTCAAGGTTAGCGATCCCGCTTACCTGACCAGGCGCAACGCCCACCACTAGCCAACGATCAGCCACTTGTACCACCACCACACGCTCACGTGAACCTACGCTAACGCCTCCTACGACGCGGATTGCGGACGCCTGCCCGTTAACGCCCGGCATCATGTGTTTGACGCCCCAGCTGACCAATGCCATGACAGCCAGCACCACAACTAAGCCAAGCGCCATCTTGAGGATGCTGCCTGTAGGCGACATGGTTGAGGTGCTGCTGGCCGCCCAAACGCTAGGGGCATAGAGTTGCCCTAGCATCAGCATGAATAAAAAACGTTTTGTCATGAATTGTGCCTATTTGTTGATCTTGCGGATACGCTCGGCCGGCGTAATGATGTCAGTCAGGCGGATACCAAACTTGTCATTAACCACCACCACCTCACCCTGCGCGATCAGGCAGCCGTTCACCAGCACGTCCATTGGCTCCCCCGCCAGTCCATCCAACTCAACCACAGAGCCTTGCGCCAGCTGCAACAAGTTCTTGATCGCGATCTTGGTTCGGCCTAGCTCTACTGTCAGTTGCACCGGAATATCCAGAATAAAATCAATATCATTCTGGCTATCACTCAATTTATTCTGGCTGGAAAATTCGGCAAACACCTGCGTCTGGGCTGTTTTTGCCTGTAACGCCGAAGCCTCGGACGATTGCTGCTCTGCCATTGCCTCATTCCAGTCGTCGGCTACCCCTGCGGACTGCTCGGCCGCTGCCTGTTCTGTCATTGCCGCACCCCAGTCGTCTTCTGTTGTTGCTGTCACAGCCTCTTCTGGTTTAGTCGCCATAAGGCTCTCCTTTGATATATTCGGTTGAATTGGATCTCAGTAACTTTTGCACGCGCAAGGCATACTGGCCGTTGAATGTGCCGTATTTGCACAGCATGACGGGAATATTGTCCACTTTCGCCTCGATTTCTTCGGAGATGTTAAGTGGAATGACGTCCCCTGCTTTCAAGCCCATCACATCGCCCAGCGTCATTTTTGCCTTGGTCAAGTCTGCAACGACTTCCACCTCTGCCGCCTGCACCTGCTGCGTCATCAAGCGCACCCAGCGTTTATCTACACCTAGCACCTCTCCCTGCAAACTGGAGGTGAGCATATCCTTGATAGGCTCCAGCATGGAATATGGAAAGCAGAAATGCATCTCGCCGGATTCGGTTCCCAGCTCGATGGTAAACGTGATTGCCACCACCACTTCGTTGGGCGTCGCGATATTGGCAAACTGTGTATTCATCTCGGAGCGCATAAACTCGAACTCGACCGGATACACAGGCCCCCAGGATTTGGTATAGTTTTCGAACACGATGTCCAGCGCGCGCCGAATGATGCGCAACTCTGTCTGGGTAAATTCGCGACCCTCCACGCGAGTATGGAATTGACGGATCGAACACTATCAGCCCAGTACCGCGTAAAGGTTTCATCTGTATCAGATTGAGGTTGGTGGGCACGACCAGATTGCGGATAAAGTCGCCATATTTAGAAACACGCACCGGCCCGACCGAAACCTCGATCGTGCGTCGCAGAAAATTGAACAAGCCAATACGCAATAGCCGGGCAAATCGCTCATTGATAATTTCAAGCGTTGGCATGCGCCCACGCACGATACGCTCCTGTGTCGCCAGATCGTAGGTACGAACACCCGATCCGTCTTCGGTTGCAGGCTTGGCTTCTTCCTGTTCCCCATTGACGCCCCGCAACAGGGCGTCTACTTCATCCTGGGATAAAAAACTATCTGCCATAATTCAAACCGCTTACTTGGCTTTCAATTCACTATTGCACGACAAAGGAAGTAAAAAATACATCCGAAATCTTTTGCGGTTTTGCCTGCAACGTGAAAGGCTTGTTGATCTGCGCCACAATTTCCTGGCTCAACACCTTCTTGCCATCCATTGTGGAAATTTCGCTTGGTTTTTTACTGGTCAGCACCATCAGCACACGATTACGCACCAAAGGCATATGTTGTTCTAGTGCAGCGGCTTCCTCTTTACTGGAAGCGCTTAACGTAATATCTACCTGCAGATATTTCTCACCCTCTTCCGGATCCAGATTGACAGTAAATGTCTCCAGCTTGACGAAAGCAGGTTCTACGGGCGCAACTTCTTCTTTAACCGCTTCCTTGCCTTTGCCATGACCCGCATCCTTATGGCTGAAGTACCATGCGGCAGCGCCTCCACCTCCGCCCAGTAGCACCAGCGCGGCTGTCAGAATAATGATGAGCTTCTTCTTGGATTTCGGGGGAGCTTCTGCTGAAACTTCTACTGCTGGTTCCTGTGCCATTTCTATTCACCTTTCTCATGTCATTCATACAACGAATGACCCATTATCGAAAAACTTGAGGCAAATAGATGCGTGGAATAGAAAGGGAAAAATGCGCTTTATTGCATTTACTTATGCAATGAAGCGCATTGATGCCATTAAAAGCACATCACTAAGTTAAGTATAGGAAACGAATTTAAAACTAAAATCCCAGGCTTTCCAGCAAGTCATCCACCTGACTTTGATTGGAAACCACATTCGCGGTATTTTCCGGATCAATCTGCGGACCATTCAGCAGGCCACTTTCTTCTTTTTTAATTGCTGGGGGAGAAAAATCCAGTAGCAGTTGGACTAATTGCTGCTCAAGATCCTGTGCCAGCGTTGTGATTTTCTTGATAACCTGACCAGTCAGGTCCTGGAAGTCCTGTGCCATCATGATTTCCAGCAGTTGCGCCTTGGTAGCAGCACTGGTTTCGATCGTTTGCCGGATAAAGGCCAGCGTCTCATTGGCCACTTCGTTATATTCCGACCTCAGGGATGGCTCTTGCAATACCGCTTGCCATTTTTCCTCTAATACCGATGCCTGCTTAGCAATTTCTTCCTGCAATGGGTTAGCTATATCCGTAGCGTTCAGCACCCGTTCTGCAGCCTGCTCTGTCATTTTAGCCACATAATTCAGCCTATCACGCGCATCCGGTATATCATGCGCCGCTTTTTCAATCATCTTGTCGAGTCCCAGCGCGCGCAGGTTCTCATGCAGTCCGCGCGTCATCTGCCCGATACGATGCAACATGTCCTCGCCTTCACCCGAAATAGCCGCGATTGGCGTAGATTGGCCTTCAACATTTCCAGAAAAAATGTGCTCCATGCTTAATCACTTACTTTCCAAGCTTCTCAAAGATCTTTGATAGCTTTTCATCCAAGGTTGCGGCGGTAAACGGCTTGACCACATAGCCACTTGCACCCGCTTGTGCTGCGGCAATGATGTTTTCTTTCTTGGCCTCGGCTGTTACCATCAGTACCGGCAGTGAAGCCAGTGCGGTATCCGACCGGATATTCTGCAGCATGGTCAAACCATCCATGTTGGGCATATTCCAATCCGAAACCACAAAGTCAAAGCCACCTTGCTTCAACTTATTTAAACCATCAACACCATCTTCGGCTTCCTCGACATTGGTGTAACCAAGCTCTTTCAAAAGATTGCGCACAATCCTGCGCATCGTTGAAAAATCATCCACCACTAAAAATTTGGTATTTGGATCCGCCATACCTTACTCCATCGCATTTATATAATTTACTTAAAATCTATTACCAGATAACGCACATCGTTACAGCGTGCCTTACCTGGTATATCGGCCAACTCAATATAAAACTTGATTCATCATTGATAAAAATCAGACCCGCAACGCACGTGTTCCAGTAGCAGTCAAATGACTTAGCACCAGTTTTGCCAATTCCTGCAAAGGCACCACCTCATGTACGCCACCATGTGCAATCGCCTCTTTGGGCATGCCAAAGACTACGCAACTTGTCTCGTCCTGTGCAAAATTATAAGCACCAGCATCTTTCATCATAGCCATACCTTCAGCGCCATCCTTACCCATGCCCGTCATAATGACTCCAATCGCATTTTTACCGGCGGCCACGGCAGCAGACTCAAACAACACATCCACAGAAGGTTTGTGGCGGCTCACCGGCGGTGCATCACTCAGTTGTGTCATATAGTTAGCTCCACTTCTGACTAACATCAAATGTTTGTCTCCTGGAGCGATATATGCATGCCCTGGCAATATCCGTTCTCCGCCTTCTGCTTCCTTTACGGAGATCTGGCATAATGAATTCAAACGATTCGCAAAAGATTTGGTAAATCCTGCCGGCATGTGCTGGGTAATCAGAATGCCAGGACAATCCGACGGCATTTTGGTCAAAAATGCCTTGATTGCCTCTGTACCGCCCGTAGATGCCCCTACGATGATTAATTTCTCGCTACTAATCATTGGGTTACGCAAAGCAGGTGCAGCGGATGATGCATTAATAGCAGCTTTTGCCATATGGTGTAGCGAACTGATCCTCGCCTTTGCAGCCACGCGAATCTTGTCTGTAATCAAATCCGTATATTCCCGCATGCCATCGCTGATGGCCATTTTGGGTTTGGTCACAAAATCTGTTGCGCCCAACTCTAAAGCACGCATCGTGATCTCGGAGCCACGTTCCGTCAATGTAGACACCATTACCACCGGCATGGGGCGCAAGCGCATCAGGCGTTCCAGAAAATCTAGGCCATCCATCTTCGGCATTTCCACGTCTAACGTCAGCACGTCTGGATTCAATTGCTTGATCATCTCCCTCGCAATGATTGGGTCGGGTGCTGCGCCCACGACTTGCATATCAGGCTGACTATTGATGATCTCCGTCATCAACCCGCGAATCAATGCGGAATCATCTACCACCAATACTTTTGTTTTCATAGTTTCTTATCCGTAGGTAGGATCAAAACAAATCCACTTCGCCGCCCACATCATTGACTTTCAACTTGTTGGCATAAGCATCTTCACGTTTCATCAAGGTGTAGTTGTTCAGTTGTTTAAGCTTCTTCACTAACACGCGGCCGGTTTTGGGAAAGAAATACACTTTGCGCGGGTATATATCGTTCAAGTCCTCACCCGTTACTTTGATACGTTCTTCTTTCAGGTAATTGCGCACGAAATCTGCATTGCGGTCACCCACGTTCATAGTGGTGAAGCTTCTCAATACATTTCCGCCGCCAAATATCTTGGCTTCCAGATTCTCGCGTCGGGCGCCATTCTTCAGCAGCTGGTTGATCAGCACCTCCATTGCATAAGTCCCATAGCGCATGGACTCAGAGATCGGATTATCCTTATCGGCCTTGCCCCCATCCGGCAACATGAAATGATTCATACCGCCAACCCCTGTCATCTTATCCCGGATACAGGCCGAGACACAGGAGCCTAGCACCGTAACAATCACCATATCCTTGTCGGTAAAGTAATACTCGCCAGGAGAAATCTTGGCCGCATCGCAATCAAACGTCCGATCGTAATAGAGCGTGGTTGCGACCTCTTCATGTGCAAAATTAGCCATGGACTACTTTCTTGAGTTTACCTGCCGCTATCGATTGGCCAGCCAGTTCATATACGGTTTTACCTCTAAGCTTCAATGCATTGGAGACGTACAGGAAGTTTTCCGAATGTCCTGCAAATAACAATGCGTGTGGCTTCATCAAGGGAACGAATTTCTCCAGGATTTTCGTCTGCGTCGGTTTGTCGAAATAAATCATGACATTACGGCAAAAGATCGCATCAAATGGCTCACTCAGTGGATATTTCTCATCCAGCAAATTTAACTGCTGGAATTGGATCAACTGCTGCAATTCCTTGCGCACCTTCACCGATCCATCGCTCTTGCCTGCACCTTTTAACAAAAAGCGTTTTTTTCGCTCATTCGAGAGCTTAGCCACACGGTCCATCGGATAAACCCCTCTGGAAGCCGTTGCCAGCACATTGGTATCAATATCGGTCGCAATAATCTCGACCGGTGGTTTCAGGCTATTGAACGCCTCGCAAGCCGTCATTGCGATGGTATAGGGCTCTTCCCCGGTAGATGCAGCAGAACACCATATTCTGATAGGTGTTTTGAGTTGCAGCAGATGCCCGGCCAGAATCGGAAAGTGATGCTCTTCCCGAAAGAATGAAGTCAAGTTGGTTGTCAGCGAATTGGTAAACGCCTCCCACTCATCGGAATCAAGATCGCGTTCCAGATTATCCAGATAATCCTTGAACGTCGTCACTCCGATAATACGCAGACGCCGACCAATTCTGCTGTATACCATGTCGGTTTTCGCCTCAGATAAGGCGATTCCCGCTCTTTGGTAGATTAATTTACGTACCCTGGAAAAATCCTGGTTAGTAAATTCAAACTCCCTTTCTTCCTGATATTTTTCTTTTTGCATCAAACAGTTCCATCAAAACTAACCAAGCATCCATTACAAACAGCTCTCACACGAGCGTTTTATACCGTTTCACGGGCTTTGTGTTTGCTACGATCCTTCATTTGCTGAATGGCCAATTCCACGGCCTTGTCTTCTGCACGACGATTTTTTGCCTCGGCGGTTTTAGCTGCAAATGGATGCGCCGCTTCTTTGTATTGCTTCAGCACTTCTACAGCTTTTGGCTCGCGATTTACAGCGCTCTTGATCGCCATTTTTGTTGCACGGTAGTTCCAGTCCTGGATGCGCTCATCAATATCTGCCTTGTGGTCAATGAACACGCCCACGCAGATGAATACATCATCAGCCTCTTCCACAGGAATCGTGCCATCTGCGACACAATCCATCACGGCCATCGCCACACCACGCTGTGCTGGGCCAAACATCTGTACTGCCTGACGACCATCTTTAATAGTCACCTTGTTAAACATGACAGTATTGGGTTTCACCATCATATTAGGCGCAGCAATTGCCAGCAACCCGTTCACACCTTGTTTCTGATCGGTCAGGGTGCGACAAAAAGCATCCTCAGCAGCACTGCCACGCGGCCCCATAATCAAATCAATATGTGCTACATTCTTCAAATCCGGGCCCGTACCATCCGGACGATCTTCAATCACCAAGCCCTCACCAATCAATACACGGTCAATTACAGCCATTTTGCTCTCCTAAAAATCCAAAAAATTTCAAATAACTCGTTTAACTTTCGTTCGCCTATTTGTTGCGCTTTACGGTTAAATATCTCAAGTTAAACAATCCATTCCTAAGTGACTTTTGCCCGCTTCAGGAATTGTCTTGTCTATAGTTTTTTATCGGCAGTAACACCCGTTTCTTAAGCATTTTTCGCTGTATATAAACAAATAATTTAATAATTAACTTATTGTTTTAATTTATAAAAAATTAGAACAGATGGCGGAAATACTGCCGCCATTCCTTAGGCGCTTCAAAGGACTAAAACTCCTCCCACTCCCCATCGTCGGTACCGGTTTTGGCGGACATTTTCTCTGCCTTCACGGGTGCCGGTCGGGTTGTCGTCATGGGAGTACGCATCGGGCTGCCGGAGGCACGACGTTCTTTGCGGGTTTCACCTTC
>JBGANT010000013.1:0-51302 GCA_044222155.1 Methylophilus sp.
AAGTATCAAGAACGCTCGCCAACCAGCTTTTGCACCACCAGGCTGCCCACCATATCCCCCTCCACATTCACCGTGGTACGAATCGTATCCAGCAGGCGATCTATCGGCAGCAGAATCGCAATCGCCTCGGCAGGCAAGCCCACACTTTGCAGCACCATCACCATCGTCACCATGCCCGCACTGGGGATACCTGGCGCGCCAATCGCTGCCAGCATGGCAGTCATGAACACGATAAACTGCTGAATCAGATTAAGGTCAATCCCGACCAAATTTGCCACAAACAATGCCGCAGCCGCTTCATAGAGCGCTGTGCCATCCATATTGATGGTTGCCCCCAGCGGGATGACGAATCCGCCAATCTCAGGTTTCACTTGCAGATTCTCTGTCACGCAGCGCAAAGTCACCGGCAACGTGGCCGCACTGGAACTGGTGGCGAACGCTGTCACCAAAGCATCACGCGCACCAGCCCAGAACCATAGCGGGCCTTGTTTGGTGAAAACGTATAGCACCAGCGGAAGAATCACCACGCCATGCAGCAGCAATGTGCCCACCACCACGCTGACGAACTTGACCAGACTCTGCAGCACAGCCAAATCCTGCGTCGCCGCCAGCTTGAACAGCAGCGCGGCGATACCCAGCGGGGCAAGCCACATCACCCAGCCAACCATGCGCAAGGTGATATCCAGCAACTCCTGCATCAATTTACGCACGGCAAGATACTTATCGCCACCCAGCACCAATGCCACACCTAAAAAAAGCGCAAAAATCACCACCGCCAGCACATTGCCACTAGCGAAAGCCTGAAATGGATTCACGAACAGCCCGTGCAGAAACTGCGCAAAAAACTCGCTGACTGATACCTGTTTGGCAGAAAAATCCTGCATGGCATGCTCAAACATTGCCAAGTGCAGCCCCGCCCCAGGTTTGAAGTAGTTCCCAGCAATCAATGCCAATACGATGGCAATGGCCATTGAAGAGACAAAGAAAGCCAAAGTGCTTATCCATACACGGTTCATCCGATGATGCTGGCTTAAGTTGGCAATGCCCACCGTGATGCTGCAAAACACCAGCGGAATCAGGATCATCTTGAGCAAATCAACAAATAGCGTGCCAACCAAGCCCGCCACATACAGGCTGGAAGCCAGCAACGGCGTGCCTTCTGGCGCACCTGAAAACAACCAGCCGAACAACAGGCCAGCGATGGCGCCAATCAGGATTAAGGTATTCAAGCTAGGCTTGGTCATGAATAAAGATGAAATAAAGTTGCAAACCCATGCATCGTAACATTATTATGACTACATCAAAATTCACCATATTATTCATGAGCGGCCGCCGCGCATTGGCCTATGTTCAGTCTAGGTGTGTTTGTTGAGATATGGTCACCATTATCGTGATGCAATAAAATAGAGTAGTTCATTGTTTATATGAATATATTTTTTACTAAAACCAATTTAGTCACCTGCCTACCTAAAATTTTAGGGACGGATTTGGTGTCTAGTTTACGTTGGGCATAACAACAAAGGAATTAGAAATGAGTAATTTTGCAACGAAGAATAAACCAACAGCATCTGAATACTTGGCTGCAACTGATACTGAACTATTAGAAAGGCTAAATAATAGTTCAGTACAAAGTGAGTTTCCATTTATTCAATCTGTAGTTGCGGTGCGCACAGCAGAAAGCCAAAGAAATACAAATGAAGCACTGGTCGCTAAAACAATGCAGTTAGTTTACGCAACTTGGGCTATTTGCGCGGTTACACTTATTGCAGTTTTTGTTAGCTTAAGTTGCAAATAATGCCCAACCCATCCATCAAGCAAGCATAGGGCGGAAAAGTGAAATGCCTTCCGCCGGATGAAAACGTGACACTTATTCACACTCACCTAAAATCACTTCCGGCGGATAACGCTACGCTCATCCGCCCTACAATTTAAGCCGCCTTTTCAAACACTGCGGCAAAAAAACCATCCGTGCCGTGCAGGTGCGGCAAGAGCTTCAAGTATTCTCCGGTATCCAGCGCGATGTTTTGCTGCGCCAGAATCTCATTGGCGGGGATAAGTTTGAAATCGGGGTGCGCTTGCAAAAACGCTTCGGCAACCGCTTCGTTTTCATCTTTTAATAAACTACAAGTCGCGTAAATCAGCCGCCCTCCTGCCTTGGTAAGTTTGGCAGCACGCACCAGAATGGAAGTTTGTTTGGTATTGAGTTCCTGCACGTCTTGCTCGGTCTGCCGCCATTTCAAATCCGGGTTTCTTCTCAAGGTGCCCAGCCCGCTGCATGGTGCGTCCACCAGCACACGGTCGAACTTGCCATTGAGCCGCTTGAGTTTCGGGTCATTCTCGCTGCTGATGACTTGCGCGTGCAGATTGGATAGGCCACTGCGCTTTAACCTTTGCCCCAGATTGTGCAGACGCTTTTCCGACACATCGAAAGCGTAGATGCGTCCGGTGTTTTTCATGAGCGCGCCGATGGCCAGCGATTTGCCACCTGCACCGGCACAGAAATCCGCCACCATTTGCCCGCGCTTGGGCGCCACCAGATAACTCAATAGCTGACTGCCTTCGTCCTGCACCTCGATTTTGCCTTCGGTGAACAAGATGTGCTTGCCGATGTTAAGGCGTGCTGCCATGCGGATGCCCACCGGGGAATAAGGCGTAGCGGTAATCACGTTGTCTTTGACGGTGTTCTCGGCCTGCATTCGGCTTAGCACGTCTTCACGGCTGGCTTTAATGGTGTTGACGCGCAAATCCAGACTGGCTTGATCGAACATGCTGCGGCAGATAGTGAGTGCTTGCTCTTCGCCATATTGCGCATTCATCTTGTTCCAGAACCAGTCGCGCACATCGGCCTGCACCGCCAGCGGCAGATTTTCGGTGCTCTTGGCTTTAATCGCATGCGCCCATTCCTTTTGCTGCTCGTTCAGCACAGGTTCCAGCTCGCGGATGCTTTTTCCCTGAATGCGCAGTAAGTACGCCAGAATGAGCTTGCGTGCATCCGGCTCTGCTGCGTCGCCATCCGCGACATAACTTAAAAACCGCAAACGGCGCAGTACGCCATACACCGTCTCGGCGATAAAGGCGCGGTCTTTGGTGCCAAGCTCCCGGTGGCTGCGAAAGAAATCGCCCATCTTTGCATCGGCCGGGCCGGTAAAGCCCAGTAAATCATTGAGTAACATCGCCGCCAGGCGCATTAAGTTTGCGTTCATTTTGTCTCTACTATTGATTAATTACCGGACGGTTGGTGTTGACTTGTGTTGCCGTCATTTCGTACACCTTGCCGTCCTTTTCGGTTTTGCGGATTTTAATCGGAATATACTGGAAACCGGGCGCAAGCCACAGCTCCATCTTGTCTTCGGAATCCCAGCCACTGCGGGAAATATGCAAAGTGTTAATTTCACCCAGCTCGCCGGTGAGCAATTGCTCCCCTTCAAACCGGTAGTCATACACTTTGAGCTTTTTGCCGTTGGTAATGGGTATCTGCATGGTTTCCAACGGCGGCACGAACATGAACTGGTACATAAAGCTCAGCAAATCCTGCGCGCCTTCTACCAAAGGCTCGGTCTTCTCACCTTTGGACGATTTTAGCAGCAAAGTCTTATTAGCCCAGTCAAAAGTAGCGAAATAAGTTTTGTCATCTTTGTTGCCATACTGATAAACATAACGCTGTGGCTGCAGGCCGGTTTTGGTCAGCTCGCCTTCGCTTTCCTGCACCAGATTACCAATAAACAGGGACACCACGCCGCTCGGCTCTGTCAGGCTGGTGATCTTGTAATGCTTTTCGTCCATCAGGTCATACACAATCTTGGCCTTGCCCTCTGCCGGACCATCTATTTTGGTACTGACAGTGAAATAGGTTTCCACATAACGGTGGGCGTTCTCGTTAATTACCAAACCTGCATCCACTGGCTGAACAGCTTCGGGCGGCACCTCGGCTTGTGGCAGCGGTTCTTGCTCGGGAGCTGGTTCCGGCGCTGGGGGGGCACTCTCCGCCACAGGCGTGGGTTCTGGCGGTGTTTCCGGCACAACCTCTGCCGGCTCTGGCAACATGGGTGCTTGCACAGGGGGCGGTTCGACAGGCGCTTCCGGCGTGGCTTCTGGCACAGGGGTTTCGACTTCTGGCGGCACAGCTTCTGGCATCTGCAAGTGCGCTTCTATGATATGCATTTCCTTCTTCAGGCTGGGCAGCGCCATAAAATATCCGCCGAACAGCCAAGCATGCAGCAACATGGAAATGAATATCGCCCACCCCAAGCGGCGGGCCGCAGGCTCATCCAACCATGATTGCAATGTTTGCCACATGGCGCAATTGTATCGTGAGTTGCCCGTTTGCGTTTATTGAATACTCAGCTTGGTGAGTGTCTGTTCAAAGTCCTCACCATCCTCGTCGGTCAGCTTGTAGCGCACCGGCAGGTAATATTGCTCCTGTGCCAGCCACAACTGCTTTTTCTCTTCGCCCGCTGCTGCTTCGTTGGAAATCTGCAGTGTTTTGTAGCTGGCCACGGCAACATCGCGGGCAATGATTCTATAGTGGTACTGTTTCAGACTCTTGCCCGTCGTCAATGTGACATCCACCGCATTCTTGCCGGGCGGGCGGAATATGAATTGGTACGCATAGCTCGCCAAATCCTGTGTGCCGGCTGTCAGCTTTTCGGTTTTTGTCTCGCCCTTTACCTGCATTCTCAGCTGATTCTTAGGCCAGTCAAAATCCGCGATCAAGGTTTTTTTGCCCCCTTTGCCTTGATGCAATTCAAAATGCATTGGCTTTAGGCCATTCTTGGTGACCGCACCATTACTGATCAGCACGCGCTCGCCCATGAGCGCATAAATGCCCAAGCCTTTGGTGACAGACTTGATGCGGTACTGTTTGCCATCCTGGGTAAAGGTTTCTTTGACTGTGGCAAACAGCTTGCCGTTGCGCGCAACGTCATACTCCAACTGAACATTTTTGGGTAAAGCATACGATGCTACATTGGCGCTTAACAGCACAAGCATCAGTAAAACTTTTAGCAGTCGCGGCATAACGTATTCTCGATGAAAAATACCATTAACGCGCCAAGGCCGGCTTAGACAACAACTGTTGGTGCCTCATTTGCCTGTTGTGTGCGGATTTGACCGATTTCATACACCGTTTCGCCTGCCGCTTCCAGCAGAGATTTGGCTTGCGCCGCATGCGTTTTATCCAGCACGATAGCCATGCCGATGCCGCAGTTGAATGTGCGATACAGTTCCAGATGCTCGATATTGCCCTGCGCTTGCAGCCATTGAAACAGTGGTGGCAACGTCCAGCTATCCTTGCGAATCTCTGCGGTCAGGCCTTCCGGTAGCACACGCGGAATGTTCTCGGTAATGCCACCGCCGGTGATATGTGCCATGCCTTTCACCGGCAAGGTTTCAATCAGTTTCAGCATGGGTTTGACATAGATTCTGGTAGGCGCCATCACCACGTCCTTGAACTTTCTGCCATGAAAATCCGATTCCATGTCGATGCCAGATTTTTCAATCAACTTGCGAACCAATGAATAGCCATTGGAGTGCGCGCCGCTGGAGGCCAAGCCAAGCACGACGTCACCTGCCTTGATTGTGGAGCCATCGATGATTTTGGATTTATCCACTGCGCCCACGGCAAAGCCCGCTAAATCGTACTCGCCCGCCGGATACATGCCCGGCATTTCGGCAGTCTCACCGCCCACCAGCGCGCAACCGGCTTGCTCACAGCCCTGCGCAATACCTTTAATCACATCGGCCGCAGTACTAACTTCCAGCTTGCCGCAGGCGAAATAATCCAGGAAGAACAGCGGCTCGGCACCTTGCACTAGAATATCATTCACGCTCATGGCTACCAGGTCGATGCCGACCGTATCGTGCTTGTTGAGCTGAAAAGCCAGTTTGAGCTTAGTGCCCACGCCATCGGTACCGGATACCAGAATGGGTTCTTTGAATTTTTTGGGCACTGCAAACAAAGAACCAAAACCGCCGATACCGCCCAGCACCTCCGACCGCATGGTGCGCTTGGCAAACGGCTTGATACGCTCCACCAAGGCATCACCAGCCTCGATATCCACGCCGGCATCACGATAGGAAATGGAAGTTTGTTGATTTGTATCTGTACTCAAAATGGCTCTCGATTCGACTTGAATTGTCGCGCTTAATTTTCCGCATCAGCGCAACAGTTTCAGTATAATTTGCAAAAGCGATATTTTAACGCACTATGGCTAATCAACCAAAAAACAAAGCAACCGAATTCGGCCTGAAAAATTTCATGAGCGATTATCGCTGGTGGATATTACTCGCCCTATTCTTGTACCTGCTTTATTTGCTCAAACCTATCCTCACCCCGTTTCTGGCAGCTGCCGTCATTGCCTACATCTGCGATCCGCTTGTAGACAGGCTCAGCGCCTCTGGCGTGAATAAGTTTAGCCTCGGCAGAACATCCGCCACGGTAGTGGTGATGTCAGGTATCTTGATTGCCATCATCGGCTTGTTCCTGATTCTGGTGCCTTTGCTGCAAAAACAGTCCGTTCTGATCGCAGAGCGCCTGCCAGGATTGATCGAACACATCCGCTCACATACCGAACCTTGGCTGCAATCCAAGTTAGGCATCAGTTTTTCCATTGATAGCGCACATATACAGGACATCATCAGCAAAAACTGGAAAACCACCGGGGACGTCTTGGGCGAAGTGCTCAAGACTGCAGGCACCCAAGGCCTGGCATTCATTGGCATTCTGGCCAACCTCTTCCTGCTGCCGGTTGTGCTGTTTTACTTACTGCGAGACTGGGATGTATTGGTAGCCAATATCGGCGAACTTATCCCAAGGGAATGGATTGGCAAAGCCACCAGCGTTGCGCATGAGGTTGATGCTGTTGTCGCAGAGTTCCTGCGCGGCCAACTTTCCGTCATGGCTGCACTATGCATATTCTACAGCGTTGGCCTGTGGCTGGTCGGACTCGACATGGCACTTTCAATCGGTCTGATTGCAGGCTTGTTAAGCTTCGTCCCTTATCTGGGGTTTGCGCTGGCCTTCGCCATGGCAGTTTTGCTGGCTTTGCTGCAGTTCACTTCTTTGTCACAAGTCGTACCTGTGCTGCTGGTATTTGGTATTGGGCAGGTGGTGGAGAGCATGATACTCACCCCATTATTGGTGGGTGACCGTATTGGCCTGCATCCAGTACTGGTGATTCTTGCTCTGCTGGCAGGTGGGCAGCTCTTTGGATTCACCGGCGTACTTCTGGCTTTGCCTGTCAGTGCCGCGATTGCAGTTGGCCTGCGCCATACCAAACGTAGCTATCTCAAAAGCGACACTTATCTCGGCTGATTCCGCAAAGCGCATGAAACAGTTGTTGTTAGACATCCAGCCCGCGCCCGCGTCTTCGCTAGAAAATTTCGTGGCTGGCAAGAACGCCGAAACTATCGCCTCCATCCGCGCTGCACTAGCGGGAAAACCGCCACGCTTTATCTATCTTTGGGGCGAATCCGGCAGCGGAAAAAGTCATTTACTATCGGCCTGCGAAGCAAGTGGGGCACGGGTTGCAGACGATGTGCATTTACTGGACAACGATGCGCAAATCGACCTTTTCAATACATTCAACTCGCTTAAAGAAACCGGCGACATGCTGGTCACCGCAGGCTTGCATGCACCCTCTCAAATGGGCTTGCGTGATGACCTGGCCACGCGGCTGGCCTGGGGCCTGGTGTATCAACTGCACCCACTGACCGATACAGAAAAAGCCGAAGCATTAAAAACGCATGCTCAGGAACGCGGTATGAAACTGCCAGCAGAAGTGATTGACTACTGCCTGCGCTACCTGCGCCGTGACTTGCCCACCTTGATGGCGGTGCTGGATGCGCTGGACGAATGGTCGCTCACTGAGAAAAAACCGGTTACCGTGCCGATGCTGAAGAAACTCATACAACTGGATTTGGGAATTTAACCTTCTATTTTTTTATAGTTGTTTGATTTAAAGTAAAATCAACGTCTGGTAGATAAACACTATCCTAAAGGTTAACCATGCTTCGCATCACCGAAATCAAGCTTCCTATTGAGTACGCAGATACGCTCAAACACCAGGACGACCAAATCAAAGCGGCTTTACTGAAACGTCTGGAAATCCCAGAAAGCGAGTTGATTCGCTTTGAAATCTTCAAGCGTGGTGTGGACGCGCGCAAGTCGCATGCCATCCTGTATGTCTACAACCTGGATGTTGAAGTCAAAAACGAAGCAAAGATTCTTGCCAAGTTCAAAAAAGACCCGCACATCAAACCAGCACCCGATACCGGCTATCACTTCGTGGCAACAAATGATACGGGCATTCAGAAACGCCCGGTCATCGTCGGATTCGGCCCTGCCGGCATCTTTGCGGCGCTGATTCTAGCGCAAGCTGGTTTCAAGCCTGTCGTGCTGGAACGTGGCAAGGAAGTACGCAAGCGTACACAAGACACTTGGGGACTGTGGCGCAAAAATACGCTAAACCCGGAATCGAACGTGCAGTTTGGTGAAGGTGGCGCGGGTACATTCTCCGACGGCAAGCTGTATAGCCAGATCAAAGACCCTAAACATTACGGCCGCAAAGTGATTCAGGAGTTTGTTAAAGCGGGCGCCCCGGAAGAGATCATGTACGTCAGCCATCCGCATATCGGCACTTTCAGACTAGTCGGCATGGTAGAAGAAATGCGTAAAACCATTACCGAATTGGGTGGCGATATCCGTTTTGAAAACCGTGTGGAAGACATTGAGATTGCTAATCATCAAGTGCAAGCAATCGTGCTGCAAACTGGCGAACGTATTGCAACCAATCATTTGGTTCTTGCTGTCGGCCACAGTGCGCGCGACACCTTTGAAATGCTTTACAACAAAGGCGTTTACGTCGAAGCCAAGCCATTTTCCATCGGCTTCCGCATCGAGCACCCGCAAAGCCTGATAGACAAGGCACGCTATGGCAAAAGCTATAGCGAGGACTTGCTTTCCAAGCTAGGTGCCGCTGATTACAAGCTGGTGCACCACGCCAGCAATGGCCGCAGCGTGTATAGCTTTTGCATGTGTCCGGGCGGCACCGTGGTTGCCGCCACCAGCGAACCGAATCGCGTGGTCACCAACGGCATGAGCCAGTACAGCCGCAATGAGCGCAACGCCAATGCGGGCATCGTCGTGGGCATCGAACCGGAAAAAGACTACCCCGGCCACCCGTTGGCGGGCATGGAGCTGCAACGCCAGCTGGAAAGCCATGCTTTTGTGCTGGGCGGCAGCAACTACAATGCGCCCGGGCAATTGATAGGCGATTTCCTCGCCAACAAAGCTTCCACCCAATTTGGCGAGGTTGTACCTTCGTACAAACCCGGCGTACATCTCACTAATCTGGATAGTGCGCTGCCAAGATACGCCATAGACGCGATTCGCGAAGCGATTCCCGCATTTGCCAAGCAAATTAAAGGATTCGACTTAGCAGACGGCGTGCTGACCGGCGTGGAAACGCGCACCTCATCACCGATTAGAATTAAAAGAGATGATGAAACGCTGCAAAGTATCAACACCCAAGGTCTTTACCCGTGCGGCGAAGGCGCGGGCTATGCGGGCGGCATCCTGTCTGCTGCGGTAGATGGCATTAAGGTTGCAGAAGCAGTATCGCTGGCAATGACAGCAAAATAAACGCAAGTTAAATGTAACCGGAATCACTTACCCATCGGCACCACGGGCGCATAATGGATACCCACTATTACCAATCTGAGGAGAAAAGTGAAATGAAAGTGAACGTAGGCGGCATTGATAAAATCTTGCGCATCGTTGTTGGCTTGGCGCTGATTGCCTGGGTATTGTTTGCAGGCGGTCCGGTGTGGGCATGGATAGGCATTGTGCCGTTGGCAACCGGCCTGATGAACTTCTGCCCGGCTTATGCGATATTAGGCGTCAACACCTGTAAAACCAAATAATCCTCAAGCATTACCCACCATGGTCTCGCCGCTGGCGGTACGGCCATGGTTGTCATGCCAGGTCAAGCTGATCTTGTCGCCAGCTTTAGCGCCTGCCAAGTAGAACGTCAGGTATGGGTTCTTGGCGATACCGGTTCCCCATTGCATCTGCAGCACTGGCTTGTCATTCAAATTCACGTCCGCCAGTTGGATAAAATCTGCCGGAATTAATTGCCCAAAATCATCTTTGGCATGCCCAGTGTGCATCGGGTGGATGATGATTGCCTTCACCTCTGCCACATCCCCCGCCAGCCTGGCGCGCATCTTCATACTGGTATTGAATTTTTCATTCGCACTTCCACCACCGCCACAGCCGTTCTCCATCACTTGCACCAATTTGCTGGCGCTGTAATATTTACCGCCCGCCTGCACCACCACTTTCACATCTGAAGTCTCGGCCATCTTGATGCGCGTCACCAGCTTGCCTTGCATAGGTTTATCCAGGACAAAATTGGCTATCAATGCTGTCGGATTCTTCTCGACAAAAATAGCAATACCTGTGGTATCAGGAATTCTGCTAGTCACTTCCACCTGCACGATTGCGCCGTTCTCGGCACGGTCCGGCGCGATGATTTCAATGGCCTTGCTGGGAATTTCACCACTGATACCCAAACCGCCTTGCGCTTCATCCAGCTTGGTCGCATCAAACGCCAGTTTGTTCCATACTGCAGCGATGGCACTCAAAGGCAAGCAGCATACCGCGCCAAGCAATCCAGCCAACGTAATAAACTCTCGCCGTAACATGTTGCTTACCCCGCTTTATCTTGGCTGTTTTGTAAACGGCGCAGCTCTTTCAGGCGCGCCTCGACGATGGAATGCTCGTAAAAGTTGCCATCTTTAGCTTTGACCGCAATGTCCAACTGCTCAATGGCTTTTTGCAGGTTGTATTTGCGGAAATAAGACTCACCCTGCGCCTGGAACCGCAACAACTCCTTACCTTTGGCACTATAGGCCTTTGCCAGCAAATCATAAAAATACGCATCGTCAGGATAAAATATTTGCTTCTCCTGCACCAGCTTGATTGCCTTGTCCGGCTGATTACTCGCCAGATAATGCTCGGCATAGCCATAAATTAACGCACGATACAAAGGATAAGTGTTCAATGCTTTAGCATACATGGTAGCTGCGGTCTTGGGACTGTTTTTTGCCATTTCCACACGTGCAGACAACGTATCAAAAAACGCATTTCTAGGCGCATTCTTACCTAGCCACTGCACCTCCCTACTCGCGCCGGTTAAATCGTGCTTGCGCAACATAGCCAGTGCCAACCCATAATGCTCGGCATATTCGTTAGCGTAGCGCCCCTCCCTGATATTGTCTTCAAACTGTTCTATCGCTCCTTGCGCCAGACCCATGCTAGCACGAAGTTTGGCACGCACGAGATGGAATTCCATGCTACTGGAAACCTGCTTGTAAGGCATGCTTTCCACACGATTCCCCACATCCGCAATACGCTCGGCAGTCAGCGGGTGGGTGCGCAGAAAGCTCGGTGCAGCACCTTCGGAGAAGCGCGTGCCACGCTGCATGGTGGCAAAAAATGCCGGCATAGCGCGTGTATCAAAGCCTGCGCTATCGAGAATAGACAAGCCCACACGATCCGCCTCGCGCTCATGCTCACGGGTGTAATCCAGCTGGCGCTGCACATTGGCAGCCGAAGCTGCTGTCATAGCCCCGCTTGCCAGCTGTGGATTAGCCCGCGACACCAACAAAGCCAAAGCGAACGAACCCAGGTTCTTGAACATATCGGCTTTTTGTGCCGCCAGCATCCGCGCCAGATGGCGCTGCGTGACATGACCGATTTCGTGCCCAAGCACACTAGCCAATTCGCTCTCGCTGTTGGCTGCGAGAAAAAGCCCGGTATGCACCCCAATCACACCGCCCGGCATGGCAAACGCGTTGATGGAATTATCCTGCACCACAAAAAAAGTGAATTTCTGGCTTTTATCCGGCCCGCTAGCCGCCAACCTGTTGCCCAGTGCCTGCAGGTAATCCGTCACTTCGACATCCTGCACCACCTCATCGCTCACCGCCACTTCGCGTAAAATCTGTGCGGCGATGCGCTGCTCCTCCTGCGGGGTCAGCACAGTCTGCGACACATCTCCCAAATCCGGCAGACTGGTGTCCAGATTATCTGCCAGAACAAGATTGGATACCAACAAAATAGCCAGCAAAATAAACTTCAATTTCATGGCGTGTATGATAATCTGTTTACCAATTAGTTTAGAAAAAATTGTGAATGGAAAGTAACAATCATGAGCCAACTCACGCATTTTGACAGCAGCGGGCAAGCTCACATGGTGGATGTGGGCGACAAAGCCGCCACTAAACGCATCGCCATTGCACAAGGCAGCATCCGCATGCAGCCGGAAACGCTCAAACTGATCCGGCAAGGCAACGCCAAAAAGGGCGATGTGCTGGGTGTGGCGCGTATCGCTGCGATTCAAGCCAGCAAAAAAACTGCCGATTTGATTCCACTCTGCCACCCAATTGCGCTCACCAAAGTTTCCGTAACGTTTGATGTGGACGAAAAGACGACGAGTGTCACCTGCACTGCAACCACTGAAACCATCGGCCAAACCGGTGTGGAAATGGAAGCACTCTCCGCCGTAAGTGTGGGCTTACTTACCATTTACGACATGTGCAAATCAGCTGACCGGGGCATGGTGATAAGCGAAATCAAACTACTGGAAAAACATGGCGGCAAGAGCGGAGATTGGCTAGCTGGCAAATAAATGCTTAGGATAATCTCAAAAGCCTAGAATGAAAGTATCGATTGTATGCGCGTGATAATTTTGTTTTGTGCACTTTTCCTTGGCTCTTTTGCCCATGGCGCAGACCATCCGGACTTCGTAGATGTTTACATCGTACCTATGGATGATTTTCCTGAAGACAAAGCAGCAGAAATTGCCACGCTCATGACGGACGACATGCAGCTTTGGGTCAAGTCTACTCTCAGGCTAGGCAAGCTTTATGTAAACAAGCTGCCTGGCACCAATCAATTAATCGCTGAAAACATCATTGAGAAATCCCAGCCGATCTTGAAAAGTCTTGGCAATAGTTCAGAAAAAACATATTTTCTAATTTTAACCACCCGCGATATTAACCTTGAGAATGGAAACCTCCGTTTTGTGTTTTCATCGCACAATAAAGAACACAATACCTCGGTTATCTCCTTGCAGCGCATGGTAAATTACATCAATGGCATACCAGTATTCGACGAAGTCTCAAAATCCCGTCTGTATAAAATGATGAAGCGGTCGATTGGTGAAATGCGCCTCGGCTGGCAGCGTACATCCAACATCAACGACATCATGTATGCCCCTATCATGAGTCTGGATGATTTGGACAGAATCGGTTTGCAACATCTGGAAGAAAAAGCGGATGACCCAAGCGCAGATACTAAACTACCAATTTAGCTTCTCATGCGCGCGTTCATTACCAAAACCCCTGCCCTGCAAGCCAATCTGGATGCGGCTTCCAGGCCAGTCATCTGTCTAATGAAGATCTGAGGCAATCAACTCAACAATCCGCCGCGCGCTTTCCGGCGCCATGGTAACGCCGTAGCGGAAGTGGCCGGTGTTGAGGTATAGGTTGGCAATGGTCGGATGCCGCGCGATGGTGGGCAGATTTTCCGGCGTACCAGGTCGCAAGCCGCTCCAGTGCTTATGGATGGTCGCGCCTTTTAGCGCTGGCAATATCGCCTCGGCCTTGGTTTCCATCTCTTGCCGTGCGCTTTCGGTCACGCCGGTGTCGAAACCGACATCTTCCAGCGTACTACCTGCTAATAAAAACCCGTCACGACGCTGCACGAGGTAGAAACCATCCTGATATACGATATGCGGCAGCGTGCCAAGTGGCATTTCGTAGAGCAGAATCTGCCCGCGCATGGGCTTGATATCAAGCTGTAGCGCGGTGTTTTTGAGCAAATCAAAACTCCAGGCGCCGGAGGTAACAACGTAGGCATCCGCCTGCAACACCTCGCCGCTGCTGGTTTTCCAGCCAGTGAGTTTGCCTGTTTCAGCCAATTCCGTCTCGTTCAACGGCGCAAGCTGGGTCTGCTCCAGCAAGATTACACCGCGCTGGATGAGCATTTGCTTGAGTGATTGCAGCAACCGCGGGTTACGAATCTGGCACACCTGCGGCAGCAGCAAATCTTCGCCTTTCTGCACGTATTCCAGCCCGCTATTTTCGCACCAGGCCTGGGCAGCAACCTGGTCATATGGCGGCTTGATCAGCATACCGCAAGGGATAAGTTCGGGATCTATGCCGGTTTCTGCCAGCAATTGCCGACAAAGCTGCGGATACAGCGCCGCGCCCGCCAACGCAAGCGCATTCACTTCATTGCGATACATCCACGGCAGCAACGGAAACACGATGCCCGCGCCCGCCCAGGAGGATTCGCCAGAGGTTTGCGCTGCGATAATATTGCGCTCCACCACAGTAACGCGGTAACCGGATTCGGCCAAATCCAGCGCCGTAGTACAGCCGGCAATGCCACCGCCCACCACCAAAATATGCTTGCTCGTCATTTGCCGTAAATCAGGTAGTTTTCAGCATCCAGCAGGCCTTCGGTACTACCCAGCAGCACCAACACGTCACCGTCAGACAACACGATATCCGGCCTGGGCTGGATGTCTTCCAGCATATTGGGTCGGCGCAGGAAATGCGGCTCTACATTTAGCCTGGCAAAATTGATATGATCCAGCCGCAAGCCGTGGGCATAGGCGCTCTTACTGATTTCTACCGAATGCAGGCGCAGTTGCCGTACATTACCGGCATCCGACTCGGCGTCGGTAATACCACGGAAAAAACCTTTGAACATTTTGTATCGTTCTTCCCGGAATAAGCGGATGCGCTTGACCACACGGTTAAGCGGCACCCCTAACAACACCAGTGCATGGCTGGCCAGCATCAGGCTGCCTTCCAGTACTTCCGGCACCACCTCGGTTGCGCCCGCATCGCGGAAAGCATCAATATCGGCATCATCGTAGGTACGCACAATCACTGGCAGGTTTGGATAAGCCTCCTGTACCGTGTGCAGCACTTTCATGCTGGCGCGCATGTCGGCATAACTCACTACCAGCGCCTTGGCACGATCCGCACCTGCTGCTGCCAGCACGGCGCGGCGCGCGGCATCACCAAACACCACATGCTCACCCGCCGCCGCCGCATCATGCACCCTTGCCGGGTCTATATCCAGCGCCAGAAACGGAATGTTCTCCTCGCGCAGGAAACGGCCCAGGTACTGGCCGCTACGCCCATAACCCGCGATGATGACATGTCCATCTAGCCGCTTGCTCACATGCTCGATCGCATCCACTTTCTGACTGCTGTTGCGGATATAGCTTTTGACCAGCTTGCGCGTGATACGACCATTGTATTGAATAATAAATGGCGCGATGAGCATACTGAGCAGGCTAGCTGCCAGCACCAGCTGCAACTCGTCGCCGCCGATTAAGCTCTGTTGCAAGCCCAAGGCCAGGATAACGAAGCTGAACTCACCTGCCTGCGCCAGAATGATGCCTGTGCGAATGCCCACGCCCATCTCGAAGCCGAATGCGTGCGTCAGCATGGCTACCACCACCAGCTTGAACAACACAAAACCCAGCAACAAAGACAATACCAATCCAATGTGGGTTACCAGATACCCAACATTCAGCAACATGCCGACACTAATGAAAAACAAGCCCAACAGAATATCGCGGAAAGGCGCAATATCGGACTCCACCTGGTAGCGATAACGCGTCTCGGATATCAGCATCCCGGCAACAAACGCGCCCAAAGCATAGGAAAGCCCCGCCACCTTGGTGGCAAATGATAGCAGCAATGTCACCATGAGTACGTTCATCACAAATAACTCACGCGAGCGCTGACGCGCCACCAAAGCGAACCAGGCGTCCAGCGCATTTTTGCCAAACTTGAACAAGAGACCGAGCAATACCGCAGCTTTGACCACTGACCAGCCCAGCGTGGTACCCACATTCCCATCTAATGCTGCCAATGCGGGAATCAGTACCAGAATCGGGATAACCGCCAAGTCCTGAAACAACAATATCCCGATACTGAGGCGGCCATGTCGAGAATTCAGATCCACCCGCTCCATCAGGATTTTGGAAACAATGGCCGTAGAGGACATGGTTAGCGCCGCGCCGATAATGAATGTAGTAGGCAGCCCTAAACCGGCAAGCACCCCGGCTGCCATAATCACCAGCAAGGTAATCAGCACTTGCGACCCACCTAGGCCGAACAGCGTTTTGCGCATGGCATACAGTTTAGGCAGGCTGAATTCCAAACCGATGCTGAACATCAGAAAAACGATACCGAATTCTGCAATATGTTGGCCATCCTGAGAGTTTTGCAGCAAACGTAGACCATATGGGCCAAGCAATATACCCACGGCAAAATATGCCAGCATCGTTGGCAGCCGCAAAGCATGAAAAAGTGCTTTCGCAAGCACTGCGCTGGTTAATAACAATAAAACACTGCTGAGCGAATTAAACATAAATTGAATTGTCGGTTCTAAAAAAACCAGCAGGGCAAAATTTGTGCCTACTTAACCGAATTTTAGTTTATTTTACTTTATTCTGGTGAATTTCCCTTTTATACTTGAGTCTTATGGCACCGACATTACTACAATCGACGCACCAGCAAGCGCCAAACGCAGATATTCTGGACTTGGCGCGCAAAGTCCTATCCATCGAGGCCAAAGAAATCGAAGCACTGGCGACACGACTGGACAAGCGGTTTGAAGCCGCTGTGCAATTGATTTTAAACTGCAAAGGCCGTGTTGTGGTAAGCGGTATGGGAAAATCCGGCCATATTGGCGGCAAAATTGCCGCCACGCTGGCCAGCACCGGCACCCCGGCTTTCTTTATGCACCCTGCGGAAGCCAGTCATGGTGACTTGGGCATGATCACACAGGACGATGTCGTGATTGTCTTATCCAATTCGGGTGAATCAGACGAAATCCTGAATATTCTGCCCACCATTATCCGGCTGGGGGCAAAAGTCATCAGCATCACAGGCGCTGCCCACTCCGCACTAGCCCGGGAAGCGCATATCCACTTGAATGCGGAAGTTTCACAAGAGGCCTGCCCGCTGGGCTTATCCCCTACCGCTAGCAGTACGGCCGCGTTGGCGTTGGGTGACGCGCTTGCAGTTTGTGTGCTGGAATTGCGCGATTTTACTGCGGAAGACTTTGCACGCAGCCACCCTGGCGGCAAACTAGGTAGACGTTTGCTGACGCGGGTGAAAGATATCATGCGCACAGGAGATATGATTCCGGCTGTCAGCGCCAACATCTCACTGGCCATTGCCATTAACGAAATCACACAAAAAGGCATGGGATTCACTGCGATTGTGGATGCGGATTCCCGTCCGGTCGGCATCTTTACTGATGGTGATTTGCGCCGTGCTTTTACCGCCGGGCTGGATGCCGGCAATACGATCATTGGTGACGTGATGCATCCACATCCGCAAGCCGTACAATCGCAGCAACTGGCGGTAGAGGCTGTCGAACTGATGGAAAACAAGAAAATCAATGCGCTATTGGTAACCGACCAAAACGGGAAACTCATAGGCGCGTTTAATATCAATGATTTATTGAAAGCGAAAGTTATTTAAGGTATGAATGAAGCAGTGTTGGAACGCGCCAGAAAAATCAAGCTGGTGATTTTTGATGTCGATGGCGTCATGACGGATGGCGGCCTAGGCATCGGTGACGACGGTCAGGAATACAAATTCTTTCATAGCCTGGATGGTTTTGGCATGAAACTGCTCAAGCAAAGCGGTGTAGAGATGGCCATCATCACCGGTCGCACCAGCAATGTCGTGGTTAAACGAGCCGAAAACACCGGTGTTTTCCATTTTTATCAGGGCGTGGATGACAAGCTGGAAGCATTTAACGATCTGGTGCAGAAAACGAACCTGAAACCGGAACAAGTAGCCTTTATGGGAGACGACATTGTGGATGCGCCGCCAATGCTACGTTGTGGACTTGCGCTTACCGTGCCGACTGGACATCGCCTGATCAAACCCGTCGCCCATTACGTGACACAAGCACCCGCAGGCCGCGGCGCGCTGCGTGAAGTATGCGAATTAATCATGCAAGCGCAAGGCACCTTTGATGAAATGATTGCACCTTACTTCAAACAGCCCTGATGCGTAATGTTACAGCGCCCAGCGATTTTCTTTCCATTGATATTGGCAGGTCTTCTGGCCATTATCACGTATTGGGTCAGCCAGAGCGTAGAACAACAAAGCCCGAGAATTAATGGCAGCAACCGACATGACCCGGATTACACCATGAACAACTTTGTCACCACCAGAACCGACAAAACAGGCCAGTTGCGTTACGTATTGGCAGCAACCGAGATGGTACATTATCCGGATGACGACAGCACCGTGCTGCAACGCCCACGTTTTACCCAGTTCACCACCAACAAGCCATACACCCAGATTCAATCCTTGCGGGGCTATGTTTCCAGCGATGGCGAAGAGATCGAGCTGGTAGACGATGTCAAAGTTGTGCGTCAAGCATGGGGCGAAAAAGGCGAAATGCAGGTGCTGACAGAAAAATTGGTGATTCTGCCCAATCAGGAAATTGCAAAAACCAACAGTCCAGTTGTCATCAAACAAGCGCCCAAAACCGTTATCCACGCCACCGGAATGGTGTACGACAAAAAGAACCAGACCGTTCGCCTGCTGAAACGCGTCAAGGTGCATTATGAAAAACCTGTGCGTAAAGTAGTCAAACCGGCCAACCCAGGGAAAAAACGAACCAAATGAATCGCGGAGCATTTATGAAGAACCTGTTGTGCTTGAGCCTACTGCTGTTAGGTGTAGGCTTGACTAACCATGCCATGGCAGAAGCTGCCGACCGCGACAAACCGATTGAATTGGAAGCCGATACCGTGACGGTGAATGATGCAAAAAAAACCAGCACATACTCCGGCAACGTAATCCTCACTCAGGGCACCCTGGTTATCCGTGCGGACAAGCTGGTAGTTCGGGAAGATAAAGAAGGGTTCCAGCACAGCACTTCGACAGGCAACCCCACCACCTTCAAGCAAAAGCGCGAAGGCAAGAACGAATACATGGAAGGCAGCGCACAGCGCATCGAATATGATGGCCGCATGGACAAGGTGCAGCTTTACACCAAAGCCTGGGTCAAGCGGGCTGAGGATATTGTGCACGGTGATTACATCAGTTATGACGCCAATGCAGAATACGCCGAGGTTATCGGCGGTGCCAAATCCGAAAGCCAGCCTGGCAGCGGACGCGTCAAGGCAATCATCCAGCCCAAGAACAAACCAAAGCCTACTGAATCGCCACCGGCAAAACCATCTGCGGCTCCGCAAGTCATTCAGCGGCTGAGATTGAGCAATGCGCTTGAGGCTCGTCAGGAATAATAAGCACATCCTTTGAATTGATAAAAAATGAGCGTTTTAAAAGTCGAACATCTGCGCAAAGCCTATAAAGCCAGAACCGTGGTGCAAGACATCTCGCTGGAAATTGCCAGCGGCGAGGTGGTTGGCCTGCTAGGCCCCAACGGCGCGGGGAAAACCACTAGCTTTTACATGATGGTCGGCCTGATACCAGTGGATGCGGGGCGTATTTTGCTCAATGACAAGGACTTGAGCCGCATGCCGATTCACAGTCGAGCCAAGATGGGCTTATCCTACCTGCCACAGGAGCCTTCCATATTCCGCAAACTCACGGTGGAAGAGAATATCTTGGCAGTGCTGGAATTGCAAAACCTGACCGAAGCGCAGCAGCACGAACGCCTGGAATCGTTGCTGCAGGAGTTGCATATCGTGCATATCCGCAACAGCATGGCTATCAGCCTCTCCGGCGGAGAACGCCGCCGCGTGGAAATCGCCCGCTGTCTGGCCACTAGCCCAAATTTTATCCTACTGGATGAACCGTTTGCCGGCATTGACCCGATTGCGGTACTGGACATCCAGAAAATTATCCGCTATTTATCGGCGCGCAATATCGGCGTACTGATAACCGACCATAATGTACGCGAAACATTGGGCATATGTGACCGGGCATACATTGTCAACGATGGCACTGTGTTTGCCTCCGGCCCACCCGCTGAAATCGTGGATAACCATGCTGTGCGGGAAGTGTACCTAGGTAAGGATTTCAGGCTGTAATATCTATGAAACAGAACCTGCAACTACGCCTTTCACAAAACCTGGCGCTTACGCCGCAACTGCAGCAATCCATCCGCCTACTACAACTCTCCACACTAGAACTCAACCAAGAGCTAGAGCTGATTTTGCAGGAGAACCCTCTGCTAGAACTAGTTGAGGGAGATGAAGCCGATGAACCCTCCGCAGAAGAGGTATTTGAAAACTCCGGTGATACGGAAGAAACAACGGACGAATCTAAACCCGATGGCCTATCGGACTTTGACGATGAGTCCAGCTTCCAGCCTGCAGCTGACGTACCTGAAGAAACACCGCTTTCCAGCGAGGAATTCCGCACCGAAGAATTCAACGATGATTACGGCGAGTATGATGCCAGCAGTTGGGAAGGCAGTCGCCAGCCTGATGAAGACGAGGACAGCGAATTTGGCCGCCAAGAAAGTAGCGCTATCAGTTTGCGTGAACACCTATTGGGTCAGCTAAAATTAATGCAGCTTTCCGAACGCGATCAAAACCTAGTGCTGTTGCTAATAGACAGCCTGAACGATGACGGCTACCTCGAAATATCGCTGGAAGAGCTGGCGGAATCGCTACCTCTTGATCTGGAAGTAGATTTACTGGAGCTGGAAACCGCACTTAAACATCTGCAGCATCTGGATCCGGCCGGAGTAGGCGCCAGAAACTTGCAGGAATGCCTGATGCTGCAGTTGAATGCACTTTCGGCAGATATCGAATATCTGAAGATAGCCAAAGCGATCGTAACATCACACCTGACTTTACTGGCCAACAAAGACTTTCTCAAACTGCGCAAATTGCTCAATTGCGATGAAGCGGCATTAAAAGGCGCACAACAACTCATTAGGCAGCAAAACCCGCGACCGGGCAGCGACTTTGCCAAGCTCGGGTCGGATCACTTCATACAGCACGAGGTAGTTGTACGTAAAATCAAGGGAATCTGGATCGCCAGCCTAAACGACAGCGTAATCCCCAAATTGCGCATTAACCAGATGTATGCCGATATTCTGCGGCGCAATCGCGAAAGCTCCAGCCAATATCTGCAAAGCCAGATGCAGGAAGCCAAATGGATGATTAAAAACATTCAGCAACGTTTCTCCACCATTCTTCGCGTCAGTCAGGCTATTGTGGATCGGCAACGCAATTTTTTTGAGCATGGGGAAATCGCCATGCGTCCGCTGGTATTGCGTGAAATCGCCGACGAACTGGAACTGCATGAATCCACCATTTCACGAGTCACGACGCATAAGTATATGCTCACTCCGCGCGGAGTCTACGAACTGAAATATTTCTTTGGCAGCCACGTGGCCACCGATACCGGGGGCGCTTGTTCCGCAACTGCGATTCGCGCGCTCATCAAACAGATGGTGGCAGAAGAGAATCCAAAAAAACCCTTGTCTGACAACCAGATCACTGACATCCTGGCCAAACAGGGCATCGTGGTAGCGCGCCGCACCATCGCCAAATACCGTGAGTCATTGAACATCCCGCCCGCCAATCTGAGGAAGTCACTCTAGAACCCAAGCGCGGTTCATTACACTGCACACTGGGCTGTAATCCGCATACAGCCTTGCTTACAGGGTAATGATTTTCCTAATGAACGCGCGCGTAAGACGTATATATGCCGGTCAATCATGCTTGTCCCGTTGCGAGTTTTTGAAAGAAATTTAGGCGTTTTACCTAGTTGCAACCTTATGCCAAAGGTGTACACTGGAATTGTTTCGCACAACCAGCTTGTCGAAACAATTGAAGAAAAGGAGCGTGTTATGAATTTGCAACTCACTGGACATCATCTGGAAATTACGCCTGCATTACGCGATTATTTGCACAGCAAGCTCACTCGCATCAGCAATCACTTCGATCATGTGATTGACATGAAAGTCACCATGAGTGTTGAGAAATTCGCCCAAAAGGTGGAAGCAACATTACACGTGCCAGGCAACGACCTGCATGCAGAATGTATAGATGAAAACATGTACAGCGCAATCGATATGTTGACAGACAAACTTGACCGCCAAGTCCTGAAACATAAAGAAAAACTAGGCAACCATCACAAAACCAACGGCGCGGTTAAACACCAAGTCGCAAACTAACCTTAAGGAAATATGGCTCAGATTACCGTCAATGAGCTATTCAAACAAACCCGCCTCAAGCTCAAACTCAAATGGGTTGCCGGGCTTGATGGCGGGCAAAAGGTTCTTACCTCCGAGGCCGTCACCAAACCTTCTCTGGCACTCATTGGCCACCTGAATTTCGTACATCCAAACCGCGTCCAAGTACTGGGCTGTGCAGAAATGGACTATCTGCACGGCTTGAGCATACTGGCGCTACAACAGGCTATCGCCAATCTGTACGCCAGCGAACTAGCAGCTGTCGTGATTGCCAACGGCGAAAAAGCACCTCAGGCCTTGATAGAAGCCGCAAACAAACACCAGACACCCTTGCTGAGCTCTCCTATGCAAAGCCCACAACTCATGGATTTGCTAGGCCACTTTCTGGCAACTGCGCTTGCCGAATCCACCAGCATGCACGGCGTGTTTCTGGAGGTGCAAGGTTTTGGCGTGCTAATCCGCGGCGGACCAGGCCTAGGCAAAAGTGAGTTGGCGCTGGAGCTAATCTCGCGGGGGCATCGTCTGGTGGCTGATGACATCGTGGATTTCTACCGTGTTTCACCAGAACGTATCGAAGGCCGCTGCCCGCCATTGCTGCAAGATTTTTTGGAGGTTCGGGGGCTAGGCATCTTGAACATACGCGCCCTGTTTGGCGATAATGCCGTTAAACCCACCAAGCCGCTGGATCTGATTATAGATTTGCAAATGGCCGATTTACTTAAACCGCAAGAGCTGGATCGCCTGAACGCCAACATGCAAACAGAGTGTGTGCTGGAAGTTAAAGTGAGCAAGGTAATAATCCCGATTGCGGCCGGGCGTAACATTGCCGTGCTAGTTGAGGTGGCCGTACGCAACCATATGCTATTGATGCGTGGTGAGAACAGCACCAAACAATTTACTAACCGTCAAAAACAGTTGTTGCTGAAAGAAAGCAAACTTAACTAGAAATCGAATTAGTTAGAAACCAAAAGAAATGCAAATCATCATCGTTACCGGCCTGTCAGGCTCTGGCAAAAGCGTGGCTTTGCGCGCACTGGAAGATAGCGGGTTCTACTGTATAGACAACCTGCCCGCCACCTTGCTACCACAAATATCGCACCACCTTGCAGCGGCGGATCAGGAAAAGATCGCCATCAGTATCGATGGCCGTAGTGCCGCGCTGGAAGCGCTTCCCAACGCCATGGAAACCCTGCGCGCCGGGGGACATCAGGTAAACTCCATCTTTCTCGACTCTAATACGGAAACCTTGGTCAAGCGCTTTTCAGAAACGCGCCGCAAGCACCCGCTCAGCAACGAGACTACTACGCTTGCCGAAAGTATCCAGCGTGAGCGTGAGATGCTGGGCAACCTAGTGACATTAGGGCATCACATCGACACCAGCAACCTTGGTTCCAACGCCTTGCGCCAATACATCAAAATGATGGTGCAAGCACCGGACCATGGTCTGACGCTGCTGTTCACATCTTTCGGCTTCAAGCACGGCATTCCGCTAGACGCCGATTTCGTGTTCGATATTCGCAGCCTGCCCAACCCGCACTATGACCCTGCCCTGCGCCCGTTGACAGGTAAAGACCTTGCAGTGCAACAATTCCTGCAAAATACGCCAGAAGCCAATGAAATGCTTGCAGACATCCGGCATTTGCTGGAAAAATGGCTGCCTGGCTTCATTCGTGACAACCGTAGCTACCTGACGGTGGCCATCGGCTGCACAGGCGGCCAGCATCGTTCGGTCTATTTCGTGGAGTCGCTGAGCACCTACTTTAAGGCGCACCACCATCAGGTGTTGATTCGCCATCGCGAACTAATCGAATAACGATAATCAAAATACAAGGGAAAGTTTGGAGCTATGATTGGGATTCTGATAATCGCGCACGGGGATCTGGGAAATAGCCTCATATCCTGTGTACACCATGTGCTAGGCAAACAGGCACCTCAACTGGCCAGTCTGGCCGTGCATACGCATGACGATCCACTGGATTTGCTGCCACACGCAAAAGCGATGGTGGCCGAACTCGATACCGGCGATGGTGTTATCGTACTTTCGGATATTTATGGCGCATCGCCCTGCAACTTGGTCACCAAGTTGCTGGAACCCGACAGGGTAGCGGGCGTGGCAGGTGTGAACCTGCCTATGCTGGTGCGTGTAATGACATACCGCAACGAATCTTTATCCAAAGTCGTCACCAAGGCAGTCAGTGGCGGGCGCGACGGCGTAGTGAGCTTTACCAGCTCCGGTTGCAGTCATCGCGAAAGTTAGATTAGGAAAGTTAACCAGCATGCTGAAAGAGAATATCGAAATCATCAATAAACTGGGCTTACATGCGCGCGCATCCACCAAGCTCACGCAAACCGCCAGCCAGTTTGCCAGCGAGGTATGGATCTCGCGCAACGGGCGCCGCGTCAATGCCAAAAGCATCATGGGTGTAATGATGCTGGCCGCCGCAAAAGGCAGCATTGTAGAACTGGAAACCAACGGCTCGGACGAGCAAGCCGCAATGAGCGCGTTGAAGGCGCTGATTAACGATTATTTCGGCGAGGGCGAATAACTTGGCGCTACACCCGGTCAGTTTCAGCATCCATGGCATCGGCGTCTCCAGCGGCATCGCGATTGGCCGCGCGCACTTGGTATCCAATGCCTTGCTAGAGGTGGTGCATTACCAACTCAAACCCGATCAGGTCGAAAGTGAAATCACGCGTTTTGACAACGCTATTGCCACAGTTAAAGAAAATCTGGAAAGTATCAGTAGGCAGCTGCCAGAAAACGCGCCCACCGAGATGGCTTCGTTTATCCAGACACACCTGGCCATGCTAGTAGATAAATCCTTGTCGCAAGTACCCAAGACCATCATCCGCAACGAGTACTGCAATGCGGAGTGGGCTATCAAGCAGCAGATGGACGATATCGTCGAGCAATTCGATGCGATTGAGGATGAATACCTGCGCGAACGCAAACAAGATGTGATTCAAGTCGTCGAGCGTGTGATTAAAGTGTTGCTGGGGCACCCCAGCCATGCGTTGCAAGAAGAGACCGCGCAAGAGAAAAACATGATTCTAGTGGCGCACGACATTTCGCCTGCGGATGCGATTCTGTTCAAGCAGCATCACTTTGCTGCCTTCATCACCGATGTCGGCGGCGTAACCTCACACACGGCAATCCTCGCGCGCAGCTTAAGCATCCCCTCCATCGTCGCCTTGCAAAAAGCACACGATCTCATTAGCGATGGCGAATTGATTATTGTGGATGGCATTCTGGGTGTTGTCATTGTGAACCCCAGCAAGGAAGTGTTGGCAGAATATGAACTACGTCAAGACCAGTTCGAACTGGAACAGCAAAAGCTCAAGCGCCTGAAATCCACCAAAGCCGTCACACTGGACGGCACTGCCATAGAATTGTATGCCAACATTGAAGTGCCAGAAGACGTTGCTGCGGTCAAAGCCTCTGGCGCGACCGGTATTGGCTTGTATCGGACTGAGTTTCTGTTCATGAACCGCCGCGATATGCCGGATGAAGAAACACAGTTTTCTGCCTACAGGCAAGTGGCAGAGACGATGCACGGCCTGCCGGTGACCATCCGCACGCTGGATTTGGGCGCCGATAAGCAAATGAACCCGGATCTAGATAGCGATTGCGCCAACCCGGCCTTAGGCTTGCGTGCGGTGCGTCTATGCCTGGCAGAGCCGCACATTTTTCATACCCAGTTGCGAGCTCTGCTTCGAGCCAGTCATTACGGCAACATTAAAATCCTGATTCCTATGCTGGCTACCATTTCTGAACTGCGCCAGACCAAGCTGCTGCTGGAGCGCGCCAAACAATCGCTACGCAAGCAGAACATTCCTTTTAACGAACAAATCAAAGTCGGCGGAATGATCGAGGTACCCGCTGCTGCCATCAATGCGTCGGCCTTCGCCAAGGAACTCGATTTTCTCTCTATCGGTACCAATGACCTGATCCAGTACACCTTGGCCATTGACCGTACCGATGATGCCGTAGCGCACTTGTACAGCCCTTTGCATCCGGCGGTATTGCAACTGCTAGGTTTGACATTTCAGGCAGGCATCCGCTATGGCAAACCCGTCTCCGTATGCGGCGAGATAGCCGGTGAAACCAAGCTTACCCGACTATTACTCGGCATGGGATTACGTCAATTCTCCATGCATCCCAGCAATATTCTCAGTATCAAACGGCAGATCCTGCAAAGCGACCTAGGCAAACTTAACCGCTTTGCCCGTAAAGCGCTAAGTACCGATGACGCCGACAAAGTGGAACTATTGGTCAGTAAAATCAATCAGTAGAAAAGGAGAGCATGATGACAGACATTATTACCAGCCCCAGCAATGACGAAAAGAACATTGCCACGATCACTCATTTGGCCGGCACCGTTTTCTGGTTCGTCCCGGCGCTTGTGGTGTGGATACTTAAAAAAGATGATAGCGCTTACTTGGCCGACCAATCAAAAGAAGCGCTCAACTTTCAGATTACTGTGCTGATTGCACAGTTCGTCGCTGGTTTTCTGGCTATCATTCTCATCGGCTTTGTGCTGATGGGTATTATTTGGCTGCTCAATATCATTTTCTGCATCATCGCTGCTGTTGCTACCAGTAAAGGTGAGACATATCGTTATCCCTTTTGTTTAAGACTCATCAATTAAGTTGTTAGGATTTTACGTGTCAAACCCCTTGTTACATTTCTCCGGCCTTCCCCGGTTCAACCAAATCAAACCTGAGCACATCAGCCCGGCTATCGATGGCCTGCTTACAGAAGGGCGCGCCTTGGTTGAGCAGCTTGCTACCAGCACAGAAGTGCCCACGTGGCAGAACTTTGCCCACAAAATGGAAGATTTTGAGGAAAAGCTTTCCCGCGCCTGGAGCCAAGTAGGGCACATGAACGCAGTAGTCAACTCACCGGAACTGCGCGAGGCTTATAACGACAATTTGGCGAAATTGACCGATTTTTACAGCGATTTATCGCAAGATGAACGCTTGTATGCGAAATTCAAGCAAATTCAATCTGGCGCTTATTTTTCCAAACTCACGCCAACGCAGCAAAAAATCGTGAACAACGAAGTGCGCGATTTCAAGCTAGGCGGCGCAGAACTATCCACAGAAAAAAAAGCGCGTTTCAAGGAAATTGCCGAACAGTTGTCGAAAGTTGGCAGCAAGTTCGAAGAAAATATCCTTGATACCACCAATGATTTCAAACATATCGTGACTGACAAGGCCAAACTGACGGGCATTCCTGACGATGCCTTGCAAGCCGCCGCCGATGCTGCCAAAACTGCAGGATGCGGAGGTTGGTTGTTTACATTACATTTCCCTTCCTACATGCCGGTGCTGCAGTATGGCGACAACCGCGCTTTGCGTGAAACGCTGTACCGCGCTTATGCCACCCGCTCATCCGAATTCGGTAAGCCAGAATGGGATAATACCAAGCTGATTGCCGACATTCTCAAACTCAAGCAGGAAGAAGCGCATTTACTGGATTTTGCCAACTATGGCGAACTCTCGCTCGCCACCAAAATGGCGGATACGCCGCAACAAGTCATGGAATTTCTGGATACGCTCGCCAAGCGCGCCAAACCTTACGCCGAGCGCGACATGACCGAGCTAAAGGCCTATGCCGCAAAGCTTGGCATACACGACTTGCAGGCGTGGGACGTGGCTTACGTGAGCGAAAAATTGCGTGAAGAGAAATATGCGTTTTCCGACCAGGAAGTAAAACAATACTTCCCGGAAAACAAAGTGCTGACTGGCTTGTTCCGTGTAGTTGAGACCATTTTTGGCGTGCAAATGCACAAAGCCGACGCGCCCACATGGCACGCCGACGCCAGCTTTTATGAAATCCGCAGTGCGCAAGGCAAAACCATCGCCTATTTTTACCTCGACCTTTACGCACGCAGCGGCAAGCGGGGCGGCGCATGGATGGACGAATGCATCACCCGCCGCAAGAAAGATGGTGGCATCGAACTGCCAGCCGCTTTCCTCACCTGCAACTTCTCCGCCCCGGTTGGCGGAAAACCTGCATTATTCACACACGACGAAGTCATCACCCTCTTCCATGAGTTCGGCCACGGCCTGCACCACATGCTCACAGAAGTAGATGAATACAGCGTATCCGGCATCAAAGGCGTGGAATGGGATGCCGTCGAGCTACCCAGCCAGTTCATGGAAAACTTCTGCTGGGAATGGGATGTATTGCGCCACATGACCGCCCATGTGGATACCGGTGCACAACTGCCGCGCGAGTTGTTCGACAAAATGGTAGCCGCCAAAAACTTCCAGGCCGGTATGCAGACTGTACGCCAGATCGAGTTTGCGCTGTTCGACATGCGCCTGCACAGCCAGTTTGACCCGAATGGCAGCAAAACCGCACTAGATTTAATCGAACAAGTGCGCGACGAAGTTGCTGTGGTGCGTCCGCCTAAGTGGAACCGCTTCCCCAACAGCTTTAGCCACATCTTTGCAGGCGGCTACGCGGCGGGCTATTACAGCTACAAATGGGCAGAAGTGCTCTCTGCCGATGCTTATAGCTTGTTTGAAGAACTTGGCGTGCTTTCCGAAGAAGCTGGCAGACTCTTTAAAGACGAAGTGCTCGCCAAAGGCGGTAGCCGCCCTGCGTTGGAATCATTCGTCGCCTTCAGAGGCCGGGAACCAAGCATAGATGCACTACTAAGGCACAATGGCATGGCTTCATAGCCATTTAAAATGCATCACGATTTCTGGCACAACAAATGGCAAAAGAGCGAGATTGGTTTTCACCTGCCGGAAGCCAATCCGTTGCTAGTGAGTCATTTACCTGCGCTTAAGTTGCCACCGGGCGCACGCATATTGGTGCCTTTGTGCGGCAAAACGCTGGACATTCACTGGCTGTTGGCACAGGGTTTTCGCGTGGTGGGCGCGGAGTTGAGCACGATTGCTGTTGAAGCCTTGTTTGACGATTTGAAGTTAACACCCACTCTCACGAAAATTGGCGAATTGACGGGCTATAGCGCGCTGAACATTGACATCTTTAACGGCGATTTCTTTGCCCTGACCGCTGAAATGCTGGGCGCCGTAGATGCGGTGTACGACCGCGCAGCGCTAGTGGCCTTGCCGAGCGATATGCGCAAACGCTACGCCATGCATCTGGCAGCAATCACCCAAACCGCTCCACAACTGCTGGTGTGTTTTGATTATGACCAAGCCCAATATGACGGCCCACCGTTTTGTGTGCCCACGCAAGAAGTAAGTGCACACTATCAATCATTCTATCATTTGAACTTGCTTGCCAACGTGGAAGTAGCAGGCGGCCTGAAGGGCAAATGCACCGCGCACGAGCAGGTGTGGCTGCTAACACCGCGCGCCTAACTCTCTCACCACCCCAAACATGGCATAGGCTTCCACCTTGCCAAGGCCAGTGAACCCTATACCAAACGGGCTATTGTTCCCCAAGTATTTTTATGTACTATCACAATAAATATTACATATATATTACAAAACCAAGCACAAACAGGGGGCGTCATGAACACACAAACCATGCCGCAGTACGTGGATTTGACAAAGCTCAGAATTCCTCACGTCATCAAATTATTTTTTTTGATGGACATTCTATTATGTACTGCGTACCTGATTAATCATTTGCTCGGTCTGCCTTACGGTGCGATAGCGACACTATTGGATTTGAATGGTGAACATGGCCTGGTAATGTGGTATTCCTCTATGCAGTTATTTTGCGTTTTTTTGCTTACCTGCCTGTTCTGCTGTACGAAATGCAAACGAGACAAGCAATTGTGGTCACTCATGATTTTGCCATCTTTGTTTTTATTCATGTCTATCGACGAAGCCATCCAGATCCATGAATGGTTGGGACAACAGACTGACCATATTTTTATGGGCCACAATCGCGAAGAGACCTCATTCAAAAGAACCGGCATCTGGGTATTTGTAATCGGGGTTCCGTTCATTATCCTATTCAAAGCATATGTCAGCTCTATCAAACAGCATTTTCAGGCACACCAGCAAGCGTTCAAGAAACTGTTATTGGGGATGGCCATTATGCTTGGGGGCGCGGTGGGGGTAGAAACACTTGTAAACTTCATTAGCTATAAATATATATTTTTGGAAGTTGTACTCGAAGAAGGCATGGAAATGATAGGCGCCACCATTATGCTATGGGCAGCTTATGAAATGGCACTGGACACCATTGCTGCTAACCCTGGCATACTCACCAAACAAGATTGATCGCAACAGGCGGTTACGATCCGGCATGGTAGAATCTGACCTGTTAAGCCTTTAAGGGCCATGCCTTGACCACCCCCACTTTTAAGTTAGCCACCTGGAACGTCAACTCGCTGAATGTACGCTTGCCACATCTATTGGATTGGCTGGCGGCGAACAAACCGGATGTAGTCTGCCTGCAGGAAACCAAACAGGAAGATAGCAAGTTTCCCTATGCCGCCTTGAAAGAAGCAGGTTATAACGCCGCGCACAACGGTCAGAAAACCTACAATGGCGTGGCGATTTTAAGCCCGCACGCCATCGAGAATGTGCAAATGGATATGCCCGACTTTTCCGATGAGCAAAAGCGTATCATCAGCGCGAACGTGAATGGCGTACGCGTAGTGTGCGCTTATGTGGTGAACGGTCAAGCGCTGGATTCGGACAAGTTTCAATACAAACTGCGCTGGCTGGATGCGCTCCTAGACTACCTTGCAAGCGAATTGACCAAACACCCGAACTTGGCTGTTTTGGGCGATTATAATATTGCACCGGAAGACCGTGATTGCCATGACCCGATTACCTGGCAAGGCCAAGTGCTGGTGAGCGAGCCAGAACGCACCGCTTTCCGAAAATTGCTGGATTTAGGCTTGCACGATAGTTTCCGCCTATTCAATCAGGAAGCCGGGCAATTTACCTGGTGGGATTACCGCATGGCCGCCTTCCGACGTAATATGGGCTTGCGCATTGACCATATCTTGGTGAGCAATGCGCTGAAAGACAAGTGCGTGAATTGTGAAATTGATAAAGCGCCGCGTAAACTAGAGCGCCCCAGCGACCACACGCCGGTGATATTGACGCTGCAAAATACTGTTTGATTTTCATTGGTAAACTGCCTACCCTGCAAGCTAATCCGGACGCGGCTTACAGGCCAATTGCCGTAACAATGAAACGTGCGCGTACGTGAGGACTATTGCCCGCCGCCTTTGATGTTGATGCCCAGTTGCTTCAGCTTGCGGTATAGGTGAGTGCGCTCCAAACCGGAAATCTCCGCCAGCTTGCTCATATTATTGTTGACGAGTTTCATATGATGCTGGAAATAGAAGCGCTCAAACTCATCCCGCGCCTCACGCAGCGGCTGCGCGATCTGTACCATTTGTGGCGTAGGCTGCGCCTGTAGTTCCATCGGCGCCTGATTAAACTGCTCCATCACACGTGTCACATCCTCCAGCGTGATTTTGTCGCCCAGGCTAGTCAGCAGCAGGTTCTGCACCACCGATTCCAGCGCGGCAAAATCGCCGGGCCACTCCACATTACGCAATGCATTGAGTGCAGCAACATCGAAGCTCTTGTAGGTGACACCCGTCCTCTCCGCCACCAGACTAGCCATGGAAACCGCCAGATCCGGAATGTCCTCGCGATGGTCGTTAAGCGCCGGTACCTTAAGCGTACTAGCCGAAAGCACTTGCAGAAGCATATTGTCAAACTGAGGGCTCTCGGCCAGTTGCGGCAAACCAAAGCTGCTACCGCACACCACACGCGTACCGTATTTATCTGCCTTGGAAAGCAACAGTAATAGGCCCTTTTGCTCGGTCTTGTTTAGCGCAGTCACTTCTTCCAGAAAGATTACGCCGTCACGCACCTGTTCCAGCAATTCCATCGGGGCATTGGCCAGTTTTTCATATTCTGTCAGGCTCAGCCACGGCGTCCCGGGCGCATGTAGAAAGCGGGCGCATAGCTCCACACTGCCGCCTTTTTTACCCAGCAGCAGCAATGCGTGTTTAGTACGGGAGATTTGCTCCAGCCGCTGCTTCAGCTCCTGAATCACCTGGCTCTTGCCTAGGCTAGCGAGATTCAACTCGGTTTTGGGCAAATGTTCGGCATGTTTGAGTGCAGCGTTGACCGTTTTAAGCAGCTTTTGCAACGCGATGGGTTTTTCCAGGAAATCAAATGCGCCGATGCGTGTCGCCTCAACGGCAGTATCTATCGTGCCGTGGCCCGACATCATCACCACCGGCATGGTCAGCAGACCGGCGTTGTTCCATTCTTTCAGCAGGCTCACTCCATCACAATCCGGCATCCAGATGTCCAGCAACACCAGGTCAGGGCGCTGTTTCAGACGTTGTTCGCGGGCGCTTTGCGCGTTTTCAGCAAGCGCGATACGATGCCCCTCATCCATCAGGATGTCACTCAACAACTCACGGATACCAATCTCGTCGTCAACTACCAGAATATTTCGTGATGCCATTTACTGCTTTCCTTGAACTCAAAGTTCCTGCTTAGTCCGGTGTGATTTACTGCCTTCTTGTTTATCCAGTGGCAAGTGTATCGTGACACATGCCCCACCAGTAGAATTATTCTCTATTTTAATTTGCCCGTGGTGTTCTTCAATCATTTTTTTTACAATTGCCAACCCCAAACCGGTGCCGTGGGGCTTGGTCGTCACATAAGGCTCAAATGCGCTTGCCAGCAGATCCGGCGGAAAGCCTTGCCCATTATCCTGTACGACCAGCTTGATATGGGTCTCGTCAAAATGGGTACTCACCAGAATTTTGGGGTCATTCACCTGCTGCAGCGCATCCTGGGCGTTTTGCATCAGATTATGGATTACCTGCCGCAGCATCGTCGCATCCCCCATCATATCAGGCATGCCAGACATCAAGTCAAATGTGATTTTTGTATGTGAACTATCGTACAAACCGGAAATATCCCGAATCAGGCTATTAATGTTCAACGACGTGAATTTGGCGGAGGGCGCACGCGCATACTCGCTGAATTCGTTCACCATGCTCTTCATCGCACTCACTTGGTTTACGATTGTATCCGTCGCACGCTGCAGCATCTGCGCGTCATCCGCTGCCAGCTTGCTGCCCAACTTGTGCTGCAACCGCTCTGCCGATAACTGAATTGGCGTCAGCGGATTCTTGATCTCATGTGCCAGGCGGCGCGCCACCTCACCCCAAGCCGCATCCCGTTGTGCCTGCGCCAACATGGTCACATCATCAAACACAGCAACAAAGCCATGGCCGGAAGATTGTGGCAAGCGCGTCGCCCGCACCAGTAACAACTGCTTGCCTTGCGGCTTCAGAATTTCCAATTGCTCGGTATATTCCGACTTTTCCTCTGCGGCTTCACGGGTCGACTCGAAATGACTCTGCAGCGTTTCAATAAAAGGCTGCAAATATATCTGATACTCGGCAATTTTCTGGTAAGGTTGGTTCACGCAGGCCGCCAGCTCACAACCCAGTATCGTGCTGGCTGCCAGATTATAAGTACGCAGTTCGCCCTGCGCATTAATGGCCAGCACTCCAGAAGACAAGTGCGCCAGTATCGTTTCCAGGTAGCCGCGTGCCGCTTCCAGCCGCGCGCGATTGCTTTCAGAAGCGCGAGTGGCGTCTTCAAGTTGGCGCGTCATGCTGTTGAACGATTTCACCAACACGCCCAGTTCATCCTTACCATGCTCCGGCAGCATGGTGCTGAAATCGCCGCTGGCAATCGCGCGGGTGCCCTCTGCCAATACCGTAAGTGGCTGGGAAAGACGCCGACTCAATACAAAAGCCACCGCCAGCGCAGACAACATGGCCAGCAGCAGCACCAGTGTTAGTGTCAGCTTGAACACATCGCGCAATGAATCCCGGCTGTAGGAAAGCTCCTGATAATCACGATAAACATCCTGTACCGCCTCAGCGGTATTGGACAAAGCCTTGGGCACGGGCTGCAGCAATTGCAGGATACGCGTTTCCCCGGTCAGATCCTGCATCACTACCGGTGTCAGGATGCGCATATACAAGCCTTTACCAGGCAGCGGTTCGATTTTGCCGTAGACGCGTATCCTAGCATTCCGCAACTGCGAGATGCTGGGCAATTCCGGCAGGAAACTGTTCGGATCACTGCTGGAGACCGATAATATACGTCCGTCCTTGCTCAACAAAACAGCTTCCTGGATGCCGGATTTCTCACGCAGGTCGTTAAGTGCGCTGTATTGCGCGCGTTCTGGCTGCAATGCCAGTGTCGTAGCCATATTGTCGGCCTTCTTTTCCATATCCGCCAGCATGATGTCCAGCGCGCGCTGGCCAAGGCTTAAGCCACCATCCAATGCAGACTCAACCTTGACGTTAAACCAGGACTCGATCGAGCGCGTCAAAAAATTGACTGACACCAGATACACAATCAGGCCAGGTACAATGGCCATCAAAGCGAAAGCTGTCACCAACCGAAGATTCAAGCGACTGCCTATGACACGGTCGCTGATTTTCCGGTAAAGTTGCCACAGTTGATTGACAATCAAGCCCAGCAAAATAACAGCCAAGCCGATGTTGAGATAAAGCAGAACTTTATAATAACTGCCGGAGAATGCCGAGTTGGCACTAGCAATGGAAAGCAGGTACAGCAAGGCTGCACCAAGAGCTACGCTGACAAAAAAGATATACCTCATGTAGGCGGCCCTATTTGTTCAGCTCCTTGGGCACCCATTCGTACTTCTGCGATGTAAGTGCCCACTCCTCCGAGCCTATCGCATTCACTTGTATCGCCTTGGGCAGCTTGCTTTCGTCCAGCCGCATCAACAAAGCCGCCTGGTATGGCTCACCTTTTTCTATCTGCATCTTTTCCAGCACCTTCCAGTCGCGTATCTCAGCCAGCTCCAGCTTGGCCTCCAGCAGGGTGTCATACGATTGCTGGCGTCCATCGCGCAACAGCAGATATTGCCGCGTCAGCGCATGGTAGCTCAGCGCGACTTTCTGTGTTTTGGTGACAATCTCGTCGTCAAACCAGTATTTGCGCGGACTTACCACCTGAAACTCGACCACGAAATGCAGCACCACGCCCTTGTTGATCGCTTCTTCCACATCATCGTCAAAGCGAATGTCCACGTCTGCCTCCAGATTATATGCCTCGCCGTCCAGTCGCAAATCTGCATTGCGGATGTGCATATTGCTGGAAGCAGCATGGCTGGAAGCGCTCCAGAAAAACAACAGAAGCAATAACAGAAATGTTTTAGAAAACCGTGCCAAAAGCGGACTAAACAGACGCGCGTTTCTGCAGCAACGCATAATAGAGGCCATCATGCTGCGGGCTAGGGATAAGTTGGCCATCCGTAATGTGAATATTGTTGTTATTGTCATCATCTAAAATAATAGGCTGCAGAGTTGCATCGGGCGTTTTTTGCAGAAAATCCTCAATTTGTGCCCGATTTTCCTCATTAAATATCGAGCACGTGACATAGAGTAATTTACCGCCTTTTGCCAGAATTTGCCACAACTGTTGCAAAATTGCCGACTGCTGTTGCGCAAATAAGACAATATCTTGCTCGCGCCGCAACCACTTCATATCCACATGGCGCCGCACAATGCCGGATGCCGAACATGGCACATCGGCCAGGATAAAATCGAACTGGCCTGGAGTCCAGTATTCATGCGCCTTTTCAGCCTGCCCCACTTTCAGCTCCGCCTGCAAATTCAAGCGCTTCAAGTTACTTTCCACCCGTTGCAAACGCTCGGCATCGCTATCCAGCGCCGTCAACTGCACATCGTACAATTCCAGCAAATGGCAAGTCTTGCCGCCCGGCGCCGCGCAAGCATCCAGCACCTTTGCGCCTTTTGGCGGATTCAGCAAGTACGCGGCTAGCTGCGCACCGTAATCCTGCACCGAAACCACGCCATCGGCAAACCCTGGTATCTTCTCCACCGGCACCGGCTTGGTCAGCATCACTGCATCACCACCCCAATGTGTCGCTTCAATATCTTGCCGAGCCAGCAATTGCAAATATTCATTCACGCTCGCACGGCGACGATTCACACGCAAAGTCATCGGCGGATGCTGATTACCTGTTTCCAAAATGCCCTGCCAAGTGCTAGGGTATTGGCTTTTGAGCTTGTTTATCCACCACTGCGGATAAGAATAAAGCGCAACTTCATCCGCCTCTATTTTGCTTTTTAACGCGTCTTTTTGCCGCAAAAAATTGCGCAGCACGCCATTTACCAAACCCTTTGCCCAGCGCGGCTTGGCGTAACTTGCTGCTGTTACCGCCTGATTCACCACCGTAAACGGCTCGGCTTTATCGTGCAACAACTGATAAATAGCGACTTGCAAAAGATTGGTGATAATTTCAGCAGATAGCGGCTTCTCTAGTAGCTGCTGCAAATAAGCATTCACCTCACCATAAAACCGCAACGTACCATAACTCAAATCCGCTGCGCCGCCGCGCTGCTGCTGCGTCGCCTTTGGGTGCAACCTCATCGCCTCTGGCAACGCCAAGGTTAAATTGCGGCCGGACATGACAAGGTTTACGGCAGTTGCCGCGATTTGCTGGGAAATGTACAAAATGACTTTCGGGCGAAAAACTTGATTATAGCTTGATTGCGATTCAACCGTGTCGGGGGTAGCCAGACAGCCAATCACTTTCTTTTGTTTGTACAAAAGAAAGAAACTCGCACGTCGCGCAAGGGCGGCGAATCAGGTCAAACCAAAGCCCAAATTGCTTTAATTACATTCATGCTATCTGTCCACAAAAGATAAATTGCAAACGCTCCCAATGCTGTAGGCATTGAATAAACAAGAAATGCGAAAAGAGAGGAAATGGCTGTAAGCCGTAACAAGCCTTTGTCTTCTTTTATATCTTTTCTTGTTTTTTTTGCATCCTTATCTGTTGCGCTATGAAGCCCTGCTTCCATTCTGGAAACAGAAAATGCTAGAAATGCATAGATAAGGACTAATCCTAGAAAACCAGGAATTAACGTTGCTGTAGTTTCACTCAATGAAAGGCCAAGAATCTGCAAATTCCCTAAATCAACATGTAAAAGTTTAGAAAAAATACCTAATGTGGAAAGGGTTAATACAGCTCTCCCTAAATCTACGCTTTGTTCAGCCAAGCTATGTGATGTAAAGCTCATTAGTAATTACTCGCCATCGCCATCAATCTCGCCACGCGTTCTTCCGTTTGCGGGTGCGTACTAAACAATCCCCGCAGACTACCGCCGGATAATGGATTAATAATCATCATCTGCCCCGTTTCCGGGTGCGCTTCCGCCGTCATATTAGGAATCTGATGTGCGTAGTTGTGAATCTTCTCCAACGCACCAGCCAGCGCTTTCGGGTCGCGGCTGATCTCTGCCCCCATTCTATCCGCCTCGAACTCGCGGCTGCGTGAAATCGCCATTTGAATAAGCGCTGCAGCCATAGGCGCCAGGAACATCATCAGCATGCCGATTACCGGGTTAGGTCTGTCTTCGCTATCCCGATGACCGCCGCCAAAGAACATGCCGAACTGTGCCAGCGAGGAGATGGCACCGGACACCGTGGCGGAGATGGTGGAAATCAGCGTATCGCGGTGCTTCACGTGAGCCAGTTCATGCGCCATGACACCGCGCAGTTGGCGCTCGTCCAGAATCTGCATGATGCCAACGGTGGCAGCCACAGCAGCATGTTCCGGGTTGCGGCCTGTGGCAAAGGCGTTGGGCTGGCTTTCGTTGATGACATACACTTTAGGCATGGGCAGCTGGGCGTTTTGCGCCAGCTCTTTTACGGTTTCATAATACTTGCGAAACTGGCCATTACCGTAATTGTTCTCGGGGCTGATCTCCGCCGCGCCGTACATTTTAAGCACAGCTTTATCGGAGAACCAGTATGCGTAAAAATTCATGGCGCCCGCCAATATCAAGGCCATGAGCATGCCGCCTTTCCCGCCTAATGCGCCGCCCACCATCACAAACAATGCCGTGATGGCAGCCATGAGCATAAAGGTCTTTACCCAGTTTCCAAACATAACCATCTCCTTTTAGAAATAAATACTTTGAGGGCACTACTGTGTTGCGCGATGCTCGGAATCCTCATGTACAACAACGTACATTAGCTCCGGCCGCTACGCTTAACTTGCTTCGCAAGTTAGCCTGCACTGAAACTAGCGTTTTCCGGTTCCTGCGCGCCGTGCGCCTTGTATTGCACCTCAAACTATTCATTTCATTTTAACTCATTGTAATATGCTACTGCTTACACAAATTTCAAGACTGCACTTAGTTGAATAACTCGCCCAATTTGACATGCTGGCCCTGAATAAATTGCACAGCGCTCTGGCGCTTCCCGCCGGGCATTTGCAGTTCGTGAATATCCAAAACACCATGCCCGCAAGCCGCATGGATACTATCTCCCAGGCCGATGATTTCGCCCGGCTTTGCACTGCTTATTTCGTTTAAATCGGTCGCAAACCAGATTTTGACCGTCTCGCCGCGAAACTGTGCGGTGGCGACCGGGAACGGATTAAACGCACGCACCTGGCGTGAAATCTCAACGGCAGACTTTTTCCAGTCGATCGGGCATTCGCTTTTTTCCAGCTTGTGCGCATAGGTCACCAGGCTTTCATCCTGCGGCTCGGCAGGCAGACTGCCACTCTGCTGCAAATCGCGCATGGACTGCGCCATCAAGGCCGCGCCTTCTTTGGCGATGATGTCGTGCAGCGTTTGCGTGGTATCGGTGGGCTTGATAGCCGTTGTGAACTTGCGCACCATCGCGCCCGCATCCAGCTTGGGCACCACTTCCATGATGGTCACGCCGATCTCTGCATCGCCCGCCAAAATAGCGCGGTGGATTGGCGCCGCGCCACGCCAGCGCGGCAATAACGATCCGTGAATGTTGTAACAACCGCGCGGAAACAAGTTGAGTACAGCGGTCGGAATAATCAGCCCGTAAGCCGCGACAATCAACACATCGGCTTTTACGGCGGCGATTTCGGCCTGTATTTCTTCAGGCTTGAGCGATTCCGGCTGAAAAACACGCAAATTGCGCTGCAACGCCAGTTGCTTGATGGGGCTGGCCTTAAGCTGCATACCGCGCCCAGCGGGGCGATCTGGCTGCGTCAAAACCATTACCACCTCAAACCTCTCATCCAGCAAGGCTTGCAGGGCAGGCACCGCAAAATCTGGCGTTCCGGCAAAAATGATTTTCATATTGTTTATGTTCGACTCTTTAAAGCGCGCGTGCTTTCTCGCGCAAATGTTTCACCATTTTGGTTTTGATGCGATTGCGCTTAAGCGGTGACAGATATTCCACAAACACTTTGCCCAGCAGATGGTCCATCTCATGCTGGATACAGACCGCCAGCAAGCCTTCCGCGTCCAGCCGGAATTTTTTGCCGTGTTCGTCCAAGGCCTCTACCGTGACCCTTTCCGCGCGCGTTACCTCTTCGTAAACGCCCGGTACAGAAAGGCAACCCTCTTGGTACACCTGTTCGCCTTCTTCGGCAATAATTTTGGGATTAATGAACACACGCAAAGCATTCTGTTCTTTGCTCAAATCCATCACAATGAGCCGGATGTGCCTATCCACCTGTGTTGCAGCCAAGCCGATGCCCGGTGCGGCATACATGGTTTCGGCCATGTCTTTGACCAATTGCCGGATTTCGTCGTTCACCTCTGCAACCGGTTTTGCGACGGTATGCAGCCGAGGATCGGGATAATTAAGTATATTAAGCAGCGCCATATCTCACCATATTGCCGTATATAGGGGCAAACTTCCAATTTATGCTTGATTGTTGAATGAATTACATGATAGATTTAATGCAATTTCGCGGATTTTCCGCCCTTTTTGACCGAGGTCAATACATGAAATTTCGTATTATACCGTTGCTTATCCTTGCGTGTTTAAGCCTGAATGCCGTTGCGGAAGACATTGCATTACAGAAAAACCATCCCGAACGCTACACCGTTGTCAAAGGCGACACGTTATGGGGCATTTCCGGTAAATTCCTAAGAGACCCTTGGAAATGGCCAAAAGTTTGGCGCATGAATCGTGCACAGATTAAAAATCCGCACCGCATTTATCCGGGCGACGTCGTTGTGCTGGACACTAGCGGCAATAGCCCGCAGCTTAAGTTGTTGCGCGAGACCGTCACCCTGCAGCCTGGCATAATTGAAGAGCCTCTGGAAAAAGAAGCTATCTATACCATTGCCCCCAATATCATCGGGCCCTTCCTGAGCCAGCCATTGCTGATCGAGAATAACCAGCTGGAGAACGCACCACATATCGTCTCCGGGCAAGATAACCGCGTAGTGCTCAGCCCGGGCACACGGGTTTATCTCAGCAGCGTCGAAGAAGACAGCGGCACTCACTGGAGTATCTACCGCAACGGCGAAAAACTGCTCGACCCGGATACCGGTGAAGCGCTGGGGACAGAAGCTGTATATCTGGGTGATTTGAACGTTACGCGTTTTGGCGCGCCGGCATCTGCTGATATTGTGCGCGCCAAGGAAGAAATTTTTGCACGTGACCGCATCATAGTAGCGCCCGATGAATTCAAGAACAGTTTTGTGCCCCACGCACCAGATAGCGAAGTCAATGGCCGGATTATCCGCATCTATGGCGGTGTAGCAGAGGGCGGTCCGAATACGGTTGTCTCGATCAACCGCGGCAAAAATGATGGGCTGGAGGAAGGTCATGTATTGGCGATCAGCCGCTATGGCCGCACTGTGCGCGATCCTGAGTTCAAATCCAAAAAAGATGCAAAACAGCTGACTGAAGAGCAGCTCAAAACCAATGGTCAGGTGAAATTGCCTAACGAGCGTGTTGGATTACTGATGGTGTTCAGAACCTTTGATCGGGTATCTTATGCCTTGATCATGAGTGCGACTGACGCTGTATATACATTGGATGCCGTGCATACGCCTTAATGCCGCTTAAAGATGCGCAAGATGCCGCACATTGGCTGCGGCTCAGCCTGATTCCCGGACTGGGTAGCGCCACCATCTGCCAATTGCTTGCCAAGTTTGGCACCCCAGACCATGTACTGAACGCTTCCACCCATCAACTCCGGGAAGTCGTAGACACTGAAATGGCATATGCTATTCAGCAAGGTGCCAGTGAACAAGCCGTTGCACAAGCATTGGAATGGCTAAAAAAAGATCATACCCATTTAGTCACCTTGGCCGATGAAACCTACCCGAAACAACTGCTAGAAATCAATTCACCCCCAGCCATATTGTACGGCTTAGGTAATATCCAATTGCTAAATCAACCTTGCATCGCAGTAGTCGGCAGCCGTAACCCTACCCCACAAGGAGAAAAAAATGCAGAAGATTTTGCGGAAAACCTGTGCCAGCATGGCCTATGTGTAGTGAGTGGTATGGCATTGGGGATTGACGGGGCCGCGCATCGTGGGGCACTAAAGGCTAGCGGCACTACCATCGCCGTAGTGGGCACCGGTCTGGATATTGTCTACCCTTCTCGGCATCGGGACTTGGCACACCAAATTTCGCAGCGTGGCCTGATACTTTCCGAATTTCCTTTAGGCACCCCTTCTAAGGCGCAGAACTTTCCCCGGCGCAATCGCATTATCAGCGGTCTAAGCCTGGGCTGTCTCGTTGTTGAAGCCAACATTGACAGTGGTTCGCTCATCACCGCAAGACTTGCGGCCGAGCAAGGGCGGGAAGTATTTGCCATCCCAGGATCGATACACTCACCAGTTGCCAAAGGCTGTCACCAGCTGATTAAACAGGGCGCCAAGCTGGTAGAAAACGCACAGGATATCCTAGATGAGCTACCAACTGCCATTCTTGCCAATACCACCCTATCCAGTAGCCCACTTGGGTCAGACCCAGTTGAGCCAATCGCATCCCATAACGATTCGGAAACCGCTAGAATTATGCAAAGTATGGGTTATGATGCCGTGTCATTTGAGATACTGCTGACAAAAACTGGGTTGACATCGCAGGCGCTTTCTTCCATGCTGATGTTGCTGGAGCTTGAAGGGAAAGTTGCTGCGTTGGCAGGTGGTCAATATCAGCGACTCGTATAACGTTAACAACAATATTAAACACAACCACTCTCTGAATACCGACAATTGGGGATAACTATGTTTGAAGTCTTAGTGTTTATGTTTGAAAATTACTTTGCCCATCACGCTGCACCAGACAATACCGTGCTAGAACAGGAGCTATCTGCTGCCGGATTCGAGCAAAAAGACATTCTCGGTGCATTTGACTGGTTCCAGGAAATGACTAGTCGGCTTTCCAGCCAGCAAAGCGAGTACCTCTTAAATAGCCTATCTACTAGGGTTTTCAGCCAGCAGGAATTAGATAGGTTGGACGCAGAAAGCATCAGTTTCATCACATTTATGCAACAAGCCAATGTCATCAACGATATAGAGCGTGATTTGATTCTGGATCGCGCCATGGCGCTGCCGCAACCGGAAGTGACTATTGAGGAAACACGCTGGATCACCATGATGGCCCTATGGAACCAGGGACGCGAAAAGGACTATCTATTCGTAGAAGATGCGTTGTTCAATCCGCGTGGGCAAACGTTACATTAACAGTTCGCTTTATTCCAGATTGCCTATAATCTGGGAAATTAAACCCGCTTGATTCAATGTATAGAAATGCAAGCCGGGCACACCCCCATCCCGCAAGGCTTCACACAACTCGCTCACCACATCTACGCCTAGTGCTCGGACAGAAGCCATATCATCGCCATACGCCTCCAGTCGCAGCTTGAGCCAGCGCGGGATTTCCGCGCCACAGATATTCGAGAAGCGTGCCAGCTGCGTGATATTGTATATCGGCATGATACCTGGAACGATTGGCTGCGTAATACCATGCTGGGCACATAGATCTATGAAGCGGAAATAGGCATCCACGTTATAGAAGTATTGCGTAATCGCCCGATTTGCGCCTGCTGCGAACTTGCGTTTCAAGTTCTCTACATCTGCCAGTGGCGATGCTGCTTCCGGATGAAACTCCGGATAGGCTGCCACTTCAATATGAAAATGCTGTCCGGTTTGCATACGGATGAATTCCACCAGTTCGCTGGCGTATTTAAAGTCGCCCACAGCCACTTCGCCGGAGGGAATGTCACCACGCAGCGTGACTAACTTGTTGATATTCTTTTCCTGATATCTTTGCAGCAAATCAGCGATTTCTGCTTTGGTGGAAGAAATGCAGGAAATATGCGGCGCCGCTGCATGGCCTTCCGCCTGAATCTCAAGCACGGTTTCCATCGTACGATCACGCGTAGAGCCACCTGCACCGAAAGTCACGGAAAAGAATTCCGGATTGAATTTGGCCAACTTCGCCCGCGCTTCGCGCAGGTTGGCAATCCCTTCCGGCGTTTTTGGCGGAAAGAACTCAAAACTGATAGGTAGATTTTTCATTAGTTTTGGATAGTTAGTCTTTATCTATGATAATCGCTGCAAGCACCCAGGAAATTACACTATAGGCTAGTGCGCCAATAATGCCCGCTTTGAATGTTTGCACTTCGAAACCTTGCAGGAAATGCCCCACCCCCCAAAACAGCAGCCCGTTTATTATCAGGATAAACAGGCCAAGCGTAAGAATGGTGATAGGTAATGTCAGTATAACCAGAATTGGCTTGATTAAAATGTTTGCCAAACCAATCACCACAGCGGCAACAAGTGCGATAGCAAACCCGCTCACCTGGATACCGGGTACGAAGTAAGCAACTGCCAGCAGTGCAAGTGCATTCACAATCCATGCTGCAATCAACTTCAACATACCCTTATCCTTTCAGCTAAAAATTAATAACGATAGTGCTCTGGTTTATACGGCCCATTCTTGTCCACGCCAATATAAGCCGCCTGCTGATTGGTCAGCTCGGTTAGCTGGGCATTCAGCTTCTTCAACTGCAACCGCGCCACCTTCTCATCCAGATGTTTCGGCAATGTATACACGCCTACCGGATATTTGTCAGTTTGCGTGAACAGCTCGATTTGTGCAATGGTCTGATTGGCAAAGCTCGAGCTCATCACATAGCTTGGGTGGCCAGTGCCACAGCCCAAGTTCACCAAACGGCCTTTTGCCAGCAAGATGATTCTTTTACCGTTAGGAAAAATCACATGATCCACCTGCGGCTTGATTTCATCCCACTGATATTTTTCCAATGAAGCGACATCAATTTCGTTATCAAAATGGCCGATGTTACAAACAATCGCTTGGTCTTTCATTTTTGCCATATGTTCGTGCGTAATCACATGGTAGTTGCCCGTTGCAGTCACAAAAATGTCCGCATGTTCAGCCGCATAATCCATGGTCACGACCCGGTAGCCTTCCATTGCCGCCTGCAGCGCACAAATCGGGTCAATTTCCGTCACCCACACTTGAGCGGAAAGCGCTCGCAGCGCCTGTGCGGAGCCTTTGCCCACATCACCGTAACCAGCAACCACAGCCACCTTGCCTGCTACCATCACATCGGTTGCACGCTTGATACCATCCACCAAGCTCTCGCGGCAGCCATACAGATTGTCGAATTTGGACTTAGTCACGGAATCGTTCACGTTGATGCCAGGAAACTTCAGCTCGCCGCGCTCATGCATTTGGTACAAACGATGCACGCCAGTCGTGGTTTCTTCTGTTACACCCATGATTTTGCCCAGACGTGTGGAATACCAGGTCGGGTCGGTTTTCAGTTTGGCCTTGATTGCATTGAACAAGCAAACCTCCTCTTCCGAACCCGGGCTTGCCAGCAAGGAAATATCTTTTTCGGCACGCGCACCCAAATGCAACAGCAAAGTCGCATCGCCACCATCATCCAGAATCATGTTGGAATAACCATTGTCCGGCCATTCAAAAATGCGATGGGTGTAATCCCAATACTCATCCAATGTCTCGCCTTTTACCGCGAACACAGCCGTGCCACCAGCAGCAATCGCCGCAGCTGCGTGGTCTTGCGTAGAGTAGATATTGCAAGAAGCCCAACGCACTTCGGCACCCAAATCTTTCAGTGTCTCAATCAGCACGGCGGTTTGGATGGTCATGTGCAAAGAGCCTGTGATGCGCGCGCCACGCAATGGCTTGGTCAACGCATATTCTTCGCGTATCGCCATCAATCCAGGCATTTCGGTTTCGGCAATGGCGATTTCTTTGCGGCCCCAATCGGCGAGGCCTAAATCGGCAACGATGTAGTCTTTTGAATCTGTCACAGTATTCACTCCTAATTACATGAACAAGTGACTGGGTGAAAAATACTGAAGCAAAACGCCGCAATTTGCTAACGCCTGTTCATCCATTTCTCCGCACAGTCACGGCTAATGAAAATGAACGCCGTTAAACATGTTCCGAGCCTAGGAGAGATCTCTTGCAGCGTTCCTCGGGATACAGGTTAATTGTACTATGAATAACAAAATGAATAAATAAAATTGTAAAAATTCAAATAGTTATAAATAATGAAACTGTGCTACCCCCATAACTCATTCTGATCCCACAACTCATTGACATGACAAAGCCCCCACTTCTCTGGGTTTTCATGTCCAATGATCTGATCATTCACACCGGGCTTGGATAAGTCCAGCACATCCATCGGAATGCGGATTTTGGATTTAGTGGAAAAGAACACCTTGACAATGGGGGTCAGCAAATTCTTGGCACTTTGATCTATCACTAAAGCCAACCGTCCGGACTTGAGTAATACAACTGAACCTACAGGGTAGATACCTACACATTTCACAAATGCCTGAAACACCTTTTGATCGAAATGGCTTTCCCACTGCGCCATCCGCTGCAATGAGACTCCAGGTTCCCAACCGGGCTTATAAGGGCGATTGGAAGTAACAGCGTCATATACATCGCAAACAGCGCCCATTTTTGCAAACAAGCTAATCTGGCTACCGTTAAGCTTGAAAGGATAACCGGTACCATCTATTTTCTCGTGGTGATGCAGGCAGATATCCAGCGCCACTTCATCCGTGACACTACCTTGCTTCAACAATGCGTAGCCTTGTTCTGGGTGCAACTTAACCAGATTAAATTCTTTCTCGGTCAACGCGCCCGGCTTGTTCAGCACTTCGATTGGAATCATGGCCTTGCCAATATCATGCAGCAAGCCGCCCATCCCTGCCCGACGAACCTCAGACTCAGGCAAATCCAATTCCCGCGCCAGAGAAATCATCAATGCGCACACTGCCACACTATGCATGTAGGTGTAGTCATCCGAAGCTTTAAGCCGTACAAGGCTTATCAGCGCACCTTCATTGCGATCCAATGAGGCCGAAATCTCCTCCACTAATGGCGAAGCAGATTCTGCATCAATTGCCTTACCCATCCGCACATCATTGAACATGGAAACCACAGCTTCTTTGGAGTTCTCGATGATGCGCTTGGCATGCACACGCTCCTCATCGATAGAGGTACGCTTGATTTGCTGCACTACCGCTACGGGGTTAGCCTGCCCTGCTTCAGGGGACTCTTCGATGATCTCGATAGGTTTCTCGGCAGCTACATCCCGCCCCTTAGAAGTATCGATAATGACTTCTTTCACTCCGCTGGAGTGCAATTTGTTCAAGTCATCCTCATCCTCAAGCTTAAAAGCTTTCTTCCAAAATGGATGATCTATCCATGAGCCTTTCAGCGAATAGATGAACATACCCATGCGGACTTGGTGAACTGAAATAGTTTTCAACATATTCTCTATATTTTGCTAAAAAACATAGGCAATTGATGCAAAAGAAAAAGGGGGTAATTACCCCCCCTTTTACTGATTGATGCTTTTAAAGTTTTGGTTACAGGCTGGCTGCAGCGCGCAGAGCCGCTGCCTTGTCGACACCTTCCCAAGTGAACTCTGGCTCATCTCGACCGAAGTGACCATAAGCCGCCGTCTTCGTGTAAATTGGGCGTAATAGATCAAGCATCTTGACGATACCTTTGGGTCGCAAATCAAAATGCTCATTGACTAACTGAGTCAATTTCTCGTCCGAGATTTTGCCAGTGCCATAGGTTTGCACCATGATGGATGTCGGACGCGCCACCCCAATCGCATAGCTGACCTGTACCATGCATTTGTCTGCCAAGCCAGCCGCAACGATGTTCTTCGCTACATAGCGACCAGCATATGCCGCACTGCGGTCCACCTTGGAAGGATCCTTGCCGGAGAAGGCACCGCCGCCGTGTGGCGCTGCACCTCCGTAGGTATCCACAATGATCTTGCGGCCAGTCAAGCCGCAATCGCCTTGCGGGCCACCAATCACAAAACGCCCGGTTGGGTTGACCAGATATTTGATATCACCTTTGATCAGCTCTTTTGGCAAAACGGGTTTGATAATCTCTTCAATCACCGCTTCGCGCACCGCTTCCAGCGTCATTTCCGGCGCATGCTGCGTGGAAATCAAGACAGTATCCAACGCGTAGGGCTTGCCATCCACATATTTCACCGTGACCTGCGCTTTGGCGTCCGGGCGCAGCCATGGCAGGCGGCCATCTTTACGCAACTGTGCCTGGCGCTCCATCAAACGATGGCTCAGCCAGATTGGCAAGGGCATCAATTGTGGCGTTTCGTTCACCGCATAACCAAACATCAGGCCTTGATCGCCTGCGCCTTGATCCAGCGGATCGTCATTGGCATTGTCCACGCCTTGTGCAATGTCTGGGGACTGTTTGTCATAGGCCACCAGCACGGCGCAACCCTTGTAGTCAATGCCGTACTCTGTATTGTCATAGCCGATACGTTTGATGGCGTCGCGCGCCACCTTGATGTAATCCACGTTCGCGGTCGTCGTAATCTCTCCGGCCAAAACAATCAGACCAGTATTGGCCAATGTTTCCGCTGCTACACGCGCAGTTGGATCTTGTTCCAGGATCGCATCCAAAATGCTATCGGATACTTGATCTGCGAGTTTATCCGGATGTCCTTCGGACACCGATTCAGAAGTAAAAAGATATTCGTTCATGTTGCGCCTTGAATGGTAATTTATAAAAAAGAAACTGACTAAAGGCTGAAGCCAGTTTCATGCAGAACGCGCATTCTACACTTAAACCACCTAAAAACCCAAAAGTTGCTAGAATTCTGCTTTAGGAAACATGAACATGCGATTGAAATTCACCAAAATGCAAGGTGCGGGTAATGACTTTGTCGTGATTGACGCCTACACCCGGCCTATTCAACTGACTACCGAACAAATCAAACACATTGCCAACCGCTTTTTTGGCGTGGGCTGCGACCAATTGCTGATGGTGGAAAAATCACAAGCCCCGAACGCCGATTTCCGTTACCGAATTTTTAATGCAGATGGAGGCGAAGTACAACAGTGCGGCAATGGCGCACGCTGCTTTGTCAAATTCGTGGTAGAAAAAGGCCTAACCAATAAGCATGAGATCGATGTGGAAACTGCAAGCGGTATTATTACCCTCGCCTTGCAGCAAGATGGTCTTGTGACCGTCAATATGGGTGCACCTCGCTTCCAGCCAAATCAAATCCCATTTGCGGCGGAAGCCGAGGCATTGCAATACCTACTAACGCTGGACAATCAATCTGTCAAGATTGCCGTTGCTTCGATGGGCAACCCGCATGCGGTTACTTTGGTACAAAATGTGGACGCTTACGATGTCAAAGGCATCGGCCCGCAAATCGAATCGCACGCGCGTTTCCCAGAACGCGTCAACGCAGGGTTCATGCAAGTACTTAATCTGCATGAGATCAAGCTGCGCGTCTATGAACGCGGCAGTGGCGAGACGCTGGCCTGTGGCACCGGTGCATGTGCGGCGGTGGTCAGCGGGATTCGCCTAGGTGAGCTAGAATCGCCGGTGCTGGTACACACACGTGGCGGCGATTTGAACATTAGCTGGACGGGAGGCGATAAACCTGTGATGATGACCGGGCCAGCAGAGATCGTTTTTGAAGGGGAAATCGAGGTTTAAGATGCAAGAAGAAATTAAGAATTATTTAAAAAACCATCCGGAATTTTTCGAGGAAAATGCCTCTTTTCTCGCAGACATCCACCTGCCCAGTCCCCATGGCAACGGCACAATCTCTTTGGCTGAGCGTCAGCAACTGGCACAACGTGACAAGATTAACGCGCTGGAAGAACGCTTTGCCGAGCTGGTATTGAACGCGCAGGAGAACGATAAAATCGCCGGCAAAATCCATGCATTCAGTGTATTGCTGCAGCAGGCCAAAAATTTCGACGCGGTTGAGCAATTGATCAGCCACTATTTGCCTGAAGAGTTCAACATCACAGACACTTATCTGCGTATCTGGACGGCTCCATCAGATCCTGCGGATCAGCAAAGCCTAGTGTTCAGTCCTATACCAGAAGCACGTAAAGATTGGGTGATGGAAATCCACAATGTCTATTGTGGCGGCATCCCTAGCATTGACATTGATGACTGGTTTCTTGAGCCTGCAGCCTCTCTGGCCGTATTTCCTTTACGCACGCATAATCAAGTATTCGGCTTCTTGGCAGTATCCAGTGATAATACCGAACGTTTTTATGTTGGCATGGGGACTGATTTCCTGCAGAAACTTGGCGACCATATCGGTGCTGCACTCTCGCGTCACCTAAACTCCATCAGCGAATAATCCCGTGGATATTGTTCAAGCCTACCTCGATTTTTTAAGTTACGAGCGTGGGCTGAGTACCCATACCCGCAAAAATTACGCACGGGATATCGCACAGCTTGAGCAACTACGTGGCGCGCTAGCGCTTAACCAACTCACTAATATCCATATCCGGCGCCACATCGCCAGCCTGCATGGCAAAGGTTTAAGTGGCAAAAGTATCGCCCGCATGCTATCCAGCTGGCGTGGCTTCTTTGAATTTCTGGTACAACGCCAAGGCTACACACAAAACCCGGTTATTGGCTTACGCGCACCAAAATCACCCCGCACTTTACCCAAAACACTCTCTATCGAACAAACCACTAAATTAGTAGACATTGATGACGAGAGCACGCTGGGCCTGCGCGACCATGCGATGCTCGAACTGTTCTATTCCTCCGGCCTGCGTTTGAGTGAACTGGTCAACCTGAACATGGATGCACTGGATTTTGGCGAAGGAACCGTGACCGTCACAGGCAAAGGCAACAAGACACGCATCGTACCTTTGGGCAGCCATGCCGCAGAGGCAATCAGGATATGGCTTACAGCCCGGTCAAATCTGCTCGATACAAACCAAGATGAAAAAGCCGTGTTCATCAGCAAGCAAGGCAAGCGCATCAACAATCGCACCGTGCAATACCGACTGAAAGATTGGGCGATCAAGCAAGGCATCAACTCGTCCGTACACCCGCATATGCTGCGCCACAGCTTTGCCAGCCATGTGCTGCAATCCAGCGGCGACTTACGCGCCGTGCAGGAGATGCTGGGCCACGCCAATATCAGCACCACTCAAGTGTATACGCATTTAGACTATCAACATCTCACCAAGGTCTATGACGCAGCCCATCCGCGCGCCAGAAAAAAATAAACCCATAAATCATGCGAGGTTTTTATCTACCGCAGAATATGGCAAAATGCATTGCTGAATTTTAATTACTAAAAAAGGAACCATCATGGAACACACTTTACCCGCATTACCTTATGCCAAAAACGCTTTGGCACCGCATATGTCCGAAGAAACGTTTGAATACCACTACGGCAAACACCATCAAGCGTATGTGACCAACCTGAACAACCTGATCAAGGGCACAGAGTTCGAAAACGCCAGCCTGGAAGACATCATCAAGAAATCCTCCGGCGGCATCTACAACAACTCCGCGCAAGTGTGGAACCACACCTTCTTCTGGAGCTGCATGAAACCCAACGGCGGCGGCGCACCAGCCGGGGCACTGGCGGATGCCATCAACAAAAAATGGGGCAGCTTCGACGACTTCAAGAAAGCCTTCCAGACCTCTGCCGTAGGCAATTTCGGCTCCGGCTGGACATGGCTGGTGAAAAAAGCCGACGGCAGCGTAGACATCGTCAACATGGGTCCGGCTGGCACACCGCTTACCACAGGCGACAAAGCCTTGCTGACTGTGGACGTATGGGAACACGCCTACTACATCGATTACCGCAATGCACGTCCAAAATTCGTCGAGACTTTCCTGGCAAGCTTGGCGAACTGGGATTTTGCTGCAGCCAATTACGCAGCTTAATCAGTAAAGCACATGAATAAAAAGCC
>JBGANT010000014.1:0-45284 GCA_044222155.1 Methylophilus sp.
AACACGGAACGCACTTCAATGTTCTGGAAATTCAGTGACAACTTCTCACCGGCATAGCCTTGTTTCGAGCTTTGCACCAGCTTGTTAGGGTCTTCAACTTTCTGGCGCACATCAATGATGAACTTTTTATCTGCCTGATAAGCGGACTGCTCCCACTCGCCTTTAGGCTCAATCACCATACGGCTATTTTTTCCCTGCTTCATGGTGTCCACATACAAGACAGGGGTGTTGAAGTTAATCACGTTCAAGCGGCGCTGCAACTCAGCCGGAACATCTGTATTGATAAAATCCACCGTAATCAATTTGCCTTTTTGCTTGATGTTGATGCCCGTGCTTGCATCGGACAAATCCACCATGATACGACCTTCGCCGTTTTTACCACGCGCAAAATCAACACCGGTAATGGCATGTTCCACATTGCTGGCGCGTGATTCCGCAAATCGTGTTTCTGTGCTCGGGCTACCTACGCCTACTTCACTGCCTTGCAAATTGATAATAACTTCATCGCCATTGAGCGAAGTGTTGTAAGCCACGTTTTTGCTCAAATTCAGCACCATACGGGTACGGTCTTTGGCTTGCGCCATCGTTATGCTCCTAAGTGCCCCCTGATCCGCTGCGACATTGCTCTTTGCCAAACCGTTTGCAGTATCAGGAAAATCCAGCGCTATGCGGGATGGATTGTTCAATGTGAAACTGGCGGGCGGATTTACCAAAGGGGACTTGAGTTTGACACGAACAGTTACTCGACCACCTGACAATGTCGAAAAATCAATATTTTCTATCGCGTTACCGTAAACATTTTCCGTATCTGCAGCAAATGCCTGCCCCAGACTCCATAGCGTCAATAGCAACACCGCCGCGAAAAATTTGATCAATGCATTGTTCATATTGATTCCCATCATATTATTCTTGCAAGTTTAGGCTTGCACTACGTTCTACCCAGTCACCTGTCGTATCATCTTGCACAAGTTCTTTAAGCTCAATTGCGCCCTCGCTGATTGTCGTTACCAAGCCATAATTAGGCCCCATATAATTGCCTACTTTAACCTGTTCAATCGCGTTATCCGGCTTCTTAATCAGTCCGTACGTACTTTTTTTCCTGCTTAACATACCTACATACTTCAGGCTTTCCAAAGGATAAGCCTCCAGCGATTCCCTTGGTCTGTTCAAATTAGGTTGCAAACCTCCATTCGCACCAACCACCTTACGAGCACGAAAAGGGTCTGACAAAGTTGTATCCGCGTTATATTGCAAAGGAGTATAAGGCTTCACTTCCGGCAGAGGCTGTACATTTTTACTCATATCGTTAGCGGCATTGGCCATAAATTGGTCGAGGTCATCCCCCTTATCACCGCCACAGCCGGTTAATAACCCGGCAGCCAGAATGGCGCTTATAAAACCATTAGACACTCGCATTATTTCTTATCCTTGCTTGCATTCTTTTGGGCATTACGGCTAGCTACTTCAGAGGCATCCAAATATCGGTATGTTTGAGCCACAGCCTCCATGGAAAGCAAGCCATCTTTAGTATCTTTATTCATGGGCATAATGTTAAGATTGTTCAGCGTCACAATTCTGGACAGTTTAGAAACATCTGTCGCAAAAGCACCTATATCATGATATGTGCCCTTTACTTTTACTTGTATAGGCATTTCGGCATAAAAGTCCGCGATGACTTCCGCGCCAGGCTTGAACAACTCGAACTCCAAGCCTCGTCCGAGCCCAGCCTGGTTAATGTCTGTCAGCAAACCATCCATCTGGGACTTGTCTGGCAGCTGTTTTAATAATGCGCCAAACGTTTTTTCAATATCCACCATCTGTTGCCGGTAAGCATCAATCTTGACAGCCTGGCTCTTCTTGATAAGAAAGGTATCCCTCAACTCCTGCTCTTTGGCTACAGCTTGATCCCACTCTTCGATCTGATCACTCCACAACAACCAATAACCCAGGAAAACCAGCACTACAAAAATGACTACCAGTAAAACCAGCTTGACGGGTACAGGCAGATTGCCGACATTATTCAGGTCTATATTTCTAAAATCATCTAATTTCATGATTTAGCGCCCTTTTTATTGGGGTCAGCAGCATCGCTTGCCTGTTGAGCTTTTAAGTTGACGTTCAGCGTAAATTCGTTCTGTCTCACACCGTTTACGGTTATTGCTTTAATCTCCACCAGCACGGGCGATTCCATCCAGTTTGATACTGTGAGATTACGCACCAAAGTAGCTACGCGCGCATTTGTGTCCGCCACGCCTTGCAATGCAATCATATTGCCTGTCTGCTTAATGCTGGTCAGATACATGCCCTCAGGCAGCTGTCTTGCCAGCTCATCAAGAACGACTACAGATTGACTGCGATTCGTTTGCAGGTTTTCTACAACCTGTTTACGCTCCAATAACGCACTAATCTGCTCTTTAAGGTTTTTAATGTCGGCAATCTTTTTATCCAGCTCAACAATCGCAGTTTCTAGGCGCGCGTTCCGTTCAAGCTGTGCATCCTTTCTGGCTCCCAGATACGTCCACCCCATAAAAACCACCGCACCAGCAGCAATCAAGGCCATCAGCGCCATTAACCCAAACTGCCTTTGCCGCTCTGCGCGTTTGATTTGACGATGCGGCAGTAGATTGATACGAATCATGTTAATCCACTCCTCGCATTGCCAAGCCGCATGCCACCAGCAAAGCCGGGGCATCTATTGCCAATTGCTGTTGTTTCACACGGTTACTTGTTGTCATAGATTGAAACGGGTTGGCAACCACCGTATTCACCTGCGTACGATCCTGCACCATCACATCCATCGCCGGAATTGCCGCGCACCCACCAGCCAATACGATATGATCTACCCGGTTATATTGGGTGGAACTGGTAAAAAACTGCATCCCACGCGCCACCTCTGTTGCCAAGGCATGCATATATGGCTGCAAAACTTCACTTTCATAACTATCTGGCAAACCGCCTTTGCGTTTGGCGATCTCAGATTCTTCTGCCGAAAGACCAAAACGGCGCTGAATCTCCTGAGTCAATTGCGCACCACCAAAGGCTTGCTCACGAATATAAACCGATTTGTTATCATGCAATACATTAATATGCATTGTGGCAGCACCTAAATCCACAACCATGACCGTCTGGTCTTTGCCTGCGCTGGGTAATTGATTCGCCACCAACTGATAAGCTGCCTCGGTAGCATAGGTGTCTACATCCATCACGATCACCTTAAGACCAGCCTCTTCTGCAGCAGCCACACGATCTTCGATTTTTTCCTTGCGCGCAGCAGCGATCAGCACTTCAACTTCATCCGGGTTATTAGGCGCCGAGCCCAGCACTTGAAAATCAATATTCACCTCTTCCAGCGGGAAAGGGATATACTGATTCGCCTCACCTTCGACCTGCACCTCCATCTCATCTTCACGCAAGTCCGCCATCATCATCACTTTTTTGGCAATCACCGCAGCCGAAGGCAATGCCATCGCCGCACGTCTTTCACGCGTACCTAACAACTTCCATGCCAGCTTGACGGATTCAGCCACTTGCTCCAAATTCGTCACATTCCCGTCCGTGACAGCATCTTTAGGCACTGCAGCAACAGAATACCCTTCCAAGCGGTATCCGGTCTTGGTCGAACCGGATAATTCCACCATCTTGACCGAAGACGCCCCAACATCAACGCCAATCAGGGGCGGCGTGCTTTCATTAAAAAAGTCGAATTTCAAATTAAAATTCTCTTTCTATATTCGTTAGTTACGCACAATTACGATAATTTACATTAAATCCTAGCAACAACTTTACGGCCTGTAAAGCAAATAATGTTTTTAAGGGAACCATATTGGCGCTTTTACAACAAAAGTATATTTTTAACCCTCTTTATATAACAGCAGCCAAGACCATTAAATTTTGGGTTATCCGCTTTACCTTATATACTATGTACCTGCATGTTTTTTGATCTAAATTGCCTTTATGACTCCTAAAAAATGGTGGCACTTCCTTATCCTGTTTGCCGTAGTATTTGTGCTGGCCATTGCCTCGCTTGGAGCGCTAGCGGTCACTTTAATCTACCCAACCTTGCCATCTCTGGAAAGCCTGACCGACTACCATCCCAAGCTCCCATTACGCGTTTATTCGGCCGATGGTGCCTTAATGGGCGTATTCGGCGAAGAGCGGCGCGCTTTTATCAAAATTGAGAATGTTCCCAAAGATCTCAAAGATGCAGTGCTAGCCATTGAAGACCGGCGTTTTTATCAGCATGGCGGTGTAGATACCAAAGGCATTGCGCGTGCTATCCGCAACAACCTCACAGGCAGAGGGCATGAGGGTGCCAGCACCATTACCATGCAAGTGGCCAAGAACTTCTTTACCTCACCCGGCAAAAAACGCACCATTCTCACCAAGGTTAAGGAAGCATTGCTGGCAATCAAAATCGAGAAAGCCTTGAGCAAAGACCAGATACTGGAACTGTATCTTAACCAGATTTACCTCGGGCAGCGTGCTTATGGCTTTGCAGCGGCATCCCAAGTCTATTACGGCAAACCACTCGGCAAGCTTACCCTGGCTGAGGCCGCACTCCTAGCCGGATTACCCAAGGCGCCTTCTGGCTACAATCCTTTTACCCATCCGGATCGTGCGATTGCACGCCAGCACGAGGTGCTGCGCGACATGCGTCGTTATGGCTTTATTGATGAAGCCAAATATAAAAACGCCATGAGCTACAAGCTCAAATTCAAATCATCCAAGCAGATGAACGACTTGCAAGCAGACTATGTCGCGGAAATCGTGCGCCAAATGCTATATGAGAGCTATCAGGAAGAGATCTACAGCAGCGGGCTAAAGGTGTACACCACCATCAAAAAAACCAGCCAGGAAGCCGCGAATGCAGCCGTAGCGCGCGGCATTCTCGAATATCAGCAACGGCAAGGCTATCAGAAGCCCGAAAAAAACATAGACCTGAATCAGCTCAAATCCGGTAGCTTTGAGGAGGGTTTGAACGAAGTACTGGATGATATGGAGGCTTATCAAGGGCTGGTACCGGCAGTCGTCACGGAAATCACCCCCAAAGCAGTTAGCGTATTCAGCAAACAGGATGGCCTGCTCACGATTACTGGTGCCGGATTATCCTTGCTGCAAAAAAACCTCGCAGACAAAAATGTCGCAAACCGCAAGATCCAACCCGGTTCGGTCGTCCGCATCATCAAAAGCCAGGACATCTGGCATATAGTGCAGCTTCCGGAAGTCGAAGCGGCACTAGTGGCACTCGACCCGGAAACCGGCGCAGTACAAGCACTGGTAGGCGGCTTTGATTTTAACAAAAGCAAGTTCAATCACGTCACTCAGGCCTGGCGGCAACCCGGCTCCAGTTTCAAACCGTTTGTCTATTCCGCCGCGCTGGAAAAAGGCTTTACCCCGGCCAGCATTATTGAAGATGAGCCGATCTCAATGTCCGCGGGCGAAACCGGCAGTACCAAAGACTGGGAGCCCAAAAACTTTGACGGGCAATATGATGGCCCGATCCGCATGCGCACTGCGCTGACCAAATCCAAGAATATGGTTTCCATCCGTATTCTGCAAAGCATCGGCGCACGCTATGCACAAGATTACGTGACCAAGTTCGGCTTTTCACGCAAAGACCATCCCGCTTACCTCACCATGGCGCTGGGTGCTGGCTCGACCACCGCGTGGAACATGGCAGCCGGTTATGCCGTTTTCGCCAATGGCGGCTACCGCATTAAACCGCATCTCATCACCAAAATCACCGACAGCGAGGGTAAAATCATCGAACAAATGCACTACCCGGTTGCCCGCAAGGATGCGCCGCGTGTGATTGACAGCCGCAACGCGTTCCTGATGACCTCCATGATGCGCGATGTGATCCAGTTTGGTACCGCTACCCGGGCAAAAGCACTGGGCCGACAGGATATTGCCGGCAAAACCGGTACCACCAATAATCACTACGATGCCTGGTTCGCCGGCTACACGCCCAGACAGGTCGCGATTGCCTGGATAGGCTACGACCAGCCGCGCGCCCTTGGCAAAGACGAAACCGGCGGTCGGGCAGCTTTGCCGATCTGGATCAAATACATGGACACCGCCCTGCGTACCACTCCCGACACGCCGATGGCGATGCCGGATGGCGTGATGAAGGTCAAGATCGATCCGACACTTGGCACTCTGGTAGACGAGAGTGAAGAAGGCGTTTACGAATACTTTTACCATGAAAACCCGCCACCTTCAGTCGAACGCAGCCTGCCAGGGCTGTTCGATTCGGATGACAGCACACCCAGTACATTCCCGGATAGTCTGACGGACAATCCACTGCAACCACCGTCAAACGATACTCTACTACCGCCACCGAAACCGGCACAAACACCAGCGCACAGCGAACCTAGACCTTTCGCAGACCCGGCGGATGCAGCAACGCGGCTGTTGCATAGAACAAATTAAGCCGCCATGAAAGAGCACCCCCACCATATTCGGCAAATAATTGCGCAGGCTGCCGCACGCATGATGGCCGAAGAGGGGGTGTTTGATTATGGTTACGCCAAAAAGAAAGCCGGACGGCAACTGGGCGTAACGGATGGCAGCATGCTGCCCAGCAATGCGGAGATTGAGGAAGAAGTACGGCTTTACCACGAAATTTTCCATGCGGATGAACAGCCACAGAACCTGCTGGACCTGCGCAAGACTGCACTGGCGACTATGCGCCTGTTCGAGCGCTTCAACCCACACCTTACGGGTTCCGTACTGGATGGCACGGCTGGCAAATTCGCCCAGACCGATCTCCATCTGTTTGCCGACAGCGCCAAGGAAGTCGAACTATTTCTGCTGAACCAGCAGATTCCTTTCCAAAGTAGCGAAAAAAGCTATCGCCTTTCCGACAGGCCCAGTAAGGATAAAAAAGAAAAAGTGCGCAAGACCGTGCCAGTATTCACGCTAGAGACGGAACATGGCCTTATCAAGCTCAGCGTATTCGATGTGGATGATCTGCGCATCGCGCCCAAGGCCGCCGTGAACAACACCAGCATGCACCGCGCCAATGCACAGGAGCTTGCAGCGCTTATTGGTTGACCCGCTGCTTGTACCAAGCGCGCATCGCCTGGTTGTATGCTTCTGTTTCGTCTATCAGTGCAACCGGCACCACGCACACATTCACTATCTCAATCGGATAGCCGGTCTCTGTATCGGCCCGCGACACATGTGCGCTGGGCTCATCACAGCGGCCGCCTTGCGGCGTTTCGATCTTCAGCAAGCGGTGATTGCCCGCCCGGATGTCCTGTTCTGCCAGCGCTTTGCCGCCTTGCGTCATCAACGCATATTGCAAGTTAGCATCCGCATCCTCAGATTCCCCTGCCACATCTTCAGCAGACGCCTCCAGTGTGGATTTAGCACGCGGCTCGGCCAACGCATCGGCTTCAGCATTCGCGTCCTCCTTGGGCAAAGGCGCGGCACCTTCCTGCGATAGCGCGTCTGCCATCACAGGAGCCGCCTGCTCAGCTTCAGCCTTTGGTGCAGTAGCGGTATCAGCAAACGCCTCAGGTGTAGCCGGCACTTCTGCCGGAGCAGCCATTTCCTCAGGCGCCAGTTCCTCTGCCGCCGGTTTAGCCACCGCAGCTTTGCGCTTTGGCGCATCGGCTCTCGCCGCCTGTTCCGGAGCCGTCGGTGGCGCCCATTCGCTATCCGCTGGCCGCTGTTCATGCACCATCAACAGCACCAGCAAAGCCACCGCCACACTGCCCATGCCCGCCCATTGCCAATTCCTCATGCCGGATAACAGGCCTGCAAGCCAATATCCATGCGGCTTCTGGCTTGCCTGTTTTGCGTGTTCTAGCACTTTTTTACGCACAATCTCGCCCGGCACCATGTCGCGGTCTGGCGCATGCTGCAGGACTTTTTCCAAATGTGGGTCGCGTAAATCCATATCAATTCTTCGCGGGCGGTAAATAGGCGCCCATGCAAGCCCGCAGCTTGGAGAGCGCATAACGCAGACGGCTTTTCACCGTCTCGAATTCCGCATCCAGTATCCGTGTCATCTCATCCAAACTCAATCCATCCTCGTGGTGCAGCAAAAAAGCCGCGCGCTGCAACGCAGGCAACCCTTCCAGACAATCCAGCAACTGCTTGCCCGCCTTGCGCCAGAAGGCCTGCTGCTCTGGCTCATCGGCACTGGATGCAGGCCACAATTGCCAGGGCGACTCAGACTCATTGTCCTGCCAGCCTTCGTCAGCCGAAACTTCGCGGCCGCCTTTACGCAGCACATCCACCGCACGATGATGCGCCAGCATGAACAGCCAGGTCTTGAAGCTCGCATCCTCACGCTCGCGCCAGCCGGCGCGGTTATCCACCAGCCTCATCCAGGTATCCTGAAATACTTCATTCGCCTGTGGCTCGTTGTCTGCCCCTAGCACACGGCGGATATAGCGATACAACGGCTTTTCATGCCGCGTATACAACAACTCGAAAGCCTGCACATCGCCTGCGCAGAACTTCGTCATCAACACATCATCGGAAAATGCATCCAAACTCATGCGCGCAGTATAGTGTATTACTCGATTACTCAACACGATTGGGGTTAAAAAAGACAGAAAAATTCAAGCGCAGATATTCATTATACAACACACCGGCCTGGAGGCCGCATCCAGATTGGCTTACAGGGCATCTGTTTTACTAAATGAACGCGCGCACGTGAAGATGGAACTCTGTTTTGTCACATCCAACTTACTCGGCAAAAAGCGAGCGAGAAGCTAGAAATGCTAGGCGCACGGAGCGCAGGAACCGAGATAGTACGTAAAGTACAGCGAGGTTGCGAGCACCGCGTAACAACGCGGTTCAGCTTCGCAGCCGCTTTTGTTTATTTCAACCACCGCGCCACATCCATCGCATAATACGTCAGCACCCCATCCGCCCCGGCGCGCTTAAAGCTGAGCATCGCCTCCATCACACAGGCTTTCTCATCCAGCCAGCCGTTTTGCGCGGCAGCTTTCAGCATGGCGTATTCACCACTGACATGATAGGCAAAAGTGGGCACGCCAAATTCCTGCTTCACACGGCGCACGATATCGAGATACGGCATGCCCGGTTTGACCATGACCATGTCGGCGCCTTCTTCGATATCCATGGCGACTTCACGAATCGCTTCGTCGGAGTTGGCCGGATCCATCTGGTAAGTATATTTATTGCCTTTGCCCAGGTTGGCGGCCGAGCCGACTGCATCACGGAAAGGCCCGTAGAAGCTGGAAGCATATTTGGCGGAGTAGGCGAGGATGCGGGTGTGGATATGGCCAGCTTCCTCCAGCGCATCGCGTATCGCGCCGATGCGGCCATCCATCATGTCACTTGGCGCCACGATATCCGCGCCGGCTTCGGCATGGCATAAGGCTTGTTTCACCAGCACGGCCACGGTTTCGTCATTCAGCACATAGCCTGTGCCATCAATCAGGCCGTCTTGCCCATGTGTAGTGTAGGGGTCTAGCGCGACATCTGTGATGATGCCAAGCTCAGGGAATGCTTTTTTCAGTGCTTTTACCGTACGAGGCACCAAGCCTTTTGGGTTAAAGGCTTCTGTGGCATCCAGACTTTTTCCCACTTGCGGCACCACTGGGAAAATGGCGATGGCCGGAATACCCAGCTTGACGCATTCCTCCGCCGTTTCAAGCAAAATATCGATACTCTGGCGCTGCACGCCGGGCATGCTGGCCACAGCTTCGGTACGGTTTTCGCCTTCCAGCACGAATACCGGGTAAATCAAATCGTTGGCGGTAAACACATGCTCGCGCATCATGCGGCGGGAGAAGTCATCACGGCGCATGCGGCGCGGGCGGATAGGCAGGAATTGGCTCATATGTCCCTTTTGTTTCAAAATTTGCTTAGCCTTGATGCAGAGCAAGGCTGAAGGTTGAAGACAGTACGAATAATTGTACGGCAAAACCCGACAACACCGCTATGCGATAAGGCTATGCAAATACTTTCGCAAGCTCTGCACCTGGGTCGGTTTGACGCATGAATGCTTCACCGACCAGGAACGTATGCACATTGTGCCTGCGCATCAAGGCGACATCATCTGCCGTGAAGATACCGGACTCGGTCACCACGATCTTGTCTCTGCCAATACTGGGCAGCAGATCCAGCGTCGTTTGCAGGGTCACTTCGAATGTGCGCAGATTGCGGTTATTGATACCCAGCAAAGGTGTTTCCAATTGGATAGCCTGTGCCAGTTCTTCGGCATTGTGTACTTCCACCAGCACCGCCATGCCCAGCTCGTGCGCCACTTTCTCCAGCGCCTGCATCTCGGGCAAACCCAGCGCCGCCGCTATCAGCAGGATACAATCGGCACCCATCGCACGCGCTTCATACACTTGATATGGGTCTATCATAAAATCCTTGCGCAGCACCGGCAAATCACATGCGGCACGCGCCTGTTTGAGATATTCTGGTGAACCTTGGAAATATTGCACGTCAGTGAGTACTGACAAACACGCTGCGCCGCCTCTTTCATAGCTTGCGGCGATTTCCGCCGGCTTGAAATCCGGACGAATCACCCCTTTGGACGGGCTGGCTTTCTTGATCTCGGCAATCACCGCCGCTTGGTCTGCCTCGATCCTGGCACGAATCGCGCCGACAAAATCCCGCGCGGGTAATTGCGCGCGTGCCAGCGCCTGCATCTGCTCCAGGCTGATGCTTTCTTTTGCCGCTGCAATTTCCTCAAATTTGGTTTCCAGTATCCTGTTTAAAATGTCACTCATATGTTCTACCGTTATGTTTAATCCAGCCGCCCTGCAGCTCGCCACGCGGATCACGATGCGTCCAGTGCACCACACCGCCTTTGGGATTGTAAACGTATTCGCCACGAAAAGTGACAGTATCGCCAACCTTCAAATCGCCGATGCGCGGTGCAAGGTCGATATTGTGCGCGAACAACAAGGTTTTGCCGTTACCAATGCCTACCAGAAACTTTTGATGCCGCGAGCCTTTATTGTCATCCGGCAGCAGCTTTTTCACTGCGCCTTCACCCTCCAGCCAGACGTTGGATAGTTTGCGCTGATATGCATCGTTGAGCGCATCGTTCGTTGTGCTGGAAACCGCCTGCTGCGCGCTTTCCGACATGGCGGCAGATTGCGGCACCTCGGCACGGCAAGCCACTGCCAGCAAAGCAATTAACAATATCAATAGCCGCCTAAGCAACATGGGTGGCTTTTCCTTGTGGGGGAAAATCGTCCATCCGGACGTTGGCGTAAACGTGGGTTTCGGCGGGTGTGCGGCTCATGAGGCTGCGTTGGTCAGCTGCACCAGCAGGTGTAGTTTTTGCAGTGCAGCGCCATTATCGATCACTTGGGCGGCATGCCGAATTGAAGCGTCCAGACTAGCTTCCAGACCTGCCACATAAATTGCCGCGCCCGCATTCAACAGCACGATGTCGCGCGCCGCGCTCTGTGTGCCGATACTTGATTTTCCCTCCAGCACATCCAGAATCATGGCTTTGGATTGCTCCGCATTCTCAACACGAATACTTTTGAGAGAGTGTATCTTCAAGCCGAATTGCGATGGGTTAAGCGTGTATTCGCTGATTTTGCCGTCTTTAAGCTCGGCCACGTAAGTGTCGCCAGAAAAAGAGATCTCGTCCATGCCATCGGCGCCATGCACTACCAGCACATGTTCGGAACCCAGTTTTTGCAGTACGCGCGCCAGCTTGCCTGTCAGCTCCTTGTCAAATACGCCCATTACCTGCCGCTTGGCAGAAGCAGGGTTGGTCAGCGGCCCCAGCAAATTGAACAAGGTACGCACGCCCAACTCGCGCCTTACTGGCGCAGCATGCTTCATCGCACTGTGATGATTGGGCGCGAACATGAAACCGATACCAATCTCATTGACGCTTTTGGCCACTTGCTCCGGTGTCTGGTTGACATTAACCCCCAGCGCTTCCAGCACATCGGCGCTGCCGCTGGTGGAAGATACCGAACGTCCGCCATGCTTGGCGACTTTGGCGCCTGCGGCTGCGGCCACAAAAGCGCAGGCGGTGGATACGTTGAAAGTCTGGATGCCATCACCACCCGTGCCGCAGGTATCCACCAGATACGCTTTTTCCTGAATATCCACCTTGGTGGAGAGCTGGCGCATCACGGTTGCCGCTGCGGCAATCTCATCTACTGTCTCGCCCTTCATGCGCAAGGCAATCAACAAAGCCGCGATTTGCGCAGACGTGAGCTCGCCGCCCATTACCTGCTGCATCACTGCAAGCATCTGGTCATGACTCAGGTCTTGGTGATTAAGTAGACTGTTGAGTGCTTCCTTGAACATCAGTACGCCTTAAGAAAATTATCTAAAAGCTCATGCCCATATTCGGTCAAGATGGATTCCGGATGAAATTGCACACCTTCTACTGGCAAGGTTTTATGCCGCACACCCATGATCTCGCCATCATCCGTCCAGGCAGTAATTTCCAGGCAATCGGGTATCGTCTCACGTTCGATAACCAGAGAGTGGTAGCGTGTCGCGGTATAAGGGTTAGGCAAATCCCTGAATACACCGACACTCTTGTGATGAATCAGCGAAGTTTTGCCGTGCATCAGTGTCTGGGCTTTGATGATTTTGCCGCCAAACGCCTGGCCAATGCTCTGATGCCCCAAACACACGCCCAGCAAAGGAATCTTGCCCGCAAATTCGTGGATCAAAGGCACGCTGATGCCCGCCTCATTCGGCGTGCATGGGCCAGGCGAGATGACGATATAGCGTGGCTTCAGCTCAGCTACTTTCTTCAGGTCTATCTCGTCGTTGCGGTACACCTGTACATCCTGCCCCAGTTCGCCAAAATATTGCACCAGGTTGTAGGTAAACGAGTCGTAATTATCTATCATCAGCAACATGACTATTCTCCCTTACCCAAGCCGGAAAGCGCCATTTCGGCCGCGCGCAGCACTGCACGCGCTTTGTTTTGCGTCTCTACCCATTCGTTATGCGGCACCGAATCAGCCACGATACCCGCGCCCGCTTGCACGTAGAGCGTGTTGTCTTTGACCACGGCAGTACGGATAGCAATCGCCACATCCATATCGCCATTGAATCCCAGATAACCGACCGCACCTGCATAGATACCACGCTTGCTTGGCTCCAACTCATGGATGATCTCCATCGCCCGCACCTTAGGGGCACCGGAAACGGTACCCGCCGGAAAGGTGGCTTTCAGTACATCAATCGCATCCATGTTCGGTTTTAACTTTCCTTCCACATTGGAGACGATATGCATCACATGCGAATAGCGCTCGATAACCATATTGTCTGTTACTTTGACAGAACCGATTTGTGCGACACGACCTACATCGTTGCGCCCCAAATCCATGAGTTGCACATGTTCAGCACGCTCTTTCGGGTCTGCCAACAGCTCTTCGGCCAGCGCAAAATCCTGCTCGCGCGTCTTGCCACGTGGGCGCGTACCGGCAATCGGTCGCACCGTCACGGCATCATCTTCCAACCGCACCAGAATCTCCGGCGATGCCCCCACGACATGGTGGTCGCCCATGTCGTAATAGAACATGTAAGGCGATGGATTGAGGCTGCGCAAGGCGCGATATAAAGTTAATGGGTGTGCGGCAAATGGTTGGCTCATGCGTTGCGCCAGCACTACCTGCATGATGTCACCTTCCAGGATATACTGCTGCGCACGCTTGACCGCGGCTTTGAAATTAGCTTCTCCGAATTCGGAGACTGCCTCAACAGGCGCATGAGTATTGGCTTCCGGGGCATCCGCCGTAGCGTGCATTTGTTGCTGCAGCGCCTGCAAACGCGCCATCGCTTTATCGTAGGCACCTTGTTCCTGCGGGTTGGCGTATACGATCAGATACAGCTTGCCACTCAAGTTATCCACCACGGCAATCTCTTCCGACACCATCAGCAGTACATCCGGCACGCCAAGCGCATCCGGTTTATCGTTAGCTGCGAGGCGTTTCTCGATATAAGCAATGGTTTCGTAGCCGAAATAACCCGCCAGACCGCCCGTAAAACGTGGCAGCCCGGTGTAAGGCAACTGCTCGGCCGGTGGTGTGTTGAAGCGAGTCTGGAAAGCCTTGACGAAATCAAGTGGATTGGTATTTGCGTATCTCTCGACAGCTACGCCATCCTGCAGCACCTGCACTTCGAAACCACGCGCCAGTATGAGCGTTCTGGCAGGCAGGCCGATGATGGAATACCGCCCGAAACGCTCACCGCCTTGCACGCTCTCCAGCAAATAGGAATATGGCTTTCCAGCCAGTTTCAGGTAAAGCGATAACGGGGTATCAAGATCCGCCGGGGCATCCAGCACGAGCGGAATACGGTTGTAGCCTTGTTGCGCAAGGCTGTTGAATTCATTTAAAGTGAGTATGTGTGACATAAAATTCCCAAGTTTAATCAAGTGCAAAAAGTGGCGCGTAAAACTCCGCCGCAAGGTGGCTTATCGCCACCATCGCCAGCTGTCATGCCAACCAAATTGCAATTTGTGTACCTGGGAATTCATATCTTCTTGAATTAAACTGTTGCCAACGCGGCACGCAATTCTTTCACGACCGTGTCATAGCGATTCGGGTCAGAATCCAACCCTTTGGTAAAGATTGCGTTGCCGGCCACAAATGTATCCGCGCCTGCTCTAGCAATATCCACAATGTTTTGTGCGTTCACGCCACCGTCGATTTCCAGCCAGATTTCGCGACCGGTTTCTTTGGTGTAGGCGTCAATTTTAGCGCGTGCCTCACGCAATTTCTGCAGTGCGCTAGGGATGAATTTCTGGCCGCCAAAGCCCGGGTTTACCGACATCAGCAACACCATATCCACTTTATCCATCACATAATCCAGATAGTGCAGTGGCGTAGCCGGGTTGAATACCAGACCAGATTTACAGCCGTTGTCGCGAATCAGGTTCAACGTACGGTCGATATGCGTAGAAGCCTCAGGATGGAAAGTAATGATGTTTGCGCCAGCTTTGGCAAAATCCGGCACGATACGGTCTACCGGTTCAATCATCAAATGCACGTCGATCAAAGCGCCAACCTCTTTGGAGATATCACGAATTGCATCACACACCAGCGGGCCAATCGTCAGGTTGGGCACAAAATGGTTATCCATCACGTCAAAGTGCACAATGTCCGTACCGGATTTGATGACGTTTTCGATTTCCATGCCCAATTTGGCAAAATTGGCAGACAGGATGCTGGGGGCGATGCGGAATGTTTTGCTCATGATAATGTCCGTGACTTTAAATGTTGACTAATAATTCTATCCAAGTTGGTATTTTAACGCTATTTCTTGCTTAAGATAAGCGAATCGCCGAAAATTACGCCTATGCAATTATTTACCATCGGCGTCAACCATACCACCGCGCCAATTTCAATCCGGGAGCACGTCGCGTTCAACAACGAAACGTTGCGCCACGCCCTGAGCGACCTGACCGCGAAGAATGCCGCCGAAGCCGCGATTCTCTCTACCTGCAACCGCACCGAAATTTATGTGCAATCCGAGCAAGCCGATCTGATCGTGACCTGGCTGGCGGACTATCACCAGCTGGCGCCGGATAAGATCCAGCCTTACACTTACACCCTGCAAAACGAGGAAGCCGTAAAACACGCGTTCCGCGTGGCCTGTGGTCTGGACAGCATGGTGCTGGGCGAGCCGCAGATTCTCGGCCAGTTCAAGCAATCAGTCAAAATCGCACAGGAAGCCGGCACGCTGGGTACCTTATTGCACAAACTGTTTCAGCGCACTTTCGAAGTAGCCAAAGAAGTGCGCACTAACACCGACATTGGCGCCAGCAGCATTTCCATGGCGGCGGCGGCCGTCAAGCTGGCGCAGCGTATCTTCGGCGACATTCGTGACCAGCACGTAATATTTATCGGCGCGGGTGAGATGATTGAGTTATGCGCCGACCATTTTGCCGCCCAAAAGCCACGCAGTATCACTGTCGCCAACCGCACACTTGAGCGCGGTCAGGATTTGGCCGAGAAAATAGATACGCTTGGCGTGAAAAGCGAGGCGATTTTGTTGCATGACCTACCGAATCGCCTTGCCGACTTCGATATCGTCATCACCAGCACCGCCAGCCAGCTGCCGATTGTAGGGCTAGGCATGGTGGAACGCGCCGTCAAGGCCAGAAGACACCGCCCGATGTTCATGGTGGATCTGGCCGTGCCCCGTGACATCGAACCGGAAGTTGCCCAGCTGGACGACGTGTTCCTGTACACCGTGGACGATTTGGCTCAAGTGGTTTCCGATGGCATGGATAACCGGCAGGAAGCCGCCGTAAACGCCGAGCAGATTGTGGCAGCGCGCGTGGAAAGCTTTATGCACTGGTTGAAAAAACGCGATGCCGTGCCCACTATCAAAGCCTTACGCGACCATGCCGAAAGTCTACGCCAGATCGAGCTGGACAAAGCGCTGAAACAGCTGCAAAAAGGCGAGGCGCCGGAAAAAGTGCTGGAGCTGCTCAGCAGCGGCCTTACCAATAAGTTTTTGCACGCTCCCAGCCACGCACTAAATCAATCTCACGGCGATGAACATGTTCGTATCGAACATCTCTTACGCCAAATTTATCAGATCAAGAATTAAATGAAACCTAGCATGCTACAAAAGCTCGCCAACCTGAGCGAGCGCCTAGACGAAGTGAACCGCCTGCTTTCGAGCGAGGGAATCACCAACGACATGGACAATTACCGCAAGCTCACCCGCGAGCATGCCGAGATTACGCCTATCGTGGCGCAATACCACGCTTTTGAGCAGGCCGAGGCAGACTTGAAAACCGCGCACGAGTTGCTAAGCGACCCGGAGATGAAGGAGTTCGCGCAGGAGGAGATTTCCGCAGGCAAGGCCAAGCTGGAAACCATCGAAGCCGAGCTGCAAAAGCTGCTGTTGCCCAAAGACCCGAACGATGAGAAGAACATCTTTCTGGAGATTCGCGCTGGTACGGGTGGTGATGAATCCGGCCTGTTTGCGGGCGATTTGTTCCGCATGTACAGCCGCTACGCAGAACGCCAAGGCTGGAAGGTGGAAGTGGTGAGCGCCAACGAAGGCGAAGTAGGCGGCTACAAAGAAATCATCGCCAAAATCATCGGTTACGGCGCGTATTCCAAGCTCAAGTTCGAAAGCGGCGGTCACCGCGTGCAGCGCGTGCCGGATACCGAAACGCAAGGCCGCATCCACACCAGTGCCTGTACGGTTGCCGTGCTGCCAGAGGTAGACGAAGTGAGCGATGTAGTCATCAACCCCGCCGATATTCGCATTGACACCTTCCGTGCATCCGGTGCGGGCGGTCAACACATCAACAAAACCGATTCTGCCGTGCGCATTACGCACTTTCCCACCGGCATTGTGGTGGAATGCCAGGACGGCCGCAGCCAGCACAGCAACAAAGCGCAAGCCATGATGGTGCTTGCTGCGCGCATCAAGGCCAAACAAGTGGATGAGCAAAACAGCAAAATCGCCAGCGAGCGCCGCAATTTAATCGGCTCCGGCGACCGCAGTGAGCGCATCCGCACCTACAACTACCCGCAAGGCCGCATTACCGACCATCGCATCAACCTCACGCTGTACAAAATTGACGCGATTACCGAAGGCGATATGGACGAACTGATTGGCGCACTGGCAGCGGAACATCAGGCAGATTTGCTCGCGAGTTTGGGTGAGGAAAGTTAATTGTGACCGTCCAATACTCAAATCAGGTACTGGACAATCTTATCGCACCAAGCTCGTAGAACTCGTAGGGCGGATTAGCAAAGCGTAATCCGCCGCATGGAAACGCTACAACCCCTTAAAACCTTCCTTCGGCGCAATACGCTTCGCTATTGACGCCCTACAAGGCATTGCGCCGCATGGTTTTGACTTACCTCCCCTTGCCGCGCCTGAAGGTTAGCCTACACTGCAACTTCGTTGTCTTTGATCACTTTCTTTTGCACAAACAAAAGAAAGTGGTTAGCTGTCAGGCTACCCCCGACAAAACTCCTCACCCTAACCCTCTCCCCTTAAAAATGGGCGAGGGGATGCTTTTTTGTTTTAGCTGGATGGCCGTACCTCGAAACTTCGGCTTTTAGCCTTGTTTCCTCGCCTTCGCGGGAATGACGATGTAATAGGCGACCCCGGCAAATTTTCACCCGTTCAACCTGCTGTTAGATACGCGTTTTTCAACTTGATGTAATGATTGGCAGAATACATGAAGTGTGCGATTTCCTCTGCTGTCAGCGCGCGCACTTTCTTGGCTGGGCGACCCATATATAAATAACCGCTTTCCAGCACTTTGCCTTCCGGCACCAAGCTGCCTGCGCCGAGCAGCACGTGTTTCTGCACTACGGTTTTATCCATCATGATGCTGCCCATGCCAATCAGGCATTCGTCCTCCACCGTACAGCCATGCAGAATGACGTTGTGACCGATGGTGACGTGGTTGCCAATGATAAGCGGCGCACCTGCCGGACCCCAACTGGATTTGTGGCTGACATGCAGCGTACTTAAATCCTGCACGTTGGTACCGTGGCCGATGCGTATCAGGTTGACATCGCCGCGCACCACGGTTTGTGGCCAGATGGAGCTGTGCTCGCCGATATGTACATCACCAATGACGGTGGCCTGCGGATGCACATAAGCACTTGCGGCGATTTGCGGCACGATGCCTTGGAAGGATTGTATGTGTGTCATGACACCATGGTATCAGTATAATAATTGGATGCAAGCGGCAAAGTTTTCATCCATTAAAGCCATCCTGTTTGATCTGGATGGTGTGCTGTATGTAGGCAACACCGCCATCCCTGGCGCGATTGCGGCGGCGAATGCGATTCGCCAGGCGGGCTACGCCTGCCGTTTTGTCACCAACACCAGCACGCTCTCGCTGGCAGCCTTACAGAGCAAGCTCGCGGCATTGGGTTTTGATGTAACGACCGAGGAAATCATGAGCGCGCCACAGGCGGCGATACAATATTTGCAGCAGCAACCCAACCCGGTGTGCCGCCTGTTGCTAGCGAATGACGTGAAGCAGGATTTCGCGCATTTTCCGCAATCGGACACCGAGGCCAATTTCATTGTCGTGGGTGACATTGGCAACGCCTGGACTTACCCAATGCTGAACGAAGTGTTTGCCTGCCTGACGCGCGGCGCCAAGCTGATTGCCATCCACAAAAACCGCTTCTGGCAGACCGAACATGGCCTGCAGATGGACATTGGCGCGTTTATTACCGGTCTGGAATATGCTGCCAACACACAGGCGATGCTGATTGGCAAGCCTTCGGCAGATTTTTTCAATATGGCGCTGACGGATTTAAACATGCAGTCCAATGAAGTACTGATGGTGGGTGACGATATTGATTCGGATGTCGGTGGCGCGCAGACAGCCGGCCTGATGGGTGTGCTGGTGCGCACTGGCAAATACCGCCAGGCTTATGCCGAAAGTTCTGCGATTAAACCGGATGCCTTGATTGACTCCGTAGCTGACCTGCCGGAACTACTCAAAATATCAAATTAAAGCCTCGCACGCGCGTTCATTGTTGAAATCTCCACCCTGCAAGCCAGTCTGGATGCGGCTTCCAGGGCATCGTCTACCACAATGAAAAACCAGGCTAGTCTTCGATGCCCAGTTCCTGAATCTTGCGCGTGATGGTGTTACGCCCCATACCGAGCTGGTTGGCCGCCTCAATGCGCCTTCCGCCGGTATGCTTGAGCGCGTTCACGATCAGGATGCGTTCGAACTCGCGGGTTTTGGCATCCAGCACGTTCTGCTCGCCGCGATTAAGCGCATCGGCCACTTCGCGTGCCAGGCTTTCCTGCCAGCTGCTAGCAATGATTGGCTTACTGTTGTCGTCTTTCAGCTCGGGCGGCAAATCCACCACATCCACGCTCTGACCAGGCGCCATCACGGTTAACCAGTGGCAAACGTTCTCCAACTGGCGCACGTTGCCGCTCCAATTGACGGATGACAGGTATTTGAGTGCAGCCGGGGAGAGCTGTTTGGGCTCCACGCCCAGTTGTTGCGCGCTGATATTGAGGAAATGCCTGGTCAGCAACGGAATATCCTCGCGACGTTCGCGCAAAGGCGGTAGGCGCAGGCGAATTACATTCAAACGGTGGAACAAGTCCTCGCGGAACAGGCCGAGCTTGACGCGCTCTTCCAGATCCTGATGTGTTGCGGCGATGACGCGCACATTGACTTTGATCGGCTGGTGGCCGCCTACGCGATAAAACTGACCATCGCTCAGCACGCGCAACAAGCGCGTTTGCAGATCGGCCGGCATGTCGCCGATTTCATCCAGAAACAAAGTGCCGTTATCCGCCTGCTCAAAGCGGCCGCGCCGTGCTGCCGCCGCGCCGGTGAAGGCGCCGCGCTCGTGACCGAACAGTTCGGATTCCAGTAGGTCTTTAGGAATTGCCGCGGTGTTGATGGCAATAAAAGGCTTGTCAGCACGCGGACTATGTTTGTGCAAGGCGCGCGCCACAAGCTCCTTGCCACTGCCGGATTCGCCGTTGATAAGCACTGTGGCATGCGAGCGGCTCAAGCGGCCAATGGCGCGAAACACTTCTTGCATGGACGGCGCCTGGCCAATGATTTCCGGTGCTTCCTCAGCCGGCACGTTTTCCACCGCCTGGCGCATGCTTTCATCCACCGCGCGCTTGATGACATCAATTGCCTGATCTACATCGAAGGGCTTGGCCAGGTACTCGAACGCACCGCCCTGAAAAGCCGCCACGGCGCTCTCCAGATCAGAATAAGCGGTCATAATGATGACGGGGATCTCCGGATGTTTCTGCTTGATGTCAGTCAGGAAATCCAGGCCGGAGCCATTGGGCATACGGATATCGCTCACCACGACTTGTGGCAGCTCATGCTCCAGCGCGTTCAACGCCTCTGGTACGGATGAGAATGTTTTGAACTCCATATCCGTACGCGCCAAGGCTTTTTCGAACACCCAGCGAATTGACTTGTCGTCGTCCAGAATCCAGATCGGTTTCATATTTGTTGCCTGTTAATCCTAAAAATTATTGTTGTGCTGTCAAATGTCTCATTACGCTGCTTTCTACCGGCAGCAGAATGGTGAAGCAAGTCCTGCCAGGCTGGCTGTCGCATTCGATCATGCCATGATGCTGCGTGATGAAGGTCTGCGCCAGTGCCAGCCCTAAGCCAGAGCCGCCTTCGCGACCGGAAACCAGCGGGTAGAAAATCTTGTCGCGAATGTCCAGAGGAATCCCCGGGCCATTGTCGATAATTTGCAGTTTGATAGCAACCCGGTAGCGCTTCTTCGCCAGCGTCACCTGCCGCTCGGCGCGAGTACGTAGGGTTATCTGTGCATCGGCTGTCTGATGCGCCTGCATGGCCTGCACCGCATTACGCGCGATGTTCAACACCGCCTGGATCAGTTTCTCACGATCACCAATCAGTTCCGGCAGACTGGTGTCATAGTCGCGATGCACCTTGATGTTATGTGGCGATTCAGCCAACAGCAAGCTGCGTACACGTTCCAGCACCTCGTGGATATTGGTAGGCTCGTATTTGGGCACGCGATGCGGCACCAGCAGCCTGTCCATCAGGCTGTGTAGCCTGTCTGCTTCCTTGATGATAACCTGTGTGTATTCGCGCAAATTCGGTTGCGGCAATTCGTGTTCCAGCAATTGTGCCGCACCACGCAAGCCACCCAAGGGATTGCGAATCTCGTGCGCCAGATTGCGCAGCAATTCCGCATTGGCTTGCTGCTGGATCAGCATGCGCTCTTCGCGGGCAATGCGTAGCTGTTGGTCCATCTGCTGGAACTCCAGCATCAGCACAGCGTCTGGCAATTCCAGTGGTGTCACGGTACAAGTTACTGCCAGCGAATGCTGACGTGTGGTTGTCAGCACCAGCTCGTGTTCCCGGTATGGGCTATGGTTCTTGAGCGCATTCTCGATGGCGATCTGCAGCACATCGCAATTCTGGAACACATTGGAGATATGCTGGTTGGCAATGTGATTGGCGCTGACTGCGAACAGGATTTCCGCGCTTGGGTTGGCATAGACAACACGGTGCGCCTCATCCAGCAGGATTACTGCTGTCGCCAGATATTCAAGGCCGGAGAAACCGTTGGGGATACTTTGTACCATCTGCTTAAGTTATCACAGCAAATAAAAATGTGCTTGATATTAAGCAAAAGCCGAGCCAGCTTTTAGGTGGCTCACGGAAACATCTAAAGACTTAATGATTACTGCCGATTTCCTTCTGTAGCAGTTCGATATTGCGCTCATGCGCTTCAATTTCATCGCGCAAAGGCTTCAGTTTTTCCTCATATTTGGCTACATTCCGGAAAGTTTTACCATCCTTGGTTTTATACACCTCCGGATTGGACTCAGCCTCAGCATAAGCCTGCTTGGCCTTTTCCAGCGCAACCCTTTCCGAATCTAGCTCTATTTGCAAGATTTCTTTTCGCTTACTGTCACGCGCGTTCTGCGTGCCACTGTCTACTTTAGGAAAACCCGCTGGAGTGGCCGTTTTAGGCGCTGGTGCGCGCTTGGCAGCATTACCATCCCCACCAAAGCTAGTGTCAGCAGGCTCCAGATCCAGCTTCTTGGCGCCTTTGATCTTTACATTGGAATAAGTCACATTTCCTTCCGAATCCACATGTTTGTAAATTTCGGCAGATGCGTTTGGTAAGCCCAATGCGCCCAGAAAAAGAATGGCAAATAAATATCTATTCATACCAATAGTTTAGATGACAATTGTCAAGTAATCAACGAAGTATTGCATTATCGGTTGACGCCGGAGTCCCGTCAAAGTTCTATTGTCATTACAGACAATAAAAAAAGGGCGGTTAAAACCGCCCTTTTTTGGTGCATGCTAAATTAGCAGCTGTAGTACAAACCAAACTCCAATGGGTGTGGCGTCATACGCAGTTGCTGTACTTCTTGCATCTTCAAATCAATATAAGCATCGATGAAGTCATCAGAGAACACGCCACCACGGGTCAAGAACTCGCGGTCTTTATCCAGATATTCCAACGCCTGATCCAAAGAAGAACATACGGTTGGGATCAATGCATCCTCTTCTGGTGGCAAGTGGTACAAGTCTTTAGTCGCTGGTTCACCTGGGTGAATCTTGTTCTGAACACCATCCAGGCCAGCCATCATCAAGGCTGTGAAAGCCAGGTATGGGTTAGCGGTTGGGTCTGGGAAGCGAGCCTCGATACGGCGTGCTTTATCACCATGTACGAATGGAACACGGATAGAAGCAGAACGGTTTTTAGCAGAGTAAGCCAATTTAACCGGAGCTTCAAAGCCTGGCACCAAGCGTTTGTAGGAGTTGGTAGATGGGTTGGTGATCGCGTTCAATGCACGCGCGTGTTTGATGATACCGCCGATGTAGTACAGGGCGAAATCGCTCAAACCAGCATAGCCGTTGCCTGCGAACAGGTTTTTGCCATCTTTCCAGATGGATTGGTGCACGTGCATGCCGGAACCGTTGTCGCCAACCATTGGTTTTGGCATGAATGTCGCCGTTTTGCCGTAAGCGTGTGCAGTGTTCAATACCACATATTTCAGCACTTGTGTCCAGTCAGCGCGACGAACCAAGGTGTTGAATTTAGTACCGATTTCGCACTGACCAGCGTTAGCCACTTCGTGATGGTGTACTTCAACCGGGATACCCAGTTCTTCCAAAGTCAGTACCATCGCGGAACGAATGTCCTGGAAAGAATCAACGGGTGGAACCGGGAAGTAACCGCCTTTAACTGCTGGGCGGTGGCCTGTATTGCCACCTTCGAAGCTGTCACCGGAAGCCCATGCGCCCTCTTCGGAGTTGATTTTAACGGAGCAGCCTTGCATGCCAGCTTGCCATTGGATGCTGTCGAAAATGAAAAATTCTGGCTCTGGACCAAAGTAAGCGGTATCACCGATACCGCTGGCTTTCAGGTAAGCCTCGCCACGTTTAGCGATAGAGCGTGGATCACGGTCGTAACCTTTACCATCTGTCGGGTCAACCACATCGCAAGTCAGCACCAATGTTGGTTCATCAAAGAACGGATCAACGAAAGCAGTCGCTGCATCGGGCATCAATTGCATGTCGGATGCGTTAATGCCTTTCCAGCCGGCGATGGAAGAACCATCAAATGCATGGCCTTCGGTAAATTTGTCTTCATTGAAGTGAGAAACAGGCACAGAAACGTGCTGCTCCTTACCTTTGGTGTCAGTAAAACGAAAATCAACGAACTTGATGTCGTTTTCCTTAACCATTTTCATCACATTTGCAACTGACATTGCTTTTCTCCTAGTATGTTTTGCTCGAAAATGAAAGAATGACTAAAAAATTCACGAAACACTTGAATTCTTGAGACCAAGATTTTAGCAGGAACCATGCCAAAGAGAAAACATCACTGCTTATCTAAAAATGCACTGAATTCATTTACTTAGTGACGTAGATATTTTCAATGCGCATCAATATGGTGCATTTATGGGGAAAATGCACCATATTGATGCGCATGGGCCATGATTTTTGTCCTGCAGAATTCACGTTATACTGCGCACATTACAGAATTGAGAGGTTAAATAATGAGTCAACAGCTTTTACAAACCGCACATATGCGTGCCGAACAACTAGGTCTGCCATATGCCGGGGCGCTAACGCCGAAGGAAGCGTTTGCGGTATTGCAGTCGGATACCAATACCGTGCTGGTAGATGTACGCACCCAAGCCGAACTGGACCTGGTCGGGCGCGTCCCAGATGCATTGGGCATCCAATGGGCATTCTACCCGGGCATGGTGCCCAACCCGGACTTCGGGGAATTGTTGCAATCCAAGGTAAACAAAAACGCTACCGTTATCTTCATGTGCAGAACCGGCGGCCGCTCGCATGGCGCGGCCAGTATGGCACAGCAATTAGGCTACCACAATGCTTACAACATGCTGGAAGGCTTTGAAGGCGAGGCGAACGAGTTGAAGCAGCGTACGCTCATCAATGGCTGGAAAAATGCCGGATTACCCTGGACAAACGGCTAACCGGGCAAGCTAAATGACAGATAGATATGCGGTTTTGGGCAATCCCATCGCCCATAGCAAATCACCACTGATTCATGCCGGATTTGCCAGACAAACTGGCGAAGATATTCGCTACGAGGCGATTCTTGCCCCACTGGATGGCTTTAGACAAACCGTGCAACACCTGATAGACCAAGGCTACAAAGGCGCCAACGTCACCGTGCCGTTCAAGCTCGAGGCTTATGACGCTTGCCACCAGCACACTGACCGCGCTTTCGTCGCGGGGGCAGTCAATACCCTAACGTTCAATGGCGGCCATATCGCGGGCGACAACACCGACGGCGCTGGCCTAGTGCGCGACATCACATACAACCTGGGGCATACCCTGCAAGGCGCGCAGGTATTGCTGCTTGGGGCCGGCGGCGCAGCGCAAGGCGTGCTGCAACCATTGGCAGAAGCCGCGCCTGCCAATATCACCGTTGCCAACCGCAATGTAGAAAAAGCGCACATCATGGTGCAGCGGCTTGCTATCGAACAGCCTATCTGCAGTATTTCCGTGCTGGAATTTTCAGCGCTCAACCAGCCGTTCGATATCATCATCAATGCCACCTCCGCCGGACTGACGAATAACGCGCTACCGATTCCCGATGTGGTGTTTGGAAAAAAAACGCTAGCTTACGACATGATGTATGGCCGCGAAACACCTTTCATGGCGCAGGCCAGAAACACAGGCGCACAAGCAGCCGATGGCTTGGGCATGCTGGTGGAGCAAGCGGCCGAGGCCTTTGCGTTATGGCGCGGTGTTCGCCCTGACACGCAGCCTGTGCTGCAACAATTACGCCAGGCAATCAGTTAACGCGTTATGAGACTCGTTCCAAAAAGTTGGTTCTGGCGCATCGTGTTGGGCTTTTTCGCGCTGATTCTGCTGTATCAGCTGTGGATTTACCTGCATATCGTGTGGTGGATAAAATTCAATCCACACTCCAGCGCGTTCATGGAAGACCGGCTTGAAATCTTGCAGGAAAAAAAACCCGAAGCCGAACTGAAGCACAAATGGGTAGATTACCCCCGCATCTCCAACCACCTCAAACGTGCCATTATCGCGGCGGAAGATGCGCGCTTTAACGACCATGAAGGTTTCGACTGGGAAGGAATCAAAAAAGCCTACGTGAAGAACCAGAAAAAAGGAAAAATCAAAGCCGGCGGCTCGACTATCAGCCAGCAGCTGGCCAAGAACCTGTTTTTGAACGGCAAGCGCAGTTATTTGCGCAAAGGCCAGGAAGCGATCATCACCTACATGCTGGAACACACGCTCAGCAAACGGCGGATTCTGGAAATTTATCTCAATGTCATCGAGTGGGGCAACGGCGTGTTTGGTGCCGAGGCGGCGGCGCGGCATTACTTTAAAACCAGTGCAGGCAAACTCAGTGCCTGGCAGGCCGCAAAACTGGCCGCCATGGTGCCCAACCCGCGCTTTTATGACGACCACCGCAACACGCGCTTTCTGAACCGACGTATCGGCAGCATCTCGCGCGGCATGCCGGCGGTGGAAGTCCCCTAGGAGAAATTAATGGACTGGCCGCTTGCTTTGGGCTTGGTGATGATCGTACTGGGCTTTTTTGGCACTCTGCTTCCGGCCTTGCCTGGCGTACCGCTGATGTTTTCTGGCATGCTGCTCATCGCCTGGCTGGATGGCTTCACTCGTATCAGCATCGTCACGCTTAGCGTACTGGGTGTCCTGGCTTTAATGGCTTGGGCAATAGACTTTTTCGCCTCCTACGCCACCGCCAAACGGGCAGGCGCTAGCCAATATGCGCTCTGGGGCATCCTCATCGGAGCAGTCATCGGCGTATTCGCCGGCATCGCAGGATTGCTGATTGGCCCGGTGCTGGGCGCAATCGCAGGCGAACTGCTCTCTCACCGCGATCCACAGCGCGCCACTACCGTTGGTCTAGCGGCAGGCCTGGGATTCGCGATCGCCTTGATTGGCAAACTGTTGTTGTCAGCTATCATGCTGGGGCTATTCGCCTACGCTTACTATTTCTAAGTATTCATTAGCACACACATCGGCCTGTAGGCCTTATCCAGACTGGCTTACAGCCAGGAGATCTTCACAATGAACGCGCTCGAGACTGCAATCACGATTTGATCCGCTCATCCGACCGCAGTGAAAAAGTCGCGGTTTTCCCCTTCTATTCCTGAAATTACCCTCCGCCCATGCGCGGTAAAGTGCTTCCATTACCCCATCAAATAAAAAACGGTGAAGGAAACGACCATGAACGTCATTGATAATTTTCTGGAAAAAATGAATAACCTGCCGATGTTGCCCAAGGTCGTGCAGGAAGTCATCGAACTGCTGAACAAGGATGATGTAGACTTCAAGGCGGTCGCAGATAAAATCAATCACGACCAAGTGCTCGCTGCGCGTGTGCTGCGCATGTCCAATTCGGCCTACTTCGGCTGCAGCCGTGCGGTCAAAACCATTGAAGACGCCATTTCGCTGATTGGCACGCAAAACCTGAAAACGCTGGTCGTGGCTTCCGGCGTTACAGCCACGTTCACTTCGGTTCCCGGCCTAGATTTGAAACGCTTTTGGCAGCACAGCCTGATCACGGCCAGCATCGCCCGCCAACTCAGCAAGGAACTGGGGTTCGACCCGGAAGTCGCTTACATTTCCGGCTTAATCCATACCATTGGGCAACTGCCTATCCATCTGGTATTTCCTGCCACATCAGCCGAAGTTGAGGAAGTTTGCAAAGGCAGAAGCGTGCTGGAACGTAAGAATGTAGAGTTCACGCTATTAGGCCTGGATCACTGCCAGATCGGCGAAAAAGTGGCCAAATTATGGAAGTTCCCGGATGAAATATTGCGTGTCATCCGCTATTATGCCGAGCCAACCCATCTAGCCGCATGCAACCTGGCGCCCGTAGTTTACGCCGCTGCACATATCGCATTCGATCTGGAACAAGACAAGGAACCCAAATATATCGCCGAAACGCTTGATACCGAAGTTGCCAGCCGGCTGACCCTGACTGATGTTAATTATCTGGCCGACAAAATTGAAAGCTATCGTCCGTTTGTAGCAGAAGCAAAAAGTTATCTATAGCTACTAAAATCCGTCACAACATAGGTTTCAGGTACTTGCCGGTGTAGCTCATCGAGTGCTGCGCCACTTGTTCCGGCGTTCCCTCGGTCACTATCGTACCACCGCCGTCGCCGCCTTCCGGCCCCATATCGATGATCCAGTCGGCGGTTTTGATCACGTCCAGGTTGTGCTCGATAATGACGACAGTGTTCCCCGCATCGCGCAGGCGATGGATCACATCCAGCAACAGTTGAATATCGGCAAAATGCAAACCGGTGGTCGGCTCGTCCAGAATGTATAAAGTACGGCCTGTATCGCGCTTGCTCAACTCCAATGCCAGTTTCACACGCTGCGCTTCGCCGCCGCTCAAGGTGGTGGCGCTTTGGCCGAGCGTGATGTATCCCAAGCCCACATCAAGCAGGGTTTTGAGTTTGCGTACAATTACCGGCTGCGCCTTAAAAAACTCATGCGCCTGTTCAACCGTCATTTCCAATATTTCGCGGATGTTTTTGCCTTTGAATTGGATTTCCAGCGTCTCACGATTGTAGCGATAGCCTTTGCACACATCGCATGGTACGTATACATCCGGCAAAAAGTGCATCTCCACGCGAATCACGCCATCACCTTGGCATGCCTCACAGCGGCCACCTTTCACGTTGAATGAGTAGCGTCCTGGGCCATAGCCGCGCGCACGACTTTCCGGCACTGCGGCGAACAAGTCGCGTATCGGCGTGAACAGGCCGGTATAAGTCGCCGGATTGCTCCGCGGCGTACGGCCAATCGGACTTTGATCCACATCCACGACTTTATCGAAGAACTCCAGCCCTTCAATCAGTTCGAACGGCGCTGGATCCGTGCTACTGCCATACAGGTGCTGCGCCACGGCGCGATACAAGGTATCATTGATGAGCGTGGATTTACCACTGCCAGAGACGCCCGTAACACAAGTAAGCAAACCCACCGGTATCCGTATGGAAACTGTGCGCAAATTATTGCCGCTCGCGCCTTTCAAAGTAAGCACCCGCTTTGCATCAAACACCGTACGCGCATGCTTGTATCGAATCTGTTTCTTGCCGCTTAAATACTGTCCAGTCAGTGAATTTGCATTAGCCTGAATCTCCGCTGGCGTGCCTTGTGCCACAATCTGGCCGCCGTGCTCGCCAGCACCGGGGCCAATATCCACCACATAATCCGCCGCCTGGATAGCATCCTGATCATGTTCCACCACAATGACCGTGTTACCAATATCACGCAAGCGCTTGAGCGTGTCCAGCAAACGGTCATTATCGCGCTGATGCAGGCCAATAGAAGGTTCATCCAGTACGTACATCACGCCTGTCAAGCCGCTGCCAATCTGACTGGCCAGCCGGATACGCTGCGCCTCACCGCCGGATAGTGTCTCGGCAGAGCGTGAAAGTGACAGATAATCCAAGCCAACATTAGTCAGGAATTTGAGGCGGCTTTCAATCTCTTTGACGATTTTGTCTGCAATTGCCAGCTTTTGCCCGCTTAAATTCAGACTTTCAAAGAAGTTGAGCGCCTGTTTCAAGGGCACCTCACATACCTGATGAATATTGTGCCCCCCGACTTTCACGTGACGCGCCTCGCGACGCAAGCGAGTACCGACACAATCCGGGCAACGGCTACTGCTGATGTATTTTGCCAACTCCTCGCGCACCGCAATGCTGTCGCTTTCCCGATAGCGCCGCTGCAGATTGTTCAGAATCCCCTCGAAACTATGGGAGCGACTGAAAAACGAGCCGCGTTCATTGAGGTAACGGAACGGAATCTGCTCTCGCCCGGAGCCGTTCAATAATATCTTTTGGATCTCTTCCGGCAGCTTTTCAAATGGCTGCTCGATGTCAAAGTTATAATGCTGCGCCAAACTTTGCAGCATCTGGAAGTAGAACTGGTTACGCTTGTCCCAGCCCTTGATGGCGCCACTGGCCAAGGACAGGTGTGGAAAAGCCACCACACGTTTCGGGTCGAAAAACGTCACCTGACCCAAACCGTCACACGTTGGGCAAGCACCCATCGGATTGTTGAAACTGAACAGGCGCGGCTCAAGTTCTGCCAGTGAGTAATCACATACTGGGCAGGCAAACTTAGCCGAGAACAGATGCTCCCTGTCGGTATCCATCTCAAGTGCAATGGCCTTGCCATCAGCTAGACGTAAGGCTGTTTCGAAGCTCTCGGCAATGCGCTGCTTCATATCCTCGCGCACTTTCAGGCGATCCACGACTACATCCACATTGTGTTTGGTGGTTTTGCCGAGCGTGGGCAACGCATCCATTTCGTAAATCTTGCCATCCACCCGCAAACGCACGAAACCTTGCGCTTTCAGCTCGTCAAATAAATCCAGCTGCTCGCCTTTGCGGTTAGCCACCACGGGCGCGAGTATCATCAGCTTAGTATCTTCCGGCAGCTTGAGCACACTATCCACCATCTGGCTGACAGTTTGCGCCTCCAGCTTGATACCATGTTCCGGGCACTCCGGATCGCCAGCTCGTGCGTAAAGCAAGCGTAAATAGTCATGAATTTCCGTCACTGTTCCAACCGTGGAACGCGGGTTATGGCTGGTGGATTTCTGCTCAATGGAAATGGCAGGCGAGAGACCTTCGATCAAATCCACATCCGGCTTATCCATGCGCGCCAAAAACTGGCGCGCATAGGCAGACAAGCTTTCCACATAGCGTCGCTGGCCTTCCGCATATAAAGTATCGAAAGCCAGTGAGGATTTGCCGGAGCCGGATAGGCCCGTAATGACCACCAGCTGGTTACGCGGAATATCCAGCGAAACATTTTTCAGGTTATGCGTACGCGCACCGCGGATTTTGATGAATTCCATGTGAACTCGACTGCTAAACAAAAGGCAACCTGTTAATATACGCAATAATTCGAAATACTTCCATTACTGATGCAAATTTCCGAAAAAATGACGCGCGACGAGCTGCGCGCCACCCTGAGCCTGGCCTCCATTTACGGTTTGCGCATGCTTGGCATGTTCCTGATTTTGCCGATATTTGCCATTTATGCCGAAACATTGCAAGGTGGTCAAAGCCACACACTCATCGGCTGGGCACTGGGCGCTTACGGTCTGATGCAAGTGTTGCTGCAATTGCCGTTTGGCATTGCCTCGGATAAGTTCGGCAGAAAAAAAATGATTTACCTCGGCCTGATCTTGTTCGCGATTGGCAGCGCAGTTGCTGCCATGGCCACGGACATTCACACAGTCATCATCGGGCGCATTATTCAGGGTGCGGGCGCTATTCCTGCGGTAGTCACGGCCTTGGTCGCGGATCTGACGCGCGAAGAGCATCGCACCAAAGCCATGGCCATGATCGGCAGCACCATTGCGTTCACTTTTGCAGTGTCGCTGGTGGCCGGACCTGTGCTGAACAGGTGGATTGGCGTGCCTGGTATCTTCTGGCTAACCGCCGTGCTCTCGATCGCCGCTATCTTTGTCGTCATGTTCGCTGTGCCACAGCCTCTGCACAGCCACTTTCATTCTGACGCCCAGACAGCACCAGATAAAATAAAAGACGTTCTGCGTGACACACAGTTGTTGCGACTGAATTTTGGTACTTTTAGCCTACATGCAGCACAAATGGCCATGTTCATCGTAGTGCCTTTTGCATTGAAAAAAACCGGCGGGCTAAGTGAAGACCACCACTGGCAAATCTACCTGCCCGTGTTGCTGACTTCTTTCGTGCTGATGTTACCCGCCATTATCATTGGCGAGAAACGCGCCAAGCTAAAACCGGTATTCATTGGTGCCATCGGGCTGATGCTGCTGGCACAATTGTTATTCTCGGTCAGCATGCAAAACTTTTGGGCGATCATCGCTTCGCTGCTACTGTACTTCACGGCATTTAACGTGCTTGAAGCCAGCCTACCATCGCTTATCTCCAAAATGGCACCAGCTGCATCCAAAGGCACTGCTATCGGGGTACATAATACGGCACAATCTTTTGGCATGTTTTTAGGCGCCGCGCTGGGTGGTTATTTTTCACAGCATTATGGCTATGCCACGGTATTTGAATTCTGCGCCGCGCTGATGGCTATTTGGCTCATCTTGAGCCTGGGCATGAAAACTCCACCCAGCGTGAAAACAAAGATGTATCATGTACGCGATTTGGACAAAGACACCGCCAATACACTTGAAAGCCAGATCAAACAGCTGGCAGGTATCTTTGATGCAAGCTTGATCGCACAGGAAAATGTCCTGATTGTTAAAATCGACAATCAGCGCCCGCCCGCGTTACAGTCGGAAACAGAGCAGACAATATTAAAACTGATAGAGCAAATTTAATCTTGGGAGTAACGAAATGGCATCACTTAATAAAGTCCTACTGATTGGCAATCTGGGGCGTGACCCGGAAGTGCGCTACATGCCCAACGGCGAGGCGGTTGCCAATTTCAGCATTGCCACTACTGAAAACTGGAAAGACAAGAACGGCCAGAAGCAGGAAAAGACAGAATGGCATAATATTGTCATGTATCGTCGCTTGGCAGAAATCGCGGGTGAATACCTCAAGAAAGGCCGCCCGGTGTATATTGAAGGCCGCCTGCAGACCCGCAAATGGGAGAAAGATGGCGTCACACGCTACACCACCGAAATCGTGGCCGACCAGATGCAAATGTTGGGTGGGCGCGATGGCAGCACTTCCACCAGTTTTGACGATGACGCGAGCCAGAGCACACCACCGGAAGATTTCAACCAAATGCCAAATCGCCAGCAAGGCAGTGCCCCGGCACCATCCAAGCCTGCGGGCAACTTTGACGATTTTGATGATGATATCCCGTTTTAATAGCCGGATCAGAAACCCAGCAAAAAAAGCCCGAGTGTTCGGGCTTTTTTATTACACCCTGCATCATTATTTCAACACTGCGCTGCCATAGATGGCACCACTAGGTGCTGTGAATCCATACTGCATACCAGCACGATCTCCCTGTTTGCCGAAAAAGGCCCCCTGAACCAAATGAGAGGCATCATGCAAAGCCTGGTTACAGGTACCAATCGTGCAAGTTGTGCCGACAGAAGTAATCGCACCCGCCGCCGCAAAACTCGGGTTGTTTTTATCCAGCGACGCCCCTGAGCCTGACAACAGGTAATTCTCACCAACCGTCTGCACATTCAAGTTGTAGCTATACAAGCTGGTATTAAAGTCGAAATTCAAGCTGCCAGTGGTACTGTTTACCGCACCAATCGGAGCAGACACCCCGCTAGTATCCACCAGCATCGGGGCAGTGGATGCAAACACATGATAAGTGCCGCTCAGATTGTTCAACTGCCCGGGTGCTGGCTTAAGCCCGACAATATAATCCATCCATTCGATAGATTCATCCACCGTACCGTTATCAAAAGTCCCCGTTGCACGCCCCCAGGACACAACCCCATCACTACCCCTATTCAACGCATCGAACGTCAGCGCTCTGATCACGGTTGGCACATTGCTGTTTTCTATCTCTAATGGCTTGTTCGTGCTGTCCAGGTTCAAGCCTGCTTCATACGCATCGTCAATACCGCAGGCGCAACCGGTTCTCATCAGGGTGGCTGCCATCCCCTTGCCTTGATAACCTTTTAACGACGGCCCATGAGCGACACTTTCAGCGCTGTCATTCACCACATCCGGAAAACCATTTTCGCCCACAATATCCGCAGTCGCGAATACCGGCTTGGCTGACTCTACGGCCACTATTGATTTTGTGTTCGACTGGTTTGCCCGCGAGGTGGCTTGAGTATGGCTGAACTTCGGCTTCTGGCCTGACCCGTTCACCGCTATCGACATGCCCGCATCTGCAATCAGACACCCCCCAGAATTACAGACTTCCACACTACCCTGATTGGTTGTCATCAACAAATTGCCACCGTTAAAGTTGACGGTGAATTCCGTACCACGGATACCAATGGTTGCTACTGCCGTTTTAAGCTGATATCGATCGGGATTTTTATGCCCAATCAACCCACTGATGGTGCGCAGACTACCTTTAATCAGCTCGGTAAAAGCATACTCGCTGCCATCCTCTTTACCAGAAAAAGCATATTTGTGGATCTTGTAAACAGAGTGCGGCTGCAAGGATACCTTACCGCCATCAACCAGCGAGAACTGGACGCGACCATCCTGCGTCTCGATGGTATCGCCTGCGTTCAAGGACAAGCCTTTACTTACTTCCATTACGGAGCTATCCGCATGCCGCACCTGCACAGCCCCTGACTTGAAAATAACCGTGCCTACCGCATTTGCCCATACTGCAGATGACGAAAACAGGCACAACCATGTCAGCAAGCAGACACTGCTACGATACATTTGAAATCGGGTCATTCAGTTTTTTCCTATTACTGTCGCAAAATACCGTATCAAAAACAATCAATTACGCATTTCATTGACATCAGTTATAATGCACGGTTTCAAATTCGGTTTACTATGACCATCTTAACCTTGAAATAGAAGCTAAAATCATGCCAATTTATGATTTTGAATGTACAAACTGCAACCACGTAGAAGAGTTAATGCGCAAAATAAGTGCGCCTAACGTGGTTATCTGCCCAAAGTGCAAGCTGGAAACTTTTGCCAAAAAAATCTCTGCTCCTGCCTTTCAACTGAACGGCACGGGTTGGTATGCCACCGATTTCAAAAGCAACGGCAAAAAATCCCCTGCCCCGGAAACCAAGCAGGATGCGGATCCAGTGCCTGCCTGTTCGCCTGGTTGCGCCTGTCACTAGATTAAAAAATGATTAAAAAATACTTTATTACTGGCCTGCTGGTGCTAGTACCCATGGTGATTACCCTGTGGGTGCTCATCAGCGTCATTGACCTGCTAGATCAAAGCCTGGCCGTGCTGCCGACCGCCTGGCAGCCGAGAAATCTGTTCGGTTTCAATATCCCCGGCTTGGGCACGCTGCTGACTTTATTGATCATTTTGGTCACAGGCCTAGTCGCCACTAACATTTTTGGTCAGCAACTCATCATCTGGTGGGAAAAGCTGCTGAACCGCGTTCCGGTGGTCAAAGCCATTTATTTTAGCGTCAAGCAGGTATCGGATACCCTGTTCTCCGATTCAGGCAATGCGTTCCGCAAAGCCCTGCTGGTGCGGTTCCCGCATCAGGATGCTTGGACGATCGCCTTCCTGACCGGCATTCCGGGCGGCGATGTGCGCAAGCATTTGTCAGCCGATTACATCAGCGTTTATGTACCTACTACACCCAACCCAACCAGCGGCTATTTCATCATGCTGCCAAAATCCGACGTGATCGAACTGGACATGAGCGTAGATGAAGCTTTGAAATACATCATCAGCATGGGCACAGTTAGCCCTGCCGAAAAACCTGCAAAAATTTTAACTCAATATCAACACGAAACAACATGATGCGTACACACTACTGCGGCCACCTGAACCGCGAACATATCGGACAAACTGTTACCCTTTGCGGCTGGGCACATCGCCGCCGCGACCACGGCGGGGTGATTTTCATCGACTTGCGCGATCGCGAAGGCATGGCGCAAATCGTCATCGATCCTGATACGCCACAAGCGTTTGGTATTGCCGAACAGGTACGCAACGAGTTCGTGCTGAAGGTGACCTGTAAAGTGCGCCCGCGTCCGGAAGGCACCGTCAATGCAAACCTGCCGACCGGCGAGGTGGAAATGCTGGCCAGCGAGATCGAGATTCTGAACCCCTCGCTGACGCCGCCGTTCATGCTGGACGACGAGAACCTGACCGAGACCGTGCGTCTGGAACACCGTTACATCGATCTGCGCCGCCCGGCGATGCAGAAAAACCTGATGCTGCGCTACAAAGTAGCCAAAAACCTGCGTGATTATCTGGATACCAATGGGTTCATCGAAGTGGAAACGCCGATGCTGACACGCTCCACACCGGAAGGCGCGCGCGATTACCTGGTACCTAGTCGCGTGCATCACGGCATGTTCTTCGCATTGCCGCAATCTCCGCAATTGTTCAAGCAATTGCTCATGGTGTCCGGCTTTGACCGCTATTTCCAGATCACCAAATGCTTCCGCGATGAAGACTTACGCGCAGACCGCCAGCCGGAATTCACCCAAGTGGATATAGAAACTTCGTTCCTGGAAGAGAACGACATCATGGACATCGTCGAAGAGATGATTCGCCAGATGATGAAAAAAGTGCAGGGTGTGGATTTGCCAGCCAAATTCCCACGCATGCCGTTTGCCGAAGCGATGAACAAATATGGCTCTGACAAGCCGGATATGCGCGTGACACTGGAAATCACCGAACTGACCGACGTGATGAAAGACGTGGACTTCAAAGTGTTCAGTGGCGCTGCCAACATGGTAGGTGGCCGTGTCGCCGCAATGCGAGTGCCGAACGGCAGTGCGATTAGCCGTAGCGAAATCGATGCTTACACCGAATTCGTCAAGATCTATGGCGCCAAGGGCCTGGCGTACATCAAGATCAACGACATCACCCAATTGAACGAAACCGGCCTGCAAAGCCCCATCGTGAAGAACATTCATGTCAACGCGCTCAAGGCCATTATCGAGCGCACCGGCGCGCAAAATGGCGATATCGTGTTCTTTGGTGCAGATAAAGCCAAAGTGGTGAACGAGGCTTTGGGTGCACTGCGTACCAAAGTCGGCCACGAAAAAGGCCATGTCGATGGTCGCGCATGGGCACCGCTGTGGGTGGTGGATTTCCCGATGTTCGAGCATGACGAAGAAAATGACCGCTGGGTGGCCTTGCACCACCCGTTCACCTCACCGAAAGACGGTCACGAAGACCTGCTCACCACCAACCCGGGCGCATGCTTGTCCAAAGCCTACGACATGGTCTTGAATGGCTGGGAAGTAGGCGGTGGTTCTGTGCGTATTCACAAACAGGACGTGCAGTCCAAAGTGTTCGATGCACTTAAGATTTCAAAAGAAGAAGCGCAAGAGAAGTTCGGCTTCTTGCTGGACGCTCTGCAATACGGCGCTCCACCACACGGCGGCCTGGCGTTCGGTCTGGATCGTCTGGTGACACTGATGGCCGGCGCAGAATCTATCCGCGACGTGATTGCCTTCCCGAAAACACAGCGCGCGCAGTGTTTGATGACCAATGCGCCGAACGAGGTGGATGAGAAACAACTTCGCGAACTGCACATCCGCGTTCGTCAGCAAAACGCTGCTGGATAATCTATGCCGCTCACCGAAATCAACCACATCAATTTCCGCACCGATCGCGAGACGATGCACAAGCTGCGCGATTTCTACTGCGATATTCTCGGGCTAACGGTCGGCAAGCGTGTCGCTAGCACCACTTACGGCTATTGGCTGTACATCGGCGATAATGATGTGGTGCATTTGGCCGAATATAAAACGCCGGAGCCGCCGCAATTGCATGTGCATGGCACCTTTGACCACGTATCCTTCACCTGTACCGACATGCCGGGCATGGAGGCACATTTGACCCAGCACGGCGTGCCTTACACCACGCGCATTTTGGCCAACGGCGTGCGCCAGATTAACCTGAAAGACCCAGCCGGCAATGGTGTGGAACTGAACTTTGAATCGTATCGCGACCCTAATTATGTGATGCGCCCTTCCGGCGACCCTAGCAAGTTGTAACCCGTTTGGAAGATTCACCGGTCGTTTGTGACTCGCATCACATACTTAAAAAAAGCAATAATTAAAATGCATTGTAATCGCAGCAACTACAGACTGCGTTGATATGACTGATTTTAGATTAGAGGGAATAAAAATGAAGCTGAATAAATTTTTAAGTATTGCCCTGGGAAGCGCTATTCTATTGGCTTCCAGCCCTGCAGTTTTTGCAGAAGCCGACCCCAAGTTATGGTCCGTAGTGAAAGAAGCCTTCTTTGCCAAACGCGATATCCAGGAAGTCGGCTTTCTGAAAATCGACGGCCCGCGCCGTGCCGAAAGCGGTGCGCAGGTACCGGTGACTTACACCTACGACAAAGCGGCTGCGAATGGCGTGGATATCAAGAAGATCTATGTGATCGTGGATGCCAACCCGATTCCGATGACAGCGACTTACCATCTCACCGATGCACTAGGTGGCTTCCAGCTCTCTACCCGCGTACGCTATGAGACCGATTCCTTCATCCATCTGGTGGGTGAAGATGCAAACGGCAAGCTGTACATGGCCAAGCGCGAGATTCGCGCTGCTGGCGGCTGTGGCGGTACAGTGGAGAATAACGAGGCCGAGATTCGCGCTGCGGCTGGCAAAATCAAACTGAATGTGGAACAGCCGGTTAAAATTGGCAGCCCCACCACAACCACATTCAACATCAAACACGTGATGCGCACAGGCTTGCAGCGTGATCTGGTTTCACAAGGTTTTGTCCCGGCGTTCTACATCAACAAGGCTGAGTTCAAATACAACGGCAAGCCGGTGATGACGATTGACGTGGGCGTAGGTACTGCTGAAGATCCTTATTTCAAGTTCAACTTTATCCCGGACGCACCCGGTACGCTGGAAGTGACAGCAACAGATAACGAAGGCAAAGCTTTTACGCACCAGACGGAAGTCAAAAGCTAATCGTTTTTTGCCCACAAAAGGCCTCATTGCGAGGCCTTTTTTGTTTGCGTCGACCAGACAGTGATAAAATTAGCATATTGAAATTAAAGGGAGTTCTCCATGAAAAGCTATCGCAAGGAACTTTGGTTCAACCTGCCTGCCCGCATGGCGTTCAAAAATATTACCGGTGAGATACGTGAATGTTTGCGCGAAAGCGGTGTCAAAGAGGGCTTGGTGCTGGTCAATGCCATGCATATCACTGCCAGTGTGTTCATCAACGATGACGAGCGCGGCCTGCATCACGACTACGGCATCTGGCTGGAAAAACTCGCACCGCACGAGCCTGTGAGCGGTTATCGCCACAACGACACGGGCGAAGACAATGCCGATGCGCACATGAAACGCCAAGTAATGGGGCGCGAAGTGGTGTGTGCGGTCACCAACGGCCAATTGGATTTTGGCCCATGGGAACAGATTTTTTATGGTGAATTCGACGGGCGCAGGAACAAGCGCGTGTTAGTCAAAATCATCGGTGAATAATAACTAAAAACATGCCCCTAGGAACCAAGCAGGATGCGGGTTCCAGAGCATGTATCATATGAATGATTAGGATTATGAGTCAGCTGAAAACCCCTGAGTTACTGGCACCCGCAGGCGATCTGGATCGCATGCGCACCGCTTTCGATTACGGTGCGGATGCGGTTTACGCCGGACAGCCGCGCTATAGCTTGCGTGTGCGCGAAAACGATTTCTCGATGGAGAATCTGGAAATCGGCATTAAAGAGGCGCATGCGCGCGGCAAAAAATTCTTTGTCGCCAGCAATATTTCGCCGCATAACGCCAAAGTCAAAACTTACATGCGCGACATGGAGCCGGTGATCGCCATGCAGCCGGACGCTTTGATTATGGCCGACCCTGGCTTGATTATGATGGTGCGCGAAAAGTGGCCGGAAGTGCCGATTCACCTTTCCGTGCAAGCCAATGCGGTAAACTTTGCCAGCGTCAAATTCTGGCAGCGCATGGGGCTGACGCGCGTGATTTTGTCGCGCGAACTTTCCATGGATGAGATTGAAGAAATCCGCCAGGAATGCCCGGAGATGGAACTGGAAGTGTTCATCCACGGCGCACTCTGTATCGCTTATTCCGGCCGCTGCCTGCTTTCCGGCTATTTCAACTCGCGCGACCCCAACCAGGGCACCTGTACCAATAGCTGTCGCTGGGATTACAAGGTGCATGACGCGCAACCGGACGCAGCGGGCGTGATTCGCCTGAAAGAATTCGACTTTCAGGCGGAAATGGAAAAATCCAACCTGTCTTCTTGTGGTTCCCTGCCTCGCCACCCTGAAGCCGACAAAGTGTTCCTGATCGAAGAAAAAGGCCGCCCCGGCGATCTGTTGCCCATCATGGAAGACGAACACGGCACCTACATCATGAACAGCAAGGACTTGCGCGCGATTGAACATGTAGAACGCCTGATCAAGATTGGCGTGGATTCGCTCAAAATCGAAGGCCGCACCAAATCCCGCTATTACGTAGCGCGCACCGCACAAAACTATCGCCGCGCGATTGATGACGCGATGGCTGGCAGGCCGTTTGACTGGAGCCTGCTGGGCGAACTGGAGAATCTGGCAAACCGCGGTTATACCGATGGCTTCTATCAGCGTCACCACACCGCCGAGCACCAAAATTACGTGCAAGGGCATTCCAGCTCCAACCGTAGCCTGTATGTAGGCGACATTGTGGCTTACGACGCAGAAAAAGGCTTGGCCGATATCGAAGCACGCAACAAGTTCAAGGTGGGCGACAGGCTGCAGATCATTCATCCCTCCGGCAATCAGGATGTGGTGGTAGAAACCATGTTCAACAAAAAAGGTGAGCCGATTCAAGAGGCATCCGGTAGCGGATATTATGTACGCATGCCAATCGCTGCGAACGATTTGAACAACGCCATGGTCGCAAAGTATCTGGCAGCATAAACCTGAATAAGGAAAAGCTATGGATCTCAACAACAAACGCGTTTTGCTTACTGGCGCCACCGGCGGCGTGGGTGCGCTGGTGGCACAACTGCTGGCGGATAAAGGCGCGCAGCTTGCCCTGGTGGGGCGCGATAACGCCAAACTGGAATCGCTGAAAAGCCATCTCGAAAAAAATGGCGCCAAAGTATGCACTGTCGTAGCCGATTTGAATGAAGCCGGCGCTCCACAGCGCGTGGCAGATGAAGCAATTGCCCGACTAGGCGGCCTGGATGTGCTCATCAATAACGCTGGCATACTGGATTTCATTGCTTTCGAGACACAGTCTCCCGAACGTATCGATCAAATGATACATACCAACGTCACGGCGCTGATCCAATTAACCAATGCTGTGATTCCACACTTCCTTGCCAAGAATGCTGGCCATTTTGTCTTTATCGGCTCCATTTTTGGCTCACTCGGCTTTCCGCATTTTGCCACCTACTGCGCCAGTAAATTTGCCGTACATGGGTTCTCGCAAGCACTAAGACGTGAGCTGGTGGATAACAACATCGGGGTTACCTATATTGCACCACGCGCCATCAATACTCCCATGATGAACGACAACAGCGCGGAAATGATGAAAAAATCAGGCAATCAGTTGGATGCGCCCGAGAAAGTGGCGGCAATCATAGTGAAAGCACTGGAGAAGGAAACGCAGGAAGTGTTTATTGGTCAGCCGCAAACATTTTTTGCCTGGCTAAACGGCATAGCGCCACGGCTGGTTAATGTGGGGCTAAAAAAACAGCCTGGACTCGCCAGGCCATTTTTGAAGAAATGAATTTGTTAAAGCTGTGTTTACAGGTAAAGCACTGCAGGAAACACAGTAAGCGCAAACACAAATACCATCCATTCCATGTTCCAGCGCTCCAGATGTCCTGTAAAGTGCAGTGTTAGCACAACTATCGCCAAAATATAATAAATTGCCAGAAGTATCATCTGCGTTTATTCCAATGAATGCAATATGCCATATTTATAACATTTTTTACTCAAAACTCCTAAAGTTTTAAGCTTTAATAAAATCGAGTTTTATGCGTTATATTCAGTTTAGGCTAATGCGAAGTCGAGAAAACAGTAAACCATCGCTACAAAAACAGTCAGGCTGGTGAAACCACTCATCACCACGCACAGGACAGAAGCGTATTGAAGCCGAGCTTTATCCCGTGTAAATATGAAACTTGCCTAAAAGGCTGTTTTCGCGTACATTCCCACTATTGCTGGGGGTCTCTAAAGCCTTAAATTTTCTAGGGTTTTTGGAGTGAGAATTACCCTTTGAACCTGATGCGGATAATACCGCCGTAGGGAAGCGCTTAAGCTTCCCTACAACACACTGTAGGGAACGCGGTCAAACTGCTTCCTTCGCTTTATGGAGCTAGTTATGAACGCCAATCCCAAGTTTTTGAATTCCACCGCCGAAGTTGATCCGGCCACCACGCAACCTTTTGCCAAATCGCGCAAAATTTACGTTCAAGGCAGCCGCCCTGATATTCAAGTACCGTTTCGTGAAATCAGTTTAAGCGATACACCTTCCGCCTTTGGCGCCGAGAAGAACCCGCCTGTCGTCGTGTATGACACCAGCGGCCCTTACACAGACCCTAACGTGAATATCGATATTCGTAACGGCCTGCCTGCCCTGCGCGCCAAGTGGATTGCCGAGCGCAACGATACCGAGCAACTGGATGGTCCAAGCTCCGAGTTTGGTCAACAACGCTTGACCGACCCTGAACTCTCTCAAATGCGCTTTAATCTGCACCGCAAACCACTGCGCGCCAAAGCTGGCGCGAATGTGAGCCAGATGCACTATGCGCGCAAAGGCATCATCACGCCGGAGATGGAATTTATCGCCATACGCGAAAACCAGCGCCGCGAGAACATGAGCGAGCTGCTGCAAACGCAACATGCTGGTCACGATTTTGGCGCGAGCATTCCCAAAGTCATCACACCGGAATTTGTGCGTGACGAAGTCGCGCGCGGCCGCGCGATTATCCCCGCCAACATCAACCACCCGGAAATCGAACCGATGATTATCGGTCGCAATTTCCTGGTGAAAATCAACGCCAACATCGGCAACTCCGCACTAGGTTCCTCTATCAGTGAGGAGGTAGAAAAAATGGTGTGGGGTACACGCTGGGGCGGCGACACCGTGATGGATTTATCCACCGGCAAAAACATCCACGAAACGCGCGAATGGATTATCCGCAACAGCCCTGTGCCAATTGGTACCGTGCCGATTTACCAAGCGCTGGAAAAAGTGGATGGCAAAGCCGAAGATTTAACTTGGGAAATTTTCCGCGATACGCTGATTGAGCAAGCAGAACAAGGTGTGGATTACTTCACTATCCATGCTGGTGTACGTTTAGCGTATATCCCCATGACCGCAAAACGCATGACCGGCATTGTGTCGCGCGGCGGCTCGATTATGGCGAAATGGTGCTTGGCGCATCACAAAGAATCGTTCCTATACGAACATTTTGAAGACATTTGCCAAATCATGAAACAATACGACGTGAGCTTTAGTTTGGGCGATGGCTTACGCCCAGGCTCGATTTACGATGCCAACGACGAAGCCCAATTTGCCGAGCTAAAAACGCTAGGCGAGCTCACGCAAATCGCTTGGAAGCACGACGTGCAATGCATGATTGAAGGCCCAGGCCATGTGCCGATGCACCTGATTAAAGAGAACATGGACTTGCAACTAGAACATTGCGGTGAAGCCCCGTTCTACACCTTAGGCCCACTCACCACCGACATTGCACCGGGTTATGACCACATCACCTCAGGCATTGGCGCGGCGATGATTGGCTGGTACGGTTGCGCCATGCTGTGCTACGTTACACCTAAAGAGCACTTGGGCTTGCCAGATAAAGAAGACGTGCGCGTTGGCATCATTACCTACAAAATCGCCGCCCATGCGGCAGACTTGGCCAAAGGCCACCCCGGCGCACAAATCCGCGACAATGCCTTAAGCAAAGCGCGCTTTGAATTCCGCTGGGAAGACCAATTTAACTTAGGCCTAGATCCAGAAAAGGCCAAAGAATTCCACGATGAAACCTTGCCACAAGAAGGCGCAAAACAAGCGCACTTTTGCAGCATGTGCGGCCCGCACTTCTGCAGCATGAAAATCACCCAAGATGTGCGCGACTATGCCGATAAACTAGGCGTGGACGAACAAGAGGCGCTACAAAAAGGCATGCAGGAAAAAGCGGTGGAGTTTGTGAAAAAAGGCAGTGAGGTTTATCAGAAGGTTTAATCTACCCGTCATTCCCGCGCAGGCGGGAATCCAGTGATAAAAAGCCAGCGAAAGCTGGCTTTTTATTGCTCAAGATTTACCCCGAATCTTTTTACTCTAATTTTATTTACGGTAGATTGTTTTCCAATTCTAACGAGCGCCTCTTTTGCATTGCCTGCAATGGTTTTGTGCACCTCACTTGCGTTTGAAAATTGCCCAAACTCCAGACATTTTCTCACCATTCTATGCAAATGGTCTCCAACCTCAGTAGTGAATAACTGATAATATTCATCAACACTAGTATTTGCCAATACTTCTTCATCTTTTAGGCCATTCCATCCATTCTGTCCAGAAATTCTCAATAAAACTTCCTTCGCTGTTTCTTTTTTCTCATTTTGGAAAAATTGCTTGTTAAATTTATCCACGATTTCTGGGTCAATTCTATCTCCAAAGAAATGGCTTTTTGATAAGTCAAAAATGTCTGTCTCTTGCCGTCTAGCAGATATATATTCATCAATTGCTCGTGTTACTTCATTATTGCGACCGAGTTCTCGAAACATAGACACGGTGCCATTTAAATTATTTGGCGCGATATTCTTTGCATTTTTAATTAAGCTATTTAACAAAGTTTCAACCAACTCATCCTCGTTATTAGCGAAAGTGTCATGAAATAAATTCCAAGCAGCACTGAATGAATTGGTAGATTTATTCGCAAGAATAAGGGCATTTTGATTCTCTACAAGTTTTTTAATTTCCTCATCATCAAAATACCCTTTGATAACGGCATCGCCTATTTTTAAATCTAACTCATCTGTGTGCTGATAGCCGTAATCAAACAAATAATCACGCCATTTCTTTTTTTCTGCACCCTCATTTTCGTCTAAGCCAAAGCCCCAAGCGTCATAACCATAATTTAGAATAAAATCTAATGGCGGAGCAGATTTGCTATTTGATTGCTCATAATGACTAAATGCAAATAAAGTTAAAGAAGAAATAAACTGTTGCCGTATTTCTGGCTCTTTGCCAAGCCAATATTTCTCCGCATCTGAAACAAGTCTCTCTATTTTTTTAAGCAATCGAATATTCTTGATATCTAGCTTAATGGAGCAGTCTTTAGTCGCTTCGTATGCATTCCACTGCGGATTAAAAGCAATAGATGCACAGTCAACAGCGGTTGGTGCGAACTCTATTTCTAAATCAATCACTTTCTCACGATATTTTGAATAGTCTTCAACCCCAATCTCACCGTCATTTACCAAAATAACTATCTTGCAGTTTCGTTGTTCTTTTAGAAGGGAGATTAACCCGAGTACATCTTTAATTTGAAGATTATTACCTCTACGCTCTAAGTCATCGATACAGATTATTGTTTCTTTTATTGTCAAAAATGAGAATGAGTTAATTGCAGAAGAAAACCCCTTAAAAAATGAAGCCTCCCCGAGAATAGACCAACTTTTCTTGCTTACGCTAATTAAACCTTCATTCGAGTAATTATTTTTGAGGGTTTCAATATTAGCCACCGTACCAATCAAATCTGTACTAA
>JBGANT010000015.1:0-41042 GCA_044222155.1 Methylophilus sp.
GAATGGCGCGTCTCCTCCATCTCCAGCAACAATCAGAGCCAGTTGACTAACGGCTTGAGGACAGCGAATGCAGCTACCGCGATGACACTGGAATCAATGAACATTGGTTTTATCGAACCCATCAACGTGTATAGTCTTTCCGACCGCGCGACCAAATACGGCCTGCTGTTCATCGGCCTGACGTTCGCCGGGTTCTTCATTTTCGAGTTGATGAAACAATTGCGTATCCACCCCGCGCAATACACCATGGTCGGCCTTGCCATGGCGATGTTCTACCTGCTGCTGATTTCGCTTTCGGAGCACATCAGCTTCGGCGCGTCTTACTTTATTGCGAGTTTTGCTTGCGTGAGTTTGCTGGGCTATTACCTAAGCTATGTGCTGAAAAGCAAGGTCAACGGCGCAATATTCGCCACGCTGCTCACCGCTTTGTACGGCGCGCTGTATGGCATTCTGCAGTCGGAAGACAACGCGCTCTTGATGGGCTCGCTACTCGTGTTTGGCCTGCTGGCGTTGACGATGGTGATTACCCGCAAAGTAGATTGGTACCAGATCAGCAACAAGCCGACGCAGAATCCGGCTTATGCAGGCTATACCGCCTGATAAAAAACACTGCCCTGGAAGCCGCATGGATATTGGCTTTCAGGGCATCTCTTTCAGTATATTTTGAATCGCTTTTAACTCTTCGTTCGCGTCACGAAAATCCTCGTAACGTTTGCCAGCTGTCCGCGCTGTATAGTCTTTCTGACCGCGCGACCAAATACGGCCTGCTGTTCATCGGCCTGACGTTCGCCGGGTTCTTCATTTTCGAGCTGATGAAACAATTGCGTATCCACCCCGCGCAATACACTATGGTAGGCCTGGCCATGGCGATGTTCTACCTGCTGCTGATTTCGCTTTCGGAGCACATCAGTTTCGGTGCGTCCTATTTCATCGCGAGCCTGGCTTGCGTGAGTTTGCTGGGCTATTACCTAAGCTATGTGCTGAAAAGCAAGGTCAACGGCGCAATATTCGCCACGCTGCTCACCGCCTTGTACGGCGCGCTGTATGGCATTCTGCAGTCGGAAGACAACGCGCTCCTGATGGGCTCGCTACTCGTGTTTGGCCTGCTGGCGTTGACGATGGTGATTACCCGCAAAGTAGATTGGTATCAGATCAGCAGCAAGCCGACGCAGAATCCGGCTTATGCGGGCTACACCGCATGATGCCGCGCTGGCTAAGGCTCAGTGTTGTCATCACCCTGTTCGGGCTGCTATTGCCCGCGCAGGGGGTGGTACCGGTGCAAGGCGCAACCACGCGCGACTGGAACCCGCACAGTTTATGGCATCACCCGTGGGGTAAATCGGGCGTGCATAAAGGCGTTGATATTTTTGCCCCCAAAGGCACGCCAGTATTGAGCAATGGCACGGGATTGGTGCTATTCAAGGGTGAACTCGCACTGGGCGGCAATGTAGTCGCGGTGCTGGGCGCCAAATGGCGCATCCACTATTACGCGCATTTAAAGCAGTCCAATGCAAAATGGTTTGAGTGGGTTTCAAGCGGTGAAAGAATCGGCCAAGTAGGCGATAGCGGCAACGCGGCAGGCAAACCGCCACACCTGCATTACAGTATCATTACCTTGGTGCCTTATCCGTGGCGGATTTCTTTGCAGCCACAAGGGTGGAAACGCATGTTTTACTTAAACCCTTTTGAACACATTTAAAAACACCGCCCTGGAAGCCGCATGGATATTGGCTTTCAGGGCATCTCTTTCAGTATATTTTGAATCGCTTTTAACTCTTCGTTCGCGTCACGAAAATCCTCGTAACGTTTGCCAGCTGTCCGCGCGTACCAATAGTTGCTGTTCCACACATCGCCTTCAATCTTGTGCAGCACGGCGTGTATCCAGTTGGCTATCGGGTCGCTGTAGTCCTGTGCGATTCTGTGCGAGGCATCCCATTCGCCTTGCAGGGCAAGGTTGCAGGCTTCGATAAGATGTTCGCGGTTAGACATTACGCGGATAGTCGATGGTACCACGCTGAATAAATTCGATTTTGTACCCATCCGGGTCTTCCACGAAAGCGATGACGATGGTGCCGTGTTTCATCGGCCCGGCTTCGCGCACTACCTTGCCGCCTTTGGCTTTCACCTGTTCGCAAGCTTTGTAGGCATCTTCCACTTCGATGGCGATATGTCCGAATGCGCCGCCCATCTCGTAGCTGGTCTTACCATAGTTGTAGGTCAGTTCCAGCACGGTATTGTCATATTCGTTACCATAGCCGACAAATGCCAGCGTGAATTCACCATCCGGGTAATCGTGCGTGCGTAGCAGTTTCATCCCCAGCACGTTGGTATAGAAGTCAATCGAGCGTTGCAGATCGCCCACGCGCAACATGGTGTGTAAGATTCTCATGCCTATTCCTTATTCAATGGCCAGATGCGTTGATATTTTTCCAGCAACTGGTCTTTGGTCTCTTTATGTTCAGGGTCGAATGGGATGCAATCGATCGGGCACACCTGCTGGCATTGCGGTTTATCGTAATGCCCTACGCATTCCGTACACAGGTCCGGGTCTATCTGGTAGATCTCCTGCCCTTGGGAGATAGCGTTGTTTGGGCACACCGGCTCACAAACGTCGCAGTTGATGCATTCATCGGTAATATAAAGCGCCAAAACCTATTCCTTCAATTTCTTCAAAATCGCCGCTTCCACCGTTGGGGAAACGAACTGATGCACATCGCCGCCCAGCTTGGCCACTTCGCGCACCAGGCTGGATGAGATGAACATATATTGTTCCGCCGGGGTCAAGAATATCGTTTCCAATTTAGGATACAACTTGCGGTTCATGCCCGCCAGCTGAAACTCATATTCGAAATCGCTGGCTGCGCGCAGCCCGCGAATCACCATCTGCGCGCCTTGATCCTGCACGAACTGCATCAGCAGCCCATCAAACCCCACCACCTTGATGTTGCTGGCGCTAAACACTCCCTGTGCCAGCGCCACTCGCTCTTCCAGCGTAAACAGCGTGCTTTTACTGGTGCTGCCCGCCACCGCAACGATCACCTCATCAAACAAGCTGGCTGCGCGGCGCACGATGTCCTCGTGCCCTAAAGTGATGGGGTCGAAGGTGCCAGGGTACACTGCGATACGATTTTTGCTCATATTAAATTCCCTCTTTTAGGCGAATTACTGCGTTACGCGGTGCTCGCAATCTCGCCGTACAACTGCGTACTGTCTCGATTTCTGCGCTCCGTGCGCCTTGTACTTCTTCCTAAAATAGAAAATTTTAGGTCTTTATCAGATGCTTAATCACTTACTATATTTTAACAAATGATAATACACCGCGCCTGCTTTGCCATGTTTCAGCACCTGCCAATCGTCAGTACCTTGCAGCGCGTATTCCGCCTCGGCATACACTACGCCACCCTCGGCCAGATGCGTCCTTAACGGCGGCAGCAGTTTATCCAGCCAGCCCTTATTGTAGGGCGGGTCGCAAAATATCACGTCATACTTTTGCGTATTCTGTGCCAGAAACTGCATCGCATCCATCTGCAGCACCTGCGCAGCATCAGCCTTCAGCAAGGCCTTGTTCTGCTGCAGGCTTTTGCAAGCTGCGGGCGAAAACTCCACCATCGTCACACCTTTGGCGTTGCGGGAAAGCGCCTCGAAACCCAATGCGCCAGTGCCTGCAAACAAATCCAGACATGTCTTACCGGTCAAATCCTGCTCCAGCCAGTTGAACAGCGTCTGCCGCACGCGATCGGGCGTTGGGCGCAAGCCTTCCGCATCTGGGAACTTGATGATGCGGCTGCGCCATAAGCCAGCGTTGAGTCGTACCTGATTGATTTTGGTTTTTTGCAAAGTGATGTTAAGGTATTGTCAATTAACAACTATTAGTCAGCTATTATAGTTAAGTTATATCCAGCCCAAATATGAATATCATTAAATCCCCTTTCTTTTTAGTATTGTTGCTTTATCCGCTCATAACTATTGCCCAAGATATTCCAATTTTGTACGCTCAGGACATTCCAATTCCTGATAAAAATGCTGAAGGAATCAAAAAAACTTATGGAATTATTACAGATACCGAACGAGTCGACTCCAGTCGCAAAGGTAGCGCTCCAAGCGCTATAACTGGCAATCCAGGTTTAGATCTAGGTGTGGGTATACTAGATGCTCTGTTCAGCACCAATTACACTGGATTTCCAATTTATCATATAGTGGTAAACGAAACTATCACGCTTAATGTCGCCAGCCGCAAATCATTTAAAGCTGGTGATTGCGTTTTAGTCTGGTATGACGGTGCAATGGGTGAGAGTCCCGATTTATCCATGCCCGGCCAAGCTGGCATTGAGAAAAGCAATGCATGCAACGCTACCCCAAAAGAGTCAAACGCACCCTCTTCGCATATAGTTCCTGTTCCTGCAATCGCCTCTGGAGACAAAGCTCAACCATTCAGCAACGATGCTTACAATAAACTTAAAGAAAGTAAAGCTGTAGTCCTTATCGCCATCAACTGGAGCCGTAAATGGGACTGTAGCGGCTATCGAAACGCACAAATTAAAAGTATTTCATTTGATCACATGCCTATTGAGAAACCTAATGACGAATCTCCTGCAGATATAATCCTGAATGATGCGCCCCTCATTTTCACCAAGACTGAGTTTGATAATTACGCATTTATTGTTGAGCCGGGGAGTTATGCCTTAAGTTCCATAGATATTAAAGTAGCAGAGTCCCTTTCAAAAATCGGCAGATTCAGAACTCCTAGAAGCGTGCTGATAAAAGATAAAAAAGCGCTTGGCGGGTATTTCCAAGCAAATGCCGGAGAGGTAGTTTATATTGGGCATTTCTTTCTAGACTGCGCGCTACAGCAACCTGTCATCTGGCGATACTATGTTGAAAGTCGGAATGGATTTGAACAGTATTTAAAAGTGATAAAAAAGGCTTTTCCTACACTTGATACTGACCAAGTAAAATTTAGACTCTTTGAAACAACTGAACTTGGAATACCGTATAGCTTGCCGTAGCTATCGCTTTCAAACCTCATTTAGACCTGAGACCTATTACCCATTCGCTATACACTTGCTTGGCGACTTTATTGAGAAAGAAGCAATGTAAATCCAGCATCTCTTGCATCTGTTCTGCCTGCTGTACAGCTGGGCTAGCGGCAGATTCTTGCAGTTCGTCCTCGCCCAAATCACACCAGGTTTTGACCATTTCCGCTGTCATTTCCACATGGCATTGAAACGCCAGGTGCTTGCCCATGCCCCAGGCCTGATTGTGGCAATGGGCGCTGGATAGCAGATGCGTTGCGCCTTGCGGCAGGGTGAAGGTTTCGCCATGCCAGTGAAAGCTGTTGAACTTCTGTAACTCGCCAAACCATTTTCTGGCTTCTGGGTTATCGCTGACATCCACCGCGCCCCAGCCTATCTCTTTGACAGGGTTTTTGCTGACCGTACCGCCCAGCGCCTTGCTCATGAGCTGCCCGCCCAGGCAATGCCCCAGCACGGGAATATCATGCTTGACCGCTTCACGAATCAACTCCAGCAGCGGCAGTATCCACGGCAGGTCGTCGTTCACGCTCATCGGCCCGCCCATCAGCACCATGCCGCTGTATGGCAATATGGATGCAGGGACTGGCTCGGCCTTGTCGATGCGCACTTCTTGCCATGGGATGCTTTGTTCATCCAGAAAAGTGCCCAGGTAGCCGGCACCTTCGGTGCGGGCGTGGCGGAAAATCACTATCGGTTTCATTTGTTGATTACCTTGTATTGTCCAGGCGGGATTTCGTCCAGCGTATTGCGGCCCATCGCATAGCGAATCAGCCGCAGCGTGGGGAAGCCGATTTTAGCGGTCATGCGGCGTACTTGGCGATTCTTGCCTTCGGAGATTTTAATTTCCAGCCACGTGGTGGGGATGGCTTTGCGCTCGCGTATGGGCGGATTGCGCGGCCATAGGTTTGCTGGTTCATCCATCAGCCGCACTTGGGCAGGCTGGGTAATAAAGTCGCCCAAGCCCACGCCTTGCCGCAGCGGCTGCAGGTCGGCATCGGTTGGCGCGCCTTCCACCTGCACCCAGTAGGTTTTGATTTCTTTGTGTTTTGGGTGGCTGAGTTTGTGTTGCAACGCGCCATCATCGGTTAAAATAAGCAGACCTTCCGAATCGGTATCCAGGCGCCCAGCGGCATAGATGCCGGGAATCGGGATAAAGTCTTTTAACGTGGCATGCTTTTCATGGGCACTGAACTGGCATACGACGTTAAAGGGTTTATTGAATAGCACTAACATGAAGGAATTGTAATGGCTTCTAAAATCAATGTGCCAGCGCATGGCCAAAAAATCACGGTAAACGACGATAATACGCTCAACATCCCCAACAATCCCATTATCCCATTTATCGAGGGCGATGGCATTGGCGTGGACATTACCCCGCCGATGCAAAAGGTGGTGGATACTGCCATAGAGAAAGCCTATGGCGGCAGCCGCAAGATCGCCTGGATGGAAGTGTATGCCGGTGAAAAATCCACCAAAGTGTACGATAAGGATACATGGTTATCGAAAGAAACCATGCAAGCACTCAAGGAATATGTCATCTCTATTAAAGGTCCGCTGACCACACCGGTAGGCGGCGGTATCCGCTCGCTGAACGTCACGCTGCGTCAGGAGCTGGATTTGTACGTATGCCTGCGCCCGGTGCAGTATTTCGCCGGCGTGCCCAGCCCGGTGAAGCATCCGGAAAAGACTGATATGGTGATTTTCCGTGAAAATACAGAAGATATTTATGCAGGCATCGAATGGGCGGCTGGCAGCGACGAGGTGGAAAAAGTCATCCAGTTCCTAAGCGACATGGGTGTGCGCAAGAAGATTCGCTTCCCGGAATCCTCCGCGATTGGTATCAAACCGGTTTCGATAGATGGCAGCAAGCGCCTGATTCGCAAGGCGATTCAGTACGCCATTGATAACAAACGCAAATCTGTCACCATCACGCACAAAGGCAACATCATGAAGTTCACCGAAGGTGGCTTCCGTGACTGGGGCTATCAACTGGCCAAGGAAGAATTTGGCGCCGTGGAAATCGACAATGGGCCATGGTGCAGACTGCCAAACGGCATCATCATCAAGGACTGCATTGCAGATGCTTTCCTGCAGGAAATCCTGCTGCATCCGGAAGATCACGATGTGGTAGCCGCGCTGAACCTGAATGGCGATTACATGAGTGACGCGCTGGCAGCACAAGTGGGCGGTATCGGCATTGCACCGGGTGCGAACCTGAGCGATACCGTGGCGATGTTCGAAGCCACACACGGCACCGCACCGAAAATTGCCGGCAAAAATCTGGCCAACCCATGCTCCTTGATTCTCTCCGCAGAAATGATGTTGCGCCACATGGGCTGGATAGAGGCAGCCAACCTGATTCTGAAAGGTGTTGAAAAAGCCATCCAATCTGGCCGCGTTACCGGCGACTTTGCCAGCCAGATGGAAAACGCCACCCAAGTAGGCACTGCTGAATTTGGCGACGAGATCATCGCCAGCATGTAGCCGTATTCAATCCATCTTAGTGCGACATGCAAAACACAACGCCCCAGAATGGGGCGTTGTGTTTTTTACTTGGCGTTACTCTATTGATTATTAAGCATTTTTTTGTTGGCACATACATTGCTGAAAGTTATGTATGGATACCAATGAAAACAACCTCGCTTTTGATGAAATGCGTTTGGCCGATAGTAGTACGCGTGCCATTTACCAGCCTTTTGAAAACTGGCTGGATATGCAAGGACGTACTTTTTTGCATCAAAAAACACAAGAGGCCGAGCTACTGTTTCGCCGCGTTGGTATCACGTTCAATGTCTATGGTGAAGATGCCGGTTCGGAACGTCTGATTCCGTTTGACCCGATTCCGCGCATCCTCTCATCTCAAGAATGGGCACGCCTTTCTACAGGTGCCATACAGCGCGTGCGGGCATTGAACGCTTTTCTGGAAGACATTTACCACGGTCAGGAAATTATCCGCGCTGGCATCATGCCAGAGAGCATCCTGACCAATGAAATGTATCGCCCCGAGATGCAGGGCATCCGTGTGCCCAACGGTATTTACGCACATATTGCGGGGATTGATATTGTCCGCACGGCCGAAGACACCTTTTATGTGCTAGAGGACAACCTGCGCACACCGTCCGGGGTCTCCTACATGCTGGAAAACCGCAAGATGATGATGCGCCTTTTCCCGGAACTGTTTCGCCAGTATTCGGTTGCACCTGTCGAGCATTACCCACAAGTGTTGTTAAATAACCTGCGCTCTGTAGCGCAAAGCGGTGTGCAAGATCCAACCGTGGTGGTGCTGACGCCGGGGGCGTATAACAGCGCGTATTTCGAGCACGCTTTTCTCGCGCAGCAAATGGGGATAGAGCTTGTGGAAGGCCGCGACCTGTTTGTAAAAGACAATGCTGTGTGGAAGCGCACGACAGAAGGTCCGAAACGCGTGGATGTGATTTACCGGCGCATTGATGACGATTTTATCGACCCACTCTCGTTCCGCTCTGATTCGATGCTAGGCGTACCCGGCTTAATGTCGGTTTATCGCGCAGGTGGCGTGACGCTGGCCAATGCTGTAGGCGCTGGCGTTGCGGACGACAAGGCTACCTATACCTACGTGCCGGATATGGTGAAATTCTATCTGGGCGAGGAACCTATCCTCTCCAACGTACCAACTTACAAACTGGCGATTGAAGAGGATTTGCAGTATGTACTGGCCAATATGGAAAAGTTGGTAGTAAAAGAAGTGCAAGGTTCCGGCGGCTACGGCATGCTGATCGGGCCTTCTGCCTCAAAACAGCAATTGGCTGATTTCAAGGCAAAAATCCTTTCCGATCCAAGCAACTATATCGCGCAGCCAACGCTGGCGCTTTCAACCTGCCCAACACTGGTGAATCAGGGCATTGCACCGCGCCATGTGGATTTGCGGCCTTTTGTGCTCTCTGGCAAAACAGTCACGCTGGTGCCCGGTGCCTTGTGCCGTGTGGCCTTGCGCAAAGGATCGCTGGTAGTCAACTCGTCACAAGGCGGTGGCACGAAAGACACTTGGGTATTGAATGAGGGCGCAACATGTTAAGCCGTACCGCAGATCATCTTTACTGGATGGCCCGCTACATCGAACGCGCAGAGAATATGGCGCGTGCACTGGATGTAACCTACCGCATGTCGCTGGTGCATAGCGCCACACAGAACGATGCCGACATATGGCGGCCACCTATCCTTGCAACCGGCGACATAGGCGCTTACAGCAGCATCTATCAAGACTACAACGCCAAAAACGTGTTGCAATACATTGCATTTGATAAACGTAATCCTTCCAGCATCGTGAATACACTGGAGAGAGCTCGCGAGAACGCGCGCGCCGTGCGGGTCGCCATGTCGTCGGAAATGTGGGAAAACGTCAACGCCTTATGGCTGGAACTGCAACCGCGACTGAAAGATAACCTGCGCGAAGAGGATATCAATGAGTTCTGTGACTGGATCAAGTCGCGGTCTCACCTGTTCCGTGGCGTCACTGTTGGCACCATGCTACGCGATGATGCTTACCAATTCGTGCGCTTAGGCACCTTTATCGAACGCGCAGACAACACCGCACGCTTGCTGGATGTAAAGTACCACCTGCTGCTGCCTTCTGGCGAGGAAGTGGGCGGCGCTGTGGATTATTATGAATGGAGCGCATTGCTGCGCTCGGTATCGGCGCTGGAAACCTACCAGAAAGTGTACCGTGATACCATTGAACCCTGGCGAGTAGCCGAGCTATTGGTGCTGCGGCACGATATGCCGCGCTCGCTGCACGCCTGCTTCGACGAAATCATGCCAATTCTCGAAAGACTATGTGGCAATCTGGGGTACGAATGCCTACGGCAAGCCGGGGAACTGCATGCAAAACTGCATTACGGCCGTATGGAGAATATTTTTCAAAACGGCTTACATGAGTTTCTGGATGATTTTGTTGGTCAGCATTACACGCTGAGCAAGCAAATTCAGGATACCTTTTTTGATTCTATGCCGTAAGGAACTTGGAACCCTCAAAATATCATGTATCTACAAATTGAACACAAAACACGTTATGTGTATGAAAGCCTAGTGGATTACACGATTCAGTACTTGCGAATGACCCCGCAAAGCGGCTTCGGGCAGCATGTGAAACACTGGGACTTACGTGTCAATGGCAAGTTGCTACCGCATGTGGATGCGCATGGCAATCGGATCCATACGCTGGTAATCGATTCGCCGCATCAGGAAATCAACATCACCGCCTATGGCGAAGTCGAAACTGACCTGGACATGGTGCCGCAGTTCGAACCCTTAGCACCAACAGTGTATCTGCGCATCACGCCGCTCACCATGGTCGATGATGCGCTACGCCAACTGGCACAACAGACGCTTGGGCAAAAAGGCACAGATACATCCTCGTTGGACGCTCTGGTGGAAGCCATACGTGATCATGTCAGATATAGCCGTGGTGCAACCAATATTCATACCAGTGCTATTGAAGCGTACAACAAAGGCGAAGGTGTATGTCAGGATCATGCCCATATTTTTATTGCCTGCTGTCGCTATGTTGGGGTTCCTGCGCGCTATGTTAGCGGATATTTGTTTACAGAGGACGGTCATTTGGTTGAAAGCCATGCTTGGGCCGATGCGTGGATTGCGGGGCAATGGCATAGTTTTGACGTCTCAAATGGACAACGCACCAATGATATCCATGTACGCCTGGCTGTCGGGCTTGATTATCAGGACGCATGCCCGATTTCTGGCATCCGGCGTGGCGGCGGCAATGAACAAATGCAAGTCAAAGTACAGATGAGCCAAAGCCAGCAATAAGCTTCTGCACCAGAGATAGGTATATCGCCAAAATTAAGGTTAAAATGAGGGTTTCTATCAAACCTTAAATAAATGACTTATTGCGTTGGCGTATTGCTGGAATCCGGCTTGGTCATGGCTTCCGACTCCCGTACAAATGCCGGGGTGGATCATGTTGCCACTTTTCCTAAAATGACCGTGTTTTCCAAACCTGGTGAGCGCGTGATCACCATGCTCACCGCGGGAAATCTGGCGATTTCCCAAGCGGTGGTAAACCTGCTGCAACAGCGAATTAACGAGAATATCGAACCCAATATGCATACAGTCTCCAGCTTGCTGGATGCCGCACATGTCGTAGGCGATGCTCTCAGGGCCGTCCATGCGGAAGACGCCGAACATCTTAAAAAACATGCGGCGGATTTTAACCAGAGCATTCTGCTGGGCGGTCAAATTGCGGGTGAGCGTCCTCGCCTGTTTAATATCTATGCGGCAGGTAACTTTATTGAAGCTGTCGCTGAAACCCCTTATTTCCAGATTGGCGAAACCAAATATGGCAAGCCGATACTGGATCGCATCATTGGCAGCCGCTCCAATCTGAATGAAGTGACAAAGTGCGTGCTAATTTCATTTGATTCGACCATACGCAGCAATTTATCGGTAGGGCTACCCATCGACCTGTTGCAATACAAATCAGACAGTTTCGACGCGTCCAACAAGCGTCGCATCGTAGATGACGATGTTTACTTTAACCAACTGCGCAAACATTGGGCAGAAGGCTTAAAACGCGTATTTACCGAACTGCCGGAGTTCGATTTGGAAACATAAAAAAATGGCTCGCAATACGAGCCATTTTCGAATAATCTTGGAATCAGGCTTTCTGAATATTCGAAGCTTGCTTACCCTTCGGACCTTCGGTCACGTCAAAGGATACGCGCTGACCTTCCTTCAAGCTTTTGTAACCTGACTCTACAATCGCTGAGAAGTGAGCGAACAAATCATCACCACCATCGTCCGGAGTAATAAAACCAAAACCTTTTGCATCGTTGAACCATTTTACGGTACCAGTTGCCATTTCTACTTCCTTACATAAATCATCGGGGAGGCACCCCAAAAAGTTTGTCTCAAGAACTCAAGTCGAGATAATAATAAATTCAAGAACTTAAATTAATTATAGTCGGCTAGCATAAGCTCGAATTCAAACACCTGCACGCTTTATATGTTACAAATTGTAAAAAGTCAAGCATAATGACGCGGTTATTTAACATATTTACCTGAAACGCTCCAAGCTGTCGCATTAGTGCCAATTTTTCGTATTTTTCCAAAAAACCCTGCAAAAACGCTGGGTATGTTCCAATTAAAATATTGTTTTGCCACAATAGTTTATATAGAATAGATCATCAATTGCATTAAATTTTAGGGTAACTGGCTAATTCAGAGCGCAATATGGCTGCTACAGCTACAACGACAAAATTAAGTGGTATTGCCCGTATGCTGGTGCAGGAGGGGCTGCTGTCAGAAGAGGATGCCAATGCTTTGCAGTCGCAAGCAAACGCTGTACACGTCCCTTTTATCTCGCAGGCCATTGGCAGCAAAAAGATAACAGCAGAAAAAATTGCGGATACCGCCTCCAAGGCTTTTGGGTTTCCCTATTTCAGTCTGGACTCCTTGAATCCGGATTATTTGCCGGCAAAATCCATTGATGTCAAATTAATGCAAACGCATCGCGTAATGGCGATGCAAAGCCGCAACAACGTACTGTTTGTTGCCATTTCCGACCCCACGAACCTGCATGCACTCGACAGCGTACAGTTCCAAATGGGGATGACACTATCCCCGGTTATTGTCGAAGACGACAAGCTAGGACGCCTGATTGACAAGATCGTCGAGTCCAAAGACACCACTCTAAAATCTCTCGATACCGGAGACGACTTCGATCTGGATCTTGGCGCTGATGCGACCGAAGAAGAAGCTGACGTCTCACAAGAGGTAGATGATGCGCCGGTAGTCAAATACCTACAAAAGATTCTGCTGGATGCAATTAACATGGGAGCATCCGACCTGCATTTTGAACCTTACGAAAAGTTTTACCGAATTCGTTACCGGATAGATGGCATATTGCGTGACATCGCACAACCGCCACTCGCCATCAAGGAAAAACTGGCGTCACGCATCAAGGTAATCTCGAGTCTGGACATTTCCGAGAAACGTGTTCCGCAAGATGGCCGGATGAAACTGGTGCTATCCAAAACACGCGCCATCGATTTCCGTGTCAGCACTTTGCCATTGATTCACGGTGAAAAAATCGTAATGCGTATCCTGGATCCGACCAGCGCCACTTTGGGAATTGAAGCACTGGGATATGAACTAGCGCAGAAAGAAGCCTTACTCAAAGCCGTTAGCCGGCCTTACGGACTAGTGCTGGTCACTGGCCCGACCGGCTCAGGCAAAACCGTATCGTTATATACTTGCCTGAACATTCTTAACAAACCGGACATCAATATCTCTACCGCAGAAGACCCGGCTGAGATTCCTTTACCTGGCATTAACCAAGTTAACGTTAATGACAAGCAAGGGCTGACTTTTGCTGCCGCACTCAAGTCGTTTCTGCGGCAAGACCCGGATGTCATCATGATTGGTGAGATCCGCGACCTGGAAACTGCTGACATGGCCATCAAAGCAGCGTCTACCGGCCACATGGTGCTTTCCACCCTGCATACCAATGATGCACCATCCACACTAACCCGCTTGATGAATATGGGGGTGGCGCCCTTCAACATCGCCTCAGCCGTAACACTTATCACCGCACAGCGCCTGGCGCGCAGACTTTGCAAAAACTGCAAAGTCCCGATAGAGATACCTCCTAAAGAGGCATTACTGCAGATTGGCTTTATCGAAGAAGACTTTGATCAGCCCTTCCAGCTCTACGCTGCCAAGGAGGGTGGTTGCGAGATGTGTACGGGCGGCTATAAGGGTCGTGTGGGGATTTACCAAGTCATGCCAATTTCCGATGCGATCAGCCGTATTATCATGAAAAATGGCACCGCGCATGATATTGCCGACCAAGCAAAATTAGAAGGTGTGAATGACCTTCGCCGTTCCGGCATCATGAAAGCGATCCAAGGACTCACCTCCATTGAAGAAGTCGAAGCCGTCACCAATGAATAACCTGACAAGATCACACTTAATAAGGACACGCCATGGCAGCCAGTCAAGCTAAACAGATTATCTACCAATGGGAAGGTAAAGATAAGAAAGGCAAAGTCATTAAAGGTGAAATGCGCGCTGCTGGCGAAGCGGTGGTTAATGCCACCCTGCGGCGCCAAGGCATTACTGTCACAAAGGTCAAAAAACAAAGCGGCTTTGCCTCAAAAGGTAAAATCACAGACAAAGACATCACACTGTTCACAAGGCAACTGGCCACCATGATGAAATCTGGAGTGCCTCTGCTGCAAGCCTTTGATATTGTCGGTAAAGGCCATAGCAATCCGGCTGTCGCCAAACTGCTAAGCGACATCAAGGCCGACGTCGAAACTGGCAGCAGCTTGAGTGCTGCGTTCCGTAAATATCCGCTATATTTTGACAACCTCTTCTGCAATCTGGTCGGTGCTGGTGAGCAGGCAGGTATTCTCGATACCCTGCTGGACAGGTTGGCCACCTATAAAGAAAAAATCCAGGCCATTAAAGGTAAAATCAAATCCGCTTTAATCTATCCAATCTCAATTATTGTAGTGGCCTTTATCATCACCGCGGTCATCATGATTTTCGTAATTCCAGCCTTTAAAGAGCTCTTTTCTGGTTTTGGCGCGGACTTACCAGCCCCAACCGTCGTAGTCATGAAAATATCGGATATCTTTGTGGAGTGGTGGTGGGCAATTTTCGGCTCTATCGGGTTTGGCTTATGGTTCTTCTTCTATACCTGGAAACGTTCCGAAGAGATGCAATCCACGATGGACAGAATGATGTTGAAATTGCCTATTTTCGGAGAAGTCATTCGTAAAGCCACCATCGCACGCTTTGCCAGAACACTTTCCACTATGTTTGCGGCTGGCGTGCCGCTAGTCGAAGCATTGGATTCTGTGGCCGGCGCCTGTGGCAACCGGGTTTACTATGATGCCACCAAGAAAATCCAGGGTGAAATCAGCACAGGTACAAGCTTGACGGTCGCCATGCAGAATGCTGAAGTGTTCCCTAATATGGTGCTGCAAATGACAGCGATTGGCGAAGAATCAGGCGCGCTGGACTCCATGCTGTCCAAAGTCGCCGACTTTTTTGAAGGTGAAGTAGACGATGCCGTAGAAGGGTTGTCTAGTTTGATGGAGCCAGTGATCATGGTGGTGCTAGGCACCTTGATTGGCGGCTTGGTCGTTGCCATGTATCTGCCGATCTTTAAAATGGGTCAAGTGGTCGGCGGTTAAACTTTGTCAGCCAAATAAAAAAACCGGCATATGCCGGTTTTTTATTTTTTCCCAGCGCTTTGTAGCGATTTTTCAATCTCCTGATAAGGCTGCGCACCCAACATTCTGCGACCATCTGCAAAAAACAACGTGGGCGTGCTATTCACGCCAAACCTACGTGCTAACTCGCCTACGCGCTCTAATGGCACCTCACAATTGCCTTGCGAGCTAGGCAGTTTATTATTGAATATCCAATCCTGCCATGCTTTCACGCGATTACTTGCGCACCAGATAGAACGCGACTTGTTAGCCGCATCCGGATGCAGTGATTCGATGGGGTATAAAAATGTGTAAACCGTCACATCAGTGATGTTGCTCAATTCTTTTTGTTCCAAGCGTTTGCAAAACGGGCAATCCACATCTGAGAACACTACCAGCTTGCGACTGCCATTACCCTTCACCACCTTGATCGCCTGATCCAGCGGCAGGCTATTAAAATCAATTTTGGTCAGTTCTTCCAAGCGCTCACCGGTGATGTCTTTCTTGGTTTTCGGGTCAACCAGACGACCTTCGGCGATCAGAAAAGAGGCTTTCTCATCGGTATATACGATTTGCCCACCCATGAACACTTCATACAAACCACCATAGGGTGTTTTAACCACGCTATCCACCTTGAATTTCGGGTAGGCACTTTCAATCGCCTTCTTCACGCTGGCTTCGTCCGCTACTGCCCAAGTGCTGGCAACCATTAGCAAACCGGCTAAAACCTGTTTCAACTTTACTTGATTTAAGCTCATAGAATCTTTCAATAATTTAAATAACCGCCTGCTGAATCAAGCGTTTTCTCAGCCACTCCCGTTGCCCCACCTGCCTGAAACCCCAATCCGCCAGCTTTTTCACGCTGGCGTAATTGGTCGCAAACAGCGCATCCAAGCCGCTTGTGAGCAGATTCATGCCCAACACATCGGCCTTGCGCGCCCGCTCATAACGCCGCAGCAATTGCGCATCGCCCATCGGCATCATGGCATGCGCCTGCTGCATCCGGCACGCCAATTCTACCACGTCGCGGAAGCCCAGATTCACGCCCTGCCCGGCCATCGGGTGCACCTGATGCGCCGCATCGCCTAGCAGCACGGCACGTTCTGCCACAAACCGTGATGCCGTAATCTGCTTCAATGGAAACCCGGCTGCTGCTGTCACCGGCGTCAATTCACCCAGCAAATGCCCGGTCACATCGCCAACTTCCTCAGCAAGCACTTCGGCAGATTCCATTAACTTTTGTTGCGCCAATTGCGTTGACATCGCCCACACCAGCGAAACATGCTGGTTGGACATCGGCAGCAGCGCTAAGGTTTCGTGCGGACGGAACCATTGGTACGCCGCGTTTTGATGCGGCTTCTCCGCCTTGAAATTCGCGACGATCGCCGTTTGTTCAAAATCATGCAGCCGCGTATCGACGCCCAGTGCGTCGCGCACCCAGGAGCGCGCGCTATCCGCGCCCAGCAGCAGTTGCGCATCAATGTGCATACCGTCTTTCAGCAGCAATGAAATGCCTTTTTGCGTATTTTCGATACCGCTGCAGACCGCACCAGACAAGGCTTCCAGGCCGATGCTTTTTAGCCGCTCGCCAAACGCGTGCATCAAATTTTGCTGCTCGATAATCACGCCCATATCTGCCAAGTGCGCATCCAGGCTATCCAGTTGCAAAGCCGCGTCATCGTGCCACAAGCGCATGCTGTGGATAGGATTCACGCGCGAAGCATCCACCGCATCCCATACTCCCAAGCTATACAGCCACTGCACATTGCCGGGCGTCAGCGCGTAAATACGTTGATCCCACTCTGCTGGCAGCGAGAAATCCGGCTGCTTGGCATCCACCAGCGTCACGTGCTTGCCCATATCCGCCAGCGCCACGGCGGCGCTCAAGCCCACCAGTCCAGCGCCGACAATCACCACATCGGTTTCAATCCCTTTACTCATCCGCCAAAACTCATTTTCTCGACCAGCAATCTTTTTGCGGGCTTGATGACATCCACCAGACTCAAACCCAAGCCACGCAAAGTAGAAACGCCAATGATGTCATTGGAAAACACATTCACCAGAAAATCGGTGAATAGCAACCCGCGCTGTGTGTCGCGCTGGCGCGAGCTGCGATATGTCGCCAGCATCTGCGCACTGCCTAGCGTACTTTCGGCCTTGGCAATTGCCTCGGCCAAATTCACCGCATCACGTAAGCCGACGTTAAACCCTTGGCCCGCCACCGGGTGCATGGTTTGTGCCGCATTGCCAATCACTGCCACATGCGGTGCGTCACTGTGCTTCAAAGTCGCATATTGCAGCGGAAAGCTCATGCGTTTGCCGACACTCAAAAAGCGCCCGACACGATCACCAAAAGCCGCATGCAACTGACACAGAAATTCGGCGTCATCCAAAGCCAGAATCGCATCAATCCGCGCCTTTTCGCCTGTCCAAACCAACGAAAAATCCCGCTCGCCATTAGGCAATAGCGCCATCGGGCCTTGCGGCGTAAAGCGCTCATAGGCAATATGGTCATGCGGCAGTTCGGCGCCCACCTTGGTTACCAGCGCATCATGCCCATAAAGTTTCTGTTCCTTCTCAATACCTGCAATGCCAGCCAGGCTGCGCCCGCCATCGGCCACCACGGCCAACGGCGTTTGCAGCGTGTGTGTCTCGCTGCCCTGCGTGTATCGGACTTCCGCCGCCGGTTCGCCCGGCAGCACCTGTTCCACCGCTGCCTCGTAGATGACCTGCACATGCGCCGCTTGGGGCAACACCGCGTGCAACGCCTTGCTCAGGGCAGCGTAGGAAACCACATAGCCTAGGCTGGGCAGGCCGTGTTCAGCGGCATTCAGCACTGTCCGCCCCAGCCCGCCGCGTTGCGAAATATGAATCGTGTTGATGGCCACCGTATCGGCTTCCATTGCGCCCCACACGCCCAGGCGTTCCAGAATCAAACGCGTGCCTTGCGACAAAGCCAGCGCGCGACCATCTTGCGCGGCCCCTTGTGGACGCGCTTCCAGCACGATGGCTGGCTGGCTCTGCGGCAAACTCAGCGCCAAGGTCAGCCCAACCGGCCCGGCGCCGATAATCACGATAGGCGCGCTCATGACTGCATCAGCGCCTCAATCTCCGCGACCGTTTTCACCGCGTCTTTGGTCAGCACTTCGTTGCCAGTTTTGGTAATCACAACATCATCTTCAATGCGCATGCCAATATTCCAGAATGCCTCCGGCACATTGTCTGCCGGGCGAATGTAACACCCTGGCTCGACGGTTAACACGTTTCCGGTTTGCAACTTCAGCCATTCGCCCGCCTTGTCTTTGTAGTCGCCCGCGTCATGCACATCCAGCCCCAGCCAGTGGCCGGTGCGATGCATATAAAACTGGCGGTATGCACCCGTCTCAATCACCGCATCCACGCTGCCTTCGCACAAGCCGAAATCCACCAAGCCCTGTGCCAATACTCGCACAGCCGCATCGTGCGGGGCATTCCAATGTTCGCCTGGCTTGGCTTTTTCTATCGCCGCTGCCTGCGCCGCCAGCACCATCTCGTAAACATCTTTCTGCACTGCGCTGAACTTGCCGTTGACCGGGAACGTACGCGTAATGTCGCTTGCGTAGCCTTCCAGCTCACAACCTGCATCGATCAACAGCAAATCGCCCTCTTTCAGCGCGCAATCATTCGCGTTGTAATGCAGCGTGCACGCATTGGCGCCGCCCGCCACGATAGGGTTATACGAGGGCACCGTGTTGTGGCGGCGAAACTCATGCAAAAATTCGGCTTCGACTTCATATTCGAACTTGAGTTTTTTACTGCGATGCATGGCGCGGTTATGCGCGGCTGCGGCAATCTGCCCGGATCGCCGCATCAAATTTAGCTCATAGGGCGATTTGATTAAACGCATATTATCCACAAGCTGATGCACGTCACGTATGCTTTCCGGCGCACGCTCACCTGTTCTTACTTGCGCTTTCACTGCATTCAGCCAACCTGTCACGCGCCTGTCCCAGCGCATGTTGGCACCCAGGCTATGAAACAGCGTTGACTGGTTTGCCAACAATTTTGGCATCATCTCATCCAGTTGGCTAAAACTGTACGCCTCGTCGAAACCAAACTGCGCTTTGGCGGCATCAGGCCCAAAGCGGAAACCATCCCAAATTTCGCGTTCCACGTCTTTATCACGGCAAAACAGAATGCTTTTGGAGATATCACCTGCAACCAGTACCAATACAGCTTCCGGCTCGGTGAATCCAGTCAGGTAATAGAAATAACTGTCAAACCGATATGGATAGTGACTGTCGCGGTTGCGGATCGCCTCCGCCGCTGTGGGAATAATGGCAATGCCTGCGCCCATCGATTTGATGAGCCGTGCGCGGCGTTGCTGAAATTCATTTACTTCGAACATGTGAGTGCTTCGTCCAATTGTTTTAATCGCTCCGGCGTACCAATATCGTGCCAAACGCCTGGGTAATACTGGGCACTGGCCGCGTTGTTGTCAATCGCTTTGCGCAATAAAGGCGCGAGTTTTGCAGCCTCGCCTCTGGTAATTTCCGCAAACAAACTGGGGTGATATACGCCGATACCGGAGAAGGTGAGCATGCGTTCGCCCATGTTTTTGAGCAAACCGTTTTCGATGGCGAAATCGCCTTGCGGGTGTTGTGGCGGGTTATCAATCAGCACTAGATTGGCAAGGCTGGAAGCCGCATGGCCATTGGCCTGCAGGGCAATGGCCTTAAAATCAAAATCGGTATAAATATCGCCGTTGACCACTAAAAATGGGGCATCGCTTTCACCATTATCTGTCAGCAAATGCAAAGCATTGGCAATACCACCGGCGGTTTCCAACGCCACCTTTTCCGGGCTGTATTGAATGGAAACGCCCCATTGCGTGCCGTCGCCCAGCGCATCCTCGATTTGCTGCCCTAGATGTGCGTGGTTGATGACGATTTCTTTAAATCCGGCTTTCGCCAGGCGTTCCAGATGCCAGACAATGAGCGGTTTTCCACCCACTTTAAGCAAAGGTTTTGGTGTGTGGTCGGTAAGCGGACGCATTCGCTCGCCGCGTCCAGCAGCTAGAATCATTGCCTTCATAAACTATTTTTATGGGCGATTCGCTGCGTTGCGTGCTCGCTCATTCCTCGCCTATAACCAACATATGTCTTCGTCATTCGCTCCGCGGCGCCTTGCGCCTCATCCCATAAAAATCGTTTCTGTAAAATTGGTACCATAGCCTAAACAACATACTTAGGCCGTGGCACTTTGCCACCCAACGCATCCAGCAAGCGTAGCAACGGACGCAACTCCACATAACGTTCACACACCTTGCGCAGATATTCCATCACCAACGGCATGTCTTTCAGGTAACCGTCTTTGCCATCACGATGATACAAGCGAGCAAAGATACCCAGCACCTTGATGTGGCGCTGCGCGCCCATCCATTCAAAATCGCGGTAGAAATCGCCGAAATCCGGCGGCACGGGCAACCCTGCCTTACGCGCTTTTTCCCAATAGCGCACGGTCCAGTCGATAATCTGCTCTTCATCCCAGCTGATGTACGCGTCTTTGAGCAGGGAAACCAAATCGTAAGTAACCGCGCCATACACGGCATCCTGAAAATCCAGCACACCGGGGTTGTCTTCACAGATCATCAGGTTGCGCGAATGGTAATCGCGATGCACATAGACTTGCCCTTGCCCCAGAATGTTCTTGTTCAGCGTCTCGAACACTGCCCGAAGTGCCGCGTCCTGCTTGGCTTCCAAGGCAATGCCCAAATGCTTGCTGATGTGCCAGTCAGGGAAAAGATTCAACTCTCTTGTTAGTAATGCTTCGTCATACGGTGGCAGCACATCCGGTTTTGAAGCCAGCTGCAGCTTGATGAGCGCATCTGCGGCATCGCCATAGAGTTTAGAAGCATTATCCTGATTCAATTGCGAAAGGTAGGTGGTGTCGCCCAAATCGCTCAGCAGCAAAAATCCCTGCTCCACCTCTTCCGCAATAATTTTCGGCACATTCAGGCCGGCATCCAGCAACAGGCGGGCGATGCGCACGAACGGGCGGCAATCCTCCTGTGGCGGCGGGGCGTCCATGGCGATGAGCGTCTTGTCTGCCAGATGCACGCGGAAATAGTGCCTGAAGCTCGCATCCGCCGATGCGATGGTGAGCGTGAATGATTGGCCTGGCAATACCTGTTTTAACCATACCTCGAGTTGTAATTTTCTATCCACCACTATCCTTCTTACCTTGCTGAAAACCTAATTTTTGATTGATTAAAACGCGCTTTTATGCGATTTTAACACTCGCGCTGAAAACGTAGGGAATCCTCACATGAAAGCGCGCTTTTGTATTCTAAGAATGTGGTTCTTTCATTGAAACTGGCTCATTTCATCAATTTTCGTGCAGCGGCTCTTTTTGCCCTGCTTTGCTTGGGTGCAATCCATGCTGCACAGGCCGAAACCATGACCTTAGAGCTTTCCAAGGTGCCGGAAACTATCCAGCCGGAAGCGCAACCCGGCGCTATTGAGATCGAAGGCGACAAGCTGCATTTGTACCTTGACCGAAAAATGCGCGCCGAAGGCAATGCCGTGATTCGTGAAGACAATCAAGCCATTTATGGCGACACGATAGAATATGATATAGAAAACGATGAACTGCAAGTAAACGGCAATGTGCGCATTGATTCTGGTGATAGCGAGGTCAAAGGTCCTGCACTCAAAATGCGCTTATCAGAAAGTATCGGCGAGATGCGTGATGCCAGCATCACCCTGAACAAGCCGCTTAAGCAGGAAGAAAGCAAACCACGCAACGACCCCACGGTCTACACCCAATCCAAACTACTCAACAGCCAAACCACACTTACGGACAACCCCAGACTGTACCAGGACAGCTACCGCGAAACCGCCCGACCAATCGGCCAGTCGTCACTAGACCCTCGCTTCAACTCCTCCCGTGGCGATGCCAAAGCCGTTCTGTTTGAAGGAGAAGACAAAAAGCGCCTGCTGGGCGCACGCTACACCACCTGCGAACCCGGTGTGGACGATTGGTATATCAAGGCCAGCGACATTGAGCTAAATGACTATACAGAATCCGGCACAGCCAAGAACGCCTATGTGGAATTCAAAGGCATCCCTCTGCTGTATACGCCCTGGCTGAGCTTCTCTTTCAATAACGAACGCAAATCCGGCTTCCTGGCGCCTATCGTTGGCACCACCAGCCGCAGCGGTTTTGAAACACTGATTCCCTACTACATCAATATCGCGCCAGATATGGATGCCACCGTAGGCGCACGCTACCTGAGCAAACGCGGCCTCCAGATGCAGGGCGAGTTCCGGTATCTGGGTGAAACCTATTCCGGTATAGATAGCGTCGAATACCTAAACAATGACAGCCTAAGCGGTGAACAGCGCTACTACGCTAACGTCAGCCATAGCCATAACCTGGGATCCGGCTGGTCTGCAGGCTACAACATTGAAAAGGTATCGGATGACCAATACTTCTCGGAGATGTCCACCCGCATCATTAGCACCAGCCGCGTGAATCTGCCGCAAGAAGGCCGGGTAGACTATACAGGCGACGTCTGGCGATTCAATGGCCTGATGCAAAAATACCAGACCCTGGATGACACCAACTACCCTTATGAGCGATTGCCGCAGCTTACGCTTACTGCGAATCGGCAGGGCCGCATTTTCGAAAGCGAACTCTTTTCCCAATGGACCTATTTTGACCGTAACAACAAAGCACCTACAGCGGCTACCGGCAGCCGTCTTACCCTATACCCCAGTGTCAGCCTGCCTCTGGAAAGCGCTTATGGCTTTATTAAACCAAAACTCGGCGTCCATCACACCCATTACAGCTTGAACGACAATAACTATGTCGTTAACGGGCAAGCCATCAGCAATAATAACGATTCTCGTACACTATCAGTCTTCAGTGTGGATAGTGGTGTGTACTTTGAGCGCGATGTAAAAATCGTTAAAAATAATTACACGCAAACCATTGAGCCCCGCTTATTTTATGTGTATATCCCACATAAAGAACAGGATCTGATCCCTGTCTTTGACTCTGCGCTTGCGGACTTGAACCTCACCACCTTGTTTACCGAGAATCAATTCACTGGCCACGACCGTATTAACAATGCCAATCAGTTAAGCTTGGCATTAACCTCGCGTATGGTCGACAGCGACAGTGGCATCGAACGCTTCTCCGCAACTATTGGACAGCGCTATTACTTTGACGACCAAAAAATTACCCTGCCAGGCGGTAAAGCCACCAATGACAATTCCTCGGACATCATCGCCGGCATGACCGCACGCCTGTCCAACAAATGGAACCTAGATGCTTTCTGGCAATACAACACAGATGATTTTGGGATGGTGCGCACCAATGTACTAACACGCTATAATCCGGAACCTGGTAAATTATTAAACTTCGCCTATCGCTACACTCAGGGTTTGCTTGAGCAAGTCAACATTTCCAGCCAATGGCCACTAAGCCGTGGCTGGTATGGCGTAGGGCGTTTAAATTACTCCATTCGCGAAAAGGCGCTAGTCGAAAGCTTGGCCGGACTAGAATATGACGCAGGCTGTTGGCAGGCGCGAGCAGTTATTCAGCGCGTAGAAACTGCAACTGCACAGGCAAACTATGGTCTATTCTTCCAACTGGAACTAGGTGGCCTGGCGTCCATTGGCTCCAACCCGCTCAATTTGCTCAGGCGTGATATTCCAGGCTATTTAAGCAGCAGCGAGATACCGAACAATTACAGGCAACAAAACTTTTACCGATGAAACACACTACCAGACTCTTTTTATTTATCTTAGCAGTTTTTTCAGCAGCTTTTGCAGCTAGCGCCATCGCCGAAAACACTAACGATGTCGTCAAAATGGACCGCATCATTGCGATAGTCGACCAGGGCGTCATTACCGAGCAAGAACTGGCGGATCGCACAAAGACAGTTATGGCACAGCTCACAAAGCAAGGCGTTCAGCTTCCCCCACAAGATATACTGGAAAAACAAGTGCTGGAACGCCTGATCGTCGACAGCTTGCAATTGCAATTTGCCGCACAGACAGGATTAAAGGTAGATGATGGCCAACTGGATAAAACCATCGAGCGCATCGCTGCGCAGAATCAGCTGGGAGTAGAAGAGTTCAAGGCCGAGCTTGCAAAAGAAGGTATCGGGTTCCGCAAATTCCGAGAAGACATCCGCAACCAGATCACAATTTCCAGGCTACGTGAAAGGGAAGTAGAAAACCGCATTAACGTATCAGACGGTGAAATAGACAACTACCTCACGACACAGGCAAACAACAAGGACGATCAAACCGAGCTGCAAATCTCTCATATCCTGATTCGCACACCGGAAGACGCCAGCCCGGAAGACTTGGAAAAAGCCAGAGCCAAAGTTGAGGGTGCGATTAAACAACTACAGAATGGCGTCCCTTTCGAGCAAGTATCCGCCAGCATGTCGGACGCCCCCAATGCGCTGGAAGGTGGCAACCTGGGCTGGAAGAGCGCATCCCAGCTCCCCGCGCTCTTTCTGGAACAATTACAGGATCTCCAAGCTGGCGATCTTGCAAAACCTGTGCGCAGTCCCAATGGCTTCCATATTCTCAAATTAACCGGAAAACGTGGCGGCGTTTCCACATTGGTGGTGGAACAAACTCATGCGAGACATATTCTGATCAAACTCAGTGAAGTCATATCAGAAAAAGAAGCCAAACACAAAATGGACACCATCAAGGAGCGCATTGAACATGGTACCAAATTCGAGGATATGGCGCGCCAGTACTCGGAAGATGGTACCGCCGGCAATGGTGGTGACTTGGGCTGGGTCAACCCAGGTGATACCGTGCCGCCTTTTGAAAAGGCCATGAACGACCTAGCTGTTGGCGAAATGAGTGCGCCAGTGCTGACCCCTTTCGGCTGGCATATCATCCAAGTGCTGGAGCGTCGCAAACAAGACATGACGAAAGAAGCAACACGCCTGAAAGCACGTCAGGAAATCCGCGCCCGCAAATCCGAAGAAGCCTACGAGGACTGGATACGCGAACTGCGTGACAAGGCCTATGTCGAATTGCGTCTGGAAGATAAATTCTAAATAGCTGACCTTGACCAGAAAACCTCCTCACATTGTTGTCACCACCGGAGAGCCCGCTGGCATCGGTCCGGACATCTGCATACAACTCGCAAAACCACATTTTGATGCCCGCATCACGCTGATTGGCGACAAGAATATGCTGATGCGGCGCGCTCAGGAACTGGGGGGCAACTTTAACCTGCCGGATTACGCAACTGACATAGATGCGCCGGTGAGTGTGCTGCATATCCCCACTGCAACCCAAGTACAAGCGGGCAAGCTAAATCACCGCAATAGCCGATATGTGCTGGAGATATTATCCCGCGCCACGGAAGGCTGCCTGAGCGGCGAATTTGATGCCATGGTAACTGCACCTATTCATAAAGGCATTATCAATGATGCAGGGATATCATTCACCGGACACACGGAATTCCTAGCCGAATTGTGCAAGATCCTGCAGGTAGTAATGATGCTAATTGGCGGCGGCATGCGGGTCGCACTGGTAACAACGCATTTGCCGCTAGCAGAAGTGCCAGCTGCCATCACCACATCCTCGTTGGAAAAAACGTTGCGTGTTCTGCATCAGGATTTGGTTGATAAATTTGGCATCCGCGATCCACACATCATGGTCGCCGGACTGAACCCGCATGCCGGGGAAAATGGCTATCTGGGGCGTGAGGAGATTGAAACTATCAATCCGGTACTGGATAAACTGCGCCAAGAGGGATTCCGGCTGACTGGCGCACTCCCAGCCGACACCATGTTCTCAGAAAAAAACCTGAAAATCACCGACGCGTTCCTGGCGATGTATCACGACCAAGGTTTGCCGGTACTCAAACATGCCAGCTTCGGTCAAGGCGTCAACATCACCCTAGGCTTACCCATTATCCGTACGTCAGTAGACCACGGCACCGCAATAGATATAGCAGGCTCTGGAAGAGCTGATGCAGCAAGCTTGTTTACGGCTGTTGCGTTGGCTACCGATTTGGCCAGGCGTAGACAAGCATGAGGCACATTGCCAAAAAAAAGTTTGGTCAGAATTTCCTTATTGACCCAAGCATCATCCAATCCCTCGTCAATGCCATCAACCCCCGAGTAGAAGACTTGATGGTAGAAATTGGCCCTGGGCTAGGAGCGCTCACACAACCGCTGATGACGCAGCTCAATCATTTGCATGCGGTGGAAATTGACCGCGATATTATCCAGTGGATGCAGCAAACCTACCCGACGGACAAAATTACCATTCACAACTCGGATGTGTTGAAGTTTGATTTTTCCAAACTTGGCAGTCCGCTAAGAGTAGTTGGCAATCTGCCGTACAATATCTCAAGCCCCATTTTATTTCACCTGCTAGAGCAATTAGACCATATCGCGGATATGCATTTCATGCTACAAAAGGAAGTGGTCGAGCGTATGGTCGCAAGACCTTCGACGTCCGAGTATGGCCGACTTTCTGTGATGCTGCAATACCATTTGCGGATGGAGTACTTACTCACTGTGCCTGCAGAAGCTTTTGACCCTGCACCCAAAGTCGAGTCCGCCTTTGTGCGCTGTGTACCATACGCTAAACCACCCTACGCTGCAACGGATAAAGGCTTGTTTGACAAAGTAGTCCAGGCTGCTTTCTCACAACGCCGCAAAACTATCCGCAACACGCTGAAGCCTTTTATGAGCGATGAAGATTTCGCACAAATAAAAATAGGTTCTCAGCTGCGTGCCGAGAACCTATCTGTAGAAGATTATGTGACGATCACCAATTATCTGGCACGTCATCAATCCACTTAAACCTTGCGGCGACTACCCATCAAGCCCAAACCCAGCAAGCCGGAGATCAGCATTGGCAGTGCTGCTGGCAACGGCACTTCTGTTGGCGGATTCAGCTTCGCCACCAAGAAGTCCTGCTTACCCGGTTTCCACTCTCTACACCACTCTAGACCGGTCCAGTGACCAATACTTGCATACATCGTCAAAGAGTAAAGATTTTTTACACTCCAGCCGGTCAACTCGTCCAAAAATGTCTGCGCCCAGCTTTTAACGGTTGCGTCCGTACCATAAACCGTTTTTACAGCCCCTGAACCCAAATCAGTATTGTCATTGAAAACTTCCCATAACGCCAAATGGAAACCAGCTGTTTTCTTGGTATCAGAGCCTAATGTAGCATACGCGTTATCGTAAAGCTTTTGCACATTGCTCATCCGCGCTGCGCCATCGGCACGCACTACACCTGCGGATGTTTTAAAATCTGTCGCATCCAGCGGAGATTTATCATAAGCGGTAAAGCTGCTGCTCGCCCATTCAAACGGATCCACACAGAAACCCACTAGCGACTGCGTATCTGAACCGATTTTTTCCACCAGATTGTAGCTGCCGACATACACATTCTGCGTCGTACCATTAATCTTTACCTTGGTTGCCGTCGCAGTATTGATGCCATCGAATTTCAGCTGCACAGGATCAGCATTTGCAACCAGCGAAAATCCAACCGCCAACATGCCTACTATCAACTTTTTCATCATATTCCCTTGTGATTCATTAATTGGTTATAAATAATCTATTTGGTATAACTTTAGGCACGATTCTAACTACTCGAGCCAATCTAACAATAGCCCGTTCAGGTATAGCGCACTCAAAATCAAAAATGTGATTAGCCCATTTGGGCCATATAATTAACTTGTAGGCATCGCAAGCAGACACGCGCTATGTTTTTACTCTCGCTGTTATAATGATAGGTTTACGAGGGGAGGCTTTCATGCGTATCATTTTACTTGGCGCGCCAGGTGCAGGCAAAGGCACACAGGCGACCTTTATCAAAGAACATTTCAATATCCCACAGATTTCCACCGGCGACATGCTGCGTGCCGCAGTAAAAGCGGGCACACCACTAGGGCTGGAAGCCAAAAGCTATATGGATAGCGGCGGCCTGGTACCGGATGCGGTGATTATCGGCCTAGTAAAAGAGCGCATCAAAGAAGCAGATTGTGCAAATGGCTTTCTGTTCGATGGTTTTCCGCGCACTATTCCGCAAGCAGACGCAATGAAAGAAGCGGGTGTGACGATTGATTATGTTGTAGAAATCGATGTGCCGGATTCCGCGATTATCGAACGCATGAGCGGTCGCCGCAGCCACCCTGCAAGCGGGCGTACTTATCACATCAAATTTAACCCGCCCAAAGTGGCTGGGAAAGATGATGTGACCGGCGAAGACCTGGTGCAGCGCGAAGACGACAAAGAAGAAACCGTGAAAAAACGGCTGGAAGTGTATCACAGCCAAACCAAGCCGCTGGTGGATTACTATTCCAACTGGGCCAAGAGCGGCGCAGCAGGCGCACCCAAGCACGTGAAAGTGAATGGGCTTGGCGAGATGGACGCCATTAAAAACAATATTCTCAATTTACTTAAGTAAGCATTATTCATGCAGCAGCAATATCCATTCAAGCAGGTCGAACAAGAAGCTCAAACCCATTGGGGAAATAGCAGCGCCTTTACTGCCACATACAGCACGGACAAACCCAAGTACTATTGCCTGAGCATGTTCCCCTATCCCAGCGGCAAGCTGCATATGGGACATGTACGCAATTACACCATTGGCGACGTACTGAGCCGTTATCACAAAATGCGCGGATACAATGTGCTGCAGCCGATGGGGTGGGACGCGTTCGGCCTGCCTGCCGAGAATGCCGCTATCCAGAACAAAGTACCGCCTGCCAAATGGACGTATGACAACATCGCCTACATGAAGAAGCAATTGCAAAGTCTCGGCTTTGCGATTGATTGGAAACGCGAACTGGCGACCTGCCAGCCGGAATACTACAAATGGAACCAGTGGCTGTTTTTGCGCATGCTGGAAAAAGGCATTGCCTACAAAAAAACGCAGGTCGTGAACTGGGATCCCGTTGACCAAACCGTACTCGCCAACGAACAAGTGATTGACGGCCGTGGCTGGCGGACGGGAGCATTAGTTGAGAAGCGTGAAATTCCCGGCTATTACCTCAACATCACCGGCTACGCACAGCAATTGCTGGATGACCTTGATAAGCTCCCTGGCTGGCCAGAGCGCGTCAAAACCATGCAAGCCAACTGGATTGGCAAAAGCGTCGGCGTACGGTTTGCGTTTACACACACTGTTAAAAATGGTGATGGGCAACTGATTGACGACGGTAAACTGTGGGTCTTCACCACCCGCGCCGATACGATTATGGGCGTGACTTTCTGCGCGGTGGCGGCCGAGCATCCGCTCGCCACGCGTGCCGCACAAGGCAATTCCAAACTGCAAGCCTTTATCGACAAGTGTAAGCAAGGCTCGGTGATGGAAGCCGACATGGCGACCATGGAAAAGGAAGGTATGGACACCGGCCTGAAAGTCACGCACCCGTTGACCGGCGAACAAGTGCCTGTGTGGGTCGGCAACTACGTGCTGATGACCTACGGCGAAGGCGCAGTGATGGCGGTGCCGGCGCATGACGAGCGCGATTTTGGCTTTGCGAAAAAATACAATTTGGCGATCAAGCAAGTCATCAATATTGCCTCGGAAGCCTTTACCGATACGATCTGGAGCGAATGGTATGCAGATAAAACCAAAGGTGTTTGCATCCACTCTGGCAAATACGACGGCCTGAATTATGAAACTGCAGTCAACGCCATCGCTGCAGATTTAAGTGCCAAGAATTTAGGTGAAAAACAAATCAACTGGCGCCTGCGCGATTGGGGCGTTTCGCGTCAGCGCTACTGGGGTTGTCCGATTCCGATTATCCATTGCGATAGCTGCGGTGACGTGCCCGTGCCGGACAAAGATTTACCCGTCAAACTGCCGGAAGACTGTGTGCCGGATGGTTCCGGCAACCCGCTGAACAAGCTGGAAAGCTTTGTGCATTGCGCCTGCCCAAAATGCGGCAAGCCCGCCAAGCGCGAGACCGACACCATGGATACCTTCGTGGATTCCAGTTGGTACTACGCGCGCTATGCCTCCGGTTTCAGTAACGACGCCATGGTAGATGCGGAAACCTCCGCCTGGATGCCTGTCGACCAATACATCGGCGGTATCGAGCACGCCATTTTGCACCTGCTGTATTCGCGCTTCTGGAGCAAGGTGATGCGCGACTTGAAGCTGGTCAATTACGACGAGCCATTTGCCAACCTGCTGACGCAGGGCATGGTGCTGAATCACATTTTCTCGCGCCGCACCGACAAAGGCGGCATCGAGTATTTTGCACCGGAAGAAGTGGAATTGCTGCACGACGAAAGCGGCAAAGTTACTGGTGCAAAAGCGCTGAAAGATGGCTTGCCTGTTGATTTCCAGGGCATGGGCACCATGTCGAAATCCAAGCGCAACGGTGTAGACCCACAAGCGTTGATCGAACAATACGGCGCAGATACCGCACGTTTCTTCATGATGTTTGCGGCGCCGCCGGAACAGACGCTGGAATGGTCGGACAGCGGCGTGGACGGCTCACACCGCTTCCTTAAACGCGTCTGGAATTTTGGCTATGCACTTGCCTCAGAAGCCGCATCCAACTTGCCTTCCAAGCTTGCCACGAATCTGGCCAATGTACGCCGTGAAATCCATGTTACATTGCAGCAAGCCAACCACGACTTGGGCAAGCAACAGTTCAACACGGTGGCTTCTGCCTGTATGAAAATGCTGAATGCGTTGGAAAAACTGCAAAAAGAGGCTGAAACCGGCTGGCAAGCCGTCGCTTTTGAGGGCTTTTCCATCCTGCTACGCTTGCTCTCGCCTATCGCACCGCATATCACGCAAGCGCTATGGAAGGAGCTTGGTTTTGGTGATGACATCTTGAAAGCTGGCTGGCCGGAAGCTGACAAGACCGCCATGGAAACCGATGAGATTGAGATGGTGGTGCAAGTGAACGGTAAGTTGCGTGGTAGTATTCAGGTTGCTAAGACGCTGGACAAGGCCGCTATCGAACAGCTTGCACTGACGCACCCGAACGTGCAGAAATTTGTCGGCGATGCGGCGGTCAAAAAGGTGATCGTGGTGCCCAACAAACTGATTAACGTGGTGATTTAATGCTTACAAAAAGCTTGCGATTCGCGCTGCTGATATGCCTGCTCAGCCTTGCTGCGTGCGGCTTTCACCTGCGCGGTGCAACGGATGTTCCCTTCAAGAGCATCCACATTCAGGGAAGCACTTTAGTCATTTCAAAACGCTTAGACCGCACGCTCAAAAACAACGACGTGAAGATACTCAAGAGTGCCGAAGATGCGGAGCTGCAGTTGGAACTGATTGGCGAGGAAAGCGAAAAGCGCATCATGTCGTTAAGTGGCAGAGGCGTAGTACGTGAATATGAGCTGTACTACCGTATTCACTACCGCACACGCTTGGCGGGTAATGAGCTATGGAGCGCGCCACAAACCATTGAGGCCAGAAGGGATTTTTCCTATGAAGATTCGCAATTGCTCGCCAAACAGGCAGAGGAAAAGCAGTTGAACGAGAACATGCAAAAAGACGTACTGAATAATCTTATGCGCAGACTGTCAGCCATCAGGAAATAAATCATGCGTCTAGAGTCTGCGCAGTTAGCACAACATTTAGCTGCCACACTTGCGCCGGTTTACGTGCTGGTGGGTGATGAGCCGCTGGCGAAAACCGAAAGCCTGGACAGTATTCGTGCTGCAGCGCGCAAGGCAGGTGCAGAAGAACGGACCAACTATATCGCAGAGCGCAACTTCAACTGGCAACAAGTGCTGCAATTCGGCCAAGCAATCTCGCTCTTCTCATCCAAGCGTATCCTGGAAATCAGCATTCCAAACGGCAAGCCCGGTGCGGATGGCGGCAAGATACTGAGCGAGCTGGCGCAATCGCCTTTTCAGGACGTCACCTCCATCATCCTGCTGCCAGAGCTGGATCGGGATGCCAGAAATAGCAGCTGGTGGAATGCCCTACAACAATCGGCGGTCGTTATACAGCTTAAGGAAATCGCGCCGGAATATCTACCACAATGGATTGCCAAGCGACTAGCGTTGCAACAACAAAGCGCGGAGCCTGCTTCGCTTTCTTTCATGGCACAGCAAGTAGAAGGCAATCTGCTGGCCGCCCATCAGGAAATCCAGAAGCTTGGCCTGCTCTACCCAGCGGGTAAGCTGGGGCATGATGAGATCGTATCCAGTGTGCTGAACGTATCGCGTTTCGATGCGTTTCAACTGGGTGAGTCCGTATTGCTGGGCGACAGTGCCCGTGCCGCGCGCATCCTGCAAGGTTTGCGTGACGAGGGCGAGCAAGCCTTGGCGGTAGTGAATCCGCTACTGTGGCAACTGCGCCCATTAATTGCACTAAAGTACGCCGAAACGCGCGGCCATAACCTAGCGCAAGCCATGACCGGTGCCCGTATTTATGGCGACCGACAGAACTTGATGCGCAAAGCATCGGCGCGCTTCAGCTTTCGACAACTGGAAGCCGCATTACAAAAGCTATGCGATATTGATAAAATGGCTAAAGGCGTACTGGAAGGCGATGCCTGGCAGGAACTTTCACGGTTATGTTTTGGTCTTGCGAAAATACGCGCAAGATCATAATTTATTGAAATATAAAGAAATTTAACATGCAAAACATTCAAGCATACATGCAGTCCATCGGTAAGGCAGCACGCGAGGCCTCGCGTGCGATGGCGCGCGCAGACACCAACACCAAAGACAATGCGTTGCTGGCCATTGCCGATGCCATCATGCGCGATAAGGCAAAGCTACTGGCTGCAAACCAGCAAGATCTGGATACCGCCAAGGCCAACGGCATGGAAGCCGCGATGCTGGATCGCCTGACGCTGACTGAAAAAACCATCCATACCATGGCAGAAGGCTTGCGCCAGATTGCATCCCTGCCTGACCCGATTGGCGAAATGAGCGATTTCAAATATCGCCCTTCCGGCATCCAGATCGGCCGCATGCGCGTACCTTTAGGTGTCATAGGCATCATCTACGAAGCTCGCCCAAATGTGACGGTGGATGCCGCGGGCTTATGCATCAAATCCGGCAATGCCTGCATCCTGCGCGGCGGCAGTGAGGCGATTCACTGCAATCAGGCGCTGGCCAAGCTGGTACATGAAGGCTTGGCAGCAGTTGGCCTGCCTGCGGGCGCCGTACAGGTGGTGGAAACCACAGACCGTGCTGCGGTGGGTGAACTGATTACGATGAAGCAATTCGTGGACGTGATTGTGCCACGTGGTGGCAAAGGCTTGATCGAGCGCATCAGCAATGAAGCACGGATCCCAGTCATCAAACATCTGGATGGCAACTGCCACGTGTATGTGGACGACGATGCTGACATAGAGAAAGCTGTGCGCATTCTGGAGAACGCCAAAACGCAACGCCTGGGCACTTGCAATACGGCAGAATCCCTTTTGGTAGCACGCAGCATTGCTGCTACCGCCTTGCCAAAACTGGCTTCCATGCTAGTTTCCAAGGGCGTGGAGATTCGCGGTTGCGCCGAAACGCAAGCTTTGGTCAAAGAAGCCAAAGCTGCAACCGAGGAAGATTATTACACCGAATATCTGGCTGCCATTATCTCTTGCAAAGTGGTCAGTGATTTGGACGAAGCCATTGCGCACATCAACCAGCATTCCAGCCAGCATACCGAGGCGATTGTGACAGAAAATTACACCAAGGCGCGCCGATTCTTGCGCGAAGTCGATTCCAGTAGCGTGATGGTAAATGCTTCCACGCGCTTTGCGGACGGCTTTGAATATGGTTTGGGCGCGGAAATCGGCATCTCCACCGACAAGCTACATGCGCGCGGCCCAGTGGGCTTGGAAGGGCTGACGTCGTTGAAGTATATCGTTCTGGGTGACGGGCAGGTCCGCGCATAAAAACCATGAATTGGGCACATGACTGCGTTGCGCGGTGCTCGAAATCCTCATGGACTTCCATGTACATTCCGGTTTCTGCGCTCCGTGCGCCTTGTCCTGCAACCCAATTGATGGTTTTTTAATTGGCTGAGATGCGACGCATAGGCCTGCTTGGCGGAACCTTCAACCCCATTCACAACGGCCATCTGCATGTGGCTAATGAGCTGCTTAAACAACTGCAATTTGACGAAATCCGCTTCATTCCCAGCGCGGTGCCTGCTCTGAAAACCGCGCCGGAAGTTTCCGCACAAGATCGCACAGAAATGGTGAAACTGGCGATTGCTGACAACCCGAAATTCACACTGGATTTGCGGGAACTCACACGACAGGCGCATGACACGCAAACCCCTTCCTACACCATCGATACGCTACAAAACCTGCGTACGGAGCTGGGCGAGCATGTCTCTCTTTGCCTGCTAATGGGCTACGACGCGTTTCTTGGCTTGCCCAAGTGGCATCGCTGGCAAGCGCTGCTGGATTACGCACATATCGTGGTGGTGAACCGGCCGCAAGCCAGCTGGGAGCCATCGCATGAGCTCCAGCAACTGCTAAAAACACATAAAACCGATGTCCTGAACGCATTGCTGGATGCGGCTTCTGGGACGGTCTATTTTGCCAGCATACCGCCGATGGACATCTCGTCCAGCGAAGTGCGGCATCGCCTCGCATCCGGCCAGGCTGTGGATTCCATGATTCCGTCCAGTGTGCTTGGGTATATCCGGCAGCAGCATTTGTACGAAGCACCATAAATGGATACGCTCAGCCACACGCTTTGGGGTTATGGCCTGTTCGGCTATAAACGTCACGCCAAAATCGCTTTGTTGTTTGGTGCGATGCCAGACTTGATCTCGTTTGGGGCTTTTATGGTGCAAAGATTACTCAATGGCACCTGGCGTTTTGGCAAGCCACCGCTGGACATTATCCCGGACTGGCTGATTACTAATTATGCGTTCGGGCACAGTTTTGTGGTGAGCCTAGGCATCATTGCGTTAGTTACTTTTTGGCGTAGGGATATTGCCTTTGCCATGCTAGCCTGGCCGTTCCATATCGTGCTGGATTTCCCATTCCACTCCTTTGCGTATTTTCCCACGCCGATTCTCTGGCCAATCTCTGGTTTCAAGATTGATGGTATCCCGTGGACGAACTGGTACATCTGGTTCCCCAATGTCGCCGGTTTGATTCTGCTATTTGCTTATCGCCGCCGACAAAAGACCATCACCAACAAGCAATAAAAAAGCCCCCTTGCGGAGGCTTTTTACATCAGCTAACTTTCGTTAAGTCTGATTAAACACTTTTGCGACGAGAGAAGCCGAACAGTGCCAAACCAGTTGCCAGCAATGGCAGTGCCGCTGGTACTGGAGTTGGAACGAAACGAACGCCCATTACCATGTCGTCAAAGTCGCGATGCTCTGGGTGATCATCATTGAAACCAACGATGAAGTCAAACAGGTTGCCCGCTTCATCTTTGAAGCCCCATACATTTTTAAGGAAACCAATACCCAAATCAGCCGTATTAGCATCACCGTTGTTGATAGAAGCATGTCCAGCCGGTGATACAGTGCCAAAACCAAAGTCAATCGCGCCTGCAGATGCGACGTACATGGAAGCTGTATCGCCCAGGTTAGCATTAGTTTCTACAATGGTCGTACCGTTATCCATATAAAAGTTTTTGAAACCGGACTCGGAACCCAGGAATGTTGCATAGAACGTACCATCGCGCCAAGCTTCCAAGGTGCCGGTCAGGAAGTTTGTACCTGAAGGCAACACCAATGCAGGCGCTGGGGTTGGGTTAAATTTCTGATTAGTGGCTTGCGTACCTTCGCCAGTCAATACTGAACCGTAAGCATTAGCACCCACGACATCAGCCTGTGCACCTGCGGAAGCAAGCGCGAAGCCCAGTGCTACTAGTAGTTTTTTCATCTGTATACCCTCCGTATATTGATACTGCAATTTAAAAATAAAACTCAAAGAAACCGAAACGCTAAGGTTATTTCGTAATCTACGGTTTGGATATTAGTGAAATGGGGCCCATCCCTCAATAGCCCATTAGGGCTATCGAAAACCTAACATATTTTCATGCAGAAAAATGCAGGTTTCGCACAGGTACAATTAAACCAAGTTCAAAGGCTGCATATGCAGCCTTTCTTGCAGGCTCTCTATATTCTGCCAGGCGTACTCCAAAGGTGCGATGATGTTAGCCACCCAACCTGAAAGCCTTATCTGGCGAGCCTTTAGCGCTTCCACAGTCAACAGGGTATGATTGAGGCAACCCAGCTTGATGCTTACTACCATGATAACCGGCAGGTTCAATGCCAAAGCGATATCTGCCATCGTACACTGATCATCAATAGGCACCAATAGCCCACCTGCGCCTTCGACAACTACAATGTCCGCCAAACTTTTTAAGTTTTCGTATGCTTGTTGTATTTCTGCCATGTCAATTTGCACGCCATGCTTGGCTGCCGCGATATGCGGCGCAATCGGCTCGTCAAAACAATATGGATTCACCCACTCACGCGGCGCCTGCACGTTGCTGGCGGCCATCAGCTTGGCGACATCTTCGTTTTGCCAGATACCATCTATCATCTCGCAACCCGCGGCAATCGGTTTCATGCCTATAACTTTATGGCCTTGCGCGATATATTGCTGCATGAGCTTGACCGCAACATAAGTTTTGCCGACACCAGTGTCAGTACCAGTGATAAATACGCTTTCGCTCATTTGCGTTTGATAAACTTAACCGGCACGACGCCCGGCTCTGAAGACCGCATGGATACTGGCTTCCAGGCATGCCCAAACACCACCTCGAACGTGGCTGGCAGCTTGCCATTGTGGCGGAATTTCTCATAATTTTGCGCAAGATATTGCAGAAAGCCTTTGCCCATCAAGCCACGCGCGCGGCCTTGTGTAGCATTGTGTGCGCCAATGCTTTTCAAATCGCGCATCACGTCTTTCACGTCATCATAGGTCAGCGTGTAATGCTCCACATCCAGCACCGGCGCACTAAAACCCGCACGCACCAAGGCATCGCCGATGTCGTGCATATCCATAAAGCGGCTCACGTGCGTGTGACCCTGCTGACCATTAGAAAGATTGCTGGAGGCGCGCAACTCCTTCAATGTATCTGGCCCAAAGGTGCTGAACATCAACAGGCTTTCCGGCTGCATCACACGATGGAACTCCGCAAATGCTTGATCCAGATCGTTACACCATTGCAACGCCAGATTGGACCAGACCATGCCCACACTGGCATCGCCAAGTGGCAAGGTCTCGATGTCCGCACAAAGCAAGGTGGGAGACACCCCCAACAAGCGCTTGAACAATGGCTGCGCAAGGCGCGTCTGCTCCAGCATCCCCAAAGCGAGATCCAGCGAAACTACATTGGCGTTGCCAAAACGCTTACCCAGCAGATAGCTGCCGCGACCCGTGCCACAACCCGCATCCAATATGGTTCTTGGCGCGATCTTCACCAGATCCAGCCGACTGGCCATCTCTTCTCGCACCAGCTTTTGCACGATGGCCGCCGCATCGTAACTATCTGCTGCACGATCAAACGATGCACGTACTCGCGCCTTGTCCAGAAAATAACCGTCCTGTCGTAACATCAAGCTGCAGGCTCCAGAAACTGGTTCAAGGTCTCCACAAACTGCTCACTGTGGGAAAGAAACGGCGCATGTGCCGCACCTGAAATGACGCGCAGGAACCCCATCGGTAGTTGTCGCGCCATCCAATGCGCGGCCTGCACGGGCGCTAGATTGTCGCGGTCACCATGAATCAGCAGTACCGGTTTACGCACGTCGGCAATTTCGCCACGCAGGTCGGTCGCCAGCAAAATCTGCAAGGCGCGCAGCAAGGTTGTCTGGGTAGGCGTTGGCTTGGTGTCAAAACCTTGCCGCAACTGTTTGATCGTCGGCCGCGCATCGCGTGCTTTCATGCACTGCAAGGTCAGAAACTGTATGATGGTTTGCTTGTAATCCTGATTCACCTTGCCAGCAAAGTCAGTGAATATCGTCTCATCCACGCCATGTTGCCAGTCCGCACGCTCCACAAAACAGGGAGTCGAACTGACCAGTATAAGTCTGCGTATCCTATCTGGTTGGTTCAGGGCAATGCGCTGTGCCACCAGCCCACCTAACGACCAGCCCAGCACATCGGAAACTCCCGGAATGACTTCTGCCACTTCGTCTGCCAGTGCATGCAGATGATACGGCTCTATCGGGCGGCTGTGTCCATGGCCGGGCAGATCCACCAGATACAGCATGTATTGCTTGGAAAATCGCTTTACCAGTGCCTGCCAGACACCGCTGTGCATGCCCCAGCCGTGTATCAACACCAGAGGCTGCCCCTGACCAACGATTTCTACATGCACGCTCATACTGCAAGCTCCTTTTCTGCCTGATTCAATGCTTCAGCCAATTTAACCACATCCTCTGTCTTGTGTGCGGCAGAAAGTGAGATTCTGAGCCGCGCAGTGTTTACCGGCACGGTAGGCGGGCGTATCGCAGGCACCAGAATCCCCTGTTTTTGTAGATACTCACCGACTCGCAAAGCCTCATGATTACTGCCTATCAGCAAGGCTTCTTGATTTTCAGTTTATCGAACAAAGCATTATCCGCCTCCACATCCGGGTTGCCGGTGGTCAGCAATTTTTCGCCGTAGAAAATCGAATTGGCACCCGCCATGAAGCACAGCGCCTGTACCGCCTCGCCCATGCTCTGGCGACCGGCGGATAGCCTTACATGGCTTTGCGGCATGGTGATGCGCGCCACGGCAATGGTCCGCACGAACTCGAACGGGTCGAGCGCATCTGTGCCGTGCAGCGGTGTGCCTTCCACTTGTGTCAGCAAGTTGATCGGCACGCTTTCCGGTGGCTGTTTCATATTCGCCAGTTGCGCAATCAAACCAGCGCGCTGTGTGCGGCTTTCGCCCATTCCGATGATACCGCCGCAGCACACGTTGATATCCGCCTCGCGCACGCTGTCCAGCGTATCCAGCCTATCCTGATAAGTACGCGTGGTAATCACCTCGCCATAAAATTCCGGTGCGGTATCCAGATTGTGGTTGTAATAATCCAGCCCGGCCTCTTTCAGCTGCTGCGCCTGCCCATCCTTCAGCATGCCCAGTGTGGCGCAGGTTTCCAGCCCCATCGCCTTCACCTCGGCAATCATCTTCAGTACGGGTTCCAAATCTTTTTGCTTCGGGCTGCGCCATGCCGCACCCATACAAAAACGGCTGGCACCGCTGTCTTTAGCGGCTTTCGCCGCTGCCAGCACCTCATCCAGCGCCATCAATGGTTCGTTCTCCACATCAGTGTGGTAACGCGCCGCCTGCGGGCAATAGCCGCAATCCTCGCTGCAGCCGCCGGTCTTGATGGAAAGCAAGGTGCTCACCTGCACCGCGTTCGGGTCAAAATTCTCGCGATGCACCGTTTGTGCCTGATACATCAAATCGCTGAACGGCAGCTCGAAAAGCGCCTCAATCTCCGCAACGCTCCATTTTTCATTGCCCTGGGAGGCGCATGCAGATTGGCGTTTCAGGGCATCGGTATTGATGATTGCAGCTTGTGTAGTCTCTAGCATATTCCACCCTTATAATGGCGTCATGGTTAAATTGTGGTGAATCCATATCGTCAGCAACATCATTGCATTGCCTGATTTACCTTATTTTAACCGCTGTCAAGCATAAATCAAAACAACAATTTACAATTGCACAAAAAGTAATCAAATGTTTAATTTTTCCAAATTAACGGGAATATTGCTTGGGCAGCATTGCCTGCTCTGCGGCGCTGGCAACGCACAAAACACCGGCATTTGCAGCGACTGTTTAAGCGACCTGCCCTGGCACGACACCAACAGCTGCCCGCAATGCGGCCTTGCCAGCAATGGCCTAACCTGCGGCGCCTGCCTGCGCGATACGCCGCATTACGATGCCACGCAGGCCGTATTCACCTACGCCTACCCGGCAGATGCCATGCTGCAGCGCTTCAAATATGGCGAGATGCTCGCGCTGGGCCATACTTTTGGCCAACTGCTGGCAGAAAAAACGGCAGACCGCACTGTAGACATGATTATCCCCATGCCCATGCATCCCAAGCGCATGCAGGAACGCGGCTTCAACCAGGCGCTGGAAATCGCCAGACATCTGGATAAAACTAAATTGGATACGCATAGCGCCATCCGGCAAAAACTCACGCCGCCACAAGCCAGCCTGCCGCTGAAGGAGCGCGTCAAAAACATCAAAGGCGCATTTGCCGTGCATGCAGATTTGACTGGCAAACGTATCGCCATTGTAGATGACGTAATGACCAGCGGCGCCAGCTTGAACGAACTCGCCAAGACCCTGAAAAAAGCGGGTGCCAGCCATATAGAGTGCTGGGTGATGGCACGGACTCTGCATAAATAATGCTAATCCGATTCGCGGCCTTTTTTTTCGTCTATGCCTTCAACGAATTAATTTTGCGGCACTTCTAGCCGCTTCATCGCTATACCCAATAGCTATTAATGCATCGCGAAGCATCTGCACCTTTTGTGGAGTAGGCGAATTTGTCATAACCCAGTATTCTGTCCCTGGAATTTGCTTCGGCTGCGTACTGTTACCCGAGCTCTCAATTTCATTTCTGCTCTTTGCAAAATAAAGCCTATTTCGCCCTTGGATAGTCAATACCTTTTCAAAATCGCGGGGACGCTGTTTAGATGCTTCACTCAAAATAAACAAAAACTTGTCTACTGCGGAAATCTGGAAGCGTAATTTAGGATTTTCTAAAATTTCTTGAAGCTCGTGACTAGCCTTAACTTGCTTAGCTTCAGAGAAACCCCCAGAAACAAATCCTAGCAACCTTCGCAATATATCTGAAGCTGTTTCCCCAATTTCTTGAGTATTAGAT
>JBGANT010000016.1:0-40160 GCA_044222155.1 Methylophilus sp.
ACCTCGCTGATGCAACTCTTAGATTACAGCCAACAAGCGCAAGCCATGCAAATTTTTATCGGCAACGAAGCCGGTGTTAGCCCGCTAGACGAATGCAGCATGGTCACCGCGCCGTATGAAGTGGATGGCCAAATCGTCGGCACGCTCGGCGTCATCGGCCCTACCCGCATGGCCTATGAACGGGTGATACCGATTGTGGATGTCACGGCGAAGCTGCTGTCGAGCGCACTCTCCAACAACTAGCAAGGAGGAAATAATGAAAGAATTATGGGAATATCTAAAAGGATTTTTCATCATATCTGGATTACTTTGGTTCTCTATTTTTGTGCTAGCAATCTTGGTTGCAATGATAGGCGGTATTTTTGGCTCCAGTTCCCCTGAATGGTCTGGAAGCGTGATTGACGATTTGCTCTATTACGCATATAACAGTGAAAAGTTTGGCTCCCTTGCATTTATTTGGCGCCTATTTATCGTTTATGCCGTCCTAATACAATCATGGACATTACTTAAATTCACATGGGAAAAAATTAAAACAAAGCTGCCATTAAAAACGACCGCAACACCAGGAATCCCTCAAAAACAAGATAGCTCTACATAAGCGAATGGCTTATTTCAACTCCGAACCCAAATACGAACACGGCGACCAGCTCAAAGTCGGTATTCTGCTAATCAATTTAGGCACGCCAGAAGCGCCTACTGGTGCGGCTCTCCGGCCATATCTCAAGCAGTTTCTATCAGACCGCCGCATTGTGGAGATTCCGCGCGCGCTGTGGTGGCTGATCCTCAACGGCATTATTTTGAACACACGCCCGAAAAAATCGGCCGAGAAATACGCGCAAGTTTGGCTGAAAGAAGGCTCGCCGTTGCTGGTGTATGCACAGCGCCAAGCCATTAAATTACAAGGCTTTCTGGGACAAAAAATCAAATCGCCGTTCAAAATAGAAATCGGCATGACCTACGGCAATCCGAGTATGCAAAGCGCGATTGAAAAGCTGAAAGCCGCGCATTGCGACCGCATTTTGATGATTCCGCTGTTTCCGCAATATGCCGCCAGCAGCACCGCCGCCGCGCTGGATGCCGCATGGCGCGTGCTGTTGAAGATGCGCAATGTACCGGCGATTCGCACCGTAAAGCATTATCACGACCATCCCGCCTACATCGAAGCGCTCGCCAAGAATATTGAGGCTTATTGGATGATCAATCGCCGCCCGAATTTTGACCGCGGCGAAAAACTGGTGATGAGCTTTCACGGCGTGCCTAAATTCCACCTAGACAAAGGCGACCCGTACCACTGCGAATGCCACAAGACCGCGCGCCTATTGGCTGAGCGGCTAGGTTTAAAGTCCAGCGAATACCAAGTGGCGTTTCAATCGCGCTTTGGTAAACAGGAATGGCTAAAGCCTTATCTGGCGCCGTTGTTGGAAGCACTGGGCAAAGCCAAAACCAAGCGTGTGGACGTGATTTGCCCGGGCTTCAGCTGCGACTGCCTGGAAACGCTGGAAGAAATCGCCATGGAAGGCAAGCACATCTTCACCACTGCGGGCGGCGGCGAGTATAACTATATCCCCGCGCTGAATGATAGTGACCCGTGGATACACGCGCTCACCCAAATCGCGCTGGAGAATTTGCACGGCTGGGTATCCGGCGAATGGGATGCGGATGTAGCGAAAAAGTCATCTGACACCACCAAAAATCTGGCTAAAAAATTAGAGGCATAAAGCAAAAACCTGCATGACATCAATTCACCTGCCCTGCAAGCCAATCTGGATGCGCCTTCCAGAGGCATAGAAATCGCTCGGCATGTTTTTAACTTATTCCTCATCTTCTACTTGCTCACCCGGCACATATTCCAGAATATCGCCGGGCTGGCAATCCAGTGCCTGGCAAATCAGGTTAAGCGTGGTGAAGCGCATGGCGCGCGCTTTGTTAGTTTTGAGGATGGAGAGATTCTGAATCGAAATCCCCGTGAGTTCCGATAGCTCGTTAAGCCGCATTTTGCGCTTGGCCATCATCACATCCAAATTGACGATCACTGTCATCTCGCGCCCCTTACACCGTTAAATCCGCGTCTTTTTGCAGGGCAATCGCGTGTTGAATCAACATATAAAGCGCATACAAAAACAACCCCAGCGCTAGCATCATGACATTAATGGTGTAGAGCGGTTGCCATGCCGGAATATCGCCTAAGCGATAAAGCCAATAGGTATTGAGATTGTAAAACAGGATTTCGATCACCGGCATAATCATGGCAATCCACGCGATATATTTCATGGTACGCAAGGTTGCGGCTATCAGCATATCGCCACGCTGGAATTGACGTACCAGCCTGTGCATCAACACCAACGTCGCCACCTCCTGCACCATACCCAGCCCACTAGCTAATACAACCAGCAGCTTGCCTAGTGCGGAGTAAGCTGCCACATTGGGCGGCCCCACATCATATTGCTGGTAACTATATGGATGCGCCCAAATCGCCTGAAACGCTTGCCAGATCAAAAAAGGCGCCAGCAGCCAAATCATCCAGAAAACTGCATCCAGCCATTTGAAGGTTGATGGCTTCATCCGTTTCATAACGATTCTCCAATACTATAAAATTCTTAATAAATGATAAATATTTAATGTTTATCATTAAATAATGATTGATAATGATAAAAGTATATGCTAAATTTTCCCTCATAACAAATCAACCGTTTCTAAATTTAAGGTTGTGCGAATAGGGAGCTAACGTCTGACTTGCATTGCGCAAGGCCTAAGCCTCGCTGTAAGTATCAAATTGATTTATATATATTTTTAGGAGTTATGATGAACCACATAAAAGCCAACCCAAGCTTAGCAAGCCATTTTCTTGTCTTACTATCCCTTACATTCGCAACATCTGGCGCGCTTGCAGACGAGCCTGCACAAACGAACAAACTGGCAGTACACGATAGCCTCATTATCGAGACAGCCGAAACTGCCACTGACGATACGCTGGAAATCAAGGTGCCGGCAACGGTGATTGACGCTAAATCACCTAACGAAACTGCCAGCGCCACTAACAAAAATACACCTATGCAAGAAGAAGACGATGAACTACCGACAGTAGCCGTTGACGATCCATGGGAAGGCTATAATCGCAGCATCTTCAGCTTTAATAAAAAAGCGGATAAGTATGTGATTCGACCCATTGCCGTTGCTTATGACAAAATTACGCCAGAACCGGTGCAGCAGGGTGTCCGTAACTTTTTTTCCAATTTAAGGGCCCCCACTACGTTAATTAACGAGCTGCTTCAAGGGCGTCCAATGGATTCTACAAAAACCCTAGGCCGCTTTAGCGTCAATACCACGGTAGGCCTTATCGGTATATTTGATCCTGCCAGCCATATTGGGCTGGAGCGCCGCAACGAAGACTTTGGTCAAACGCTGGCAGTATGGGGATGGGAAAACTCGAACTATGTAGTCATGCCGCTGCTAGGCCCGCTTACTATGCGCGATGTCGTCGGCTTTATCGGCGACACGCCCACCAACCCGATGAACTATGCGGATGGTGGCGGAATAGCAGCTTTGCAATCTGTAGAAATCACGGACATGCGCGCACAAATGCTGCCCATGGACGATCTGATGGTGAGTGCTATTGACGATTACGCCATGATGCGTGATGCTTGGTCTGCTGGGCGCGCAAAAGAAATCCGCGAAGGGACAGAGCCGCAAACTCAGGCTCAAGGCCAAGCCGGTACCAGCTTGTTACAAAGAATTTTTCAATAACCATCACAGCTAAAATCTACTTGACCGAAACGTTTGTTTGAATTTACACTGCCATTTTCAAACAAACGTTTGATTTATTTAGCAGTAAAATTCAATGAAAATATGTGAAATATTCACGCCAAAGCGCGCCGATGGCGAAGAATCGCGACGCCGAATTTTGGAGTGCGCGTTAAAACTATTTGCAAATCATGGGCTTGAGCGCACCACAGTAAGACAGATCGCCAAAGAAGCAAATGCCAATGTTTCCGCGATTTCCTATTATTTTGGCGACAAAAATGGGCTTTACCGCGCCGTTTACACGGAAACCATGCCTTGCGCGATCGATGACGTTGATATCTTCAAAAAGTCTGAACCGACACTTGAGCAGGTCCTATATGTGTTGTTTGGCGGTTTCATCGAACCATTAAAACAGGGAGAGCTAGCCAAGCTGTGCTTGCGCTTGCACATGCGCGAGATGGTGGAACCAACCGGCGCCTGGTCAGACACGATCACCAATGAAATCGCGCCACGCAGGGAGTTTTTGCTGCAAGCGCTGCAAAACCGCCTGGGCCTAAAACAGCCAGATGACGACTTGCAACGCCTTGCCACCAGCATTGTTGCGATGGGTGTATATTTGCTGTGCGGCCGCGACGTGATTGAACAATTTTGCCCTCAAATCATGGACACAGAACAAGCGCTAGATGAAACACATGCCTCATTGGTGCGCTTTGCCATGAGTATGGTGGAAGCCGAGATCACACGTAGAAAAGCACTTTCGTTATGAAAATGACAATAAAAATAATAAGCCTGAGATCCGCACTGGTATTGGTTTCTGGGGCAAGCGTCAGTGGATGCGCCATGTTGGATGAACTCACCCAAAAGTTCAACCCCAAGCAAACCGTAGCTGAAACCAAATTGCCGGAAAACTGGCAAGCGCCACTGCCACACGGCGGCGAAATCAGCAACCTGAACGAGTTCTGGCAGCGTTACCCAAACCCAGTGCTGTTGGAATTTATCAGTAGCGCACAGAAAAACGCGCCGACGCTGGCAACCGCATTGGCGAATCTGGCGGATGCCAGAACCAACCGCGTACGCGCCAATGCCGCCCGGCTGCCCAAACTAGACGCCAATGCGAGCGCCTCGCGCGCCTTGCAGCAACCTGAGGACATGAAATTTTCAGGGGGAGGCGGCCAGGGCAACTTCGGCTTTATCAATGTGCCGGTGAACACCACACAAATCGGCCTGCAAGCCGCTTGGGAGCTGGATTTATACGGCGCCAACAAAGCTTTGACAGAAGCCGCTCTGTTGCAGGAGGATGCCGCCAAGGCCGGCTGGCATGAGGCGCGCGTCGCGATAGCCGCAGAAGTCGCCACCAGCTATTTCAATTACACCCTTTGCCAGCAGCAAGCGGAATTCCAGAATGGCATCGCCCAATCGCATGCGGAAACCGCACGCTTGATCGAGATCGCCTTCGGCGCAGGCTTTGCCGATAGCGCCAAACTTGCACTGGCACAGGCCAATCTGGCAGATGCCAGGCAGCAAGCCTTGCAGCAAGCCGGGCAGTGTGAACTCGAAATCAAGAACATGGTTGCGCTAACCTTCATGGATGAAAATACGGTACGGCAGAAACTGAAGATAGCTGCAGAAACTGCACCGAAGATTGATCTGAACAAGCTGTTTGTCATTAACGAAGTGCCTGCGCAAGCGCTTGCACAAAGGCCTGACGTATATCGCGCCGAGCTCGATCTGGTGCGTGCGGCAGCCAATGTAAAAAAGGCAGCAGCGGACCGCTTGCCCAAAGTTTCGCTCAATGGCTCCATCGGCTGGATGCGCATGTCCTCTGAATTTTTCGAGAGCCAAGGCCGCATCTGGTCTATCGGGCCAGTCAGTATCACACTGCCGATTTTTGATGGCGGAATTCTGGCGGCCAGCAAGGAAGCTACAGAAGCACGTTATGCCGAAGCTGCCGCAAAATACCGCGGTGTCGTTCAGACCGCCGTCAAGGAAACCGAAAGCGCACTGGTAAACCTGCATGCGACCGGCGAGCGTCAGAAAGACGTGGCGATTGCATTGCAAAAACTGCAAGCGAATATCGATGCGGCTGAGACCCGATATACAGCCGGATTTGCCAGCAAAACTGATGTGGAAGAAACCAAACGCGCATTGATGAGTGCCCAGAAAAATGCGCTAGGCTTGCAGCAAGGCCGCGCCAATGCGTGGCTAAACCTCTATCGCGCAGCAGGCGGAGGCTGGGAACAAAACATGCCTATCCCGGGCAAAGAGAATGTAGAAAAAGTTGCTCTGGAAGCCAATCAGGGCATGGCTTCTGGCGATGCTCTAAAAGAGGAAAAGTAAAATGTTAAAGAATAAAAAACTGCGATATGCGTTGCTGATTGCCTCGATTTTGCTTGGCATGTGGTGGCTCACAACAATAGTGGGTGACAATAGCAAACCCAACGAAGCTAAGCCAGTCGTCGCCGAACAACAAAACGTAAAGCCTGCGCTCACCGTAGCTACGATCAAACCACAGCGCATTCTATTGAGCAAAACCATCGCCGCCAATGGCACGGTTGCCGCATGGCAGGAGGCGATTATCGGCGCAGAAGTGAACGGGTTGGCCTTGAAGGAGGTGCTGGTCAACGTGGGCTACCAAGTAAAACGTGGTCAAACGCTGGCGCGCTTTAACGATAGCACCATACAAGCGGATTTAGCGCAGGCGCAGGCCAATGCGGCCGAGACCAAGGCAGCCGCACTGGAAGCCGCAGGCAATGCGAGCAGGGCCCGCACCATTGCGGATACTGGCGCAATCAGCAAGCAACAGGTCGAACAGTTGTTGACGCTGGAAGCCAGCACCCAAGCACGTCTACAAGCTGCACAAGCGGCCGTGAATGTACAACAAGTACGCCTGAAGCAGACGATCTTAAATGCGCCCGATGACGGCGTGATTTCCGCACGTGCCGCCACGGTTGGCCAGGTTGCCTCACCCGGGGTGGAACTGTTCCGCATGGTGCGCCAAGGCCGCATCGAATGGCGCGGCGAGTTTAATTCCGCCGACATCAATCAAGTTCAGTCCGGCATGGAAGTGGTGCTGACCTTGCCTGATAACAGCGAAATCACTGGCAAAGTACGCACGCTCAGCCCCATGGCGGATAGCGCTACGCGCAACACGCTGGTTTATGTGGATATTGCCAAAGGCAGCGCTAAGCCAGGCATGTTCGCCAAAGGCAAGCTGCTCTTGGCTAAAAACGAAGCGGTGACCCTGCCAGCCAGCGCGATTGTGATGCGTGACGGCTTTGCCTATGTAATGCAGGTAGATGCCAGCAAGCGGATCAGACAGGCAAAAGTCATGCTCGGCACGCGTCAGGACAGGCTAGTGGAAGTGCTGAATCTGCCGGAGGAAAGTGGCGATTACGTGCAATCCGGTGGCGCGTTTTTGGCAGAGGGCGATTGGGTAAATGTGACAGAAACGCGTCAATAATTTTATCGCCTATGAACGCGAAGAATCGCTAATGTTTCCTATTCAACAAAACCATATTTTTTCCCTCGCCCCTTTCCAAGGGGAAAGGGCTAGGGTGAGAGGTTAATGGTGCAAACTGCTTCAAATTGGAACATTTCCAAATGGTCGATCGAAAACCCCGTGCCAGGGATGATTCTTTTCATCCTGCTCACATTTGCCGGGCTGATGAGTTTCAGCGCCATGAAAATCCAGAACTTCCCCGATCTGGACTTACCCACGGTCACCGTCACCGCCGCGCTGCCCGGCGCATCGCCGACACAACTCGAGAATCAGGTCGCTCGCAAGATTGAAAACAGCCTCGCCAAGCTACAGGGCCTGCGGCACCTGTACACACGCATCCAGGATGGCAACGTCACCATCACCGCTGAGTTCCGTTTGGAAAAGCCAGTGCAAGAGGCTGTGGATGACGTACGTTCTGCCGTGTCCGAGGTGCGCGCCGATATGCCAGCAGATTTGCGCGAGCCCATTGTGCGAAAGATGGATTTGGCAAGTTCGCCTATCCTCGCATTCACCATTGCCTCCAGCCGCATGGATGACGAGGCACTTTCCTGGTTCGTGGATGATGCGCTCACCAAAAAATTGCTGGCGGTGAAGGGCGTTGGCAGCGTAGCACGTGTTGGCGGTGTAACACGCCAAGTCTGGGTAGAGCTTGATACAGCGAAACTGCAAGCGCTGAATGCTTCTGCAGCCGATATTTCCCGCCAGCTCGGCATGATTCAGCAAGAGTCTTCGGGCGGCATCACCAAGCTAAGCGGCAGCGAGCAGCCGATCCGTACCATTGCGACAGTTAAGAGCGCAGATGAGCTTGCCGCGATGAACATTATCTTGAGTGACGGACGAAAAGTTCGCCTGAGCGAGATTGCGGCGATTAAAGATACCTTTGCCGAACCGAAAACAGCTGCGCTGCTCAACGGAAAAAAAGTACTGGGTTTTGAAGTGACGCGCAGCAAAGGCGCCAGTGAGATTGAAGTTGGCGCAGGTGTTTACAAGGTGCTGGATGAAATCCGCGCGCAACACCCGGATATTGAGCTCACCGAGGCATTTAACTTTGTAGAGCCGGTACAGCAGGAGTTCGACGCCTCCATGACCATGCTCTACGAAGGCGCTGCATTAGCCGTGCTTGTTGTTTTGTTGTTTTTACGTAACTTCCGCGCGACTTTTGTCTCCGCTGTTGCACTCCCTTTATCGGTTATCCCCGCTTTTATTGGCATGCATTACCTCGGGTTCAGTATCAATGTGGTGACACTGCTGGCTCTGTCTTTGGTGGTTGGCATCCTGGTCGATGACGCGATTGTCGAAGTGGAAAACATCGTGCGCCACATGCGAGGCGGCAAATCACCGCGTGATTCGGCAATCGAAGCCACCGAAGAAATCGGCCTCGCCGTCGTCGCCACCACGTTCACACTCATTGCCGTATTTCTGCCCACCGCGTTCATGAGCGGTATCCCGGGCAAGTTCTTCAAACAGTTTGGCTGGACAGCAGCGATTGCGGTATTCGCCTCACTAGTCGTTGCACGATTGCTCACACCGATGATGGCCGCTTACCTGATACGTGACAGCAAAGGCCACGACAAAGACACTGCCGTGATGCGCGGCTATATGCATCTTGCCAAAATGTGCATCGAGCATCGGTACCTGAGTACCGCTTTTGCGATTGGATTTTTCGTGTTCTCCATCTGGCTCATACAATTTTTACCCACCGGTTTTGTCCCGGCAGATGACAATTCACAAAGCCAGGTACGGCTGGAACTAGCACCAGGCAGCACCCTGGCAGAAACAAGTGCCAGCGCAGAACATGCGCGCCAGTTGCTCTCCCAGATCAAGCATGTAAAAAGCGTCTACACGACCATTGGTGGAGGTGCGGCGGGCAGCGATCCCTTTGCTGGCGGCGTAGCAACCGAAACACGACAAGCTGTGCTCACCCTGCAACTCGACCCGCGCGGACAGCGACCTAAAAAACAAGTTATCGAGAAAGAGATTCGGGAGAAGATGCAAAACCTGCCAGCAGTCCGTGTCACGGTTGGTTTGGGCGGATCCGGCGAAAAATACATGGTCGCACTTACCGGTGATGACGGTGACCTGCTACGCGATGCGGCACGCGCCTTTGAGCGCGATCTGCGCACATTGAAGGGACTTGGCAACATCGGCAACACCGCATCGCTGGTACGGCCGGAAATCATTGTCACACCAGATTCTGCCAAGGCTGCCGACCTGGGGGTGACCACTGCTGCGATTGGCGAGACCTTGCGCATCGCTACTGCAGGCGATTATGACCAACTGCTTCCAAAGATGAATCTGGAACAGCGGCAAGTCCCGATTGTGGTAAAAATCAACGAGGATGCCAAACATGATTTGAGTGTCTTGGGTAAACTTGTTGTTCCAGGTAGCCGTGGCCCGGTGCCGCTAGAGCAAGTTGCCAAGCTAGAAATGCAAAGTGGTCCAGCGGTCATTGACCGTTACGACCGCACACGCAACATCCAATTCAACATCGAACTTTCTGGTGCTAGCTTAGGCGATCTCAGCACACAGGCCAAACAACTGCCAAGCATCCAGCGTCTGCCAGCTGGGGTGCAGTTTACCGAGATGGGAGATTCAGAAATGATGAGCGAGCTATTTGCCAGCTTTGGTTTGGCCATGCTTACGGGTGTCATCTGTATTTACTTCGTCCTAGTACTGCTGTTCAAAGATTTTCTGCAACCCATCACGATTCTGGTTGCGCTGCCCTTATCTTTAGGTGGTGCATTTTTAGGGTTGTTAGTGGCAGGCAAGGCACTTTCCATGCCCTCACTGATTGGGCTGATTATGCTCATGGGCATCGCCACTAAAAACTCCATTCTGTTAGTGGAATACGCCATTATGGCACGGCGCGAACACGGCATGGCACGGATGGAAGCCTTGCTGGATGCGTGCCATAAGCGTGCGCGACCGATTATTATGACCACCATTGCCATGACTGCGGGCATGCTACCGATTGCCATGTCTTGGGGCGCGGGCGATAATTCTTTCCGTGGTCCCATGGCGGTTTCCGTCATTGGCGGCTTGCTGACTTCCACCGTACTCAGCTTGCTCATTATCCCAGTGGCCTACACTTTTGTGGATGACTTTGAAGGCTTCATAAAACGCATGATAACCAGACTCAAAGGTTTGGGTCGGTCACAATAACGCGTTATAATGCGGCCATGATTATCATTACCGGCGGCGCAGGCATGATAGGCTCTATCATCGCTTGGCATTTCAACTCTCAACTCCAGCGCGAAGATCTGGTAATTGTGGATCGCATCACGCATGAAGACCAATGGCAGAATCTGGTCAAACGTCGCTACGCACATTATCTGGACAAAGACCAATTACTTGCCTGGCTGGATGGCCGCACCGATATTGACGCCATCATCCACATGGGTGCGATTAGCGCCACTACCGAGCGTGATTTCAACAAACTGGTCGCCGATAACATTCAGTATTCCCAAGCCTTATGGACTTGGTGCGCACAGCGCAAAGTACCGTTCTTCTATGCCAGTTCTGCCGCCACCTATGGCAATGGCGATGCGGGTTATGATGATGTGAATATTGAAAACCTGCGTCCACTCAACGGCTACGGTTACTCCAAGCACTTTTTCGACCAATGGGTGCTGGATCAGATTTTAAGAAAACAGCCGACACCCCCCAGTTGGGCAGGGTTCAAGTTTTTTAATGTGTATGGGCCCAATGAGTACCATAAAGGGCGCATGGCAAGCGTGGCCTTTCACACGTTCAACCAGTTTCGCGAAACCGGGGCAATGAAGCTGTTTAAAAGTGATAAACCTGGCGTAGCAGATGGCGAACAACAACGTGACTTTGTGTATGTCAAAGATTGTGCTGCCATTATCGCGCACTTTTTCGCCGGAAATGGTCAAAACGGCATATACAACATCGGCACAGGCAAAGCACGCAGCTTTAGGGATTTAGCCACCAATGTCATGACCAGCATGGGTAAGGCGCCCAATATCATCTACATTGAGATGCCAGATGATTTGAAGGGGAAATACCAGTATTTCACCGAAGCACCAATGGCGAAAATACATGCTGCCGGTTATACCGCGCCGATGACCAGTCTGGAAGATGGTGTGCGTGATTACGTGCAGAATTATTTAATGAAATCAGATCCTTACTGTTAGGGAATCTAAGTGAAATACGTAAACTTTTTACAGACACAACATGCCGTACACATGAAAATGTACGAAGACTTGCAAACGGCCTTCCCGCTGATCTCCAGCGTAGGAGAACTGCTACAGGCCTGCATCAGAAACGGTGGCAAGATACTGTTGTGTGGCAATGGCGGTAGTGCGGCGGATAGCCAGCATATTGCGGCGGAGATTGTCGGCCGTTTCCAGAAAGAACGCAAAGGTCTGCCCGCCATCGCCTTGACCACGGACACATCTATCCTGACTTCCGTTGGCAACGATTATGGTTATGACTATATCTTTTCCCGACAAGTAGAAGCCTTGTGCACACCTAAAGACGTGCTGATTGGGTTAACCACCAGTGGTAACAGCGCCAACGTGGTGCGCGCCATTGAAACAGCCAATGAAATCGGCGCAATCACTATCGGCCTCACTGGTGGCACAGGTGGCAAACTAAACGCCTTGTGCACTCACAACATCGTCGTGCCAAGCAGCATCACCGCGCGCGTGCAGGAAGCCCACATTTTTATCGGCCATTGTTTGTGCGAAATCATCGAATCTGACTAAATGCAGCAGCTACTTATTGACACTGTCAAACGCTTCGGCAATATCCCACAACATGCGCTCGTGATTGGCGATGTGATGCTCGACCGTTATTTGATGGGCGAAGTCGGGCGCATCTCGCCCGAAGCGCCAGTACCCATCGTACTGGTGAAAAACGAGCAATTGCGCGCCGGCGGTGCAGCGAATGTGGCGGCCAATCTGGCTTTGCTGGGTATCCAAACGCACTTGATAGGCTGCGTGGGCGATGATGCCGAAGCTGGAAGCCTTATCCGGCTTGTGACGGAAAGCGGCACGCAAGCCAAACTCATCACAAGCGCAGCGCGCCCAACCATCGCCAAAACCCGCGTCATTGGCGGCCACCAGCAAATGCTGCGGCTAGATCAGGAAGACAATGCCGCTTTCACTACAGAGGAAAATGCAGCCTTGCTGGCTGCGATAGAAACGGAAATCGCACAGAAACCCGCTACCGTGATTCTATCCGATTACGCCAAAGGCTTATTAAGCGAGACGGTCTGCCAGCAGATTATCCGCCATTGCAAAGCCTATCAAATCCCTGTTTTGGTGGATCCGAAAGGCAAGGATTACAGCAAATACCAAGGGGCTACCGCGCTAACGCCTAATAAAAAAGAAACAGCGGAAGCCTGCAACACAAGCACGCAGGATGCTGACTTGATTGCCAAAGCTGCACAACTGAAAACATCCTTGAAACTGGATTTCCTGGCTGTCACGCGCGGTGAGGAGGGCATCAGCCTGATCGATGAAACCGCACACCACCTGCCTGCCACCGCACAACAGGTGTTCGATGTATCTGGCGCTGGAGACACTGTGATTGCCACACTCGCTGCCGGGTTGATTCATGACCTATCGCCCCTGCAAAGCCTGGAACTGGCCAACATCGCGGCAGGCGTAGTCGTGGGCAAGCTGGGGACGGTTCCCATCACCCAAGCCGAACTCCTAGATGCACTAGCAGTTAAACAAGGCAGCGAGCAGGCGCATAAAATCTGCACCTTGCCTGAGCTGCTTGCCAAGGTGAGTGCGTGGAGACAGGCCAAGCAGAAAATCGTCTTCACCAATGGCTGCTTTGATTTGCTCCACGCAGGCCACGTAACCTATCTTGAAGCTGCCAAAAGGCGTGGCGACAGGCTGGTTCTGGGGCTAAATACCGACCGGTCGGTGAGCGCGCTCAAAGGGCCTACGCGCCCGGTAGTACACGAAAACGATCGTGCACGCGTGCTGGCCGCGCTGGAAAGTGTGGATGCCGTGATCCTGTTTAACGAAGACACTCCTTTGAGCCTTATTAACGCCATCAAACCCGACGTGATTGCAAAAGGCAGCGACTACACGGCTGACCAGGTCGTGGGCGGAAAAGAAGTGGAAAGCTGGAGTGGGGAAATCGCCTTGATAGATTTGGTGGAGGGGCGGAGCACCAGCAACATCATAAAAAAAATGAATGCCTGATGGCTGAAAAAATTCTGATTCTTGGTCCTTCCTGGGTGGGCGACATGGTACTGGCGCAAAGCCTGTTCAAAACGCTCAAGACTAGCCAGCCGGATTGCCAGATTGACGTTGCCGCACCGGCCTGGACACTCCCTTTGCTGGAACGCATGCCAGAAGTCAGTGAAAAAATCGCACTGCCTTTCAAACATGGCGAGGCCGCCATCTGCCAGCGCATCAAGTTCGGCAAGTCATTAAAAGACAAAGGCTATACACAAGCCATCATCCTCACTAACTCACTCAAATCCGCACTATTGCCCTGGGCTGCGGGAATTCCAAAGCGCACCAGTTTCCTAGGAGAGATGCGCTATGGGCTCATTAACGACATCCGCCCTTTGGATAAAACCAAACTCAAAAAAACCGTGGAGCGCTTTGTCGCACTGGGGTTAAGTAAAAACGCGATTCTGCCGCAAACTCTACCGCAACCCACTTTAACAGCATCGCCAGAAGCCGCATGGATATTGGCTTCCAGGCATGGTGTTCTGAATGATGAAAGCAAGCTTTTAGGGCTTTGTCCCGGTGCTGAGTATGGCGAAGCCAAGCGATGGCCGACAGAATATTATGCAGAAGTTGCCAATCATGCGCTCAAAAAGAGCTGGCAAGTACTTCTGTTCGGCTCGGATAAGGACATCCCCGTTACCAACAAAATCAATCAACTCACGCAAAACCGATGTGTGGACTTAGGCGGAAAAACCAAGCTGGGCGAAGCTATCGACTTGATGAGTTTGTGCGATACTATCATCAGTAATGATTCTGGCCTCATGCACGTTGCTGCTGCGCTCGACAAAAAACTGATTGCGATTTTTGGCTCGTCCGACCCATATCACACGCCACCCATGCATCCCAATGCAGTCATCGAATATCTTGGGATAGAATGCAGCCCGTGCTTTGAACGCGAATGTCCACTTAAAGACCCAGAGCTTCATTTGAATTGCTTGAAACAAATCTCTCCCGCTACAATCTCACAACGCATTTAACCACCATACCCCTTGAAAAATGCGAATCACTATCGCCAAACTCGAAAGTATATCTAGCCGCAAGATATATCTCCCAATCGTAATATTGGGTATGCTGCTCGCTGCATGGATTCAGTGTATCCAGCATGGATGGATCAACCCAGACAGCGTGCTTTATTTTGAATCAGCGAGACTATTCTCTATAGGGGACTGGCAAGGTGCAGTCAAAGTTTTCAATTGGCCGCTCTATTCTTTACTGATTGCTGGCGTGCATCAAATTACCGGACTGGGAATTCAACCCTCTGCGCAATTGCTAAGTGTTATCTTCTTTGGCATTACCACATTCAGCTTCATCAAGCTCATCGAACTTGCTGGCGGCAACGCGATAACAATGGCTTGCGGCGCATTGATCCTGTTCAGCTCGCAATACCTAGTGGGGGACGTGCTGGAAATGCTGATGCGCGATCAAGGGTTCTGGGCGTTTTACCTTACGGCACTGGTATTCTTTACTAAATTCTATCATTCCAACCGTTTATCACACGCGCTGTTCTGGCAACTCTTTATCATGATTGCAACACTGTTCAGAATCGAAGCCATCAATTACCTTTTGTTTCTACCGCTCGTCTTACTGTTTGACCCGCAAGCAGACTGGCGCAACAAAACCACGCGGCTTATCCAATGCCATGCCATCAATATCTTTATCGCCTTTTGTATCATCGCAATGCTATTGATATTTCAGGATATGACCATGGCGCACTTTGGGCGCCTGAAAGAAGTATTTACCCTTGACCTATGGCATGAGTTCACAAAACAGATACGGGAGAAATCCACCATCATGTCTGAAGACGTCCTCGGGAAATACCTGGACGGATTTGCGATACCGGGCTTGCTACTCACATTTGTCTACATCATTGCCGCCAAAATCGTTTCGGCGACAGGTGTTGTCAATTTGGGACTAGCAATTGGCACTATCAGATCCAGAGCACCTATAATTGACCTTATCTCGCTCAAGATACTTAAAGCCGTCGCACTCATTGCCATTATCAACATGGCGCTCATTATCACCAAAGTATTTGTACTATCGGGCCGCTATGTCGTGGCCTTATCGTTTATCGCCATGGTGGTCGCCTCATTTTTCCTCGCACACCTGATAAGCCAGTTATCGCGTCAGATATCAACAAGAAAGCTCAAATGGCTCACCTACGGCTTGATGTTATTTTTTACGCTCAGTCTCATCAAAAATATCTGGCCTAAGTCAGAAGGTTACAATTACATTCAGGAAGCAGTGTCTTGGGTCCAAACGCACAATCGAGATGACAAGCCCGTGTTCTACGATGACACCCGCGCCAGATACTATGCCGGAAAACCATTTTCTGGCACTTGGCCAGATACATGGTCAAAATTTGTTGAGGAAGTAAATAGTGGCAGTATCATGCAGTATGATTATTTGGTGATCAGTCATTCTGACAAGTATGCTGATAGGCATAAGTGGATAGAAAAAGAACTGCCTGAATATGCAGAAATAATACGTTTTAAAGGGCCTAAAAGTAAAAAATCTAGCGTTGTATATAAAAAATCATAACCATCTAACTAGCTTTTTTGCAAAAAAATACTCAATGAAGACAACACTCAACTAGTCGATGAATTTCCACCTTAGTACAATCTCATCAATACCACATAAATGTAATGCATTATAAACAAGCATTCTACTCAATAAAGCAAATGTAACACTTCCGAAAGATATCCCACATGACTGATTCTAATTATCCAGCCTGCCCTATTTGTTCAAACAATTCGAGATTTGATTTTAGTGGCCGTGATTTGATGTTTGACTCTTATCACAGATACGATTATGCCGTATGTACCCAGTGCGACTTGGTTTTTCAAACCCCCACGCCTTCAAACGAAGAAATTGCAAGTTTTTATCCTAGCCATTATGAAGTCTATGACGAAGAATCAAAACAAAAACATATATCTAAGTGGCGTAAATCCAATTTGAAAATACATTATGGCTACAGCCATCTGAAGACTAATTGGCTATTTGATTTTATTTGCATGGTTTTTACCAAGGAAAACAAGCAGGATGAGCTTCCATACAATCCCCATGCCACCTTACTAGATATCGGTTCCGGCAATGGTAGATATTTGGAAGGCATGAAAAAACTCGGCTGGCATACCAAAGGGGTCGAGTTTAATGAAGGTGCGGTCAAAGTATGCAAATCTAGCGGCCTAGACGTACATCATGGCGACCTATTCTCTGCTAAGTTTGAAAGTAATAGCATTGACATTACCCACCTTAGCCATGTGATAGAACACCTTCCAAATCCAGCTCAGTTTTTTGCTGAAGTTGCCAGAATACTGAAACCGGGTGGTATTTTTCTATTAAAAACACCCAACAGTAACGCACTGGGTAGAGCATTGCTCAGTGTCAACTGGTACGCAAATGATGTGCCAAGACATTTATTTATATTCAGCGAAAAAAATCTCAAAGTGCTTGCTGAAAGCCATGGCTTTGTTGTTGAATCGATATACACCCGGTCCTCACCCAAAATTTTCTTAAACAGTATTGACTATGCGCTCAAGAATACCGGCACCCCATCAAAACGTATTAAATGGAGACGATGGCTTGCTAAACTCTATGTGCTGTGGGCGCAACACAGAAAACAAGGAGATGAAATCAACATGCGGCTCAGAAAACGCCAGTGAATGATATGACAAAAAAGGTTTTATTTCTTTCCAAAGGAGGCAATGCCTCGTCTACCCGCTATCGCGCCTTGCAATATTTCTCTATGCTGCAAAATTCCGGCTGGCAACCAAGCCACCATACCATATCTGGTGGCTTTATCCCTTTTATTACAGCATTATTCCTTGCCAGGCAAATGGATGTTGTTGTCCTGCTACGCAAAACCTTTCCTTTGCCAGCTTTTTGGCTACTACGTTTCTGCTGCAAAAAAATGGTGTTCGATTTTGATGATGCTATTTTTTGCAACACTGACGGCAGTTTTTCAGCTACTCGCATGGCAAGATTCAGGCAAACCGTAGCCGCTAGCGATTACATATTTGCCGGCAATGCATATTTGGCAGATACTGCTAGGCAATTCAATCCTAAAGTCAGCGTGATCCCCACATCTTTGGATACCGACAAATACAGACTAACTGGCCATAAAGATTCAACTCGAATCATCTTGGTGTGGATTGGCAGCAAATCAACCAGAAAATATATACAGGCCATTCTCCCTTCGATTGATGAACTTGCTCACAAAATCCCATCGCTAGAACTAAAAATTATTGCCGACTTCGAACTTGAGGCAAAGCATCTGGCCATCCACAACATCCCATGGCAAGAGCAAACAGAAGCGCAAAATCTGGTGGATTCTCATATTGGACTTGCTCCACTTTCAGAAGACAACTGGACAAAAGGCAAATGTGGATTAAAAGTTCTACAGTATATGGCGGCTGGATTACCTGTTATCACGTCTGATACTGGAGTGAATCGTGAAATTGTAGAGCATGGAATTAACGGCTATATTGCCAAGAGAGAAAATTGGGCAAAAGCTATAGAAGAAGCTGTGTCAAGCAGGCAGTCTCTAGCCGCTTTGGGGTTAGCAGGTAAAACCAAAGTATGTAACACCTATGATATTGCCATCGTATCAAATAAAATAAAAAACTTATTAATGGAAGTTTTGTCGCCTAATAACCGTTCTCCGGTCTAACAAACCGTTAATACCCGCTACGGCGAGCCTTTGAACAAGCTGGCATACTGTCGTGCGCAATCCAGAAAAGGCAGATAGCACGAATGCTAACACTCAAACTGAGTGTTCATTCTACATCATGTTTCCGGAAACGAATAAACGGTAGCTGGCATCCGTTATGCTGGCCTTGCAACGCGCACCCATGCCAGAAGCGATAAAGTAACACTTCAGCATCTCATCCCAAAATGGCTTGCCTAACAGTAAGATATCTTCTTTGTATCGGCATAGCCGCTTAAAGCTCCTGATACGCGTATTGCAAAACAATGACCAAGGGTAGATACTCATGTCGGAAATATCGATCAGGCCAAACTCGCCCTGTGGGGTCAGCACGACATTACCGGTATGTAGTGAATGAAAATGAACGCCTTTGGCATGCAAAGCTGCCAAAAATTCGCCTAGTTTTCTCGCGATAGCACACGCATCGTAATTGCCTTTGCGAACAACCCCTCTCAACGTCTCACCTTCCAATGGCGAATACAACACAGCCGTATGCGAGTTACCCTCAAAATGGTAAAGCTTCTGGATTCGCACTGTCGGTATCTGCAACGCTTGCAATCGGGCTGCATTACGGCAAAAGCGACGCGCATGCGAGAACAGTTGCGTCCCGCTGAATCTGCGCCTTGGCCTGAAGATTTTAAGATAGTCCCCGTTCTGAAAGCGAAGCACTTTAATCCCGCGTTCATCTTGCTCAATCACCAGCCCGTCGCGGCACATCTCGGCAAAGGCATCCTTACCCAGCAATTGGCTTTTGAAGTAGAGTCGCTTTAACCCGTGAATCATGCCAGCAACGCCTTGATATCTCGCTTCACCGCAATCCGGTTAGCTTCGCAGAACTGCTGCCAATCAGCAACCTCAGTCCATCCGCTTAGAAAAATAAAATCCAGCCCAGCACCCGTAGCGGCCTGATAGTCGTATTTGCTATCCCCCACAAACAATGCCGGCAACTGGATATTGCCATTTTCTTTTTCACGAGCTAATACAGTTTCTTTGATGTCTGGACCGCCGAAAATTCCTGCCTCAAATAAATTCGCCAAATGACGTCGAGCGAAAATCTTCCTCAACTCCTGCTGATCTCCGCCGGAAAGTAGCATCCATCTGGCTTGCGGCGTTTCTGTTTTCAATTCCTGCAAACCCGGCGCCACCTCACATTGCATCAACGCCTTATCCAGCACATCTTCGAATGTATCCAGATAACGCTGCATCACATCGGCTGTTATTGGTTGTTTGAGAATTTCCTTTAGGTAATACTCGATTTTGCCGTTACGCGGGAAGCTGCCTTTTTGCACATGATGATTCGCCAGCGCTTGCGCCTGCGCATCTGTGCCTCCATTACGCTTGGCTACCTCATAATAAGCCTGCACCTTGGTTTTATTGCTATTCAGCACCACGCCGTCGCAATCGAACACGATCGTTTTATATTTATTTAAATCCATCACCATGAAATCCCAATAAAAAAGGCCTGGAATATCCAAGCCTTGATTATAACTGCTGGCGATTATTTAGCGGCAGTAATCGCACTGGCTTCTTTCGCCAGTTTGGCAATGTGCGCCCAATCGCCGCGGGAAACCGCATCCGCCGGGGTAAGCCACGTGCCCCCACAGACAACAACGTTAGGCAACGCCAGGAATTGCGGCGCACTTTCCACGGTAACACCACCAGTCGGGCAGAATTTCACATCACCAAATGGTCCCGCAAAGCCTTTCAGCAAGTTGATACCACCTACAGCTACAGCCGGGAACAACTTCAAGAAATAATAATCATCGGCATTCGCCATCATAATTTCGGAACCTGTAGAAACGCCTGGCAACAAAGGCAGGCCGATTTTACGGGAGAATTGGCCCAACTCGCTGGTATAGCCCGGGCTTACCGCAAACTGACAGCCAACGTCTTTACACGCCTGCGCGTCTTTGGTGCTGCGCACGGTACCTGCGCCTACAATGGCTTCCGGCAAAGCTTTAGCGATACGCTCCATACCTTCCAATGCGCATGAAGTACGCAAAGTCACTTCCAGCACTTTGATACCGCCCTCGAGCAGGGCTTCCGCCATTGGTACGGCGTCTTCTGCACGGTTAATCACAATCACCGGAATCACCGGGCCATGGTTTGCCAAATCTAGTGTATTCATCTCTAAAATTTTCTAATTAATAAAAAAATGTTTACTTTACTGAATCTTCGCTTTACTCAGAGCGACAAGCTGTTCTAACACGTTAAGGTGGAACCAAACAGCGTAGCACCAATGCCATTAATGTACGTTACAACCAGGTAATCGCACCTTCTTCGGCAGAAGTCACATTTCTCCGCATGCCGCCAAACAACTCACGGCCCAATCCATGTGCATTATGGTTACGTTTAGCATCGGACAGCTCTTCCACATCACGCTCTGCCCAAGTATCTTCATCTACCAAAACGTTCAGCTGCCCCACTGCGGCATTCAAACGAATCATGTCGCCTGTATGAATCTTGGCAATCGCACCTCCTGCAGATGCCTCTGGCGTCAAATGAATTGCAGCAGGGATTTTGCCTGACGCACCGCTCATACGGCCATCGGTTACGATAGCCACTCTAAAACCCTTATTCTGCAACACTGCCATCGGCGGCGTAAGTTTATGTAACTCTGGCATACCATTGGCTTTCGGCCCTTGGAAGCGCACTACCGCAATAAAATCACGCTCCAGTTCGCCACGATCGAAAGCGGCCAGCAGTTCTTCCTGCGCATCAAATACGATCGCAGGCGCCTCAATAATGTGGCGATCTTCCGGCACAGCAGATATCTTGATGACACTGCGCCCCAAGTTGCCTTTCAGCAAGCGCAAACCACCTGATTCATTAAACGGATGTGCAGCTGTACGCACGATGGTCTCATCGAGGCTTTCTGCGGGGTAATCGCGCCATACCAAATGGTCTTTATCCACTTCAGGTTTTTTGCCATATTCGTGCAGCCCTTTACCTGATACGGTAAACACATCCGGATACATACAACCAGATTCGATCAGCTCACGAATCACAAAGCCAGGCCCCCCTGCATCCTGAAACTCGTTCACATCAGCCTTACCATTCGGGTAAACACTTGCCAATAATGGCGTTGTTCTGGCTAGGTGATAGAAATCCGTCCAATCGATGATAATGCCCGCCGCACGTGCCACCGCTACCCAATGGATGAGGTGATTAGTCGAACCGCCAGTTGCCAGCAAAGCCACCATTGCATTAACAATCACATGCTCGTCTACCAAACGCCCGATGGGAGTGAAACCATCCTTCTGGGCATTCCTGATAACTGTTCTAACTGCCTCGCGAGTAAGAATCTCTCGCATACCATCCGACGGATGGATAAAAGCTGCACCCGGCACATGCAGGCCCATCGCTTCCAGCAACATCTGGTTGCTGTTCGCTGTACCGTAAAATGTACAAGTACCTTCGCCGTGATATGCTGCAGATTCCGAAGCCAGCAGTTCAGGACGACCCACCAAGCCTTGCGCATATTGTTCACGCACTTTGGATTTTGAGGTGTTATCAATCCCGGTGCTCATTGGCCCAGAAGGCACGAACACACATGGCAGATGGCCAAAATGCAGCGCACCGATCAGTAAACCAGGCACAATCTTGTCACAAACGCCCAGCAACAGCGCCGCATCAAACACATCGTGTGAAAGCGCAACTGCCGTACTCATGGCAATGGTATCGCGGCTAAACAGGCTGAGCTCCATGCCGGGCTCGCCCTGCGTAATGCCGTCACACATTGCCGGAACACCGCCTGCCATCTGGGTAGTAACCCCGTGCTTATGCGCCTCGTCCCGGATGATATCCGGGTATCTCGCATAAGGCTGATGCGCTGATAGCATTTCATTGTAGGCCGAAACGACACCAATATGAATCGGCTTTTCAGCGTAAATCTTCAGCTTATCGTTCTGCGGCAAAGCGGCAAATGCGTGGGCTACGTTGGCGCAACCAAGCCTGTCAGTGCCTTTTTTACGACTTAACATCGCATCTACACGTTGCAGGTAGGCAGCCCTGGTAGGACGGCTACGCTCTATAATACGTTCGGTGACTTCGATATGGGACTGTTTCATAATTTTGAGGTATTACTTGATTATGTTCACTGGCCATGGTCTTCCAACAGCCGCCATTTAGTCGCCAGCATGCGTTCTACTACGATTTCATTATATAACAATTTAGCGCCAGAGGTTGTCTTCAGCATACAAAATTGCACGTATTTGGGGCTAAGAATGCCTCAAAATGGGGAAGGTTATACCTTTTCCTGCCGAAGAATAGCGATATCAGCCGCAGTATAAGTTTTATCTGCCTGCAGCGTATTTAACCCTTCGTGTGCATTCTGCTGAATCAAGCCGCCTTGCTGGGTAAAAGGAATTGTCCTGAAATGCAAATCCTTCTTGAAAATCTGCTTGATCTTATACCCATTTCGGATCGCATTTGCATGCAGCCAAATATCATCCCCTTTAGGGCACAACTCCAGAAATTGATCGCCTGCAGCAGCCAAAGCCTGTTGCAGTCTTGGTGGATATATCACGCCGGAGACACCAGTTGCATGGTTCCTGAAGCTTGGCTCATCACTAGCACACATACCCCATTGATAAAACGGCGCCACTTTATCATCTGATGCATCGCCCAGCAAAACAACATGTGCCCGGTAGCATGACACTATCGCATCATTCTCCAGATACGACTGATACAAGCCCTGGAGCCAATATCCAGGATAAAAAACATCATCATCCGCAGTCACCAACGGCAAGCCGTCTCCGGCATACTGTCTCACATACGGGTAATATTTGGTATGCGAGCCATAGTTCTGCACCAACTTGATTTCCAGCCCGCGCTTTTGCAGTCTCTGCAAGGTCTTAGGCAAGTTCGTAAAAAGCGCTTCGTCCTGAAGCCACAATATTAGCCGTTTGGGTTTGAGATTGCCGCTGGCAATGGACTCTATCGTCAGATATACCACTGCGAATCTCTTATCATAGGTCGTCAGGCTTACGACAACCTGTGTATCCGAAGTTACCGGACTATTTGAAACACGATTCTTAATCCAGTAATAGGCCAGCAGATATATTTTCTGAAACCCTTTGAAGATTTTATAGATATTGTTCATTGCCGCATACCTTGCCAAATTCCTGATTATTTCTTGGTCACCAGCACATCTTCAAGCATCAAGTACTCCAGATCACAGCCATAGAACATACTCAGCGCATCGGTCGGACTGCATATCATCGGCTCGCCGCGGCGGTTGAGCGAAGTATTTAGCACTACCGCATTGCCGCGCAACCTTTCCAATTCTTCAATTAGTGCGTAATAGCGCGGGTTAGTCTCGCGCGTCACCACTTGGGCACGCGCCGTGCCATCTTCATGCACCACTTCGGGGATACGCTTTTTCCAGTGCTCAGCCACATCAAAGGTAAACGTCATATAAGGTGCGGGGTGCGAAGTCTGCAAAATATCTTCAGCAACCTTATCCAGCATACTTGGGCAGAAAGGACGCCAGCGCTCGCGGTATTTGATTTGCGCGTTGATGCGATCCGCCACACCCGGGAAGCTAGGATCGCCCAAAATACTGCGACAGCCCAGCGCGCGCGGACCAAACTCCATACGCCCCTGAAACCACGCCAGCGGATTGCCTGCCGCCAGCAATTCTGCCGCCTTTTTGGGGCCATCGGCAACCCGCGTGAATATTGGCTTGGCGGGATGCTGCTCACACGCGGCGATGCATTCCTCATTTGTGAATGACGGCCCTAAATACGCGTGCTCCATCTTGTGAATGGTCTCGCCCGCCAGATGCGCCGCATATGTCGCCGCGCCGAGTGACGTACCATTGTCACCGGAGGCTGGCTGAACAAACAGTTCCTTCACATGCGGCATAGCGATGATGCGCTGATTCAATTTAACGTTGAGCGCCACGCCGCCCGCCATGGCGATCTTACCGGTTTCGCGAATGATATCGCCAAGGTAATACTCGATCATCTGTAGTGCAAGGTCTTCCAGCAGTTGCTGCACACTGGCCGCGTAGTGGATATAAGGGTCGTCGATCTCGTCGCCTTCGCGCTTGGGACCCAACCACTCAATCAACTTGGGCGTGAAATAGAAGCCTTTGCCATTCTCTTTGTAACGGCGCAAGCCGACCACATTCACATAGTCGGTGTTCACGATCAACTCGCCGTTCTCGAACTTGGCCAGGCGGCTCAGGTCGTACTTGTTCGGGTCGCCATACGGCGCCATGCCCATCACCTTGAACTCGCCGTCCAGCATCTCGAAGCCGAGGTACTCGGTAATTGCCCCGTACATGCCGCCGAGAGAGTCAGGGTCGTAAAACTCTTTGATCTTATGAATCTTTCCGTTCTCGCCGTAGCCAAAAAACGTCGTCGCATACTCGCCTTTACCGTCGATACCGACAATGGCGGTCTTTTCTTTGAAACCGCTTAAATGATACGCGCTGGAAGCGTGCGCCAAATGATGCTCGACCGGCACGTATTTGGCTTGGGTCAAGCCGAGATCCTGCATCAGCTTCAAGGATTTGTCGCGATTGCGGCGGAATCTTCTGTTGCCATTGAATATCGCATCCAGCGCACGATCCGGCGCATACCAATAGCGTTTGGCGTAATGCCAGCGGGCAGCTGAAGTGATTGGAATTTCGCCATAAGGAAACGCGACGACATCAACCTCTTCCGGCTTCACACCCGCCTGTTTCAGGCAAAACTTCACAGCCTCATACGGCCAATGGTTCTTCGCATGCTTGTCGCGGATAAAACGTTCTTCTTCCGCCGCAGCGATGATTTTGCCATCTACCAAAATTGCAGCCGAGGCATCATGCCCCAGTGCGCCAGAAATCCCTAATACAATCATTGAGTTATCTTAGATATAGTTATCGAGCGACATTTTCAAAAACGCCTGCCAGTTCCAAAGGAGCAGGGTCAGCATAAACGGCGCGAAAAGTCTTAACAAATGCATTATACAACGCGGGCTGGTTTTTCCAATTTTGCATGAATCGGCGCAAATCGCGCACGTGCGCTTTCAGGCAAGTGCGACGATGCTGGCGCATCGCGTCCAGATCAATTAACGCAGGCGCTGTGCCTTGCATCTTGATATTGGTTGCCTTCATATCGCCATGCGAGATTTGCAGCAGATACAAACGATAAAACAGTGTGCAGATATTTTTCACCGCATCGGCACGCGCCTTTTTATCTTGCGTTTGCGCAAAAAATTCCATAGCATCCGGCGCATCTACAAACTCAGTCAAAAAATACGCTTTCCCGCGCAAAAAACCAAATTTTCTGGTCTCCAGCAGCGCAATCGGCGCAGCAGTAGGGATACCAAGCAGTTTCAGCCGATGCGCATTGGCCCACGAAACCGCTGCGCGGCTCGGGCGCAAAGCGCGGCTGAAAGCATGGCCAACACTTTTGATGTTGTAGCGCTTGATGACGACCTGCTTGCCCGCGATTTCAGCCAAACCTACCGTGCAGGTATTACCGCTTTTCAATCGTGCCCCACTTTCCAGCAAGGCATCAAAATCCAGATTCCCGGGAGAATAGAACGCATTAGACCATGCCTGGAAGCCGCTTGCAGATTGGATTACAGCCACGTCTGTACAGCTCCTGAACACCTTGTTTGCATAATTGTTGACCGCTTTCAAACGGTAATGATTTGCCAGCGACGCCACCTGCCCCATACCCATCGGCAAATGCCAACTAATGATGGCACTGTACGCTTCCAGCAATTGCGGTAGCCATTCCGCTTGTTCCAGCGCATCGAACTTGGAAATCATCTCGGCCAGATTGTGCAGCGCCTTTTTGTAGGTCAGGCCAGCATACTGGCGTATGCCATCGCCATCCAACGTGTAGATGAAATCATCGGTGACCAGAAAATTCTTCAGATGCAAATCCGTGTGAATAATATCAGCATCGTGATGCTGGGCAATAACCTTCATCAACTTCTTCGCCAACTCCAGACGCGTCTTAGGCTTGAGCGTCGGCCATAGTTCTTCTATGCTCTTCGAGTTTTTTATTCCTTCGAGAACAATCACTTGCACAGACTCACCGCTTTGCAGTGTGCCTGTGCCAGCATGTAGCAGTTTAGGGGTGGCAATATGTTCCTGCTGCAGAATGGCGATGCCATCCGCATCACGTTTGGCGTATTTCAGTGCATCCTTACCCAGGAAAATTTTGGCGAATACGCCATGCCCGTTCCATTCCCCGCGATAAACCTCGCGCCGTCCGGGAACGACCCTGACCCGCTCAAAAAGGGTCAACGAAGGCGTATGGTCGAGCTGAACTTGAATCAATGCTAGTTTTTACGCAGGATATACACCCGCCACATGGCGTAATATGGCAGAAAATCCAGATGGTCGACCATCTTGAATCCTGCTTGGGCAAACTCCTGCTCAATCTGTTTGGCAGGAATCAGGAAACGGTTCTGGTTTGGCCCGCGGGGCTTGCGTCTTTCAGAACGTACCCGTTGCCACGCCTTGAAATTACCATCCACCCACAAGGAGAGGATTACCGTATCTTTAGTAACACGATGGAACTCTTTCAACATCGTCAGGCGATGCTCAGGCTGGCCGATATGGTGCATCAACCGCATACTGAAGATGCTGTCCACGGCATTGTCCGGCAAGTCAATGGCAAACGCAGATGTCTGCATGCCGGTGATGCGTGAAGCGATCTCCTTCGGGCAATTCTCTGTCGCCACTGCCACCATATCAGCAGAATTATCCGCTCCGATAATAGTCCTGGTCGGATTCTCAGCCAGCGTTGGCCAGAAGCGGCCAGCACCACAAGGCAGATCCAGCACCTTTTGCGGCTCACCCGCAATCTTCAGTGCCTTGCGTGCCATCTGCACATCGCGCCAATGGGAAAGTCTAGGCTCGATACCTCTGCGGTGTTTTTCATAGTAGTACTGCGAATGCTCGCGGTCGTACTTGTTTGAGAATTCCAGCTTGATCGGAGCTTCTTTTGATTTTGCCATATATTGCTCGTTTGAGAGTTAAAACTAAAGTTGGGATTATACCGCTACTTGCTGCGTTTAACGCGGTTAGACCGCTTTACGATGCACCGGCATAACCATTTGGTGTAAGGCGTCAGCTTGGGGATGCCCAGATACTGCAGAAAGAAATACATCCTGCGCGACTTACTCCAATGCTTGGTATGACGGTTCAGTACCGCCAGGTCTATCAGCGTGCGCAGGAACGGTACGCGGTTAATGCGTGATTTCTCCAGATCGATTACCGCCACTTTGGGCTCATTCGCATCCGCCATGTTGACGAACAGATGTTTAGGGTAGAACGACCTATGCTGGATCTTGACCGCATGCAGCCGTTTTGCCAGCGCCGCCACGGCACCGACGACTGCGCGCTGCGTCGCCAATGCAGGGCGCCCTTCTGCGAACAGCTTTTCAGTCAACTCCTCCAGCGGAACATATCCCGCCAGCTCTCTGGTGAGCAGGGTCGTTTTCAAATCCCCTGCCGGGTTACGCCCAAACAGCATCACTTCTGGCGCGGGCACACCGTGCTGTTCCAGATAATGCATCATCTCGAATTCGCGCTGGAAAGTGGGCACACCCTTCACCGGGTGCAGCAGCGAGGTGCGGCAATGGTTGTCCTGCCGCTTGAGATAAGCGCCGATCTCGCTGCCATCCTCTGCCTTAAGCGTGATACGCCCTACCCCGCTCCAGCCGCCGCGGCGTTCGTTGGGCTCCTCAAACCAGTCTGCCTTGTAGCTCCATACTTTCTCAAAAGCATCCAGCTGGTTGCCTTGCAGCAGTTTTACATATCTGGCGGCAATATAAGTCAGCAATCTCAAACTCCATCTTGCGTTTATTTGGCAGGCATTTTAACAGGGATACAGCAAGTTTCTTCACATTCGGCCAAATCCGCTACAATGGCGCCCAATATGCTGAATCTCTTTTCACGGCTCATCGCGAAATTGCCGCTGCCCGTCATCCACAAGCTGGGTGTGGCGCTGGGCTGGCTGCTGCACGCGTGCACGCCTGCCTCGACGCGCATTCAAAGGCAAAATCTCGTGCAAAGCGGCTTGTGCCCGGACCCAACAAGATTCAAGCAAGTCATCCGCGCCAACATCGGCGAGACAGGCAAAGCCATTCTGGAGACGCTCGCCATCTGGCAATGGCCGCAGGAAAAAGCGCTTTCCTATGTCAAGAACTGCGATAACTGGCATCTGGTGAAAGACGCGCTGGCCGCGGGCAAAGGCCTCATCTTCATCACGCCGCATCTTGGCTGTTTCGAGATCACCTCGATCTACTACGCCTCAAAGCACCCGATTACCGTGCTGTTTCGCCCACCCAAGAAGAACTGGCTCGCGCCCTTGATTGATGCGGGCCGCAGCAAAGGCCAGGTCACACTCGCCCCGGCCAATGTGCAAGGCGTGCGCAGCCTGATGCAGGCGCTGAAAAAGGGAGAGGCGATTGGCATTTTGCCCGACCAGATTCCCGCGGAGGGCGAAGGCGAATGGGCGGATTTCTTCGGCAAACCGGCCTACACCATGACGCTGGCCAGCCGCCTGGCTGAAAAGACCGGCGCCACCGTCATCATGGCTTATGGCGAACGGCTGCCGAATGGCAAAGGCTACGAGATACACCTGACCAAAGTGGATTCCATCGCCACGCCTGCCCTGCTCAACCAAGCTATCGAGGCGCAAGTGCGGCAAAAGCCGGAGCAATATCTGTGGCGCTACAACCGCTATAAAGTAAGAAGACACAGCCAGAAAACTGCATCCTGACTGGCTTTAATGGGGTCAGACTCCATTATTTCAGCTTCTTCTGGTCCGCCGCCAGCCTGGCCTGAAACTTATCGCTATTAAATCTCGTTCGCAACCATTCTGCACGGCGCTCTGCAAGCCTCCAAAAATGTTCTGATTGCGATAAATAATGCTGCTGAAACAATACCCAGTCAGACGCCGTAAATCCTGCCTCACTACCCGAAAACATGAGCGCGGCGATATCTTTCATCACTGACATGCTGTCAGGTGATTGGCCTTGCAACATGCGGTGCAGGTCTATCAGGTGTAAGTTGATTTTACCCTTCACGAACTCGTTTTTTTTCACCACAAAATGGCACAGGTAAAAATCGCGGTGACATAAGCCTGCCGCATGCAGCTTTTTGGCGATGTGCGAAACCGCTTCAATCAAGGGCGTGCGTAGAGTCGAACCAGCATTTTCCGGATTGGCAAACCAGTCATCCAACTGCATGATCTCGCCCAAATCTTCCGTCAGTACGAAAGACCGCATGGTTGCCGGATTACAGCCGCGCTGACCATAAGCCACCAGTGGCGTGTTGGGGATGCCAATCGCATCCAGCTTTTGAATCGCCGCGACTTCTGTCATGGCGCCAAGAATCGGCTTTTTAAAAGTGATGAGATTCTTGAATATCTCGCCCCAGCCCACGCCAAAATGCTGCTTGATGAAATAGCTTTTTCCGCCGATGTGTACCTGCATGGTCTTGCGGCCAGGCACATCACGGAAAGCCTTGCCCTGAAGCTGCATCATGGCATCAAACGGGTCGCCCTGCAGGTGCTGGCGAATGCTATCCGGAATCATCAATATTGGCTTAGCCATGGCCTGCCTTCTTGGCTTCTGCCAGCCCTATCAGAATCTCCGCCTCTGCGCTGCCATCGTTCTCCTGCATCAGCTGACGGGCAAGCCGCAAGCCATTGGCAGCCCATTGCTGTTTCTTCGGCGAATGGCGCATCTCCAGAAACTGGCGGTTAAATATCAGCTGGTCGAAAGGCATGGCGCTGACGATGCCGGCATCGGCCTCCTCCACGTAATGCGCATAACCGCAACTTTCTGTCACCAGCATGGGCGCGCCACAGGCCATGCCTTCCAGAATTACCAGTCCAGTGTTTTCGCGCCGCGCGGGGTGAATACACACGTCTGCGCCCTGCATCAGCTGCGGCGTATCCGGCCTGCCTTTGGAAATGACCACATGCGCGGACAAACCCAATTTTTTCACCAGTTTCTCGAAATCGCTCGGGTTATCTTGCCCCACGGCCACCAGCCGCGTGTTGGCCAAGTCTTCTTTAGGCAAATCCGCCAGCGCCAGAATGGCGCGATCAAGGCCTTTCATGTGGAAGCCGGAGCCAGTGAGCAGATAAACAAAATCATCTGACCCGAAATTGAACGCCTTGCGTAAATGCGCGCGCATCTCGGCTTTATCCTGCAGTTGGAAACGCTCGGGGGACAGGAAGGGCGGAATATAGTGGAAACGCGCATCCTGCGTGCCATACCAATGCTGGAAATGCGGCTTCTCGGTGAGCGAGACGGCTAGTATCTCAGTTTTGGAATCACGCGAGAAAATGGCTTTTTCACAAGCGGCGAACCATTTGAAACGCGGCAGGAGGCGATACCAACTGCTGCGCTGCTGCTGCACACGCTCGACAAAACACGGATCGGCGGCAAAGTGTGCATCCAGCCCGGCCATGCGGTTATAGCCAAAGAGGTAGTCGAAACGGTTTTGCCTGATGATGGCGAACGATGCATCAATGAATTTTTGGTAGCGCTGGTAATTGAACAGACCGGACTGCGGCAAGACATGGACTTTGATGCCCTGCGGTTGCTCACCCTGCCAGATCATGGTGAACACTTCCACCTGATGGCCGCGCTTGATGAGCTCCTGTGCAGTACGCAGCATGTCGCGCTGCATGCCACCGAAGGGAAAGTATTTAAATATAATAAACGCGAATTTCATTGGCTGCATTGTATGCGAAAATAGCGTCGTGAAAAGAATTCTGTTGGTTAAAACTTCTTCGATGGGCGATGTCATCCACAACCTGCCAGTGGTGAATGACATCTTGCAGCACATCCCCAATGTGCAGATCGATTGGGTGGTCGAAGAATCGTTTGCAGACATCCCAAAACTGCACCCTGCCGTACAGCGTGTGATTCCGGTGGCCATGCGCCGTTGGCGCAAGCAATTGTTCAACAAAGCCACGTGGCAGGAAATCCGCGCCGTGAAAGAAACGCTTGCCAGCACCAGCTACGATGCGGTGATTGATACGCAAGGCCTGCTCAAGAGCGCCTGGCTGGCGCATTATGCCAACGGCCCGCTGATGGGCTATGACTGGCAGTCCATCCGCGAGCCGCTGGCCAGCTTGTTCTATGGCAAGCGGTTCACCATTTCATATCAACAGCATGCAGTGACGCGTAACCGCACGCTGGCGGCCATGAGCCTGGATTATCCCGTTCCGAACGATGCCCCGGATTATGGCATTGCCAAAAACGATGCCTCCGGAGACCGCATGGATATTGGCTCCCAGAGCACCCTTATTAAAGGCAACTATATCATCGGCCTGCACGGCACCAGCCGCGACAGCAAGCTGTGGCCTGTCGAGCAATGGGCGAAACTGGGCCAAGCGCTCAACGCACAAGGATTCGCACTGGCATTGCCTTGGGCCACTCCGGCAGAACTGGAACGCGCGATTGCCATTTCCGGCCAAGTCGAACACTGCACCGTGCTGCCAAAACTCAGCATCGGGGCGATTGCCGGGGTGATTGCAGGCGCGGTTGGCGCAGTCGGCGTGGATACTGGCTTATCACACTTGGCAGTCGCGCTTAACATCCCGACCATCGCCATTTACACCGACACCAACCCCGAACTAACCGGCGTGATGGCCGGCAGATTCGCGCCCGCCATCAATCTGGGCGGTATCGCACAAACCCCAGAAGCAGATGAAGTTTTACAACATCTAAAAAAAATCATCCGAGGCGCTTGAAATCCTGATGGCTATCCCCACATTGTTTAAATGGATATTCAGAAATAATGGGAAAAGCATGCAAGAAAACGAAAACCATCAGGAACAATCCCTGGACCAAACAACGTCAGAATCCACTGAAAGCACCACGCCGGAAGTGCGCATTACCGAGCTAGAAACTGCACTGGAAGAAGCCAAAGCCGCCGTGCTTTATACCCGTGCCGAGGCCGAAAATATCCGCCGCCGCTCGCTGGAAGATGTCGACAAAGCGCGCAAATTCGCATTGGAAAAGTTCTCCGGCGAATTGCTGGCTGTGAAAGATAGCCTGGACGCTGCGCTGAACGTGGGCGTAGCCGATGTGGACAGCTACAAAAACGGGGTGGAACTGACTTCCAAACAACTCAGCAGCGTATTTGAAAAATTCAATATCGCCGAAATCAATCCGGCCGGTGAAAAATTTGACCCGAACAAACATCAAGCGATTGGCATGGTGGATTCCGATCAGGAGCCAAACACCGTAGTCAGCGTGCTGCAAAAAGGCTATGCCCTGAACGAGCGTGTGCTGCGCCCGGCACTGGTGATGGTAGCAAAAGCAAAATAAACATGCACCGGGCTTGAAATCTAGCAAGCCAACCCAATTTTGAAACTATCAGATTTGAAATTAATGAACTTGATTTAATAAGGATTATTCAACATGGCAAAAATTATCGGTATTGACTTAGGTACGACCAACTCTTGTGTAGCCGTGATGGAAGGCGGCAAACCTCGCGTGATTGAAAACGCGGAAGGCGCACGCACGACCCCATCCATCATCGCTTATCAGGAAGATGGCGAGATTCTGGCTGGCGCACCGGCGAAACGTCAGGCTGTGACCAACCCAAAAAACACGCTGTATGCTGTAAAGCGCCTGATTGGCCGCAAGTTCTCAGAGAAAGAAGTGCAAAAAGACATCGACCTGATGCCTTATACCATTGCCAAAGCCGACAACGGCGACGCATGGGTGGAAGTGCGCGGCAAGAAAATGGCACCTCCGCAAATCTCTGCCGAAGTGTTGCGCAAAATGAAGAAAACCGCCGAAGATTACCTGGGCGAAGAAGTGACCGAAGCCGTGATTACCGTACCGGCTTACTTTAACGACAGCCAACGTCAGGCCACCAAAGATGCCGGCCGTATCGCCGGCCTGGAAGTGAAACGCATCATCAACGAGCCGACTGCGGCAGCGTTGGCATTCGGTTTGGACAAGCAAGAAGGCGACCGCAAGATTGCAGTGTATGACTTGGGTGGCGGTACGTTCGACATTTCCATCATCGAGATCTCCGAAATCGATGGTGAACACCAGTTTGAAGTGTTATCCACCAATGGTGATACTTTCCTGGGTGGTGAAGACTTCGACAACCGCGTCATCGACTTTTTGGCAGATGAGTTCAAGAAAGAAAATGGTCTGGATTTGCGCAATGACTTGCTGGCAAAACAACGGTTGAAAGAAGCTGCCGAGAAAGCCAAGATCGAATTGTCTTCCAGCACCCAAACCGAAGTGAACCTGCCATACATCACAGCAGATGCGACAGGCCCTAAACACTTGGTGGTAAAAATCACCCGTGCGAAACTGGAATCTCTAGTCGAAGACCTGATCGAGCGTACCGCTGAGCCTTGCCGTATCGCACTGAAAGACTCTGGTGTGAAAGCCAGTGACATTTCTGACGTGATCCTGGTGGGCGGTCAAAGCCGTATGCCTAAAGTACAGGAAAAAGTGAAGGAAATCTTCGGCAAAGAACCACGCAAAGACGTGAACCCGGACGAAGCTGTTGCAGTTGGCGCGGCTATCCAAGGCGGCGTGCTGCAAGGCGACGTGAAAGACGTGCTGCTGCTGGACGTGACACCATTGTCTTTGGGTATCGAGACTTTAGGCAGCGTGATGACCAAGCTCATCAAGAAAAATACCACGATCCCGACCAAGGCATCGCAAGTGTTCTCCACTGCCGAAGACAACCAGAATGCCGTGACGATTCATGTGCTGCAAGGCGAGCGCGAAATGGCGAGCGGCAACAAATCACTGGGGCAATTCAACCTGAGCGATATCCCGCCTGCACCACGCGGCATGCCACAGATCGAAGTAACTTTTGACATCGATGCCAACGGTATCTTGCACGTGTCTGCCAAAGACAAAGCGACCGGCAAAGAGAACAAGATCACCATCAAGGCAAACTCTGGCTTGAGCGAAGAAGAAATCAAACGCATGGAAGAAGATGCAGCAGCCCATGCAGATGAAGACAAGAAACTGCGCGAGACTGTAGATGCGCGCAACCAGGCCGATGGTTTGGTACATAGCGTGAAGAAATCGCTCTCCGAACATGGTGACAAACTGGATGCAGACGAAAAAGCCAAGATTGAAGCGGCAATTAAAGACGTGGAAGACGTGCTGAAAGATGGTGACAAAGACGCCATCGAAGCCAAAACCAACGCCTTGATGGAAGCCTCGCAAAAACTGGGTGAAAAAGTCTACGCCGAACAGCAAGCCCAACAAGGCGGGGCTCAACAAGAAGCTGAGTCGCAAGGCGAAAAACCGGTAGAAGGCGAAGTCGTCGATGCCGAGTTTGAAGAAGTGAAAAAAGACTAAAACTTTGATGTTGCAAAAGAAAGCCCATGCAAATGGGCTTTCTGCTTATGCTGAGAATAAATAATGGCTGCTAAAAAAGATTATTACGAATTGCTGGGCGTCAATAAAGACGCCTCTGCAGAGGACATCAAAAAAGCTTATCGCAAACTGGCGATGAAGTATCATCCGGACCGCAATCCGGACAACCCCAAAGCGGAAGAGCACTTTAAGGAAGCCAAAGAAGCTTACGAAATCCTGTCGGACGACCAGAAGCGAGCAGCTTACGATCAATATGGCCATGCCGGCGTGGACCCTAGCATGGGCGCGGGTGCTGGCGGCGCCGGTTTCGGCAATTTCAGCGATGCGTTTGGCGACATTTTCGGTGATATCTTCGGCGGAGGCCGTGGCGGCGGCCAACGATCCAACGTCTACCGCGGCGCAGACTTGCGCTACAACATGGAAATCAGTCTGGAAGATGCTGCCAAAGGATCTGAGACCAAAATCCGCATCCCCACGATGGCGGAATGCGATACCTGCCATGGCTCTGGTGCGAAAGCAGGTAAATCCGCTTCCACCTGTTCCACCTGTGGCGGGCATGGTCAGGTGCGCATGCAGCAAGGCTTCTTCTCCGTGCAGCAAACTTGTCCAAAATGTCATGGCGCAGGCAAAACGATCAAACACGAAGACCAATGCCCAAGCTGCCACGGCGCGGGACGCGTAAAACAGCAAAAAACGTTATCGGTCAAAATCCCCGCCGGCGTGGATGAAGGCGACAGAATCCGCCTTTCCGGAGAGGGTGAAGCCGGTATCAATGGCGGGCCGACCGGTGATTTGTATGTGGTGATTCACCTGAAGCCGCACAGCATTTTCCAGCGTGAAGGCGGCAACTTGCATTGCGAGATGCCCATCAGCTTTACCACTGCAGCATTAGGTGGCGAAATCGAAGTGCCGACCCTGGATGGCGCAGCCAAGATGAAGATACCAGCCGAGACGCAAACCGGCGCTGTGTTCAGATTGCGCGGCAAAGGCATTAAACCATTACGCTCATCCGAGCATGGTGATCTGATGGTACATGTGAGCGTCGAAACACCGGTCAAGTTGACTGAACATCAGAAGAAGCTATTGCGCGAATTTGAGGATAGTACGCAAAAAGATGCTGGCAAGCATAGCCCGCGTAACAAGAGCTGGGTAGACAAAGCCAAAGACTTCTTCAGCTGAAATTTGTATCCACCGGTAACAAACAGGCTGCCAAGCTAATGCTGGCGGCCTGTTTGCTTACAACTTCAAACAAAAAATTACACTTTCTTACAGGCACGTCATTAAACTGCAACGCCCTGTTGTTAAAGTGACTCCAACATTAACTAAAGCAAAAGGAGTCAACCATGAACGCTTTAATTAAGAGTACTGTTTTAGGTGGTTTGGTAATAGCAGGCCTGGCAATAGGTCCATTTGAAGCCAGTGCCACCAGCGCAAGCCAGAAAGCCGCCGAAAACAAAGCAATAACGAAAGATCAGCTATATAAGACATTGAAAAACTTGCCTACCGAGCAAATCGCAAAAAGCTTCGGCCTGCCTGACGAGATGCTGGTATTGCGCAAACCGGATGGCGAAATGAGCGGCGTAGTATGGGTTTACCACGAAGCCGTCATCGGAAAACAAGGTGATCTGGCCGATGCGCGTTTTGCTTTGATCGACGGAAAACTGGAGTACGTTGCCCTGTCAAAATCAAACTAAACTGTTTTTGTACCGTTTCATAGTGTGCAAATAATAAGTGTAATCCCCCATTGCACTAGTATCTCCAAATTATTTGCGCGCTAGTCTGCCACCCCCTAACCGGGGGTGGTTTTTTTTGCCTACGCATTCCATATAAACTCGTCTAAAATGCGTGCATGCCACACATTCTGATTGTTGAAGACGAGCCTGCCATTGCCGAAACGTTGGTATACGCCTGCCAGGATGCTGGTTTGCAAACCAAGCACTGTCTACTAGGTAGCGATGCCGTAGCCATCATCAAGGCTGACCCATTCGATTTCGTGGTACTGGATGTCGGCCTGCCAGACATCGACGGTTTTGCAGTCTGCAAACAGATTCGCCAGTTCTCTAACGTGCCGGTGTTGTTCCTCACCGCAAGAAACCATGAGATCGACCGCATTGTCGGGCTGGAAATCGGCGCGGACGACTACGTAACCAAGCCTTTCAGCCCGCGCGAAATCGTGGCGCGCATCAAGGCAATCCTGCGCCGGACAGAACCGCATACAACCGCGTCAAACCATGCTTTCCGGCTAGATAGCGATGGCACGCGCATCCAATACCGCGATACCTGGCTACATTTGACGCGCTACGAATTCGGCCTGCTAAAAACATTGATGCAACACCCGACGCGCATCTACAGCCGCGCTCAGTTGATGGATTTGGTGTGGGCGGACGCCGAAGACACCCTGGAACGCACAGTGGATGCACACATCAAGACACTGCGCGCCAAGTTGCGGGAGATCGATGCGCAGTGCGAAGCTGTCATCACGCATCGCGGCATGGGTTACAGTTTGTTGAAATGACGAACCTGCTGAAATAAGACCATCTCACATGCGCGCGCATTCATTATCCAAACAACCGGCCTGGAAGCCGCATCCAGTCTGGCTTCCAGGGCAGCGTTTTTTACAATGAAAATCTCGCTCAAAATATTCCTAGGGTATTTCGTCATCGTCGGCCTGGCCGCGTTCTTCGTGCTCAATGTGTTCATGGACGAGGTAAAACCCGGTGTGCGGCAAGCCATGGAAGAAAGCCTGGTGGACACCGCCCATGTGCTGGCAGCGCTGGCCACCGAGGATTTCAAGGCCGGGCAAATCCAGTCCGGCAATTTTGCGCAAAGCCTGAAGACCTATCGAGCTCAAAGTAGCCAAGCCAACATTTGGGGCATCCCAAAATCCGGGTCGGATTACCGTGTTTACATCACCGATGCGAAAGGTATCGTGGTATTCGATTCCGCCAGCCTTGCACTAGGTCAGGATTATTCAAAGTGGAACGATGTTTATTTAACCCTGCGAGGCAAATACGGCGCGCGTTCCAGCCCGGTGGTTGAGGGCGAAAAAAACGGCGACTCGGTGATGTATGTCGCCGCGCCCATCAGGGATGGCAGCAACATCATCGGCGCGCTCACCGTGGCCAAGCCCAATCGCGCGCTGCTACCGTTCATCGAACGCGCACAAGCCAAGATTCTGCGCTGGGGCGCGCTGCTGCTGGCGCTTTCTGTCATCATCGGCGTGCTGTTCACCTGGCGCTTCACCCGCGCTATTCACAGACTGCGCGATTATGCTGTGGCGGTCTCGCAAGGCAAAAAAGCCGCCCAGCCATCATCCCGCAATGATGAACTGGACGAACTGGCCAAGGCCATGCACACCATGCGCACCGAGCTGGACGGCAAGCAATACGTGCAGGATTATATTCACCAGCTGACGCACGAGCTGAAAAGCCCGATTACCGCGATACAAGCCAGCAGCGAGCTATTGCAAGGAGAAATGCGCGCGCAGGACAGGCACAGGTTCCTCAGTAATATCCAGACCCAGACCGCCCGGCTGCAACAGATGATCCAGAACATGCTGGGGCTGGCGACGATGGAAAGCCAGCAGAGACTCGCACAAACCAGCCGCCTCAACATCGTCGAGTTGGTGCAAACGCAGATTAGACACCTGCAAGACAAGGCCGCCAGTCGCCGCATCCAGCTTGGCTTGCAGGCCGATGTCAAAAATATCGAGATTCAGGGTGAAGCCTTTTTGCTGGCGCAGGCCATCACCAACCTGCTGGAAAATGCGCTGGATTTCAGCGCGGACGATTCAAGCATTGAGGTACACATTTCCAGCGGTGAAAAAACCGTGAACATCAGCATCCGCGACCACGGTATACGCATTCCTGACTACGCTCAGGAAAAAATATTCGACAAATTCTACTCCCTGCCCCGCCCACAAAACGGCCAAAAAAGCACCGGCCTTGGCCTTAACTTTGTGCGCGAAGTCGCACTGCTTCATGGCGGTACGGTGCAAGTGCAAAACCATGCGGGTGGCGGCGTTTTAGCGGTATTGCACCTGGCATCCACCTAGCCGCTAGCAAAGCGTTTCTTCACATTCGCTTCACACACGGCGCATCAAGGCTTCATTTAAGCCAACTATTCTGCATACTCCATCAACCAAAGGGAGTATGCGATGAGCAAAAATTTTATTTTCAAGGTCATGGGAGTGTTGTTTCTAACGCTGCTCATGTCTTTAGCCGTTAGTTCCATCAATTCCACCATACGCGAAAGGCAATACCGGCAAGAGGATGTCAAAAACCAGATTGCGCTGAGTTCCGCCGGGGCGCAAACCATTATCGGACCAGTGCTGGTAGTGCCTTATGTGGAGCAGTATCCGGAAACGATTACCGAAAACAACCTTAAGAAAACCGTGATTCGGCAAGATGCTGACGCGGTCTATATTTTACCGGAAGAACTAAACCTGGAAGGTGGATTCACCAACCAGTACAAGCAGTTAGGCATCTACAAGGCATTGATGTACCAGCTTGGCGGCCAGGTACAAGGCCGTTTTAAATTCAACCAGCCGATTCTGCCGCGCCATGCGGGCGGCACCGTTTATATCAAGCCGGCTTACCTCAGCATCAGCATTAGCGATCCACGTGGCTTTACCGATAAACCCGAACTGACCTGGGATGAGAAAACCATCGGATTTTTACAAGGCACGCAACTGCAAGCTTTAGGCAAAGGGATCCATGCCGAGTTAGGTCAAATCGATATGGCACAGTCACACGATATCCCGTTTGCTTTTCAGCTGAATCTGCGCGGCATGGAGAATTTCAATTTTGCTCCGATTGCCGAAAACAACAAGGTGTTGCTGCGCTCAAGCTGGCAGCATCCGCACTTTAGCGGCAACTACCTGCCAGACCCAGGCACCCAGAAAATAAACAGTGCAGGGTTCGAGGCAGAATGGCGCGTCTCCTCCATCTCCAGCAACAATCAGAGCCAGTTGACTAACGGCTTGAGGACAGCGAATGCAGCTACCGCGATGACACTGGAATCAATGAACATTGGTTTTATCGAACCCATCAACGTGTATAGTCTTTCCGACCGCGCGACCAAATACGGCCTGCTGTTCATCGGCCTGACGTTCGCCGGGTTCTTCATTTTCGAGTTGATGAAACAATTGCGTATCCACCCCGCGCAATACACCATGGTCGGCCTTGCCATGGCGATGTTCTACCTGCTGCTGATTTCGCTTTCGGAGCACATCAGCTTCGGCGCGTCTTACTTTATTGCGAGTTTTGCTTGCGTGAGTTTGCTGGGCTATTACCTAAGCTATGTGCTGAAAAGCAAGGTCAACGGCGCAATATTCGCCACGCTGCTCACCGCTTTGTACGGCGCGCTGTATGGCATTCTGCAGTCGGAAGACAACGCGCTCTTGATGGGCTCGCTACTCGTGTTTGGCCTGCTGGCGTTGACGATGGTGATTACCCGCAAAGTAGATTGGTACCAGATCAGCAACAAGCCGACGCAGAATCCGGCTTATGCAGGCTATACCGCCTGATAAAAAACACTGCCCTGGAAGCCGCATGGATATTGGCTTTCAGGGCATCTCTTTCAGTATATTTTGAATCGCTTTTAACTCTTCGTTCGCGTCACGAAAATCCTCGTAACGTTTGCCAGCTGTCCGCGC
>JBGANT010000017.1:0-35689 GCA_044222155.1 Methylophilus sp.
TACACATCGGACTCATTCCAAATTTTGAATATATCTAATGCTGATTTACTATCAATGACTGATAGATTTAAACCTTTAATTTGTTCTGAGATAGGCTTATTAAAGTCAAAAAGAGAGGTTTTAGGGTTTAATAAATTTTCTATTTCTTTATATGGTTTTGTAAGCCTCTCTATGCTTTGCAATGCTTTTGTTGAAAAACTTTCATTAAGTGATTTAGCAATATTGTTGAAAGAATCAAGTTGTTTCAATTGCTCAATTACTGCAAATCGACTGTGAATAACAGAATTTTCCAAGAAAAAATTAGTGTTCAATAAATCTCTCGCCATTTTTTCCGCTACCGACACTGTAAGCGCATCAAAGCGATTCACTTGTTCCATCAAAGATTTATGTGGTTGAAGCAGCCTCTCATATTCTTTCAGCATCAAATTTTCTGCAAAAGTTCTTTTGCTAAACTCTTCTAAAGTATTTCGCATAATTATCTTCACATTGTTTATGTTGACATACCAATAGAGAATAGGGCTACTTCAGTATTTTTTCAACAATCAATTCAAAATTATTTGTTGATATTACAAATACTTAAACAGTGTTGCCATGTTAAAATTACAGTGATGTCAACTCTAAAACTCTCCAAAAAACCTGCTGATGCGCCTGTGGCGAAAAAAACGCCTGTGCGTCGCACCGACCCTGCCAAGCGCGACCGCAGTAAGCCGTTTGTTAAGGCAGAGCGCCCAGCCGAAGCGCCACCTGCGCGGCAGCGCAACCATAGGCACGATGGCAGTTTGCACGAAGCGCAAAAGCCGGATAGCCGCGCGCCAGCAGCCCAAGATGCAAAAGACCGCCCGATTTTGCGTAGCGAGTACAAAGACCGCAAGTTTGTGGATGACAAACCTGCGCGCAATAAGGGAAAACAAGACGATTTCAAAAAAAATGGCAGGCCTGAGAGCCGCATGGATATTGGCTCGCAGGGCAGGGCGCAAAGCGAAACTACGCGCAATTATGCCGACCGCGAGGGCGCGTACCGCAACCCGCCGCGTCGCGGGGGCAAGGTGCGCGATGGTTTTGTAGCGAGCGAGTTCGACAAAACCCGCAGCAATAAAGAGCGCCTTGCCAACAAGCCAGCGACTGAAAATGCTGAGTTACCACGCCTTTCCAAGCGTATGGCGGAGCTTGGGCTTTGCTCCCGCCGTGAAGCGGACGACTGGATTACCAACGGCTGGGTAAAGGTGGATGGCGTGATTATTGACACGCTGGGCACGCGCATTAAGCCGGATGCCGAGATTGTGATTAGCGGTTATGCGCGGGAGCACCAGGCCGAAAACGTGACGATTCTGCTGCACAAGCCAGTGGGTTATGTGAGTGGGCAGGCGGAGGATGGCTACGAACCTGCAGTAGTGCTGGTTAAGCCGGAAAACCAATGGCCAGAGGACAGCACCAGGAAAACGTTTCAGCGCGGGTTTTTAAAAGGACTTGCCCCTGCAGGGCGCCTGGATATTGACTCTACAGGTTTGTTAGTGCTTACTCAGGATGGCCGTGTAGCACGTCACCTGATTGGTGATGACTCTAAGGTGGAGAAAGAATACCTGGTGCGCGTGGAAGGTGAATTAAGTGAGACTGGCCTGAAAAAGCTGAATCATGGTTTAAGTCTGGACGGCGAAGCGCTGAAGCCCGCCAAAGTGAGCTGGCAGAACGAGGACCAATTGCGCTTTGTGCTGCGCGAAGGTAAAAAGCGCCAGATACGCCGCATGTGCGAGCTGGTGGGCTTGCACGTCATCGGTTTAAAAAGAATTCGTATCGGTAGCGTCACATTAGGTAAACTGCCCGTGGGGCAATGGCGTTATTTACGCGATAACGAGCGATTTTGATTATTTACAGAAGAGGAAATAAAAGTGGGATTGTTAGATAGCATAGCAGGTGCAGTTCTAGGCAAAATGGGCGGACAACAAGGCAGTGTGGCACAGATCGCGCTGGACATGTTCAATCAATACGGCGGCCTGAACGGCGTGCTGGAAAAATTGAAAGAAAACGGTTTAGCTGATGAGGCAGCATCCTGGGTGAGCACAGGTGCAAACCTGCCTGTGAACGCAGATCAGATTACCAGCGCATTGGGCAGCGGAGCGATTGGCGAGATGGCAGCCAAATTCGGCATTGACCCGGCAGATTTGAGCGCGAAACTCGCAGAACATTTGCCTACCGTCATCGACAAAATGACACCGGACGGCACAGCCAATGAGGCTTCTTCCGGCGATTTGCTGAGAACCGTGCTGGGCATGTTGAAATAATTTGGAATCAGACAATTAAGGGGCTTAGGCCCCTTTTTTGTTTGACCAGACAGGTTTGTTGTTAAAATACACCCATATGGATTTTTTACTGTTACTCAAAGCCGCAATTCTTGGCATCGTAGAGGGTGCTACCGAATTTTTGCCGATTTCCAGCACCGGGCATTTGATTCTGGCGGGTGATTTGCTGAATTTCATGAATCACGAAAAACGCGGTGTGTTTGATATTGCTATCCAGTTAGGCGCAATACTGGCAGTGGTGTGGGATTACCGTGTACGTTTTGTCAGCACATTTGCCGGGCTGGGGCGCGACCCGATTGCCAACCGCCTCGTTATCAATCTGGCCATTGCATTTCTGCCGTTGGCAATACTTGGCCTGCTTTTTGGCGATGCCATCAAAGCAGTTTTGTTCAAGCCAATACCCGTTGCGCTGGCTTTTATTGTGGGCGCGCTGATTATTTTATGGGCAGAAAAACGTGAGCATAGCATCACCATCGAGACGGTAGATGACATTCACCCCCGGGATGCCTTGAAGCTGGGTCTGGCGCAGGCGGTCGCTTTGATTCCCGGCATGTCGCGCTCCGGCTCAACCATTATCGGCGGCTTGTTTTTCGGGCTCTCCCGCAAGGCGGCAGCGGAATTTTCCTTCTTTCTGGCTGTCCCTACCTTGGGCATCGCATCGCTTTATTCCATGTATAAAGAACGCGCCTTATTTGACACAAGCGATCTCGGCGCGTGGGTAATGGGATTTATATTTGCCTTTGTCAGCGCCATGATTGCCGTGCGCGCACTGATTCGTTATGTTAGTCACCACGATTTCACTATCTTTGCGTGGTATCGCATCGTATTTGGCTTGATTGTATTGGTGACTGCTTATACCGGGGTTGTAAACTGGACGGCGCATTAGGGAGTTTGGAACATGCACAAACCGCTTAAATATATTGCTATGGGGATCGGCGGCATCGTGCTGCTGGCTTTGCTGGTGGCTGGCTATTTCGCAGCCACATTCAACCCCAACGATTACAAAGATGACATCATCAAGCTGGTCAAAGAAAAAAAAGACCGCACGCTGCATATTGACGGTGACATCAAGCTGACCTTCTGGCCCAAGATTGGCGCGGACTTGGGCAAGATCGCGCTATCCGAGCACCAATCCGAAACGGAATTTGCCTCAGTCAATAACGTGAAAGTGGCCTTGGCCGTGATGCCACTGCTGAAAAAACAGTTGGTGGTGGATACCGTTTACGTGGATGGCGCCAAAGCCAATGTCATCAAGCATAAAGATGGCAAATTCAACTTTGATGACCTGATGAGCAAGGATGAGGAAGAATCCGAGCTGTTCAAATTCGATATTCAGGGCGTGAATGTCAGCAACTCCGAAGTACGCTATCTGGATGAAGCAACCGGTGCGAAATATTCGATTACCAAATTCAACATGGAGTCTGGCCATATCGCGCTTGCGGAGCCGGTAGACCTGAAGACCGATTTCAGCGTGACAGCCAACCAGCCGGAAATCGCAGCCAATGTGAACCTGAAAGGCAATTTCCTGGTGGATCCGGAAACCAAGCATTTCAAAGTAAAAGGTCTTGATAGCCAGATTCTTGGCGACTTGCTGGGCGGTAAGAACGTGGGCATCAAAGCCAGTGGCAATGTGGATGCCAAGCCGGAGCAACTGGAATTTCTGGTGGACGACCTGAAGCTGGCGATGAATGGCGATTTTAGCGGCACCAAACAAGGCGTGGAATTAATCGCGCCAGCTATCACCATCCAAAAAGATGAAGTTAGCGGCAAAAAAATCACCGCAACCATTACGCAGGATAAGGCTGGCGACACGCTGAAAGTGAACATGGTGCTGGCAGACATGAAAGGCTCTCCCAAAGCCCTGCAAAGCAGCGGCATTACCGGTGATTTGGCGATGGTACAAGGTAAACGCAACATCACCGGCAAGTTCTCCTCACCATTCAGCGGCAATATCGAAAACCTGATTTTTGATTTGCCCAAACTTGCGGGCAACCTGGATATTAAAGACCCCAGCCTGCCGGGTGGCGGCATGAAAGGCACGTTCAATCTGGGTGCGCATACCGAAATCAAGAATGAAATCGCCAAAAGTGATTTCAACCTGAATATCGAGGGGGTGACCAAACTGAACGGCAATGTGGATGTCGCGGGTTTCAAGCTGCCCAATATCAAATTCAACTTGAACGCCGATAAGCTGGACTTGAACAAATTGCTGGCTAAATCAACTGCGCCAGAAACCAATAAGCAAGCGGCTTCCAAGCCAGCCGACTTATCAGCACTCAAGAACATCCGCCTGGATGGCAAGCTGAGTGTGGGTCAAATTTTGTATGACAAATATCACGTCAGCGGCCTTAATGTAGGTATCAAGGCCGACGGTGAGAAACTAAGCTTAAGCGGCCTGGATGTGAAAGTGGACGACAGCCGTATCAAAGGTAGTGTGGGTATCAGCCACTTTGCCAAACCGCTCTACACTTTCGACCTGGATGTGGATCAGGTAGACCTGGACAGATACGCCAGCACGGATGCCGCACCGAAACAGGAAACCAGCAATAAGGCGCTGGATTTGAGCGCGCTGAAAGCGCTGAATGCCGATGGCGCGATTCGCATCGGCAAACTGAAGTATGGCAAAACCAATGCGTCCAATATCAACATCAATTTGAAAGCGGACGGCGAAAAGCTGAGCCTGAACCCGCTCGCCGCCAAGATTGACGACAGTCAGATGAAAGGCAGTTTCGGTATCACGCAATTCAGCAACCCGGCTTTCAACTTTGCCATCAACATCGACAAGCTGGATGCTGACCGATATATCGCCAAGAACGATAACAATAACACCAAAGGCAGCGGCGACACGCCGATTGATTTGAGTGCTTTAAAAAAGCTGAATGCCAGCGGCGAAGCCAATATCGGCTGGCTTAAGCTTGCCAACGTAAAAACCGAGAATGTACGCCTGGGCCTGAAAGCCGCCGATGGTGTGGCAACGCTCTCCCCGTTTGCTGCCAACCTGTATCAAGGTAGCATGGATGGCTTACTCAAGGTGGATGCACGCGCTACACCCAGTATCGCCTTCAAGCAAAACATGAAAAACATCTCTATCGGCCCGCTGCTGGTAGATGCCATTAACAATGACATGCTCTCCGGCTCCGGCACAGTGAATGTGGACGTCACCACGCAAGGCAGCTCGGTCAATGCACTGAAAAAAGCCTTGGCTGGCAATGCCTCGCTGGCTTTGGCGGATGGCGCGCTGAAAGGCGTGGATATTGCAGGCAGCATTCGCGATTTGAAGAACAAAGTGAATATGCTCAAAACCAAAGAAGCGGATGCGGACAAATCCAAGAAAACCGATTTTAGTGAACTGACAGCTTCGTTCACCATCAAGAATGGCGTTGCGCATAACGAGGACTTGGCCATGAAAGCGCCGATTCTGCGCTTGGCCAAAGGTGACAGCAAAGGCGACATCGACATTGGTAACGAGAAACTGAACTACGTGGCGAAACCGACTATCGTTAAATCGCTAAAAGGGCAGGGCGGTGCGGATTTGGATAATTTGGCAGGTATTAGTATTCCGATGAAAATCACCGGGCCATTCTCAAGCCCTAAATACGGACTGGATTTCAGCGCAGTTGCCACCGGTTTGGCGCAATCTCAGTTGCTGGAAAAAGTGGGCGGGGATAAAGGTACTGCCGTGAAAGAGCTGATTGGCGGAGAGAACAAGGCTGATGCGTTAAAAGGTTTATTAGGTGGCAAGAAAAAAGCCGCTGACCCTGCGCCAACAAATGCAGCACCCGCGGATGGTCAAGCAGCTCCAGCACCTGCTGAGGAAAAACCCAAATCCTTGGAAGAAAAAGCCGAGAAAAAACTCAAGAATATTCTGAAATTCTGACCATGCCCGCTTTTGCTAGCCAAATAATCGCATGGCAAAAGCTGCATGGGCGCCACGATTTGCCGTGGCAGAATACGACGGACCCTTACGCAATCTGGGTATCCGAAATCATGCTGCAGCAAACGCAAGTTGCCGCTGTGATTGGCTACTACGGACGTTTTATGACGAGTTTTCCCGATATTGCGCGCTTGGCAAGTGCAGAACAACATGAAGTGCTGCAATACTGGAGCGGCTTGGGTTATTACTCCCGTGCGCGCAATCTGCATAATGCGGCCCAAAAAATCATGGATGATTTCGGCGGTGCATTCCCACAGGATTTCGCAGATATTCTAAGCTTGCCAGGTATTGGCAAATCTACTGCCGCTGCCATTTCCACCTTCGCCTTCAACCAGCCAATGCCGATACTGGATGGCAACGTGAAACGTGTGTTTGCGCGCCATTTTCTGGTTGATGGCTGGCCTGGCACGCCAAAAGTAGAGCGGCAGATGTGGGAAATCGCACATCGTGAAAATCCGCTAGAGGAGGCTATTCCCTATACCCAAGGCTTGATGGACCTGGGTGCAACGCTGTGCACGCGTTCGCGCCCACGCTGCAACGTTTGCCCGATACAAGCCTCCTGCCAGGCTTACGAGCAAACACGCGTCAACCATCTCCCTACGCCCAAACCCAGAAAAATCCTGCCGGAGCGCCATTGTGTCATGCTGATTCATTATGATGCAGGTGAGGTATTGTTGGAAAAGCGCGCCAATAGCGGAATTTGGGGCGGATTGTGGAGCTTTCCGGAAGTGGAAGAAATACCGAAAAACGCGCAACTGCTCCCTGCGTTAACGCACATTTTCACGCACTTCAGACTGCATATCCAGCCTGTGCTGGTTCCCGGTAAAACACAGACTTTTTCACCCAACACGCTCTGGCTAGCGCTAGATGAGGCCATCCAGAGCGCAATTCCCACACCTGTCCGAAAAATCCTGCAGCAGATAAAAAACAAGGCAGCCTAGGCTGCCTTGTTTTAATGTGGTCGGGATTGGAGTATGCGTTCCGCTAGCATCTGGAACCGCGGCGAAATAAACTTGCGCGGCTGTGTCCCAGTATCTGCAATCTGCAAGAGCTCCTCAATCGCGGAGCGGAACCCCAGCTCGAACAACCAGTAATCCGATTTGTTGATTGCGTAGTTCTTGTCCGAACCCACGTCTTCGCATAATCGTTCAAACGCTTCCATACACACATTGCGTTCAGCCATTGTCGCCTCCACTTGTTTTGTATCGACTTATAGTAAAAGTCTTCTCCCGGTTTGGCAAGCGTTTGGCCGTTCTGGTTCCAATACAATCGGAGTTATTTCTGATCCCAACTGTCTTCCCACATGCAGTGTTTGATTTTATGGCGATTAGCAATCAGCTCGTCAATGCTTGGCTCGTCGTTCAATGCGCGCTTGATGGCCAATTTGGTTGCATCGTAGTTGTTCTTGTACATGTCGGCTTTATCCAGCTTGCCTTCTTTTTCCAGCGGGATACAGCCCGGGTCAATCCACACCAGGCTGATGATGCACAGATCGTTCACCTGATCCTTAGGAATAATGCCTTCGATCACGCAATCCAGGATCGCATCGGCCGTTGCCGCTTGCACCACGCCACCGAACAAGCCTACATCCGTGCTACCTTTCAAGGTGACTTTAGGTACGGTCATGCAAACCGGACGTACCAGTTGGTTGATGTCGCGCACTGCAAACATGGCAGTGTGGCCTTTGCTTTGCGCCATCAGGTTGGCAAATGCCTGGCCAACCGGGCCATCAACTGCGCCAATCAAAATTTCCGGCATTGCTGCGGTAACGTCTTTGCCTTCGGAGAATACGGTGGCTTCACCTGCTTTGAAAACGATTTTAGACATGAATATTCCTTGAAAAATGAATAGGTTACGAAACCAGTTATTTTAGCGAAATCGCGCTTTTTAGGCAATTTTAGAACAATAGCCGCATATCCACATGCGCAATGCCCGCATCTTGATATTCGCTGCTGCTGATGACAAACCCGGCACGCTGGTAAAAACCGATCGCATGTACTTGTGCAGACAGTGTCGCACTGGAGAATCCTTCGTGCCTGATCACCTGTATCGCCGCATCCAGCAAGGCTTTTCCCACGCCCTGATGGCGCCATTGTGCCAACACCGCCATACGTCCGATCTGGTTCACTACGATACGCGCGCAACCTATTTCCTGCCCTTGATGAATCGCCAGCAAGTGCTGGGCTGTAACATCATGCTCATCCCACTCCAGCGCTGGCGGTACGTGTTGTTCGTTAATAAATACCTGCCCGCGCAGCCGCATCAATGCTGGCTTCTGGCTTACCCACTCCACGTTGATAATCTTTAAATCCACCAACATACCAATTCTTGCTTGCACACGCTTACAGTGTCAGGCATTATGCGGCTTTGTTTAATATTCGATAAGGATTCAGCATGAAATACTCCACAGCTGCGGCGCGCATCCTGCTTGCACTGGTATTTTTAGGGCCGGTTATTCTCAGACTCATGACTATCACCTCTACGCCAGATGGTTACCTGCAATATCAAATGACACTGGGCCAATTTGGCTTACCTGGTATTTTCGCCCCGTTATTGATTTTGGTTGAACTGGTGTGCGGCTTAAGTCTGTTTCTGGGTTTCAAGACCAAACTGAATGCGTATATTCTAGCAGCCTTGGCGGTATTTCTTGCGCTTGTGCTCGGCAGCAAAATCCCGGACATGCTGTTTGTCTACTTAGGCGTTGCGGGTGGCTTATTCCTGCTAGCGCAATACCCGCATACCAGTTGTGCCCTAGATAACAAATTTAAAGCCTAGTCAGCCCGTCCTTAACTTAAAACCATGCCTCTGGGAGCCAAGCAGGATGCGGCTTCCAGGGCATCCAAATAATCACTCCCACTCCAGCTGCGGGTAGATGGTATTCACATTGCGCCGGTTCGCCACATCGAACAACACCCATTTGTCCTTCTCGTTAACTGCAGCGGTTTCCATGGTTTGCTCCATACTTTTGCCTGACTTGATAGCTGTACGCACATCCGTCAGCAAAATATTCAAATAGCGTTGTGCGTCGCCAAAAGCGGTAGCTCCATCCTTGGTAACCGGCCCATGCCCGGGCACTACTTGTTTGGCATTTTGGCTTTTTAATGTATCCAGTACCGCAATCAACCCTTTGATGTCGCCCTCCAGCACCGGCGTGCGCTCAATAAACAGCAAGTCGCCAGTGAACAAGGTTTGTGTTTTGCTATCGGTCACCGCCAAATCAGTGTGCGTGTGTGCTATGGGATAAGCTTTCAAGGTTAACTTGCGGTCGCCCAAATCCAGATCCAAGCCATCCTTCACAGCAATGGTCGGCACAATAGTCTCGCTGCCTTTGGCGTCCTCGCCCAGCAGTTTGGCATTGAGCTTGTCGTACTGCTCCTTGCGGTTCAGCAGAGCATTTGCCAGTTTCTCATGCCCCACATATTGCGGCTTATCTTCGCTAAACGCCGCGTTGCCAAACACATGGTCCGGGTGTACGTGCGTGTTGATGACATACAGTACCGGTAACGGCGTCACTTTGCGAATCGCATCGCGTACTTGTTTGCCCACTCTATAGCTGCCACCGGTATCGATGACCGCCACGCCTTTGCTGCCCACGATGAAGCTGATATTGCAAATATCGCCCTGATAGCCGGTATCAATATCCAAATGTTTACCGTGGTGTACATAAATGCCATCACCTGCATGCTCCAGCGCAAAGCCATCGTTTTGGGCATTGGTGTGCGCGCAAGCAGTCAACAATATCAGGCTCCAGTAAATCATGATTCGCCTCATGTGTTTTTCCTTTTAAATGCGATGGGTTTTGTAAGAAGAATACGCTAATATTACGGGTTTTAGGCAACAAAAATGTGTGACGATTGTCACATCGACTTTAATAACGAAATTTCGTGGGGGGTAGTACATGAGTCAATCCAGCCGTTACACTAAAACAGCCATTGTCCTGCATTGGTTAATTGCTTTAGGCATCTTTTTTATGTTTGCACTGGGCTGGTTTATGCATGAGATTCCTCGCGATGCACCCAAACAAATGGCGTTTGACCTGTTTGACTTCGGCATCTACACTTGGCAACTAACTGAAGAAGTCAGTCCACGGACTTTCTACTTTAACCTGCATAAGTCTGTTGGCGTCACCTTGCTGGCATTGATTCTGTTCCGTCAATTCTGGCGCCTGACACATACTCCGCCCGCCATGTTGACCAGCTATAAAGCCTGGGAGAGAAAACTGGCAGTTGCCGCACACCACGCGCTTTACCTGCTGTTGATTGCCATGCCCCTTACCGGCCTGATTATGGCGATAAACAGCAAATACGGTGTTATGTGGTTTGGCATGGATTTGGTTGGTGGTCTGGATAATAAAGACATGCGCGAAACCTTCAAAGAGATTCACGAACTGGTTGGCACTTTGCTACTGGTCATCATTGTTTTGCATATTGCAGGCGCCATCAAACACAAAGTAATCGATAAAGATGGCACTATGGATAGAATGTCACCTAGATAAGCTGGATAAAAAAACAAAACCCCGCAGTTGCGGGGTTTTTTATACATGGTGACAAATTGAATTTATTGGTGGTATTGCGGGCTTAAACGTTTAACGGCATCAATCATCGCGCCAGCATTTGCCGGATCTGTCCATTGCGTGATACCGTGGCCTAGGTTGAACACATGGCCATGGCCATGACCATAGCTAGCCAAAATTTCTGCCACTTCTTTTTCAATGGCTTCCGGCGTACTCAGCAGAATGGCCGGATCCAAATTACCTTGCAAGGCCACTTTATTGCCCACACGTTGACGCGCCTGACCCATATCTACCGTCCAATCCAAGCCCAGCGCGTCTGAGCCAGCGTCTGCCTGTGCCTCCAGCCACAGCCCACCACCTTTGGTAAAGATGATGCTGGGTACTTTACGGCCTTCGGCCTCTTTGGTTAAGCCAGCCACGATTTTCTGCATGTAGTGAAGCGAAAACTTGAGATAAGCATTGTGCGACAGAGCGCCGCCCCATGAATCGAAAATCATCACCGCTTGCGCACCAGCGGCAATCTGCGCATTGAGATATTGCGTTACAGCTTGCGCAGTCACCTCTAGGATATGGTGCAACAAATCTGGCCGTGCATAAGCCATTTTCTTGGTGTTCAGGAAATCTGTGCCGCCTTTGCCTTCCACCATGTAAGTCGCTAGCGTCCATGGACTGCCTGCAAAACCAATCAACGGAACTCGCCCGTTCAGGCCTTTGCGAATACTGGATACCGCATCGAACACATATTGCAACTTAGCCATGTCCGGTACTTGCAGTGCCTGTATCGCCGCCTCATCCTGCAAAGTGCGCTCGAATTTTGGGCCTTCACCCTCCTCAAAATACAGGCCCAGACCCATCGCATCCGGCACGGTCAAAATATCGGAAAATAGAATAGAAGCATCTAATGGGTAGCGATCGATTGGCTGTAGCGTCACTTCCGTAGCAAAGGCAGGACTTTTGCAAAGCCCTAGAAAACTGCCCGCATCCTTGCGGCTCTCGCGATATTCCGGCAAATAACGTCCGGCCTGACGCATCATCCATACGGGAGTATAGTCGGTAGGCTGACGGAGCAACGCACGCAAAAATGTATCATTCTGAAGTGTTGTCATTTCGTTCGTTCCAAAATTAAAAAGGGATGCGAACGGTAATTCTGCATCCCTTTGCTTGATTCTGATTGATTACCTTGGCAATACCGATGAACCCATCAGGAATTCATCCACGGCACGTGCACATTGGCGGCCTTCGCGAATCGCCCATACGACCAGCGATTGTCCGCGGCGCACATCACCTGCGGCAAATACCTTGTCTTTACTGGTTTTGTAGCAGCCATCGCCGTCCGTTGTCGCTTTGGCATTGCCGCGTGCATCTTTTTCCACGCCAAACGCATCGAGCAATTTTTGCACCGGTGAAACAAAGCCCATGGCCAGCAGCACCAAATCTGCAGGTATGGTGAATTCCGACCCCGGAACTTCACTCATCTTGCCGTCTTTCCATTCGACTTTCGCTCCAACCAGATGCGTGACTTTGCCATTCTCACCTGTAAGCATTTTGGTGGTCACAGACCAGTCACGTTCTGCACCTTCTTCATGGCTGCTGGAAGTACGCAATTTAAGCGGCCAGTTTGGCCAGACCATCTCTTTGTTCTCTTTTTCCGGCGGACGAGGCATCAGCTCGAACTGCGTCACACTCGCTGCACCATGGCGGTTGGAAGTGCCCACACAGTCAGAACCGGTATCACCACCGCCAATCACCACCACATGTTTGCCAGTGGCCTTGATTTGGTCAGGGATCACATCGCCGGCATTCACTTTGTTTTGCGGTACCAGAAAATCCATCGCAAAATGTACGCCATCCAGCTCGCGGCCAGGCACCGGCAAATCGCGGGGCTGCTCGGCGCCACCAGCCAGAACCACTGCATCGTATGCTTTGAGCAGATCATCCGCCTGTACGTTTTCACCCACATGCTGGTTGACTTTGAACTCAACGCCTTCGGCTTCCATCTGCGCCATGCGGCGGTCGATATTGGATTTTTCCAGTTTGAAATCGGGAATACCGTAGCGCAACAGGCCGCCGATACGACTGTTCTTTTCCAGCACCGTAACGCTATGACCTGCGCGTGCCAATTGTTGCGCTGCGGCCAAGCCTGCCGGGCCTGAGCCAACAACAGCTACTTTTTTGCCGGTTTTTTTGGGATTGATTTGCGGTTTTACCCAGCCGTTTTCCCATGCTTTGTCGATAATTGCATGTTCGATGGATTTGATACCAACCGCATCGTTATTGATGTTCAGCGTACAAGCGGCTTCACATGGGGCAGGACAGATACGGCCGGTGAAATCCGGGAAATTATTGGTGGAATGCAATACATCAATGGCACCTGCCCAATCCTGACGATAAACCAAATCATTCCAATCCGGGATGATATTGTTAATCGGGCAGCCAGTAGTGCAAAACGGAATACCGCAATCCATGCAACGCGCGCCTTGCTGTTTGGCTTGGTCGTCCATCAGATGCAGAACAAATTCTTTATAGTTTTTAACGCGCTCCGCGACTGGCAGATTCTCCTCTGACAGCCGCTCGAACTCCATGAACCCCGTTACCTTACCCATGTTTACAGCCTTTACCCATCCTGAATTGTTTCTAGTTTTATGCCGCTACTTTACTAGCTGCCGCTGCCATTTCCGTCAAAGCGCGTTTGTACTCGTGCGGAAACACTTTAACGAATTTGGCGCGTTCATTTGCCCAATTCGCTAGAATCGTCTGCGCGCGTACGCTACCCGTTGCCTTAGCATGATTCTCGATTAATGCCTTCAGAGTCACTTCGTCTGGCTGGTTGCGATGCTGGATCTTACCGACATCCGCTTCAGCGGCTTCCACTTTTTCGAGCGCCACCATGCTGGTATTGCAACGTTTGGCGAACTGGCCATCAATGTCATACACATAAGCAATACCGCCGCTCATACCCGCAGCAAAGTTCTGGCCTGTCATACCCAGCACGACAACCGTACCGCCAGTCATATATTCGCAGCCATGATTGCCCACGCCTTCTACTACTGCACTAGCACCGGAATTCCGCACACAGAAACGCTCGCCGGCCACACCACTAAAATAGGCTTCACCAGTCGTCGCACCATACATCACCGTATTGCCCACGATGATGTTTTCTGCTGCATCGCCACGGAAAGCCGCTGGTTTGCGGATCACCACCTTGCCGCCGCACAGGCCTTTACCTACGTAATCGTTGCCTTCACCAGTCAGGTTGAAAGTAATGCCTTTTGCCAAGAATGCAGCAAAGCTCTGACCTGCCGTACCGGTAAGATTGACCGTAATGGTGTCATCAGGCAGCCCTGCATTACCATAACGTTTGGCTACTTCATGCGACAACATCGTGCCTACGGTACGATTAGTGTTCAGAATCGGCGTATCGATCACGACTTTTTCGCCTTTTTCCAATGCTACTTTAGCTTTGGCAACCAACTGGTTATCCAGCGCATTCACCAAGCCATGATCCTGCTCTTCAGTATGCTTGCGGGAAACACTCGCTGGCATATCCGGCTGGTGGAATACCCGGCTGAAATCCAGACCATGAATCTTCCAATGGTCGATCCCTTTTTGCATGTCCAGCAAATCGGGGCGGCCAATCAGATTATCGAACTTCGCGATGCCCAAGCTGGCCATGATTTCTCGCACCTCTTCAGCCACAAAAAAGAAGTAATTCACGACATGCTCAGGTTGACCGGTAAACTTCTTACGCAGTTCAGGATCTTGCGTCGCCACGCCAACCGGGCAGGTGTTCAGATGGCATTTTCGCATCATGATACAGCCTTCCACCACCAGCGGGGCGGTTGCAAAACCGAACTCATCCGCACCCAGCAGCGCGCCTATCACCACGTCACGACCAGTCTTCATTTGGCCATCCACCTGCACAATGACCCGGCCGCGTAATTGGTTTAGCACGAGTGTTTGCTGAGTTTCAGACAAACCCAGTTCCCATGGCGTACCCGCATGTTTGATAGAAGAAATCGGGGAAGCGCCGGTGCCACCGTCATGTCCGGCAATTACAATATGGTCAGACTTGGCTTTGGCTACACCTGCGGCCACTGTGCCCACACCAGTTTCGGATACGAGTTTGACCGAAATGGAGGCGCGCGGGTTAGCATTCTTCAAATCGTGAATCAGTTGTGCCAAATCCTCAATCGAATAAATATCGTGGTGAGGCGGCGGAGAAATCAAGCCCACACCTGGCACGCTGAAGCGCAATTTGGCGATATATGGAGAAACCTTGTGACCCGGTAATTGGCCGCCTTCGCCTGGCTTGGCACCTTGCGCCATTTTGATTTGAATCTGGTCAGCGTTGGTCAGATAATCTACTGTCACGCCAAAACGACCGGAAGCCACTTGCTTGATGCGTGATCGCATAGAATCGCCAGCCTTCAACGCAACCGCTTTCTCAATCAAATCCGCACCTATCACCTCAGCAGTGTTAGTCTCTTTCGCCACTGGAATGAAACGCTTGGCATCTTCGCCACCTTCACCCGTGTTAGATTTGCCGCCGATGCGGTTCATCGCGATTGCCAATGTCGTGTGCGCCTCTGTGGATATGGAACCCAAAGACATGGCACCTGTGGCAAAGCGTTTGACGATCTCTTTGGCAGACTCCACTTGATCAAGCGGGATTGGGCTTGCTTTCGGTTTGAATTCGAATAAACCGCGCAAGGTCATGTAACGACGTGATTGGTCGTTAATCAGTTGGGCATATTCTTTATAGGTTTCATATTTACCAGTACGTGTTGCATTTTGCAGCTTGGCGATGGACTGCGGCGTCCACATATGCTCTTCCCCGCGCACGCGGAAGGCATATTCACCTCCAGCATCCAAAGCATTAGCCAGAACCGGATCTGTGCCATAGGCTGCGCGGTGCATGCGCAACGCCTCCTCAGCCACTTCGCTCAGACCGATGCCTTCGATGTTGGTGGCAGTACCGGTGAAATATTTTTCAACAAAGGCTGAATTCAAGCCGATTGCTTCGAAAATCTGCGCGCCACAATAGGATTGATATGTAGAGATGCCCATCTTGGACATCACTTTATACAAGCCTTTGCCGATCGCCTTCACGAACTTGTAGTTCGCCTCTTCCGGTTTGTCGGTCATCGTAGCGATGGTTTCGTACGCCAGCCATGGGTATACGGCTTCAGCACCATAGCCTCCCAGCAAGGCAAAGTGGTGCACCTCGCGCGCGGAGCCGGTAGCCACTACCAGGCCAGTCTTGGTACGCAGGCCGGTTTTCACTAAATGTTGGTGTACGGCAGCGCAAGCCAGCAATGCCGGAATTGCGACTTGTGTCTTGGATGCTGCCGCATCGCTCAGAATAATGATGTTGATGTCGTTCTTCACGACTTCTTCGGCCACATCACACAAATGATCCAGCGCAATCGACATGCCTTTTGTACCCAAGGCTACATCGTAGGTCGTGTTCAACACCATGGAGCGATATTTACCACCCGTTAGTGTCCCGATATTTTTCAGCTTGGCGAAATCGCTGGTGCTCAGCACTGGCTGCGCGGCTTCCAGGCGCAATGGCGGATTGGTTTCGTCCACCGCCAGCAGATTCGGTTTCGGACCAATAAAAGTCACCAGAGACATTACCAATTCCTCGCGAATCGGATCGATTGGCGGGTTGGTCACTTGCGCGAACAGCTGTTTGAAATAGTTATAGAAGACTTTTGCTTTGTTGGACAACACCGGCAAGGCCGCATCGTTACCCATGCTGCCAGCACCTTCCTCTCCATTGGCAATCATTGGCTGCAGGACGAACTTAAGGTCTTCCTGTGTATAACCAAACGCTTGTTGCGTATCCAGCAGATTCTCTTTGGATGCGGCTTCCGGCGCCTGCTCTTTTAAATCGTTCAAATGGAAACGGGTCGCTTCGATCCATTTGCGATAGGGCTTGGCGGTCGAAAGTTGCTGTTTCACTTCCGCATCATCGATGATGCGGCCTTGTTCCATGTCGATCAGCAACATTTTGCCCGGCTGCAGACGCCATTTTTTGATGATTTTTTCCTGCGGGAATGTCAGCACACCCATTTCCGATGCCATCATGACGATATCATCTTCTGTCACCAGATAACGTGCCGGACGCAGGCCATTCCTATCGAGAGTCGCACCGATCATTTTGCCATCAGTGAAAGCCACCGCTGCTGGGCCATCCCACGGCTCCATCAATGCCGCGTGATACTCATAGAACGCACGACGGTCTTCATCCATCAACGGATTACCCGCCCACGCTTCGGGAATCAGCATCATCATAGCGTGCGGCAAGCTGTAACCGCCTGCCACCAGCAACTCCAGGCAGTTATCAAAGCACGCGGAGTCAGACTGGCCTTCTGCAATCAGCGGCCAGAGTTTATCCAAATCTTCACCCAGCAAGGCGGATTTCATAGTCTCGTGGCGCGCTGCCATCCAGTTCACATTGCCACGCACGGTGTTGATCTCACCGTTATGCGCAATCATGCGGAACGGGTGCGCCAAATCCCATGCCGGAAAAGTGTTGGTGGAAAAGCGCTGATGCACCAGCGCCAGCGCTGAAACGATGCTCTCGTCGCGCAAATCTTGGTAGTAAACGCCCACTTCATTAGCCAACAACATGCCTTTGTAGACAATGGTGCGAGAAGAGAGAGAAGGAATGTAGAACGCCGCATTATCCTTCAGTTCAAGCTCGCGAACAGCATGCTCGATGCGCTTGCGAATCACAAAGCATTTACGCTCGAATACGTTATTGTCGCTTACGGTTGCGCCGATAAACACCTGGCGCATCGCAGGCTCCACGTCCCGCGCGGCCTGGGCGATGTCGCTGTTATCCACCGGCACCACACGCCAGCCCAGTAAGGATTGACCTTCTTCGGCGATAATCTTGGCGAATACAGCTTCTACCTGCTTCTGATTGGCTATGGATTGTGGCATGAACACGTTGGCCACCGCATATTGGCCGATTTCAGGCAAATCAATATTCAGCTTGGCCGCCTCTTTGCGCATAAACGCATCTGGCATTTGCATCAGCAAACCGGCGCCATCGCCCAGTTTCGGGTCATAGCCGGTCGCACCGCGGTGCGTCAGGTTGGTCAGGAGCTGCAAGCCCTGCTGTACGATCTGGTGGCTCTTTTGGCCCTTGATATGGGCCACAAACCCTACGCCACAACTGTCTTTTTCATTACGGCTGTCGTATAGACCCTGATTTTTTGGTGCTTTTGCAACTTGCATATTCTTTGCCTGATGGTTCTAATTCTAAACATTTAGCGGAACCTTCAATCATACCTTTAAATACCTGCAAGTTCAATCACCTAGACCATGTTGAAACAAAACTGGAAAACAAAAATAGATGCTTTTATTTCCGCTTGACTTTATAAATGAGAATCATTATCATTTATAAATATTCAGAGGAGATGTGCGATGAACAACCCTTGTGACAAGCTGATTTTGGCAGAGAGCGCCGGTGTGCGGCTAATTTACTGCAAGAACTGCAATGTGGTCGAGCTGGAAATAGGCGCGATTTCATTGCGCCTCAGTCCGGAACATACGCAGCAGATTGCCAACACCATGATGAAAGCCAGCCTGCGGCTGGATCGCATGATCAAGCTCACAAACTACTTTGGCCAAACGCCGAGCCACCTTCAAATTATGCACTAGCGTGGGCGCATGAAACACGCCGCCTTACGCATGCGCGTTTCATTGTAATATGCACCGGCCTGGAAGCCGCTCTGAACGCGGCTTCCGGAGCAATGGTGCAGACAATGAAGTTTCTGCAATAAGTTACAGTTTGGCAAACGCTACTTTTGCCGCTTCTACTGTCTGCGCAATATCCACATCCGTATGCGCGGCGGAGACAAACCCGGCCTCAAACGCCGATGGTCCAAAATACACGCCGCTATCCAGCATGAAATGGAAGAACTTGTTGAACGCTTCTTTATCCGCTTGCATAATTTCATTGTATGAAGTCGGGCAAGTTTTGCTGAAATACAAGCCAAACATGCCGCCCACGCTTTGCGCGCAGAATGTCACGCCTGCTTGCTGCGCAGCTTGTGACAAGCCATCTGTCAGCTTTTTAGTTTGTGCGGTCAATTTTTCGTAAAAGCCGGGTTCCTGAATCAACTTGAGCGTTGCCAGGCCTGCGGTTACTGCAACCGGGTTGCCAGAAAGCGTGCCTGCCTGATACACCGGCCCCAGCGGCGCAAGCACGCTCATGATATCCTTGCGGCCGCCAAACGCGCCCACAGGCAAACCACCGCCAATCACCTTACCCAATGTCGTCATGTCCGGCTTGATGCCAAGCAGCGCTTGCGCACCGCCCAAACCGACACGGAAACCGGTCATCACTTCATCAAAAATCAGCACGGTACCATGCTTGGTACACAGCGCACGCAACGCTTGCACAAACTCCTTATGCGGCACGATCAGGTTCATGTTGCCGACAATCGGCTCCAGAATCACACAGGCGATTTCATTGCCGATTTTGCCAAATACATCTTCCAGCATCTGTGTATTGTTGTATTCCAGCGTCAGAGTGTGAGCGGCCACTTCTGCCGGAACACCTGCCGAGCTTGGCTCACCGAATGTAAGCAAGCCGGATCCAGCCTTCACCAGCAGCGCATCTGCATGACCGTGGTAACAACCTTCGAACTTAATGATTTTGCTGCGCTTGGTGAATCCACGCGCCACGCGAATCGCGCTCATGGTCGCCTCGGTACCGCTGCTCACCAGCCGCACATGCTCCATGCTGGGCACCAGCTTGTTAATCAGTTCGGCCATTTCCAGCTCCAGACCTGTTGGCGCGCCGAACGACAAGCTACTGGCCACCACCTCCTGCACCGCTTTGGTCACATCCGGGTGCGCATGACCCAGAATCATGGGCCCCCACGAGTTGATGTAATCAATATATTCTTTCCCGTCCACATCCCACAGGCGCGAACCCTTGCCGCGCTTGAAGAAGATAGGCGTGCCGCCCACGCTACGGAAAGCGCGCACCGGCGAATTGACGCCACCGGGAATGAGTTGCTGGGATTTTTCAAAGAGTTGTTGATTAAGCGATGTCATGATGTCTTGGCTCTAATAAACGGTTAAATTCTTTTGTGGCTTGGGCAATGTTTTCGGCATTATATAGCGCATTGATGACCGCCACCGCATCGGCGGCTTGCAGCAAGTGCGCATTCTCCAGCGTGATGCCACCGATGGCAACTTTAGGAATGTCGAGTTGGGTTTGAAATAAACTTAAATCCGCTTTTGCCGCATTAGGCTTGGTGCCAGAAGGAAAACATGCGCCAAACGCCACATAGCTTGCGCCAGCGGCTTGTGCTTTTTGCGCCAATTCCAGTTGGTTATAGCAGGATGCGCCGATGATTTTATCCGCACCAAGTCTGGCGCGAGCTGCAGTGATATCGCCATCGGTACCGCCTAAATGTACGCCATCGGCATCCAATGCCTCGCAAAGCTCGATATGGTCGTTAATCACAAACGTTACCTGATAAGCCGCGCATAACGATTTCAGGGCATCAGCCTGCAAAGCGCGCAGTTGCTTGCTTGCAGCCTTGTTGCGATATTGCAGCATGCCAATTCCGGCATGCAGAATCGCTTCGGTTTTGGCCAGTAAAGTTTCCGTGTCCGGCTCGTCCGGCGTAATGGCGTAGATGCGGCTAGTGCTGAATAGACGGGCTTTTGCCATTGCCTTTGTCGTCTTGCTCGTCTTCATCGCGCGCCCAGAAAAAACGGTCGGGAATGAACTGTCCCATGCCCGGGCGAAAGCCGTTCTTGAGTGTCTGCCAAGTATACTCCTGCGCTTCCTGCACAGCTTCTTCCACACTCAGACCATGCGCCATGCAAGCGGCAATGGCACTAGTAAGCGTGCAGCCGGAGCCATGGTAACTGCCTGCCAGACGCTCCCAATGGTAATCGCGTATCAGGCCACTGCGGCCATACAGGCTGTTAATCACGTCATTGGTGCGCTCGTGCGTGCCGGTAATCAACACATATTCGCTGCCCATTTCCAGCAAACGCTCGGCGCACTGATGCAAACTAGTGTTTTTCACCTCGTCCTCATCATCGTAATAAGCCAGGCGGCGCGCCTCGATACTGTTAGGCGTAATTAAAGTGGCTTGAGGGAACAGCAATTCACACATCGCTGCACGCATTTCCTCGCTTGCCAACTCGTCGCCGCGGCCGGATGCCAGTACCGGATCTATCAGCAAGGGAACATCCGGGTAATCTGCCATGATCTCCGCGATCACGGCCACATTTTCCACGCTGCCCAGCAAGCCCAGCTTGAAGGCAGTCACTTGCATGTCCTCCAGTATCGTTCTGGCCTGATCGTTAATCCAGTCTGCATCCAGCGGCATGATGCTTTCTACGCCCACGCTATCCTGCACGGTAATGCCGGTAACCACGGATAAAGGGTGACAGCCAATACTGGCCAAAGTAAGAATATCTGCTTGCAAACCTGCGCCGCCACTTGGGTCTGTCGCGGCGAAAGTCAACACGCAAGGAGGGATAGATGCCATGTGCACTTTCAAATCTGGAGCGGCTGACGGGAATCGAACCCGCGTATCAAGCTTGGGAAGCTGGCGTTCTACCATTGAACTACAGCCGCGTAAAACCCGTATTTTACTGTGCTCCGCGTTTCCAAGCTACCTTAATACATAAAATCAACTTTGTTTAAGCTATACTTAAACGATGGCAGTGTCACTTGCAAACAAACTCGTCGTCGGCATCTCATCCCGCGCATTGTTCGATCTGGAACAAAGCCACCACCTGTTTGAAACCAAGGGTGTGGAAGAATACAGCCAGTACCAGCGCGAACATGAAAACGACCCTTTGGACGAGGGTATGGCGTTCCGGCTGGTGAAAAAACTGCTCTCCATCAAAGACAAACACGGTGAACCTTGCGTCGAGGTGATTCTGCTCTCGCGCAATAGTGCTGATACTGGTTTGCGCATTTTCAACTCCATCGAATACCACGGCTTGAATATTACCCGTGCGGTGTTTTCGCAAGGCGAGAGCCCATATCAGTACGCCGAGGCCTTGGGACTCAACCTTTTCCTATCCGCCGATCCGACCGATGTAAAAAATGCACTGGATGCCGGGATTGCCGCGGCAACCATTATGTCTTCGACCGTAGGCAATAATGAAAGCCCGCAATTGCGCATCGCATTTGACGGTGATGCCGTACTGTTCTCGGATGAATCCGAGCGTGTCTTTAAAGAAAAAGGTCTGGAAGCATTTACCGAACACGAAAAATCCAAAGCGAATATGCCGCTGGCGAGCGGGCCGTTCCGCCCCTTTCTGGAAGCATTACACCGCATACAGAAAGGCTTTGGGCCGGATGACGCGCCGATTCGCACCGCATTGGTCACGGCTCGCAATGCGCCAGCACATAAACGCGTAATTCAAACCTTGCGTGTTTGGGGGGTGCGTATCGATGAAGCGATATTTCTAGGCGGCGTAGAAAAAGGGCCTGTACTGAAAGCATTCGGTGCAGATATCTTCTTTGACGATCAGAAGTCACATTGCGACTCCGCCCGCCAGCACGTAGCCACAGGCCATGTGCCACACGGGGTAGGGAATCCCTAACGGCTGATTAGAGGGAAGTACACTCCGGCTTAACGCCCGCTGGCAGGTGTATTCCGAAGTTGAATACCACCGAAGTATTTGGATTATTCAGCCGTTTGTTTTCTATCTCCTGACATGCTTCGGTGCCATCACCCGCCTCATTACCCGCGCCGGGTGCGGCAACATTCAACACCGCCAGATGCTGCATAGGCTTATCCATCTGCGTCAGCAAACTGCCTAAACCAGCTGCATCCCTTGGTGCATTACTGCCATTATTTGGGGCTGCCGGGGCGGCAAGAATACTGAAATTATCCGTATTAAAGGTAATAATGTAGTTGACACCCGCATCCAGCGTGCCTAAATTAAAAGCATACGCGCCGACAGCTTCGCCTGGTGCGCGTGCCAAGGCACCTGCCAGCGTATCGCCGCCTACTAAACCTAACCCGCCCACAGTATATGTAAATACCGGGTCTGCCGCACCGACAATTTTGTTTTGCCCCGGATTGGCTGTCACCGTGATGGCGCGCTGGTTGATGACGCCGGTGTTGTCTGCCACAAAGGTCACCGCATAGTTGTTACCGCTATTACCATCATTCACGCTGCCGTTGGCAGTGAGCGTCTTGCCAGTACCTGCGTTGCGGTTATCAAAAGCCTGGCTGAAACTGCCGGTATCACCGGCTACGATGCTGCCGGACGTCACTGTCGGTGCACCCGCTGAGCTGGTGTTGCCGTCGTAGGTCTTGGTGTCCGTCGCCGCTGTCACCGTGATGGCGCGCTGAGTAATTGTGCCCACATTGCCACTAGCCGCGGAACCTGAAGCTTGATAGCCATAGACCGGTTTTGCGCCATTGCTGGCACTGGTAACGGAAATGGCATTCGATGTCACAGTTTTGCTCACACCCACGTTTTTATTGTCGTAGGTCGCACTGGTCAACGCCGACAGATTAACTGTATCACCATCTATCGCACCGCTTTGCCCCAAGGTTAACCCGCTGATTGCGGCTGTGGTTGTGCCGTCATACACCTTGCTGGCGGATCCGCTCAAAGTCGCAGTGATAGTAGGCGCAAGACTATAAATAAAACCGTCGTTGCTGCCTAAAATTGGCCCGCCAAATGCGGTGTTGTACTGCTTGAAATCATAAGCAGATAACAGATTCGCACCGCGCGTGTCGCTAAGCGGGCTGGTGGAATATACCAGCCAGCGAGACCCGACGCCTGGCGTCAGGTTGAAGTTGCCAGGGTTTAGAAAGTTTTGTGCCGCCGCCAATGTAATGGAAGTACCAGAGCCCGTGCCAGTGGCAGTGACGGTACCGCCCAAGGTCAGGTTGTTGCTTAATGTGCGGGCAGAAAGCGTTCTGACGCTGGACGCATTCACGGTCAACGCATTCGCATCCACCAGCACCACATCGCGGCCGCTGGTGATAGCAACAGCATTGAAATTATTGGAAGCATTATTCAGCGTAATATCGTTTGCCGCGCCTGCATTTAGCGTGGTCGTGCCACCTACTGTCACTGCCCCGGTTTGCGTGATGGCGCCCGCCGTTTGCACGCCCAAGGTACCGCTGATATTGCTGGTACCCAGCACAATGGCATTGGCATCGCGCAAGCTGACATTATTGGCGGAGCTAACGGCTACACTGGAAAAGTTGTTAGCCGCATTGGTTGCAGTAATGTTGCCCGTACCCGATGCCATGGTCAGCGCATTGCCACTGGCATTGACGCTGTTTGCAAATGTGATGGCACTGTTGGTCGTGGTCAAGCTGGTTGTAGCGCCCAGTGTCACCGCGTCGTTATAGGTTTGCGTGCCGGTAGTTGTCACCGAACCACCGTTTATTGCAGTAGTACCGCCCGCATCCGTGGTCAATGACGCCAAGGCCAGCGTATTGCCGAGCGCGCCGCCAAACGTGGTGGCCGCGCCAGTATTCACCGCCAGCGTACGATTTGCACCGCTGGAATTAATTGTCCCGCCAAAGCTCACATTACCACTAGCTCCACCTCCGGCAGCACCCAAGGCAGCAATCGTAGTATTGGCTGAAAGCAGGGAGTTGCCATTGATGGTGACATTGGCACCATTCCCGCCTATGCCAGTGCCCGTGCGTGCGCCGCCGGAAGCGGTAATGTTGTTGTGCGTAATGGTGTTGCCAGCTCCAGCAGTCAATGTCACAGCGGCGGCATTGCCGCCATTTTGATTCGTCCCCAAACCAGCGCTGCCCGATGCGGTAATCGCGCCCGTTACCACGCTGCCGCCGGCATTGATATTGACTGTGCCCGCGTTTCTGCCTGTATTGCCTGTCAGGCTGGTCCCCCCGGAGCTGCTAACCGTGCTGCTTACAGACACATTACCCAATGCAGACAACGCGATGTTACCGCCATGCCCTAGCGTGCCGCCCTGTGTAGAAAGCGCACCTGTGGAAACATTTCCACCTGTTGCATTATTGATGACGGAAATACTCGCTACGGTGCCGCCTGCACCTGTGCCAATGGCATTGCCTGTTCTGCTTATCAATGTACCGGTAGTAATATTCCCTGCGGTACTGTTGTTAATATTAATAGCTCCAGCACTACCGCCGCTAGCATTACCAGTCCCTGCGTTGCCGCCGGAAGCAGTAGCTGCCCCCATTGAAATGCCATTCGCGCTATTGATGGTGATGGTGCCAGCATTGCCGCCAGCCATATTGGCGCCGTTGCCATTACTGCCCGATGCATTCATCGCACCGGTACCCGTAAAAGCACCCGCGTTAATGGTGATTGTGCCGCCATTGCGTCCCACGTTGCCCGCACTTGCCGTACCACCTCTAGCGGTGATGGTGGCCACACCCAAGTTGGTAGTGCCGGTAGAGGTGATACTGATATTCCCGGCGTTGGCATTGGCTGCTCCGGTAGAAGCGATATTGCCCGCTGTGCGGGTAATCGTCGCGCCGGAAAGCGTGATACCCCCCGCTTGGGAAGTAATGTTGGCACCTATCGCCAGATTGCCTGTGCCGCTATTATCTGCGTCCGCCTTGAAGTTGATGTTACCCGTTCCGCTAACCGTAACTGCGGCATTCACATTGATATTGTTATTGGCTTCCAGCCGAATACTATTGTTCGCCCCCATGGTCAGGGTACTCGCAATCGTAATGTCATTGGTCGCCTGAAAAAATGCTTCCGAATAGCCGGTAATGTCGGAAATCTGCACAATGGTATTGGCTGGGCCATCACCAAAAGCTAAGTCGGGTGTGCCATTCGGGTTATTGGGCGGGCTGGCTTGAGTACTGGTGTTCAGTGTGATATTGGTTGGATCAAGCAAAAACTTGCCACCGATACCATGGCTGGCGGACAGATCTACCTTACCGATGAAATCCAGATTCCGCTTGCCGGAAACCTCGACAAAACCACCATTACCGCCTTGGATGCCGCCGCGCGCTGTAATATTGCCGTAGTAGCGCGTGGTGTCATTAGACCAGACAATCGCCGTACCACCATTACCGTTGTTGACAGCATCCGCATTGATGCTGGCATCTTTGTCCACATAAGTAGTGCGCGAATTGTAAACTTGCGTATTCTTGCCCTGGTAATCCCCCCCCACCAGCACCGTACCACCACCCGTATTACCTGAAGCATCCAGATTGGCACCCTTGAATAGTGCGACTTGCTCGCCGGTCACTTCGATACGACCACCGCTAGTGCCCGCTTGCTCACCCGATACACTTAATGTGCCGCTGACACTCACCCTAGCATGATCGCCACCTTCCAGACGAATCACACCATTGCGCTCCACTAGGCTATTGGCCTGCATGATGCCAGACACATTAATGGCAGAACTGCGCGCACTGGTCGCTAGCTGTACCGTACCACCATCCGCCTGAATGTAGCCCGATTGCTCCACGAGGGCATTCAACGCATCGCCAGAAAGGCGCGTTCTAATCAAGCCATTACCATAAAAATCCAGCATGGCAGATTGTGCCGAGCCCATCACTACGCTGCCTTGATTGGCAGTGATATTGCCGCTGTTGATGACTTCGCTGCCCAACATCACCACATAACCACCATCGGTAGCACGAATCCCACCTTGGTTTACCACATGACCTGCACCACCGTTGGCATTGAAGCGGTAGTTAGCACCGAGAAAATCTGTATTGGAAATATTGAGTGTGGAAGCTACCAACCCCCCCACATCCACCTGCGCGCCTTGACCGAAGAGTACACCGTTGGGATTAATCAGGAACAAACTGCCTGTTGCACTCAAACTACCGAATATTTGTGAGGCTTCCGGGCCGATCACACGATAAAGCGCCATCCCTTGGGTAGGCTGCAGCAACTGCACCGATTCACCTGCGCCAATACCAAAAGACTGCCAGTTAATGATGGATTTCTGAGTCGCCTGATGAATCTGCATCTGGCCACCATTGACCTGGATGCTGGATTGCCCATGCTGCACCTCCGCCCCTGTAGGCAATGCATGCGCCAACCCTGGAATCGTCAAGGTTTCCGCCAATGCCATGCTGACAAACAGCCGGATTTTGGCCTGCTGGTTTAAATTAAACTTTGTCATCTGTGAGTGTTTAATCATTTCTCTGCCAGCCTCCATTCATAACATCTGGCTTTAAAAATCTTTCTGTAGCTGCCCCCAAACCCGGGTTTCGTTCTCTTGCGATACACCATCGAACTTCCGGGCTTGGTGCGAAACTGTGATGCCCAGCAGCCATTTTCTGCTGAACGCCATATCCATACCAGCGCCGTAATGGATGGATTTCACATGATTATCATCACTAAGCGCATCCCGATTGAGATTGCCACGACCGAAATCCACAAATCCATACGTGCTGATCCCTTCAAGCAATAAATTTGCCAGTTTTGGGCCGGCTGCAATATTCTTGCGCAACTCAGCCCCTGCCATATAGCCGGTGTCTGCCTGGCTTGGCAATTCGGCAAAACCACGCCAACGGTTGATCCCACCGATAACGATTTTTTCCACACTATCCAGATTTTTGTTGGCATATTGGTAATCGGCTCGCAAGGCAAGACTGACGCCATTGCTGAAATATTGCACTCTAGATGCAGCAAGGCTGTATTTGAAGAAATGGCCTTCGGTTTTTGCACCGGTAGCGTCCAGTGATTCGGCAAACGCATCCTTGAAATCCACTCGGCCTGAGCGCAAATTCAGTCCGGCCTGATAGCTTACATCCCCTTGATTATTAAACCAATCGCCAAATAACCCGAGGTCAACATTGGAGACATTGCGTCGGTTATTCAATAAAAATGCGGAAACATCATCATCTACCCGTTTGTGGGCACCGCCCACATGTAAACTTAGCCCGCCTTGCGCATTCCGCATCAGCGGTTGAGCTAGTCCGGCACTAAAATATTGGCTATCGCCTGATGCCTTGAGCTGCTTGAACGGCCCACCTAGTTTGTAATCCACATAGTTATAGCCCAAGCTCAATAAAGTGCCGGATTCATGCACTGGCATCAAATAACCTAGATTGAAACTACGCTGGCCATCGTCACGAGAATTTTTTAGCCCCAAAGAGAGCTGATCGCCTCTACCGGCAAGATTATTCAACTTGAAACCTGCCAGCAGCACTTCGCGCCCCGTGAATCGGTTACCGTAAGTATTCGCAGCGATATAGCCTTCCAGCGCTGGCAATGGTTGCAATTCAATATCCACGTTACTACTGCCGATGGCCTCGCCCGGATTAAGTTGTGCGCTAGCGCGAATCGCCGGTAGCGAATTCAGCAAAGTGACATTGCGCACCAGTTTCTTCTCTGTAATCGCATCACCCGTTTTTAAATGATAAGCGGCCATTTTGCCGAGAAAATCGCCATTTAGCTTTTCTGCGCCGCTCAACCCCAATCCGCCCAAAGTGCCTTCAAGCACCGCGATCTCTACTGTGTTGTCGTGGATATCCTGTGCTGGCAAATAGGCTTGCGCCAGGAAATAGCCATTTTTACGATAAAAATCTGTAATGATTTTGGCTGCCCGATTCAAACTATCCATACCATTCTCATGACCAATATAATCATTCAATAGTGCCTGCAACTGCTCTGCGCTGAAAGCCTGATTACCACTGAAAGCAAATTGTTCAACCCGCACCTTGACGCTTTCAGCCTCTGCTGCAGGACGATATGCGGGTCTTTCCTGCTGTTTGATCTCCGCAGGACGAGGCTGTGGCGGCAAAGTAGGTTGCGGACGCGGAATATCTGCGGTGTCTGGCACTGCTGGTACCGCCCAGCCTGGAGCCGGGAAACACGTCAATATCAGGCTGGCTGACATCATCAACCGATTGATAATATTGGTAAAGTCTGAAGAGCTAAACATTCATGTATGATATATAATTACACTATAAATTTAAAGTAAAGCTTTAAGTTTTAGCGCAAAAAACCCCATCTATGTCAAGTCGAGTGGGTCTATATCCAACATCCAGCGTATCTTGGCGGCGGCCTTGTCGGCGCGTATTTGCGGAATTAGCGCTTTGAATAGCTGCTGCAAACGTCCGCGGCTGGCGGATTGAAACAACAACTGCCCGCGCTCCATGCCTTTCAGGCGCTCCATCTGCGGGCGCACCGGGTCGTAAATCATCACGTCGGTGCCGGTTTGCCGCGCCCATTGCGCCACTTGACTCAAAAATAGGTTCACAGGCGCGTAATCATTGGCCTCGGCGCGGATAATTGCAAAATACCGTTCGGGTGGGAACTGCATCACCTGCCGCTCGTGCAGCAACTCGGTGGCGTAAGTGGTGTAATCCTGATTGTGCAGGGCGTTAAACAACGGATGTTGTGGAAAAGCCGTTTGTATCAGCACCTCGCCCGCCTTATCGGCACGCCCGGCGCGCCCGGCCACTTGCATCAACTGGGCAAACAGGCGCTCGGCAGCGCGAAAATCCGGGCTGTACAAGGCGCTATCCGTATCCAACACACCCACCAGCGTCAAATTGGGAAAGTCATGCCCTTTCGCCAGCATCTGTGTGCCAACCAGAATATCCACCTCGTTCGCATGCACGCGGCCTAGCAAATCATGCAACGCGTCCTTGCTGCGCATGCTATCCCTGTCCACCCGGGCGATGCGGGCTTGCGGAAAAAGCTGGTTCAAGGTTGCTTCCAACCGTTGTGTAGCCTGGCCAACCGGCTTAAGATCCGCATTGCCACAGCTGGGGCATTGCATGGGTATCTTCTGCTCGTGCCCGCAATGGTGACATTTGAGCCGCCTTTGCCCCAGGTGCACCACCAGTCGTGCCGAACAGCGCGGGCAGGACGATGTCCATTGGCAGGCATTGCAATGCAGCACAGGCGCATAACCGCGCCGGTTAAGGAACAGCAGGCTTTGCTCGCCACGCTCCAGACGCGTTTTGATGGCGCGCACCAGCAGGGGAGAAAAGCCATTCTCGGTAGGCGATTTGGCGGTATCGATACAAAAAATCTGCGGCAACTGCGCGCTTTGCACTGCGCGCTCCGTCAGCGTCAGCAAGCCAACCTGGCCTTTCTGCGTCTGATGCCATGTCTCCAAGGCTGGTGTAGCACTGCCCAGCACGATAGGGACACCAAGCTGCTTGGCGCGCACCAGCGCCACATCTCGCGCATGGTAACGCATGCCTTCCTGCTGCTTGTAAGAGCCGTCATGCTCCTCATCCATGATAATGGCTGACAAATGCGGCATGGGCGTGAATATACTCAAACGCGTGCCAATGACGATTCTGGCTGCGCCGCTAGCCGCTGCCTGCCAGTTATGTAAGCGCTCACTCTCGCCAAGATTGCTATGCAGCGTTACCAAGGGAAACTCGCTCAAACGATTCCGGAAGCGGGATTCCAATTGCGGCGTCAGGTTGATTTCCGGCACCAGCACCAGCGCCTGCGTGTTTGGCTGTTGCAGAATCCCAGCCAGAATCTGCATGTAGACTTCGGTTTTGCCGCTGCCGGTGATGCCATACAACAACCACGGTTTAAACGTGTGTTTTTCCGCCAGCACCGCATCAATAGCCTGCTGTTGTTCGGCATTCAACTGGGGCGCGACATGGCTGACAGGCAAAGAAGGTTTGACCGCGACGATTTCCTGTTTGTGCACCAGCCCTTGCGCATCCAGCTGCCACATGGCTTTGCGCCACGTGGCGGAAATCTGCGCCAGTTGCGCCTCGCTTAAACACACGCCCCCTTGCAGGGCTTGTACGATCCGGCGCAGCACGACTTGCCGCGCCGGAATCGCCTCCAAATCCGGTGCTGCAAGCAGGCTGTAGGCAAATGTCTTGCGCGCGCTGGCCGGTTTGGTCTGACGCAAGCGCAAGGGCAGGCTGGCAAGCAGCACCTGTCCAAGCGGCGCGTGGTAATAATCCGCGCAGAACTTGAGCAGCTTGAAACTGGCCGCATCGAACGCGACATCGTCGAACACATGCGTCACCGGCTTGAGCTTTTCAGCGTCAACATCACTCTGCGCCACAATGTCGATGACCACCCCTACCAGATTACGCCCAGCGAAAGGCACGATGACACGATTGCCGACGCGCGCCGAGAACCCGTTGTCGGTGTAATCGAATAGGCGGTCGAGCGGGACATCCAGCGCAATTCTTAAAATTTTCGGCATGTGTGGCGCACGTTTATTGAGTTAAAATAGCACTTTTGCAGAAGTTATATTCCATTGAAACAGCATATTATAGAGTTACTTGGTCACGCCGCCGCTAAAATCGGTGCAGATTTAACCCAGGTCGAGATTATTCTGGATCGCCCGAAATCATCTGACCACGGCGATTTTGCGACCAACCTGGCCATGTTGCTGGCTAAGTCCTTGCGCCAAAACCCGCGCGCCATTGCAGAACAGATCAAGCAGCACCTGCCAGCTTCCGACTACATCAACAAAGTGGAAATCGCGGGTGCCGGTTTCATCAATTTCTTTCTGAATGCCAACGCCAAGCAAAGCGTGGTGAAAGAAATCTTTGCTGCAGGCGACAAGTTTGGCCACAACACAAACGGCAAGGGCGAAAAAGTGCAGGTGGAATTTGTCTCCGCCAACCCGACCGGCCCGTTGCATGTGGGCCACGGACGTGGTGCGGTGGTGGGCGATTGCCTGTGCCGCCTGCTGCAAGCCAATGGCTGGGATGTGACGCGCGAGTTCTATTACAACGACGCGGGGCAGCAAATCGATAACCTGACCTTGTCCGTGCAACTGCGCTGCAAAGGTATCGGTCCCGATAACCCTGCCTGGCCGGAAGATGGCTATCGCGGCGATTACATCACCGAAGTTGCCAATGCCTATATGGCACGGCTGACGATAAATGCGGAAGACCAGCATATCGTAGGCAAGGGCGACCCGAACAATACCGAAGCGATTCGCCATTTTGCCGTGGCTTACCTGCGCCGCGAGCAAGACCTTGACCTGAAAGCGTTCAAAGTCCGTTTCGATGTATTTTCTCTGGAATCCGCGCTCTATACACATGGCAAGGTAGAAGAGACCGTAGAAGCGCTGGTCGCCAGCGGCCACACTTATGAGCAGGATGATGCTTTGTGGCTGCGCACCACGCATTTTGGCGACGACAAAGACCGTGTGATGCGCAAGCGCGAGGGCGGCTACACATACTTCGTGCCAGATGTGGCCTACCACAAGGACAAATGGCAGCGCGGCTTCAAGCGCGTCATCAACGAGCAAGGCGCAGACCATCACAGCACGATCACCCGCGTCCGCGCCGGTTTGCAGGCATTGGATATGGGCATTCCGCAAAGCTGGCCGGAATACGTGTTGCACCAGATGGTGACGGTGATGCGTGGTGGCGAGGAAGTGAAGATCTCCAAACGTGCGGGCAGCTATGTCACCCTGCGCGATTTGATCGAGGAAGTCGGCTGCGATGCCACACGTTTTTTCCTGGCGGCGCGCAAGCCCGATTCACAACTAGTGTTTGATATTGATCTGGCGCTTAGCCAAAGCAATGACAACCCAGTGTATTATATCCAGTACGCCCACGCCCGCATCTGCAGCGTGCTGAGCCAATGGGGCGGCGATATATCCGCCTTGCAGCAGGTCGATTTAAGCCCGCTCACCAGCGCGCAGGAAGCCGCATTGATGCAGCAGCTGGATGCGCTGCCGGAAGTTATCACCAGCGCTTGCAGCGAGCTTGCGCCACACATAGTAACCAATTACCTGAAAGATTTGGCCAGCGATTTGCATAGTTATTACAATGACACTAAATTTTTGGTGGATGACCAGCCAACCAAACTGGCACGATTGGCGTTAATTGTTGCGACACAGCAGGTATTGCGCAACGGCCTGAGTTTGCTTGGCTTGAGCGCTCCAGAAAAAATGTAGTAGAGGACTGAAATGACCAGAGATTATAAACCCGCACCACAAAACAAACCTTCCGGCAAAGGGGGCGCCTTTTTTTCCGGCTTATTGATTGGTTTGCTGTTAGGCATAGGCGCGTCAGTCGCATTGACTGTGTTTATCAAGGGTGGTGAGAATGTCTTTACCGATAACCCCAAAAATGGCAAGGCAACGCTCTCTGAGAGAATGCAAAAGGAGCCTTTCTCAAAGGAAAGCGCCTTACCAACAGAAGAAAATCCTGATATTGCCAAAGAAAAAAACCCGGATAACCAGTTTGATTTTTATACGATTCTGCCAGAGACAGAAAGCACGGTGACCGAGCAGGAAATCAAAAGTGATAGTACCGTAAAAAAGGATAGCTATTTCCTGCAGGTAGGTGCTTTTACCAATGAAGCCGATGCCGATAACATGAAGGCCAAGCTGGCACTGCTGGGTTTTGAAGCCGTGGTACAGACAGCCAATATTCCCGATAAGGGCACTTGGCATCGCGTGCGGGTGGGCCCCTTGAGTGACGTCGAACAAATCAACAAGATTCGTGGCGAATTGACGACCAATGGCTTCAACACGGATTTGATTAAAGTGCATACCGAAACACCTGCACAGTAAAGCAGGATTTTTGAAACGGGGAATTTTTGTCATCCCCAAAGGTCAACCAAGCGTTAGTTGCCCTGCGTTACAATTGAATAGATAAGGAATTTTATGAAAAGATTAATAGCGATGTTGGTACTGGCAGTATCTGCACTTGGGTTTCAGGCTTGTGCCGTTGCAGATGCCCCGAAAATAGGCGACCAGTTTGATGCCGTTGCCCAGCCCATCATCACGGATAATCCAGCCAAAATCGAAGTGATGGAAATCTTCTGGTACGGCTGCCCGCATTGCCACCATATGGAAATTCCGTTGAACGCCTGGGTCAAGAAGCTACCCGGCGATGTCTATTTCAAACGCGTCCCTGGTCTGCCTAACCCAAGCTGGGCGCCCATGGCCAAAGCTTACTATGCAATGGAAACGCTAGGCGTGCTGGAAAAATTGCATACCCCTTTGTTCGATGCCATACAGAAACAAAAAACCCTTAACCCAACCGACGAGAAAGCTGCAATTGACTGGGTAACCAAACAAAGCGGGCTGGATCGCATCAAAGTGGAAGGCGCTTTCAAATCCTTTACCACCAATACCAGCCTGAACCGTGCCGCGCTGATTTTCCGCAACTCTGGTGCAACTGGCGTGCCTAGCCTGATTATTGACGGCAAATACATCACCTCCGGCACCATGGCAGGCGGTAACGAGCAAGCCATTAAAGTCGCGGATTACATTATCGAGAATGTGCGTAAGGACAAGGCGGCAGCCGTAAAGAAGTAAATGCCGCTAAAGGCAAGGCAGTTAAAAAGGCCGCCGTCCCAAAACCACCCGTCAAAAAGACAACGCCTTAAGTATTTTGTTACACTAAGCCCACATTGCTGGTGGGCTTTTTATTTTATGACCATTTCCGTTTTCATTACTGGCGCATCCAGCGGCATCGGCCAAGCCTTAGCGCACGTTTATGCCATGCAGGCTGGCAACGAGGATCATACCTCTGGAAGCCGCATCCAGATTGGCTTGGCGGGCAGACGTTTGGATAAACTACAGGTACTTGCAAACGAACTGCAACAAAATCCGCAAGTGCGCTGTGGCATTTACCCGCTGGATGTGCGCGATGCAGCCGCGCTAAAACATGCAGCAGATGACTTTATGCACCAATTCGGCACGCCGGACATTGTGATTGCCAACGCAGGCGTAAGCCGTGGCACGCTGACCGAATATGAAGAAGACATTACAGCATTTCAAGCCGTGATGGACATCAACGTCATGGGCATGGTGCATACCTTCCAACCATTTATCACGGCGATGAAGCAAGCCAAACGCGGGCAACTGGTAGGCATAGCCAGCGTAGCAGGAATACGCGGGCTGCCGGGCAGCGGTGCCTATAGCGCCAGCAAATCCGCCGCCATCACCTATCTGGAAAGCCTGCGCAGCGAAATGCAGCACTTCGACATAGCGGTCACCACTATTGCGCCCGGTTATATCCGCACACCAATGACGGACATCAACCGATACGCCATGCCATTTTTGATGAATGCAGAGACTTTTGCCAGTAAAGCCATGCGGGCTGTTCAAGCCAAACGCCGTTTCGTCATCATCCCTTGGCAAATGAGTATCGTCGCTAGGCTGATGCGACTGATCCCGCCTTGGCTATGGGACAAGCTCACCAAAAACGCGCCACATAAATCCAGAGAGACCGGCTGATTTGCTTTCCTCCTATTTTTAATATATTGTAGAACGAAAGATAACAAGGGAAAATGATGCAAAAACAGTTAGTTAGAATCGCCTTCTGTCTATTCTGCTTATGGGTGAACAGCCTTCATGCCAAGGATGGGGAAATTTATAAATCCAGCCAAGGCCACTGGTTTGTCAATGGCGGCATTAGCGAAGAGGAAGCTGAAAGAATCCGCCACATTGCCAAACGCTATTCACTGCAGGTTCTTTTTACATTAGGCGACGCAGGTGCATGGATTGCCGATGCACGTTTGATGATTCTTGATGCTGCGGAGAATACTGTGTTTACCAAATCCGGCGCTGGTCCTTTGCTTTATATTGATTTACCCGCCGGAGACTATCAAATCATTGATCGTTACCATGAGATACGCCAATCCAAACGAATTACGCTGACAGGCGAGAAACCACAACGTGTGATTCTAAACTGGAAAGACGAATCCGAAGAATATTCGGTCAACAGTAAAACAAATATCGGAGAATAACGCCAGATAATATCTTGGGTACCGAAACTACATTGTGGTTAAATCTGGCGGCCGCCTTGGGTATCGGGCTGCTGATAGGCGCGGAGCGCGAACATGGCAGGTACTGGCCCCTCACATCTTCACCGGCTTGCGCATTCACCATTGCTGCCTCGCTACTAGGCGATCAGGCATTTTCAATTTTGGCTGTTAGTCGTTTGCAGTATTGTGCACGTGATGGTGTTTTGTCGCCGTTGCCTATTTTTCCAGGCATGGCGATGACCCAGGCCTGACGACCGAGATTGCGCT
>JBGANT010000018.1:0-34228 GCA_044222155.1 Methylophilus sp.
ATACAGCTGCCGATAAATACTTCGTCTACTTTGTCGCCCACCACGGCAGACAATGGCTTGATGTCGTCCGGGTCGTTGGGGCACGCCAGCAAAGGCTCCTTGATTTCGTTCAGATCGATCTCGATGATATGCGCATATTCCGCATCCGCATCCGGCTGCAGCAGCTCCGGCTTGGCCAGCCAAGCTTTCATGCTGTCGATACGGCGTTGCAGCGTGCGTGCATCCTGATAGCCGTCGTCGATCATCTGCTGCAGTAGCACAATATTGGAATTCAGGAACTCGATGACCGGCGCTTCAGAAAGTAAAACAGTACAGCCATTGGCCGAGCGCTCGGCAGAAGCATCGGCAAACTCGAACGCCTGCTCCACTTTCAAATCCGGCAGGCCTTCGATTTCCAGAATGCGTCCGTTGAACACGTTCTTCTTGCCCTGCTTGCCCACCGTCAGCGTGCCTTCTTTAATCGCGGCATACGGAATCGCATTCACCAGATCACGTAGCGTGATGCCGGGCTGCATCTGGCCTTTGAAACGCACCAGTACAGATTCGGGCATATCCAGCGGCATCGCGCCAGTTGCAGCGGCAAACGCCACCAGGCCTGAACCAGCGGGGAACGAGATACCGATCGGGAAGCGCGTGTGCGAATCGCCACCCGTGCCCACGGTATCTGGCAGGATCATGCGGTTGAGCCAGGAGTGGATGACGCCATCGCCTGGTTTGAGGGATACGCCGCCACGGCTGGACATGAATTCCGGCAGCTCGTGCTGCAGTTTGATGTCCACAGGTTTCGGGTAAGCCGCAGTGTGGCAGAAGCTTTGCATCACCAGATCACTGCTGAATCCTAGGCATGCCAGCTCTTTCAGTTCATCACGCGTCATGCCGCCCGTCGTGTCCTGAGAGCCAACAGTCGTCGCTTTAGGCTCGCAGTATGTGCCGGGGCGCACGCCTGCCACGCCGCAAGCGCGACCCACCATTTTCTGGGCGAGCGTGAACCCCTTGCTGGATGCGGCTTCTGGCGTTGCCTGAATAAATACGTCAGTTTCGCCCAAGCCTAATGTTTTACGCGCATTCGCGGTCAAACCGCGGCCGATAATCAGTGGGATACGGCCACCAGCGCGCACTTCGTCCGGCAAGGTCACCGGATTCAGGCTGAATGTCGCCAGCGTTTCGCCTTGCTCGTTCAGCACTTTGCCTTCGAACGGTTTGATGACGATCACGTCGCCGGTTTTCATTTTCGAGACATCGCACTGAATGGGCAGCGCACCGGAGTCTTCGGCCGTGTTAAAGAAAATCGGCGCGATCTTGCCGCCCATCACCACGCCGCCAGTGCGCTTATTGGGGATATTTGGAATATCGTTGCCCATGTACCACTGCACGGAGTTGATGGCCGATTTACGGGAAGACCCGGTACCCACCACATCGCCCACGTAGGCGATTGGCAAGCCTTTGTCTTTCAGTTTAGCAATGCTCGCCAAGCCGTCCGGCATTTTGTTGATCAACATCGCCTTGGCATGCAACGGAATATCCGGGCGGCTCCACGCATCCTGCGCGGGACTCAGGTCATCGGTATTAGTTTCGCCATCTACTTTAAACACACTCAGCTTGATCTCATTCGCCAACGCCGGTTTGCTGGTGAACCATTCGGCATTCGCCCAGCTTGTCAGCAACGCAGTCGCATGTACATTGCCCGCTTTGTGTTTCGCCGCCACGTCATGGAAGGCATCGAACATCAGAATCGTATGAGTCAAGGCTTTCACGACTTCCGGCGCCAGCGCGGTATCCAGCAAGGCGACCAGCGCCTGCACGTTATAGCCGCCCAACATGGTACCCAGCAACTCCACTGCACGCTGCGGCGTCAATAGAGGCGAAACGGCCTTGCCGTTCGCCACATCGCTCAAAAACGCGGCTTTCACATAAGCCGCCTGGTCTACACCGGCTGGTATGCGGTTCTCCAGCAGGTTGAGCAAAAATGCGGCGTCCTGCCCGGACGGATTCTTCAGCAGTTCAACCAACTGCGCTACTTGCTCGGCATTCAATGGCAACGGGGGTAAGTTTTGTGCGGCACGCTCGGCAACGTGTTTTTGATAAGCTTCTAACATGACGAATCTACTAACGAATTAAAAATCAAATTATAAACCAGCTTTGGCAAACCAATCGGCTTGTCAGCCAAAATCACCAACTTGTTTCATTGTTCAACCAATCAGCTCGGAAGCCTCATTCCACCTTGCTTCCAGAGCATCAGTTTTGCCAATGAACGCGCGCGAGGGTTAAGGTTTGGCGGTCTGGTTGCTGTAGCTTGCGTCGCTATATAGCTCTTTGGCAAACGGCGTGCTGCAGCTTTTGCCTTGCGCGCTGGCTACCAGTTTGTCTAACAGGTCTCGCTCATACTCCGCGCCATGCAACTTTTGCAGGTATGTGCGCACTTCAAATACATCGGCAAAGCCGTTCTTGTCCGTATCCATCAGAGCAACCTGATCCTCCACCGTAGGGCCGGTGTATTTTTCGTCGGTCAGCGCCTGCACCAGAGTTTCCGCCGGCGCAGCACTGGCAAAACAGATTGCCGTAATCAAAAAGGCGATTTTCATCTGGCAATTCATCATATATCCCTTATTCCATTGATGACCGATTGTATCGCCAATAATTCCCGCCTTATGTAACCTTACTCACAAAACTTGATTTATTTACTCGGTTATTAATTTACCAGCCCAAATCAAGGGCGCCGTCTCGTGGATTGACTCACCCTGCGCAGTAACCGCCACCGTCACCGGCATATCTTCCACCTCGAACTCGTAAATCGCCTCCATCCCTAAATCAGCAAACGCTGCGATGCGGGATTTCTTGATGGCTTTGGACACCAGATACGCCGCACCGCCCACCGCCGTAAGATACACGCCCTGATGCTGCTTGATGGCCTTAACAGCCTCAGGTCCACGCTCCGCCTTGCCTATCATACCAACCACGCCTGTGCCTAGAATCGCGTCCGTATAGGCATCCATACGGGTCGCCGTGGTGGGCCCTGCCGGGCCTACCGCCTCGTCGCGCACTGCATCCACCGGGCCAACGTAATAAATGAAGCGATTCTGCAAATCCACCGGCAAAGGCTCGCCGTTTTGCAGCATGGTCGTGATGCGTTTGTGCGCCGCGTCACGCGCCGTCAGCAGCTTGCCCGAAAGCAGCAAGGTCTCGCCAGCACGCCAGGAAGCAGTTTCCGCCTTGCTGATATCATTCAAATTCACACGCCGTGCCTGCGGACTTGGCATCCAGTGCACATCTGGATAGTCAGTCGGCTTGGGCGGCTCCAATTTTGCGACACCACTGCCATCCAGCACAAAATGCACATGGCGGGTCGCGGCACAGTTCGGAATCATGGCCACCGGCAAGCTGGCCGCATGCGTCGGATAATCCAGGATCTTCACGTCCAGCACGGTCGTCAGGCCACCCAAACCCTGAGCACCAATGCCAAGCTGGTTCACTTTTTCAAAAATCTCTAGGCGCAGTTCTTCCAATTTGTTCTGCGGGCCGCGCGTCTTGAGCTCATGCATATCAATCGGCTGCATCAGAGACTCCTTGGCAAGCAGCATGGCCTTTTCTGCGCTGCCGCCAATACCAATACCGAGCATACCGGGCGGGCACCAACCTGCGCCCATGTGCGGCACGACACCTAACACCCAATCCACGATGCTTTCACTTGGATTAAGCACCGTGAATTGTGCCTTGTTCTCGCTGCCGCCGCCTTTCGCAGCGACGCTGATTTCAATCTTGTCGCCACGTACCAGTTCTACATGCACGATGGCTGGCGTGTTGTCTTTGGTGTTCTGACGCTTGCCAGCCGGGTCGCTCACCATCGAAGCGCGCAGCTTGTTTTCCGGTAGCAGGTAAGCACGACGTACTCCCTCATTCACCATCTCTTCCAATGTCAGATCGCCTTGTAACCTAGCCCCCATTCCCAGCTTGACGAAGGCCACTACCATGCCGGTATCTTGACAAATCGGGCGCTTACCCTCAGCACACATGCGCGAATTCGTCAATATCTGCGCGATGGCGTCCTTGGCAGCGGGCGATTGCTCTCGCAGATAGGCTGCGCCTAGCGCTTGCAGGTAATCGGCCGGGTGATAGTAAGAGATATACTGCAAAGCATCGGCGACGCTTTGGATGACATCTTCAGTTTTGATTACATTGGTCATGAACGCGAACTTTTTTCGTAAGCGATTGAATTATTGATATCTTTACGCAAGATCTTGCCGTTCTTGGTACGAGGAAAATCCTTGGCCAGATATACCGTCTTAGGTGCCTTATAGGCCGCCAGATGGGTTTTGGCATACGCCTGCAAATCATCGGCCGTCGCATTGGCGCCAGGCTGAAGGATAGCATAAGCCACTACCAGCAACTTGTCTTTTTCTAGTTCCTCGCCGACTGCCGCGCAATCTGCCACCGCAGGGTGCGCTTTCATGACTCGCTCAATCTCGTACGGGGACACACGGTAACCAAAACTCTTGATGATGTCATCCTTGCGGCCAAGGAACCAGATATAGCCATCTTCGTCATATCTTGCATAATCTCCGGTGAAGAACCAGCCATCATGTTTGTACTTATCGGTTTCTTCCGGCAAGTTCCAATAACGAAGAAACAACCCGGGATCGTTCAATGGCACACAGATCATGCCTTCCTCGCCATGCTCGACCGGTTGCAGGGTCTCTGGATTCAGCAGTTGGATAGCGTGCCCAGGCTGAGGGAAACCTGCTGAACCAGGCCGAATCGGGCGAAATTTGCTTTGCGACAGGTAATAGGAAAACTCGCTCATGCCCACTGCCTCGTAGATATCTACGCCAAAGCGCTCACGCCACTGGCTCAGCACCTCATCAGAAAGATGTTCGCCAGCACTCATGCAATGCCGCAAGCTAGGGACATCTACACTACGCATCTGGGTTTTCTGGATGATTTGTCGATAAATGGTTGGCACCCCAACGAAAATAGTCGCACTATGCTTTTTGATAAGCTGCATCCATTTTTCTGCGTCATTCTTGCCTTCATGCACGATAACGGTTTTGCCAAGATATAGCGGGTCCATCAGGGCAGAACCCAACACATAAGTCCAGTTGAACTTGCCTGAATGCATGATGCGATCTTGTTTTTCAGCATCGAAATCGAACCAGTACAGGCTAGCTGGCGCACGACCTAACAATGCCCGGTGCGCGTGCAGCACACCCTTTGGATAACCTGTCGTGCCGCTGGTATACACCAGGTAAGCTGGGTCATCAGCCTTCGTATTGAGCGGAGGATTGCTGGCATCCACTGCAGCCAAGCTAGCAGCAAGATCTCGCACGTTCAGCCTTGTGTCATTACCCAGAGTACCCTCACCAGACAGTAACACATGCTGCAGATTAGGCGACTCTGCAACTTTATGCGCCAGACTGGGCCATGCAGCCTTATCGGTCACTAGAACTGCCGCACCCGAGTCATTGGCAAGATATGCGACTTCTTCTGCTGTAAGCAAAGTAGAAGTTGGCACTGCAATGGCCCCCATCTTCATCGCACCAAGGAATGCGACTGGGTAATCCAGACTGTTAGGCAAACGAATCAGCACGCGGTCTCCCGGCTTAACGCCCAGATTGCGCATGCATTGTGCAAAGCGATTGGTCTGCTCGCTCAATTCTGCATAACTGATGCTTTTGGTGCCTATGGCATCATCTTCCAGAATCATGGCGACGGTGCCTTCTACAGGCGTTCCAACGTGACGGTCGGAGCAGGCGACACCGATATTGAAATATTCAGGAATGTCCCAGTTCCATTCAGGGTAAGGAGTGAATTTGCCCATTATAAGATGACTCCATATGGCCAGTTCTCGCGTACCACCTGCGCAGGCAGCATCTCCATCACTTGCAGTGCGAACTCGACGTCACTGGATTTGAGCGCACGTAATGCATGCGCACGCAGCAGTGTTTGCAGCGCCTTACCAAACATCGGTGGATCGAGCATTTCGCCTTCAAACTTGATTGCCCCCCCAAGTAAAGCATCCGCCTCGATTGCCGCACGCAAGATGTTGATCTTCTGTGAAACCTCGGTAGGCGATGGCGTATAAGCCGTTTTACACAGATGGATATGCCCGGGATGTATTACCTGCTTGCCGGAAAGACCCATTGCCGCTTCCTGGCAGGCATGGCGATACACCACGCGAGACTCGTTATCACCATGAAGGTCCAACCAGCGACGCACATCATGCGGCTCGACATATTTCTCCGGCATGCTGTTAGCGCCAATCAAGGTTTCCACACCACCAATCACGCCTTTGCCGGCAATGCGTGCCTCGAAAATCAATTGATGCAGATAGAACTGCAACTCCTCGATCCAGTTTTCAGGCGTGATATGAATACCCATCGCCTTGGAGAAATCGTGGATACCGAACACCACATGTTTGACAGTGTTATATTGCATGAGCTCTGGCGCTATCTTGAGCGACTTCGGATGCTCAATGATGGGCTGAATGGTGATGCTTGGATTGATGCCCAACAGCATGCTGGACAGATCGCGCACCTCTGCAGAGCCATAAGCCTCACCGGCCTTGGCCAGCATGATGACATCGATGTACTCACCCATCTCACGCACCATTTCCATATCAAGGTCGTATTCCGCTGTTCGGAACGAGTTGACCCGCAACGCGACTGTCACATACTGATTAATCTTCCTTAGACCTGGGAGCTCCTGACGCAGCAATTCCCTGCTCATCTGCTTCTGGCGGCAACCGTCTTCCAAATCGAAAATCAATGTATGTGCATTGGTAAAATGCGCATGCTTTTTCATGCGCGCACTTGCCTGTGCCATGTCTTCATAGATGCCTAGGCTTGGCGCGTATTTCACGGGAGGATAATACAGCTGTATCCCAGGCCAGTAATCGCCTAGTGTCGCAGCACCGATTGTATCTGTCATATGTTCGCTCATATCAGCCCCTCACCATTTAACATGCTCTGAAAGCCAATATTCATGCGCCTTCCAAGGCATGCAGTTTATCTAGGATGGACTGCTGCGCTAAGCTCTTTGCATGCAGGTTCTTCATCTGCAAGATATTCCAGAACTCAGCATCAGGCAAATCCAGAAACGCATCGAAAGCTCGCAGTTCATCCAAATTTAACCGCTCGAAATAGCTTGCCAGAAAACGTTCCAGCAAGATGTCCAGCTCCAGCATGCCACGACGGCAACGCCATGCCAATCGGCGTTGCTCCGCGTCCTTGATGTTGTCAGCATTCAACATAGCACTCTCCTATAGCGGGGTGATACCGATGGTTTTCTTGCGCGACTTCTTCTCAGCCGCACGTTCGATCTTCAGATCCTTGATGGCCGCAATCGCTGCATTTGGATTAAGTTTTTTCGGGCAGACCTCGACGCAGTTCATGATGTTGTGGCAACGATATAGCCGATATGGATCTTCCAGATTCTCGAGGCGTTCCGCCTCGATTTGATCGCGCGAATCGACGATGAAACGATAGGCCTGCATCAATCCTGCTGGCCCGACAAACTTGTCTGGGTTCCACCAGAAACTTGGGCAAGAAGTGGTGCAGGCTCCGCACAATATGCATTCGTACAACCCATCCAGTTTCTTGCGGTCCTCTGGACTTTGCAGACGCTCAGTCTCTGGGGATGGGTCATTATTGACTAAATAAGGCATCACTGAATGGTAGTTCTCGAAGAACTGTGTCATGTCGACTACCAGATCGCGAATCACCGGCAACCCTGGTACAGGACGCAACACGACCGGTTCCTGCAGGTCGGCCAGCCTGGTGATACAGGCCAGACCGTTCTTGCCATTAATATTCATTGCGTCAGAACCACACACCCCTTCGCGACAGGATTTGCGCAGACTCAACGTGTCGTCCAACTGCTTGATGCGCACCAAGGCATCCAACAGCATCTGATCGCCCTCTTGCGGTTCGACGTCATAGTCCTGCATGTAAGGCTTTTTGTCGGTGTCCGGATTGTATCGATAAATGGAAAAACGCATTTCAGTATCCTTAATAAACTCTGGCTTTTGGCTCAAATGTATCAACCGTCAATGGTTTTAATCTGACCGGTTTGTACTCTAACCGATGGGACTCCTTGAAATACAGTGAATGCTTGAGCCAATGCTCATCATCTCGTTTCATGTAATCTTCACGCGCATGGGCACCACGACTTTCGGTGCGAAGATATGCAGAATGCATGGTCGCATTCGCCACCTCTAGCAGATTATCCAGTTCCAGAGCCTCTATGCGCGCTGTATTGAACACCTTGCTTTGGTCTTTGATGACCAAGCGTTCTGCACGTGCCGTGACCTCGCCAATCTGAGCGATCCCTGTCTCCAACAAGTCCGGGAAACGAAACACGCCACAATGCGTCTGCATCGTGTTGCGCATAGCTGCGCCTACTTCAGCTACGTTTTCACCTCTGGGCTTATTGAATCTATCAATTCTCTCTAGCGTGCTATCGGCAGCCGTCTCTGGCAATGGTGCATGACTCGAGTCAGATTTCAGTGTAGCCGCGATATGCTCGCCCGCTGCCTTACCAAACACCACCAGATCCAGCAGCGAATTTGAACCCAACCTGTTCGCGCCATGCACGGAGACACATGCACACTCCCCTACGGCATACAACCCTTTAACCACCTGCTCGCCAGCACCGTTGGGTACGACCACCTGACCCTGAATATTGGTCGGCACGCCTCCCATCATGTAGTGTGCGGTGGGGACAACTGGTATTGGTGAGTTGATTGGATCGACATTTGCGAATTTCTTGGCAATCTCACGAATACCCGGCAAACGCTCGTTGATCAGAACCTCACCAAGGTGATCCAGCTTAAGGTATACCGCATCTTTGTTTTTTCCTACACCGCGCCCTTCTTTTATTTCTGTCGCCGATGCGCGGGCAATCACATCACGGCTGGCCAGGTCTTTCGCTGTAGGGGCATAGCGTTCCATAAAGCGCTCACCTTCACTATTGACCAGATAACCACCTTCGCCGCGCACCCCTTCGGTGATCAACACACCGGCATGTAACACGCCTGTTGGGTGGAATTGCCAGAACTCCATATCCTGTAGCGGGATTCCCGCGCGAGCAGCCATGCCCAAACCGTCACCGGTATTGATGAAGGCATTGGTACTGGCCCCGAATATACGGCCCGCTCCACCCGTAGCAAGCAGTGTAGCTTTCGCTTGCAGCAGATGAATCTCTCCTGTCTCAATCTCCAACGCGATTACACCCAGCACATCACCCTCACTGTTGCGAATCAGGTCCAGCGCGAACCACTCAATGAGAAAAGTAGTATTCGCTTTCACATTGCATTGATACAAGGTATGCAGCATGGCATGGCCAGTTCTGTCTGCCACCGCACATGTCCTCGAAATCGGCTTCTCACCGAAATTCTGGGTCATTCCGCCGAATGGCCTCTGGAATATCTTACCGCTTTCCAGACGATCGAATGGCATACCGAAATGCTCGAGCTCAATGATGGCCTTGGCCGCATGCTTACACATGAATTCGATGGCATCCTGATCACCCAGGTAATCAGAACCTTTGATAGTGTCGTACATATGCCACAGCCAATTATCACCTGAGACATTACCCAAAGCAGCGGCGATACCGCCTTGCGCAGCTACAGTATGCGAACGCGTCGGGAACACTTTGGATAGCACAGCTACTTTGATACCGTTTTCCGCGAGCTGTAACGCTGCCCGCAAACCTGCGCCGCCGCCACCCACGATGACCGTATCAAACTGATGTCTCTCCAACGTATATTTTTGACTCGCCATACTCAAATATTCCATAAAATCACTGCTAGCCATACCAGATAGATTGCCAGCAGAATTTCCATCAACAACTGAAGGCACCCACGCAACATGATGTTTTTGACATAATCGCGCATCACATCCCTTATCCCGAGCCATGCATGCATCGCAAGACATATAAACACTAACATCGTCGCTAACCTCAGCCACCATGGCGATACAAAAGCACTCCATTCCGTGTAGCCTGTAGGCTGCTGAATCAACAGCAACAACACTATCAAGACAATATAGCCCGCCATAATCAGCGCAGTAAGCCTTTGTGTCAGCCACAACCGCATGCCAGGGTAACGCTGCGTAAGCAAGTCGACTAGCATTTGCCTCTACCAAATCACGATGGCAAATATCAGCACAGATATCGCATCCAGCCACAATACAACACGGCCACTCAAGCGCGCCTTTTGCAGTGTCGTCATCCAGTGCACATCCTGACCCAAATGACGCAACCCCGCATAAAAGTGATGAAACAAGGGAATCAACAAAGCAATCAGAGATAGCTTGACCCACCACACATCTCTAAAGCTAACCAAATATAGATAATTCTCCTCATCTCTCAGACTCGTCTGCAACATCCACAACATCATCGGCAGCATCAGAAACAAAATGACTCCGCTCAAACGATGAAAAATTGAAACGAGCGCATTGATTGGCAAGCGTATCGTTGTCAGATCCAGATTCTTTGGCCTGCTTGGGGAACGATTCTTTGTCATCACGCTAGCCATTCGACATGCCCGCCGCCCGCGCCACCGCCCCCGAAACACGCACCATCAAACGCGGATCGAACGGCTTGGGAATGATATAGTCCTTGCCAAAAGCCAGTTCCTCCAGCCCATAAGCATCCAGCACATCCTGTGGCACAGGTTCTCTTGCGAGTTCGCTCAAGGCCATCGCAGCGGCAATCTTCATCTCATCCGTGATCTGCACCGCTTTCGCATCCAACGCACCCCGGAACAGGTAAGGGAAACACAGGGCATTATTGACCTGATTGGGGAAATCACTGCGTCCAGTTGCCATCACGATATCGCTACGAATCTGGAATGCAACACTCGGCAACACTTCCGGGTCAGGATTCGCCAATGCGAATATGATTGGCTTTTCCGCCATCCCGATAATCAATTCCGGCGGCAGAGCATTCTTCGCTGACACACCGACAAACACATCCGCGCCGTCCATCGCATCAGCCAGAGTTTTCACATCCCCAGCAGGAACAGCCAACTCTCGATTGTTATCGTGCAAGTCTTTCCTGCCGGTATCCAGCACACCTGTTCTATCCACCATCGTCACATGTTTAGCGCCCATGAGCTTAAGAAGCTTGGCACACGAACAACCTGCGGCACCCGCACCAAGAAATACGATCCTAACCTGATCCAGCGTCTTATCTTGAATACTGAGTGCATTCAGCAATGCGCCCGCAACAATCACTGCTGTACCATGCTGATCGTCATGAAACACCGGGATAGTAAGACGCTTCTTCAGCTCGCTCTCGATATAAAAGCAATGCGGAGCAGCAATATCCTCCAGATTTATGCCTCCAAAAGTGGGGGCGATGTTTACCACTGTCTCGATGAACTCATCCGGCGTCTTGGCATTCACTTCAATATCAAATACATCGATATCTGCAAAACGTTTGAAGAGAACGGCCTTACCCTCCATCACAGGCTTACTTGCCAGAGCACCCATATTCCCTAGCCCTAGAACAGCAGTACCGTCAGTAATCACAGCTACCAGATTGCCCTTGTTGGTATAGCGATATGCATCTTGCGGATTATGATTAATGGCTCTAACGGGTTCGGCCACGCCTGGCGTATAAGCTAGTGACAGATCAGCTTGAGTAGCGCACGGTTTGGAGGACTCTACACTTAACTTCCCAGGTTTGGGAAATTCGTGATAATGCAAAGCTGCCTGCTTCAAATCCATGGCTATTCCAATTCGCTCAGATAATGATGATCATCGGTAACACACAAGCCCAGACGCCACTCCATCGGCTTATCACCATAGGTAAATGACACGCGTTCGATGCTAAGCAACGGAAAGCCCTGCTTCAAACCGAGAGCTTTTGCCACCTCGGCATCCGCAGCTACGGCTTTTAACCGCTCTTCCGCGCGCACCATGCGTATGCCAAACTGTGTTTCATACATGCTGTACATCGAGCCGTTGCTTTCCTCTACCTTGCTGCCATTCAAACCTTTGAAGGAGGCAGCTGGCACGATGATATGATCATAAATGACCGGCCTTCCCGAAAAACTTAACAAACGCTTTACTTCAATAGTCGACGCCCCGGCTTTCATGTCAAGCGCCTGCGCAATGCGCCCTTCCGCCTTGCTTTTGATACAGCTGATAAATTCGTTCTGCAACAACTCTTTCTGACCGTTAACAGCTGTCAACCTAAGAAACCGCAATTTCACATTATCTTCTTTATGTGTCGCGACAAAAGTACCCTTGCCCTGGCGACGAATCAGGATATTCTCGCTCGCCAAGCTATCGATTGCCTTGCGCACAGTACCTTGGCTAACTTTATACCGATTGGCCAACTCTATCTCGCTAGGAATCATGTCTCCCGGGCGCCATTCGCCACCGATCAAGCTTTGTGTCAGCAACACCTTGATCTGGTCATATAAAGGTCTGTAACTCGGTGAATTTGTCATTTTTAACTCCATGTTTTTTGTGGCTCATATCTATGGAATATTGCCTAAGACCGCGTCGCTCCATGCTATATGTACCGGGGTGCAACACACACTATTTGGATCGCGCCCGAACTTTGCAGGCAGATTCAGTGATACTGGATTTAGGCGACCCCATTTTGGTAGATGCAAAAATCCAATCTCGCGACAATATCGTAGCCGCCGTAAAAAAAGGTGGTTACGGCGCCAGGGAAGTGGTTGTTCGGGTCAATGATCTGGATTCTGTATGGGGCAAGGATGACATCAAGGCAGTTGCCGATATCGGCGCAGATGCGATTCTTTTCCCCAATATAGAATCCAGCGAAGACGTTATCAGGGCGCAAGCATATTTAGATAGCGTGGGCGGCAGCCATATGCCCATCATGGTGATGATAGAAAGTCCTCTGGCCGTATTGAACGCGAAGGAGATCGCGGCCGCCAGTGATCGCATCACCTGCATGGTGATGGCAACTTCTGACTTGATATCCCAACTGCACGCCAGAGTCACGCATGAGCGCATCGCGCTACTGACCTCTTTGTCCCTAGTCATCCTTGCAGCAAGGGCTTATGGGCGCTGCGTGATTGACGGCATTACGAGCGACTTCAAGAACATGCATTCCTTTGAATACGCCTGCCGGTTAGGCAGGGATATGGGCTTTGATGGAAAATCACTAGTGCATCCGGCGCAGATTGCTTATTGCAACGATGCCTACACACCTAAAGCCACAGAGATAGCCTATGCGCGCGAAATCATCAAAGCGCTTAAAGATGCAAACGAAAGTGGCCGAGGTACCGTGGTAGTGGACAACAAACTGGTGGAACAACATCATGTGAAAGCAGCCCAGCGACTTATCAAGCTTCATGAAATGATTGCCGAACTGGAAGAAGAATTCATTTAAGAAAAGTTTATTAGACATGCAAAAAATCAATGCTGGCCGATATTTTGAAGACTTCACCTTGGGTGAAGTGATTCAGCACGCGACTCCACGGACAATCACAGATGGAGATTCTGCGCTATACATGGGTCTATACGGCGCCCGCCAGCCCTTGTTTTGCAGTTCACCATTCGCGCAAGCCATGGGTTATCCTGCAACACCCGTTGACGACTTGCTGACATTTCATATCGCATTCGGGAAAACCGTGCCTGACATCTCGGTCAACGCTGTGGCAAACCTGGGCTATGCCGACGTACGTTTCCATCGCCCTGTATATGTAGGCGACACGCTATCCACCAGTAGCGAGGTGATTGGCCTGAAACAAAACTCCAACGGCAAAAGCGGCGTGGTTTGGGTGCGCTCTGCCAGCGTCAACCAACGCGGCGAAACCGTGCTGAGCTGGGTGCGCTGGGTGATGGTGCATAAAAACGACACAAGCGCCCCAGCGCCAGAAACCACGATACCAGACTTACCCAAATTTGTAGAAGCGAACAATCTGACCTTGCCGCCCGCAGGCGCTGCAAGCAACGAAATTCGCCGGGTAACCGGTGGCCAATATTTTTGGGAAGATTACACAATCGGCGAGCAAATCAACCACCCTTCCGGCCTGACAATCAATGATAGCGACCATACGATGGCAACGCATCTATATCAAAACAATGCGCGCCTGCACTTTGACGCTCATACAATGCAGACGCGCCAATTTGGCAAACGGCTCGTGTATGGCGGCGTGGTCATCAGTATGTGCCGTGCACTGGGTTACGAAGGCCTAGAAAACGCGCTGTCGATTGCCGCAATCAACGCCGGCACGCATGCCAACCCAAGTTTTGCGGGTGACACGATCTACACGCGCACCGAAGTCATCGACAAATGGGAACTTAACGCGCAAACCGGCGCATTGCGCCTGCGCATGATAGGCATCAAGAACCTAGCGGCTACCGATTTACCTTTTGTTCGCGAGAGCGATGCCTATCACCCCAACGTAGTACTAGATTTAGATTACACCGTGCTAATGCCACGGAAAACGACATAAGGAAATCGATATGGCTGCACATCCATCAGAAGCATTGTTTGGCGGAGAAAAACCATTCCCGCCGATTCCAGCCTGCGAACATTTTGCTGGCAGCGAGAAGCTCATTCTGAAAGCCCTAAGCCTGCAAGACACCATTGGCCCGGTTTTTGATATCACCTGTGATTGCGAGGACGGTGCAGCCAGCGGCCAGGAACGCGAGCATGCAGAAATGATCGTACGCGTGTTGAATTCGGAAGCCAATAAACACAAGATGGCGGGCGCACGCATTCACGATTACACACACCCGGCCTGGCAACTGGATTTGGACATCCTGGTGGGTGGTGCAGGCAATGTATTGGGTTATATCACTATCCCAAAATGTACGGACATTGCACAAGCACAGGAAATGATTGCTTATCTGCAAAAAACTGCCGCTACCCATGGCATCAAACGCGAGATTCCGGTGCACATTCTGATAGAGACACATGGCGCGCTTAGACAAGCACATGAAATTGCGAAACTACCTTGGCTGCAAGTACTGGATTTCGGGCTGATGGACTTTGTCAGCGCCCACCATGGCGCGATTCCTGCCAGTGCAATGCGCAGCCCGGGACAGTTTGACCACCGCCTGCTCGCAAGAGCTAAAACCGAGGTCGTGGCAGCCGCTCTTGCCAATGGCGTGGTGCCTGCACACAACGTCACGCTCGACCTGAAAAATGTAGAGACTACTTTCAGCGACGCTTCGCGGGCACGCAACGAGTTCGGCTTCATGCGGATGTGGAGCATCTATCCAACACAAATCCAAGCGATTGTGGACGCAATGAAACCAAACTTCGATGAGGTTACCGATGCAGCCAACATCTTGATAGCGGCTCAGGATGCCTCGTGGGGTCCTATCCAATATGCAGGGGAACTGCATGACCGCGCGACCTATCGTTATTTCTGGGAAATTCTGCAGAAAGCCAAACTTACTGGCGTGAGTATGCCGGATGAAGCACAAAGGAGATTCTTCGCATGAGCAACATAAGCTCCGCAGGTGCGCGTTTCAGAGCCGCGCTGGCCGCAGAAAAACCATTGCAAATCATTGGTGCCATCAATGCCTATCACGCCATGCTCGCCACACAATCCGGGTTCAAAGCCATATATCTCTCTGGTGGCGGCGTATCACGGATGCGGTGGACACGCCATTATTGGTAGACATTGACACAGGCTTCGGCGGTGCATTCAATATCGCCCGCAGTATCAAGTCTGCCATCAAGGCGGGCGCTGCCGCAGTGCATATCGAAGACCAGGTGCAAGCCAAACGTTGCGGGCACCGCCCGAATAAAGCGATTGTGTCTCAAGCCGAAATGGTAGATCGCATTAAGGCAGCGGTAGATGCCAAGACCGACCCAGATTTCGTCATCATGGCGCGTACGGATGCACTAGCCGTGGAAGGCCTGCAATCCGCCATCGATCGTGCCTGTGCTTGTGTCGAAGCAGGTGCGGATATGATATTCCCCGAAGCCATGACCGAACTAGGTATGTACAAGCAATTTGCAGCGGCAGTTAAGGTGCCCGTGCTCGCCAATATCACCGAATTCGGCTCTACGCCTTTGTTCACAGTGCAGGAACTGGCTTCTGCCGATGTCAGCATGGCGCTTTATCCATTGTCGGCCTTCCGCGCCATGAACCAGGCAGCACTCAAGGTATATCAAGCCGTGCGCAAGGACGGCACACAAAAGAACGTATTGGATCTGATGCAAACCCGGGCTGAGTTGTATGATCACTTGGGTTACCACGCTTTTGAGCAAAAGCTGGATGCATTGTTTAAACAGGGAGACTAACCATCATGAACATGGCAACCGAACTGCCCAAGAAGAAAAAGGGTGTAGCTTTGGCCGGTGTAGCGGCCGGCACTACAGCCATTTGCACTGTCGGCCATACTGGCAACGACTTGCATTATCGCGGCTACGACATCCTGGAGCTGGCGCAGCATGCCACCTTCGAGGAAGTCGCCTATTTATTGATTCATGGCGAGTTGCCGAACAAGGCGCAACTCTCGGCGTATCACCAAAAGCTGAAAACGCTGCGCGGTTTGCCAGCCGCACTCAAAACGGTGCTGGAGCAGATTCCCGCCAACGCACATCCGATGGATGTCATGCGCACTGGCTGCTCCATGCTGGGGACTTTGCAGCCTGAGGAGTCAGACAGAAATATCGATGGCAGTAAAGACTTGGGCGATCGTCTGATTGCCTGCTTCGGCTCAATCCTGCTGTATTGGTATCACTTTAGCCATTTCGGCAGAAGGATCCAAGTCGAGACCGATGACGATTCGATTGCTGCGCACTTTCTGCATCTGCTGCATGGCGAGAAACCCAAGCAACTGCATATCGATGCAATGAACACCTCATTGGTGCTATATGCGGAGCACGAATTCAATGCTTCGACCTTTACCGCCCGCGTAGTCGCCGGCACCTTGTCAGACATGTACAGCTGCATTACCGGCGCGATTGGTGCATTGCGCGGCCCCAAACACGGCGGCGCCAACGAAGCCGCAATGGAGATCATCGCACGCTACAAAGATGCGGACGAGGCTGAAAAAGACATTCGTGAACGCATGGCGCGCAAGGAGATCATCATCGGCTTCGGCCATCCCGTTTACACCATCGCAGACCCAAGAAACGAGGCAATCAAAGCCGTTTCCAAGAGATTAAGCGAAGATAGCGGCAATATGACGCTTTTCGATATATCCGCACGCATCGAGAAAACCATGTGGGACGAAAAGAAAATGTTCCCCAACCTGGATTGGTACAGCGCCTCCAGCTATCACCTGATGGGTATCCCTACCGGCATGTTTACCCCTATTTTTGTGATATCACGCACCACCGGTTGGGTCGCACATGTCATCGAGCAGCGCATCGATAACAAGATCATTCGCCCGAACGCGGAATACACCGGGCCGGATAACCGTCCATATGTGCCACTGAACCAACGTTAACAAACTTTAAAAGAGAGTTTTACATGTCTGCACACATCTCCAACGTCCGCCCCGAACCAGATCAGGTCATTGTCGACATCGCCAATTATGTGATGGATTACGATATCAATAGCGCTGAAGCCTATGACACAGCCCGCTATTGCCTGATGGACACATTAGGCTGCGGCTTTGAAGCCCTTGATTACCCTGCATGTACCAAAGTATTAGGGCCAGTCGTGCCGGGCACGGTGGTGCCAAATGGCGCAAAAGTCCCCGGCACCAACTACCAGCTTGATCCCATTCTGGCTGCATTCAACATCGGCGCAATGATACGCTGGTTAGATTTCAATGACACGTGGCTCGCCGCAGAGTGGGGTCACCCGTCTGATAATCTCGGTGGCATTCTGGCGGTAGCCGACTACATCTCACGCAAGAATGTGGTCGAAGGCAAGGCGCCTTTGACAGTCAAAGATGTACTGACCGCGATGATTAAAGCCCATGAGATTCAAGGCGTGATGGCGCTGGAGAACAGCTTCAATCGCGTCGGCCTGGATCACGTAATTCTGGTCAAACTCGCATCCACAGCTGTCGTGACAAAGCTACTGGGCGGCAACAGGCAAGATGTCATCAACGCAGTATCGAACGCCTTTGTGGATGGCCAAAGCCTGCGCACCTACCGCCACGCACCCAACACCGGATCGCGCAAATCCTGGGCAGCGGGTGATGCAACATCCCGTGCCGTACGTTTGGCATGGATAACGCTGCAAGGCGAAATGGGCTATCCATCTGCACTCACCGCTAAAACCTGGGGATTCTACGACGTCCTCTTCAAAGGCAACCAGTTCAAATTCCAACGGCCATATGGTAGCTATGTAATGGAACATGTACTGTTCAAAATATCCTTCCCGGCCGAGTTTCACGCCCAAACAGCGGTGGAATGCGCGTTTGCGCTGAATACACAAGTGGGAAGCCGTCTGCAAACGATTGAACAAATCGCGCAAATCGAAAAGATCGTCATCACCACGCACGAATCCGCCATCCGCATCATCGACAAAAAGGGACCGATGAACAACCCTGCCGACCGCGATCACTGCATCCAATACATGGCCGCGATCGGCCTGCTCAAAGGCAACCTGACCGCGCAGGACTATGAGGACGAAGCCGCTGTCGACCCGCGTATTGATGCGCTGCGTGACAAAATGGAATGCGTAGAGAAAACTGAATATACGCGCGACTATCTTGACCCGGAAAAACGCTCGATTGCCAACGCGATCCAGATTTTCTTTAAAGACGGCAGTTCGTCAGAGAACATCGCCGTGGAATATCCGATTGGCCATCGCCGCCGCCGTGCGGAAGGTATCCCGGAGTTAATCAAGAAATTCAAGATCAACCTGGCACGCCGTTTTGACGCCCAGAAGCAAGCTGAAATCCTGGCATTGTGCGCAGACCAGAAGCAACTGGAAATCACACCGGTCAACCAATTTGTTGATTTGCTCGTTGTTGCCTAGGAGTCTTGCTTAGAACAAAACTCCGAAAGTGTTCACTCACAGCGCGCCGAGTTACTTCGGCGCGTTTTTTATTTTTTCATTGCAGAAACAGATGCCCGAAAAGGCAAGCAGGATAAGCCTTACAGAGCATCTCGCTTAACAATGAAACGCGCGCATGCATATAGAGTCACCATCCGCCCATTTGCAAATGGATTTGACCGGACAAAAAGCGTAAAATACGGGCTTTGCAAAACCAAGAATTTACGCCTTATGTCACTCACCACCCTCAATGCCCTTTCCCCGCTCGATGGCCGTTACCTGAGCAAACTGGATGCGTTACGCCCGTTCTTCAGCGAATATGCACTCATCAAGCATCGTGCCAAAGTAGAAGTGGAATGGCTGAAAGCGCTGGCGGCTTCGCCGGAACTCACTGAAATCCAATCGTTCAGTGTCGCAACAGTGGTGGAACTGGACACAGCCATCGCCGATTTCAGCGAAACTGATGCTACGCAGGTAAAGGCGATTGAAGCCCGTACCAATCACGACGTGAAAGCGCTGGAATACTGGCTGAAAGAGAAGTTCGACGGTAATCCGGAAATCAAAAAGGCGAGTGAATTCATCCACTTTGCCTGCACTAGCGAGGACATCAACAATCTCTCGCATGGGCTGATGCTAAAAGGCGCACGCGACATCGTAATGCTGCCGTTTCTGGATAACCTGATCTCACGATTGACGGAACTGGCACATGAACTGGCTGAACAGCCCATGCTTTCCCGCACCCACGGCCAAACCGCCAGCCCAACCACACTGGGCAAGGAACTTGCCAACGTGGTGTATCGTTTGCAGCGTCAGGAAAAACAGCTCAAAAATAACGAGATTCTCGGCAAGATCAACGGTGCGGTTGGCAACTTCAACGCACACCTCGCCGCTTACCCGGACTTTGACTGGGAAGCATTCGCCAAGCGTTTTGTGGAAAGCCTGGGGCTGACCTATAACCCGCTTACCATCCAGATTGAGCCACACGATTACATGGCGGAGCTTTATGATACGCTCGCCCGCATCAATACTATCCTCATCGATTTGAACCGCGATATCTGGGGCTACATCTCCGTTGGCTATTTCAAGCAAAAAGTCAAAGCGGGCGAAATCGGTTCATCCACCATGCCGCACAAGGTCAACCCCATTGATTTCGAGAACTCCGAGGGTAACCTGGGTATCGCCAATGCCATTTTGCGCCATATGGCAGAAAAGTTGCCCATCTCCCGCTGGCACTGGCAGAAGATTTGGACAACAGCTGGGAAGTGCTGGCCGAACCTATCCAGACCGTGATGCGTCGCTACGGCATCGAGAATCCGTACGAGCAGCTTAAAGACCTGACGCGCGGCAAAGGCGGCATCAACAAAGTCTCGCTGCATGCGTTTATCGAGGCGCTCCATATTCCCGCAGAAGCCAAACAAGCCCTGCTGGAAATGACACCGGCGAGTTATATTGGCAAAGCGATAGAATTAGTAAAGCGAATTGATAATGGCCATCCACGCTGAAAGCAACGCCACGCTTGCTGTTTTGATTGATGCAGACAATGCACAAGCCTCAATTATTGAGGGGTTGCTGTCAGAGGTTGCAAAATTTGGCGTTGCCAGCGTAAAAAGAATTTATGGCGATTGGACAACACCTAACTTGGGGCAATGGAAAACAACTTTATTAGAACACTCCATTCAGCCTATACAACAATTTCGCTACACTACCGGCAAGAATGCCACTGACAGCGCCATGATTATCGATGCGATAGACTTGCTCTATACCGATAATTTTGACGGTTTTTGTATTGTTTCCAGTGACAGTGACTTCACCAGACTGGCCTCAAGAATTCGCGAATCCGGAAAGCGCGTGTATGGCTTCGGCGAAAAAAAAACACCTCAACCCTTTGTGGCAGCCTGCGACCGCTTTATATACACCGAAGTATTCTCACTTAAAGCAGATGCTCTAGAAGAGCCAACCAAAACGCCACCCAATAAATTAAGACAAGACACAAAACTTATCAATCTCTTCAGGTCAGCTATAGAAGCTGCCTCAAATGATGATGGATGGGCGCATCTGGGCGGCGTTGGAAGTAACATTATCAAGAACGCTCCTGACTTCGACCCTAGAAACTATGGTTACTCAAAGTTAGGAGATTTAGCTATCGCCATCGGCACGTTTGATATCGAAAAACATCAAACTCACTTGTTACTCAGAAACAAACAAAAAAAATGACCGAAATCCTTGTCCTCTATTACTCCCAAGGTGGTGCCGTGCGCGAGATGGCGCAGTTGATTGCGCGTGGCATTGAGAGTGTACAAGGCGCAAAAGCGCTCATCCGCACCGTGCCGAAAGTCTCGGCCAATTGCGAGGCGACCGAAGCTGACATTCCAGCCAGTGGTGCACCCTATGCCGAACTGAAGGATTTGGAAGAGTGCGCTGGTTTGGCGTTGGGCAGTCCGACACGTTTTGGCAATATGGCCGCGCCGATGAAATACTTTCTGGATGGCACGTCCGGCTTGTGTTGATGCACCACGGCATGCTGATGGTTAGCCTACCCTATTCCGAACCATCGCTCAGCACTACGCAGAGCGGCGGCACCCCTTATGGTGCCAGCCACGTCGGCGGCACCATGGATGACAAGCCGATTACAGATGATGAGAAAAAACTGTGCATCGCGCTGGGCAAGCGCTTGGCAGAAACAGCATTAAAACTGAACAAATAAACACCTATGAATTTGGCAACTGAAGCAAGGCAATTCCTGCGCAGTACCCGTAGCGGCATCCTTTCCACCCATTCCGCAAAATATGCCGGCTATCCGTTTGGTTCTGTCGCGCCGTTTGTGCTGGATCATGCCGGCAACCCCATCATCCTCATCAGCAATATCGCAGAACACACCAAAAACATCACTGCCAACCCAAAAGTCTCACTGCTGGTGTTTGCTGGTGCCGAAGACCTGCAAGCCAATGCGCGTCTGACCTTGCTGGGTGAAGCGGTGCAGATAGACAAATCTGCGGACAAAAATTTGCGAGCGCGTTATCTTCGCTACCTGCCGCAAGCCGCCACTTACTTCGACATGCATGATTTTGCCTTCTACTGCGTCCAAACTACGCATGTTCGCTACATCGGCGGGTTCGGCAAGATGTCATGGATGGAGGCAGGCAGCATTACTGCGCCAGCCAATCAATTGGCCGAGATCGAAAGCGGCATCCTAGACCACATGAATGCCGACCATGCGGACAGTCTGTTGGCGTACTGCATGCACTTCCACGGCGTTCAGCCGCAGCAGGCTGAGATGATAGGCATCGACTGCGATGGCTTCGATGTACGCATCCGCGACCATACTGACGCCACCCGAACTTTACGCTTTGATTTTGAAACGCCCATCACCAATGCCACTGAAGCACGTCAGGCCTTGGTGGAAATGTCCAAAGCCTGCCGCACATGATGTCCGGATTGCGTTTGGGCGCCAGTGCCAGCTTGCTAGCCTTGATTCTGCTGTGTCTGGCCTGGGAGACACTCCTTGCGCCGCTCAAACCAGGCGGCTCCCTGCTGATGCTAAAAGCAGTGCCTTTGCTCGTACCATTGTTCGGCATCCTGCGTGGCCGGCGCTATACCTATCAATGGGCCAGCATGTTCATCTTGCTCTATTTCACCGAGGGCGTGGTACGCGCCTGGGCCGACAGCGGCATTTCAGTCACATTAGCCTTGATTGAAATACTGCTGTGTCTCATTTTTTTCTGCTGTGCGATTTTTTATGCAAAACTCTCGGTTTTTACGCAAAACTCAGCCGAAACCACGCATAAAAACGCATAGCTTAATTTATAATTCAGCCATGCGCATTCTACTTTCCAATGACGACGGTTATTTTGCACCCGGGCTGAACATCCTGGCTCAGCATCTGGCCCCACTGGCCGATATCACCATCGTCGCCCCGGAGCGCAACCGCAGCGGCGCCAGCAACTCATTGACGCTCGACCGCCCTTTGCGTGTCAGAAAAACCGGGGAGAATGCCTATTACGTGGATGGCACGCCTACCGATTGCGTACATATCGCACTGACCGGCCTGATGAAGGATCTGCCTGACATGGTCATCAGCGGCATTAATGACGGCGCCAACATGGGTGACGATACAATCTATTCCGGCACCGTTGCGGCGGCGATGGAAGGTTATCTGCTCGACATTCCCTCGATTGCGATTTCCATGTCACAGCACAACTCGACATACTTTGAGACAGCTGCGAGAGTCGCGGTTGAACTGATGCAGAAACACCTGAAGAACGCTTTCAAATCCCCCACCTTACTCAATGTAAATGTCCCGGACATTCCGTATGACCAGCTTAAAGGCAAAGTCATCACGCGTTTGGGCAAGCGTCACAAGGCTGAGCCGGTGATGCAGCTTAAGACCCCACGTGGCGAAACCGTGTATTGGGTCGGTGCAGCTGGACAGCCAAACGATGGTGGCGAAGGCACGGATTTTTACGCGGTAGCCAACAACCAGGTATCCATTTCCCCCATCCAGGTGGATTTGACCAAACATAGCCAACTCCATGAAATGCAGGACTGGCTGAACAACTGATTATGGCCTTACTCAGAAACAAGGCCGGTATCGGCATGACCTCGTTACGCACACGCGATCGTATGATCACGCGCCTCAGGGAACAAGGCATCAAAGATGAAGTCGTACTGTCCATAATGGCAGAAATCCCGCGTCATATTTTTGTGGATGAGGCGCTCTCGATTCGTGCCTATGAAGATGTCTCTTTGCCGATTGGTTTCGGGCAAACCATTTCCCAGCCTTATATTGTGGCTCGTATGACCGAACTGCTACGCAATGGCGGTCAGCTAGGCAAAGTACTGGAAATCGGCACTGGCTGCGGCTACCAGACCGCCGTATTATCGGGTGTTGCCAGAGAGGTATTATCGCTCGAACGCATCCGCCCGCTAGTAATGAAAGCCCGCGGGCACTTGCGCACACTCAAATGCACCAATGTCAAACTGGATCACGCGGACGGCAGTGACGGTTTGGCCGAATTCGCGCCGTTCGATGGCATTATCGTCACTGCTGCTGCTAGCCACGTGCCGCAGGATTTGCTGGCGCAACTGGCTGTGGGCGGACGCATGGTGATTCCTATCGGTACCAGCACGCAAATATTGACGCTGATCGAGAACACCGGCAAAGAATTCCACCAGACTAAGCTAGAAGCGGTGAAATTCGTTCCCCTGCTAGGCGGAGTGAGCGCCTAATGCGTTACGGCTGGTGGTTTGTTTGCCTGCTTTTGACTGCGTGCGAGAGCAACCCGCCAGCACCTGTCATCGACCGCCTGCCCCAAACCAAACCCGCCACACCTGCCACAAAACCGGCAGCCAGTCCTTCAGGCAAAGATTGGCGGCCAGATACTTACACGGTCAAAAAAGGGGATAACCTGCTACGCATTGGTCTGGAGTTTGGCTATGACTACAAGGAAATCGCTGCGATCAATAATATCCCGCCGCCTTATACCATTAAGGTGGGGCAGGTGCTAAATTTTGCGCCGCTCAAGCCCAAAGCGGCGTCCGAAACTGCCGCCGGAGATGGCGTCGTCGTCAGCACCATCAAAACCGAACCGACTGTGACCGAGACCGCCAACACCGCAGCTGGCAGCACACCTTCTGCCGTCACGCCAGTACTCAGTGAGCCCAAAACCACGCGCGAGCCATATAGCCTAGAAGCAATGAATCGGCCTGTAGCCAAACCCACGGAAGTCAAACCGACAGACATTAAGGCCACAGAGACAAAACCCGCAGACGGTAAGACCACCGAAGCCAAACCTGCGGATGACGAGGCTATCGAGTGGGCGTGGCCAACACAAGGCAAAATCACCGGCAACTTCAATGAATCAAGCAACAAAGGCATCGATATTGCCGGAAATAGCGGTCAAGCCATCAACGCTGCTGCCAGTGGCAAAGTCATTTACACAGGTTCAGACTTGCGCGGCTACGGCAAACTGGTTATCGTCAAGCACAACAAAACCTATCTATCCGTTTACGCACACAACAGCAAAATACTCGTCAAAGAAGGGCAGGCTGTGCAAAGCGGACAAAAAATCGCCGAAATGGGCAATACCGATAGCAACACGATCAAGCTGCATTTCGAGATCCGCCGCCAAGGCAAATCGGTTGACCCGGCCAAATATCTCGCGCAGAATTAGCTAAATTTTCAAGGAACTCGCATGGCAGGCCCGCAAAAAAAAGATCCCAACAAATATAGCAAAAACGTCAACATCAAACCGGAATCCGGCTTGAACAATATGCTGGCCATCGGCCGATTTATTCTGTTGATTATCGGGATGACCGGCCTTGCTATTGAGTTCTTCAAAGAAGACGGATGGCTAAAAAGCGGCCTTTCCTGGCTATTCAAGGATACCTCCCATATGGTTTTCATCCCGGTTATTGTCGTAGCATTATGGCTGCTTAACCGCTGGATTACTGCACCCTCCAAAGTGGAAACCAAGAAAAGCGGCAACCTACCGATGTATGTGATGATGTGCTTGGGGCTATATTACCTGTTTCGCCTGGTAAGTACCGGTGGGTTCTAAGTCTGTATTTGCATTTAAAAAGCCGCTTGAAGCGGCTTTTTTATTTTTTCAGCAGTTCATCTTGCCTTGCCATGAAGTCACGCACGTTAGTCATATCATAGGCGCGCGCCCATTTGATGATTTCGTCCAGCGCCGGAGCACCAATCTCACCCACTTGCGCGTGAATACCGGCACGCTCACGAATCACCAGAATACCGGGAATTTGCTGTACCTGAAAATACTCGGCAATCTCCGGATCGGCTTCGGTGTTGACCATGCCAAACACGATATCCGGATTCTTTTCGGCAGCCGCTTCAAAAGTGGGCGTAAAGGCCATGCACGGATCGCACCACGGTGCCCAGAAGTCCACGATGACAAAATCATTATTCTCGATGGTATCTTTAAAATTGGCTTTGTTGAGGGTTAAAACGGCCATGATGTTCCCGGTTTTTTTAATCAAAAAATAAAGCGGGCATTGTATCACATGGCCTATTTAATCGGCGCTTCCCATATACCATCAAAAAACAGTTCGCCCAATGCCAAGCGCTGGCGAGGTGCGAGCTGGCGTTCACGCAAATCATCCGGCAGCGATTCTGGCGTATCGCCATGCCCGATCGCCACCATCGCCATTAACTCAAACTGCTCCGGCACATAAAAAGCCTTGCGCGCCGCCTCGACACTGAAGCCGCCCATCTGATGTGCCACCAAGCGCAGTTCGGTTGCCTGCAGACACAGGTTTTCAGTCGCCGCACCGGTGTCATAAGCAGCCCAGCGATTAGGCTTACCGTTGTGGCGGAATAACGTGTTGGCGCACACCAGCACCAGCAGGGGCGCGTTCTTTGCCCACGCCTGATTGCTTTCGGCTAAAGTATCAAACGCAGCCTGCCAGGCTTGCGGATTTTTGCCCTTGTTGCACACCACAAAACGCCAAGGCTGGTCGCCATAACAGCTGGGTGCCCAGCGCGCAGCCTCCAGTAACGCCGTCACCTGCTCGTCCGTGACCGGCTTATTAGGGTTGTAAGCGCGCCCGCTCCAGCGGTTAGCAATGATCTCTGAGATTGGTTGCTGGGTGGTTGCTGGTTTTTTCATTTTATTTTCCTAAGAACGGGTAGTCGGTATAGCCTTTTTCTGTGCCGCCATAAAAGGTATTTGCGTCCGCTTCATTCAATGACGCATTTGTTCTGAAGCGCTCGACTAAATCGGGATTGGCGATATACGGTACGCCATAGGCGACGCAATCCGCATGACCACTCGCTATTGCCGCATTGCCGCGCGCCTTGTCATAGCTCAGATTCGCCATATACGCGCCTTTAAAGCGCTTTCTGAAAGCGGCAAAATCGAACGGGGCAGCCTCTCCACCACCATGAATACCCCCCTCCACTACATGCAAATAGGCCAGATTAAAGCGATTGAGCGCATCAGCGACATATTCGAACAGCGCTTGTGGATTGCTGTCGCGCATATCGTTGAATGGATTGACGGGCGACAGGCGCACACCGGTTCTATCCGCCCCCACCACATTAACCACTGCCTCCACCACCTGCATCAATAGGCGGGCACGGTTCTCAAAGCTGCCGCCGTATTCGTCGGCGCGCTGATTGCTGCCGTCGCGCAAGAATTGATCGAGCAAATAACCGTTGGCAGAATGCACTTCTACGCCATCAAACCCCGCTTCCAGCGCGCACTTTGCGGCATGTACATAATCATTCACGATACCCGGCAACTCGCTTTTATCCAGCGCGCGCGGTGTCACATAATCCTGCAGACCGCTATAAGTAAAAGCCTGTCCGGCCGGCCTGATGGCGCTGGGCGCAACAGGCGTCTGTCCGCAGATCAAGCTGGGATGCGAAATACGACCGACATGCCAGAGTTGAATGAAGATTTTTCCGCCATTGGCATGCACCGCCTCAGTGACTTTCTTCCAACCCGCCACCTGCTCCGGCGTATAAATGCCCGGCAAGGCTGGGTAGCCATGCGCCATCGGCGAAATTGGCGTCGCCTCGGTAATAATCAATCCGGCAGAAGCACGTTGAGCATAATAAGTCACATTCATCGCCTGCGGCACACCACCCTCACCAGCGCGATTGCGTGTCAACGGTGCCATCACGATGCGATTCTTCAGACTAATGGCACCCAACTGCAGCGGGCTAAACAAATCCAATACCATGATTTCCCCCCTGTTATTTTTTGGTATCCTGTTTAGGCTTAATACCCTCAATCAGCAAGGTGATTTCAATCTCATCCCCTACTGGTGCGTTCGGTTTATTCATCCAGGTAAAGCCGAAATCGCTAGCCTTGATGCGTGTATGCGCTTCGAAGCCGCTGCGCTGGCCGCCCCATGGGTCGGCACCAAAACCCAGCACTTTGAATGGGAACGTCAGTTCCTTACTCACGCCATGCAATGTCAGTACGCCTGTCATCACACCGTCAGTGGCGGAGGTTGCTTCGATCTTTTTGCTCTCAAAGGTCATTTCGGCAAATTTTTCCACATCCAGATATTCCGGCTTCTTGAGATGGTCGTCGCGCTTGGCATGGCTGCTGTTCACGCTCAGCATGTTGATGCTGGCTTTCACGCTGGAATTTGCCAGATTTCCCCGGTCGATCAGAATCTGGCCGCTGACATCGCTGAACGTACCGGAAGCTTTGGATGCCACATGACGGATGCTCCAGTTGGCAAAGCTGTGGTTATTGTCGATATTGTAGATTTCCTGCTCTGCAATAGCATGGCTGCAAGCCAATACCAGCGCGGTGCCCAGGGCAGTGAAAATTCTGTTTTTCTGCATTTGCAATCTCCATGTTATATGGCTTACGGAAATATTATGACACCGTTATCGCGGATAAAGTTGGGTTGACGCATGAATAAAATGCTGAGTTTATGGTTAAATGACATCTGCTGGAGATTATTTGTTTCGGAGCCCGATATGACACAAGACCAACTGCCGCGTGAGTTTGAACCTATGAACCGAGTTGCCGTGCGGGCAATGTTATGGCTGAACGGATTTGCCCATGTGGTCATCGGCATGGCGCTGGCGATTTCAGTGCTGATGTTCACCTGGCTGTTTTTCAAGGATGTCAAACAGGCGGCTTACGCACATAATTTGGTACATGGCTTTCTGCATGCCTTGGGCACCTTGATGCTGTTGTGGTCCATCTCCGCGCTAATCTCGGCCGAGATTCGCTACTTGATGGGCAACAAGCTGCAGGTAGAAACTTTTATCGAAGTGGTACTGGTGCTATTCCTGCGCAAACTGATCGTCATGCCCGTGCAAGACGCTACCCCTACCCCTACAGAAATCGGCATGTGGGTAGGTGGCGCCTTCGTATTAGGTGTCATTTACGTCTTGGTGCGCTGGTCGGACAAAGGATGCGAGAAACGCTAATCAAGCCGCAGCACCCATGAACGATCAGGACTGGATGCAGCAGGCTCTTGAGCAGGCAAAGCTGGCTGCAGATAACGGTGAGGTGCCGGTAGGCGCGATTGTTGTAAAGAATGGCACGGTGATTGGCCGCGGCTTTAACCAGCCCATCGGCCAGCACGACCCGACAGCCCATGCCGAGATTCAAGCCATGCGCCAGGCGGCTACGCATCTAGGCAATTATCGCCTAGTAGATTGCGAGCTATACGTTACGCTGGAGCCATGCGCCATGTGCAGCGGGGCTATCCAGCATGCGCGCATCGCCCGGCTGGTGTATGGCGCCAGCGACCCTAAAACCGGCGCCTGTGGCAGCGTGGTCAACCTGATGGCAGAAACCCGGCTCAACCACCACACGGAGATTACTGGTGGCGTATTGGCAGAAGCATGCGGAGCCCTGCTCAGCGCATTCTTTAAGGCACGCAGATTTAAGAAAAGTGAATCTAATTGACTCCCGTGCGCTACCCCAATAATTATCTCGCCAGCACTTTGAGGGAATAATAGAAGGGCGGAAAAACCGTGGTCTGTCCCCTATTCTTCCCTATTCTTCTATTCAAAACACCTGCCCAATATCCGCGTGGATATTGGCTTGCAGGGCAATCAACACAAAACGGTTTAGATGCACGAGCAACACAACAAATAGCAAGTAATGATGACGAATGGAGGGTAGCAGCATGATGGGGTTAATGGCTTTAGGGGCATTAGTCATTTATTTATTGGTATCCATTTGGGTGACTAGAAAAGCATCAAATTGGGCAAAAGCCAATAACAAAAAGCCTTGGCTTTGGGGTGGGCTAGCGGCTTTTGTGATGTACAACTTAGTGTTTTGGGATTTGATACCCACGCTGGTAATGCATAAATATTACTGCGCTACGCAAGCAGGGTTTTGGGTGTACAAAACACCGGAGCAGTGGATGAAGGAGAATCCTGAGTTGACGGCTGAGGATTTGAAGCCATTCAGTAAAGATGTTAATGAAATGCCACATGAAGTTTTAAATGCAGGTACGTCAAATGCTATCACCATTACTAAAATCAATAAGCGTATTTTTAAGGCTTTTGATACGGAAAAGTTTGGCGATTTGATTCCGCTTAAGAAAAGTGTCAATTATTTTTATGACAGTAAATCAGACAAGAGAATAGCGGAATTTATTAATTTTGTTAGTGGATATGGCAATCCAATGACTACGGGTAAAGGGTTATCTGCTTGGAAGTTTTGGTTACGTGATAATTGTTATAACCGAGAAGGTGACGTACTGGAACTTGTTGGTTTTAATAATTATTTTGTGAGTATTGTCAATTTAGGGGAAGATAAATGACTAACACTAAAAAACTTTTTGAATTAACACAGTTAGCTGAAGCAATAATAGGGGACAGACCACGTTTTTCTTACTCCACACCCGCTTTATCTGGCGCTGGGCTGTGACCGGTTTGCTGACAAGATCAGCCCACTAAAGGGGTCAGCTTCAATTAAATTTTACACTCACACGCACGCGTTCATTGCTAAAACACCTGCTCTGCAAGCCAATCTGCATGCGCCTTTCAGGGCAATGATTTTCGCAATGAATACACTACGATAAAAAACCCGCCTTTCAGCGGGTTTTTTTATTGCAAACGCAACAACTTGATCGTCGTTGCCCATGAAGGACATCAACGGAAACGCAAGTTGGTAAACATGTTATGCAGGCTGATATAGATGCTCATGGTGGCCATGATGTAGTTGGTTTTGGCCGCCACGCACGACTGCGTTGATTTCATACAAAATGAAACCGGCCATCAGCAGCACCACTACGGACGAAATTGCCAGTGACACGGCAGGCACGTGAAAGAACATATTTGCCAGCGCAGCCAGAATCACCACCACCATGCCGATAGTGAGGAACTTGCCCATATTGCTGAAATCACGCTTGGTGCTGGTAGCGATTGCCGACAAGGTCAGAAACGATGCCGCCGTACCGCCTGCCGCCAAGCCAATCAGCTGTGCGCCATTGCTCAAGTGCAATGCGAACTGCAGAATGGGGCCAAGCAACAGACCCATCACAAAAGTAAAAGCAAACAGCAGCCACACGCCCGCTGTATTATTGGCGTTTTTGGCAATCAGCCAGGACATGCCGTAAACAGCCGCGAAGATGCCGACAAACGCCAGGATCGGGCTTGCTGCCAGCCAGGCAAAATTCATTTGGATACCCATCATCGCGCCGATGACGGTAGGAATCATGGTTAAACCCAGCATTGCATAAGTGTTGCGCAATACTTTGTTCTGCGCTTGTACCGAGGACGCTTCACGACCTAATACTTGCATATTATCTAACATTACATTTCCCTCTTGAGTTAGCTGCCAAATGGCAACATAGTTAAGATAGCGATTTTAAACAGAAGTTTCAAGTTACAAATTGTGAACAGCTGTAACAATTACGCGAACAGGTCCTGCTCCTCTTTGCCTACCAGCCCCACATGTTTTACCGCAGCTACAAATTCGCCGCTCTCATGCAGATGGTCCATGTTCATCGGATGATGCCCACCATGCATACGTGCCAGCCGCGCGATGCTTTGTGCGGACATCTTCCATTGCAGGTTCGCGAGCAATTCATCTGCCAAGTCCGGACGATTACAGAGCAGCACCATATCGCAACCGGCATTGAGTGCCGCCAACGCACGACTGGTCACATCCCCTGCTACCGTCGCGCCTTCCATGCTCAAGTCATCGCTAAAAATCACGCCATCAAAACCCAGACGCTCACGCAGCACTTTTTGCAGCCACTTGGGTGAGAATCCTGCCGGCTTTTCGTCCACTTTCGGGTAGATGACATGCGCAGGCATAATCGCCGCCAACCCATCATCAATCATCTGCCGGAAAGGCTGCATGTCGTTTTGAGCGATCTCGTCAAACGGACGCTCATCTACCGGAATGCTGACATGCGAATCCGCCACCACAAAACCATGGCCTGGGAAATGCTTGCCTACAGCCTGCATGCCGCCTTTCTTCAGCCCTTGCATCAAGGCGAAAGCCAGATCGTGAATCGCATAGGGGTCGCGATGGAATGCACGATCACCAATCACCAGGCTGTCGCCATAGTCCATATCCAGTACTGGCGTAAAACTGAAATCCACACCGTGGGCGCGTAACTCCGCCGCTAGCACCCAGCCTGCCTCTTGTGCCAAGTGTCTGGCTTGTTTAGGATTTTTGTCCCATACCTTGCCCAACTCACGCATCGGCGGGATTTTGGTGAACCCTTCCCGGAAACGCTGCACGCGGCCGCCCTCGTGATCCACACCAATGAGTAGAGGCGGCTTGCGAACCGCATGGATACTGGCTGTCAGGGCAGCGAGTTGCGCGCAATTATCAAAGTTGCGTGCGAATAAAATCACACCACCGACCAGTGGGTGTTGTAAGCGACGGACATCATCGGCAGTCAATTCTTTGCCGACAACATCTAACATGACAGGGCCTAGCGACATAGTTCTCTCTGGTAAATTTGCCTTATTGTAATCCAGGCTTCATTTTAACCGATACAAGGAAGTGATTTCTTTGCTTCGCGCCAAATAAAGCGGGTCGGATTGATCACTGGATTTCGCATGTTTCGGCGCAATATCCAGTTTTTCAATTACATGCAATCCTGCATCGGCGATCCATTGCATCAACTCATCGCGCGTTCGTAAACCCAGATGCTCCGCCAAGTCGGAAAGTATCAACCATGCTTCACCATTTTCCGTCAAATGCGCTTTAACACCGCTTAAAAAACCTTTCAGCATTGCACTGTTCTGGTCATAGATCGCATGCTCAATTGGCGCATTGGCCTTAGCAGGCAGCCAGGGCGGGTTGCACACTACCAGATTGGCCTTGCCTTGCGGAAACAAATCTGCCTCCACTACTTCGATATACGGCTTCAAATTCAATCGCTCGATATTCTCTTTCGCGCAAGCCAAAGCCCGTGGGTTGTTATCGGTCGCCACCACTTTTTTCAGGCCACGATTCACCAGAATTGCGGCAATCACCCCCGTGCCCGTACCAATATCAAACGCAGTTTGCGCATTATTCAGCGGCGCTTGGTTGATGAGTTCCAGATACTCGCCACGCACCGGGGAATATACCCCAAAGTCCGCATGGATATTGGCTCTCAGGGCATCGATATACACGCCTTTTTTGCGCCATTCGTGCGCGCCTATCATGCCCAATAACTCTCTGAGAGAAAGCACCATCTTGACAGGAATCTTGTCGCCAATCGCTCCACTTACAGCGTCTCTCACATCAGGTGCGCGTTTTAAATCACATTTGCCATGCTGCAATTCGATCAGGATTTTGTTGGTGATATTCGCACGCTGGATCTGCCGTGCGCGATGCTGGTGAAATGCTTCTGCCATACTGGCGGTCGGCTTGATCGGTTTTCTATCGACACGCCGTGTGATCGCCTGCAATAATTGTTTTGCATTCTGAAAATCACCACGATAAAGCAGCGCCGTGCCTTCACAGGCCATCTTGTATGCGGCATCCGCCTTGGTGGTGTCGTCAGCGACCACTATATTTTTAGGCGGCGGATTATGCGCCTCAGATTGCCAATGCGCGCTGCACGATTGGTCATTTTCTTGCCAGATGATGTGATTCAAGTGATTCCTTAGAGAGTTTCCGTACGCACATCCAGCTTATCACGCAAATAGTCGCCGCCGAGGTTAATGGCCAGCACCAGTGACATCATGCTCAGCCCCACCACCAGCACATAATGCGGCGCAACCAGCATATAACGCACACCATCGCGCAGCATGGCGCCCCAACTGGCCTCGGGTGCCTGTATGCCCAAGCCGAGAAACGACAAGGTAGCCTCGGCAATCATCACACTCGCCAAGCTATAGGTGGCCTCAACAATCAGCACCGAAGCCAGCAGCGGTAGAATATGCTTGCCTAATATGCGTATAACGCTGGCGCCCAGTGATTCTGCCGCAATCACATGCAAACGGTTACGCAGGCTCAGTGTTTGCGCACGCGTCAGCCGCGCGTAGCTGACCCAACCAGTGAGACACAATGCCAGGATCAGGTTGCCCAGACCAGCCCCCAATACCGCGGCAAAGGCGATTGCCAGCAAGACACCAGGGAAGGCCAGAAAGATACCCGTGACCTGCATCAGCACCTTATCTACAGCGCCGCCAAGAAAACCGGCAAGCAATCCGACGGTCACGCCCAATGTCATGGTCACTAGCGTGACCATCGCGCTTACCCACACCGACACCTCCACGCCTTTCAGCACACGTGCCAGGATGTCGCGCCCCAAATCATCCGTACCAAGCCAGTAATGCGCCCCAGGTTTGGCCAGAATGCTGTCCAGATCGACTATGTTAGGCTGCAGGCCATACAGCCTGCCAAGCACGACCGCTACAACCCAGAACAGCAA
>JBGANT010000019.1:0-36317 GCA_044222155.1 Methylophilus sp.
GGTCGAAACGAGCGCAAAACGTCGCTCATACACAAGGGTTGAGCATACTGAACATGGTGACTATTTCCATCAAGGCAGATTTCGTTTCAGTGCAGCAAAACCTTAACAGGCTGTCCGGCGACTTGCAGAAGCGCGTCGTTCCGGCGGCTTTGAATAAGGTCATCGCCAAGGCGAATACCGAGATGGCGCGCCAAATATCTGGCGAGTTCAATATAAGGCAGGGCGATGTCAGGGCGCGATTGCGCGTCATCCGCGCAAAACGCAGCTATGCGAACTGGGTCGCTGTGCTCGACCCTTATGCTGGCTCAGCGCGCGGGCGCGCGCTCAACCTCATTCGTTTTTTAGAGAGAACCGTCACGCTGGCAGAAAGCAGGCGGCGCAAGAACAGCCAGACGCTGGCACAGCTGCGCTTCCAGATCAAGCGCACCGGAGGCAAGAAAATGATACCTGGCGCGTTCATCGGCAACAGGGGCCGCACTGTATTCATCCGCGAAGGATCTGCACGGCTGCCCATCAAGGCGCTGTCCACTATCGACGTTCCGCAGATGTTTAACACGCGGCGCATCCAGCGCTTAGTCATCAATAAGATCGGCAGTGATATGCAAATCGAGTTTGACCGCGCCATCAATGCCAGCCTGGGTGGATTCATCCGATGAACTGGCGCAATTATGACGAAGTTTTAAGCACGCTGCGCTCGCACGGTTTTGTCGTTAGCACGCTGGATGTAGGTATGATGCGGCGCGTGAAGCGCGACGGACATGATCAGAAGGGCTGGTACGTTTTGCACGAGATCACGCCGGACGACGGAGGCAGCGCGCTCATCGGCTCGTTCGGATATTTCAGCGGCGGTGATGCGTATAAAGAGAAGATCGCGCCGGGCAAAGGTATCGTTTTAAGCAAAGAACAGCAGGACGCCATACGCGCGCAGCATGCAGCGGCCACCAAAAAAGCCGAGTTCCAGCGCAGGAACGAGGCCGAGCTGGCGGCGCGCAAGGCCACCGGCGCATGGTCAAGATACATCGCCGAGGGCGAATCTGAATATCTGAGACGCAAGGGCGTGCAGGCGTTCGGCCTGCGCTATGCCCCGGCTGGCAACGGCACGCTGGCGATTCCCATGCAGGACGCGATGGGCAAGACGTGGGGGCTACAGGTCATCCGCGGCAAGGATCGCGGCAGCAAGCTCGAAAAACAATACTGGCCAAAAGGTCTGGACAAGAAGGGCCACTTCCACCTTATTGGAGGCGCGCCGGGCGGCGTGCTACTCATCGGCGAGGGTTACGCCACATGCGCGAGCCTGCACCAGGCGACAGGATTTCCGGTCGCGGTCGCGTTCGATGCAGGCAACCTGCAGCCGGTGGCGCTGGCTTTGCACAAGAAATACCCGCGCACCAGGGTGCTGGTTTGCGCGGATGACGACTACTTGACCGAAAATAACCCCGGCTGCAAGGCCGCCGAGGCCGCAGCGCTGGCAGTTGGCGGCGCGTGGATCAAGCCGGAGTTCCCGTTCGACCGGGAAGGCAAGAAGCTTACCGATTTTAACGATTTGGCGAGCTTCCATAACTGCTCTGAAAGCACCATTCGGGTGCAGATCGAGGACAAGCTTGCCCAGCTTGGATGGGGTTCTGCAAGCCCGCTTGCGGGCGCGCTCAATCAAGGGGGCTGGGGAAGTGACAACAAAGGTACGCTAAAACCTCTTATCGACGTGCCGGAGGCGGTCGAGCGCTACAGCCTGATATACGGCGCGGGTGGCACGATGTATGACCACCAGGAAGCGAGCCTCATCCCCAAATCAGACGTGCTGGACATCTGCGTCGACCATGCCTGGCGCGAGTGGAAGCTGCATCCGCTGCGCAGCGTGGTGCGCCTGAGCGAGGTTGGATTTGACCCGACCGAAAAAGACACGAACATCATCTGCAACCTGTGGGGCGGATGGCCGACGAAGCCAAAACCGGGGCAGTGCGACATCCTGCTCAACCTGCTGCGCTACCTGTGCAAGGGCGAGGAATCGACCAACAGCGAGGCGGTGTATCAGTGGGTGCTGCGCTGGCTGGCGTATCCGATACAGAAGCACGGCGCGAAGATGCGCACCGCGCTCATCTTCCACGGTCCGCAAGGCGCGGGAAAGAATTTGTTTTTTGAGGCGTATGCGGCAATTTACGGTAAGTATTCGCGCATCGTGGGTCAGGCCGAGATCGATGATAAGTTCAACGACTGGGCGAGCGGCAAACTGTTCATGATCGCCGACGAAGTGGTGGCGAGGCAGGAGCTTTTCCACATCAAGAATAAGCTGAAGGCGCTCATCACGGGAGACTGCATCCGCATCAACCCGAAGAACGTGGCGGCGCATGACGAGCGCAACCATGTTAACCTGGTGTTTCTGAGCAACGAGAAGCAGCCGCTGGTGCTGGAGAAGGACGACCGCCGCTTCATGGTGGTGTGGACCCCTGAAAAGCTGTCTGAGAACATCTATTCCGACGTGGCAGAGGAGATCGCTAACGGCGGCATCGAGGCGCTGCATGATTACCTGCTTCACATCGACCTGGGCGATTTCAACGAACACAGCAAGCCCCCTCTTACGCAGAGCAAGCAGGACCTCATCGACATCAACATGGAATCCGGCGAGAGATTCATCAATGAATGGCTGGCTGGTGACATGGACCTGCCTGTGTGCCCGTGCAAGAGCGATGATCTATACAAAGCTTACAGCAAGTTCTGCGACGCGAATGGGGTCAGAAACCGGCGCGAGCTTAACCAGTTCATCGGCGGAATCGTAAAAATGACAGGTTTCAGGCGCGAGCGTCCGCTGCTTTTTGCCAATTACCACCATGAAGGCGTGCAAAAACAGGCCACCGTCATCTTTCCACCGGAAGTTTTCCTGAGCGAGAAGCAGAAAATGACGCAGGAAATCGCAAAATCGAAGTGGATCAGCAACTGCGTTCTGGATTTCAAAGAGGCGTTATCTGGGAAAAACGATGAATAAACGCAAAAATTTGCAGGGCTTGCAGGGGTGTTGCAGGGTAATTTGCAGGGCAAATGCCGCATGTCTATTGGTGTTTGCAGGGATTGCAGGGCTTTTGCGTGCGCCCGTGCGCGTAACACTCACAATAAAACTGCGTCTATACACAAGCACACTCGCGCGCACACGGGACATACCCCTGCAAGTCCTGCAAGCCCTGCAAGCGCGAGTATTGGCGCGGTCTGGACGCTTGCAGGGGTACATACCTACCCCTGCAAGCCCTGCAAATCATATATATCACATCATTTATTAAAAAAAGATTAAAGAATAGTGAGAATGAAAAAGGAAAAGAGCATCAACGAATTTGTAAAAGACTGTATCGCTGTATTTGGCCTGGATAATTTATCTATTCAGGTGAGGGATGCCAGCGGCGTGGTTGTAAAGCAATCGCAAAACTGGATTGAAGAAGAAGATTTTATCAGGGCCGAAAACTACAGAAACAGGCAATGGCGTAACCAATACCAACCAACCGGGGCTTTTTATGAAAAGAAAAGTGACGCGAATCCCTAAGATCGTCACGCAGGCGCGTGACTTTGCAGAGATAGACAAGTTCATGCGCAGCGTGGAGCGCGATGCGGTGGACGTGGCGCAGGGGCGCATCGTGAGCATCACGGTGGAAGGCGAGATGTACTGCGTGCTCACCGCGCTGGAAGGCTGGTGCGAATGCTTCGCCACGATAGCGAAGGCCATGAACGATACAAACTACAGCGATGCGGCTTTACGCTCGATGATGGCCAAGCTTAACGCGGACATGCCCATCACCATGAAACTGGTGCAGGATGCCAAAGCCGTGGTAAACGCGCAGCGCAGGCTGTACATGCTCGCGCCGCACGGCATCATCAACGCGGTGGCGAACACCATGCTGGAAGGTGCGGCGGCATGAACGCGCTCAACCAGACCCAGTTCGCAAAACACATTGGCGTCAGCAAGGGCTACGTCACGCAGCTCAAGCAGGCGGGGCGCATCGTCATGACCGATGACGGGCTAGTGGATGTGGAAGCGAGCGAGATTTTAATCAGGGAGACCGAAGATGCGAACCGGGATGACGTCAAGGAAAGGCACGCGGCTGCAAGAGACGGCGAAAAGGCTGCGCCTGCAGCAAAGAAACAGGCAGTCAAGGATGTCAACCATGTCACATTCAGCGAGGGCCGCGCGAAAGAGCAGCACTACAAGTCACTGCAGGCCGAGCTCGAATACCAGCGCACCATCGGCGAGCTGGTGCCAAAGTCCGACATGCAGGACGCAGTGGCTGATGTGGTCACGACTTTCCGCCAGGCGCTGGAGAATATGCCACACCGCATCTCTGCGGAGCTGGTGGGCAAGGACATCGATTTCATTCGCAGCGCGCTTAAGCAGGAGTGCCACCAGGTGCTTGGCAAGCTTGCGCGCGAGTTTGCAGAAAAGCTTGCCATGAAGGAAGGTGAATCGGCATGAGCCTGCCCGCCGATGCCTTTCTGCTGACGTACAAGGTGGCGGCGCATGCCGTGCGACCAAAACAAAAACTCACGGTGAGCGAATGGGCGGACACGCACCGCGTGCTCTCGGGGGAAGGATCGGCTGAAAAGGGCCAGTGGAAAACGTCGCGCACGCCATACCTGCGCGAGATCATGGATTGCCTGAGCGAGGACGCGCCAGACCGCATCGTGGCGTTCATGAAGCCGTCGCAGGTGGGGGGAACCGAGGCGGGCAGCAACTGGATCGGCTACATCATGGATTATGCAAAAGGTCCGGTGGCTATCGTCATGCCGACCGAGCGCAGCCTGAACGACTGGGTGAGCCAGAAATTCGACCCGATGGCGAGCGATACGCCAGCCATCGCCGACGTGCTGGCCAAACGCAGCAACCGCGCAGCGGACAACAACAGCCAGCGCAAGAAGTTCACTGGCGGCATCCTATATTTCAAGACGGCAGGCTCCACCGCCGAGCTAAAGTCCACATCGTTGCGCTACGCGCTGGCGGACGAGCTGGACGAATGGGACTGGACCACCACGCAGGGCGACCCGCTCGGCCTGCTGGAAGTTCGCCTGACCACGTTCCACGACCGCAAGCTGTTCGCGCCGAGCACGCCCACCATGAAGGACGCGAGCCGCATCGAGGAACTGTTCCTGGCAGGCGACCAGCGCCACTACCATGTGGCGTGCCCGCATTGTGGCGAGCTGCAGCACCTGAAATGGGTCAACCTGCGCTGGACGAAAGACCTCGCCAACACGCGCCGCATCCAGAGCGTAAATTATTTCTGCGAGCACAACGGATGCGTGATTGAGGAGCACCACAAGACCGACATGCTGCGCGAGATTGGGCATGGCGGGCGCGCGCGCTGGATTCCGGATGTGCCGGATGCGCCATATAGGAGCTACCACATCAACGCGCTATATTCTCCAATGGGACTTGGCCTAACCTGGCTTGAGCTGGCATACGAATGGATAGAGGCGCAGGACGACATCTCCAAGATGATGCGCTTCGTGAATACGCGGCTGGGCGAGACGTGGGCAGACCGCAGCCACGACATCAAGCCGAACGTGCTGGCAGCGCGCGCCGAGCCTTATGCGCTGCGTACCATTCCCGTCGGCACGCTGGTACTCACAGCAGGCGTGGATACGCAGGATGACCGGCTGGAGATTCAGGTCACGGGGCACGGGCGCGGTGAGATGACCTGGCCTGTGGATTACCACGTCATCTTCGGCAATCCCGCGGACGAGAAGCTGTGGCTCTCGCTGGCGGAATACCTGAAGGCACGCTTCAGCAACCATTTCGGCATCGAGATGCGCATCGAGGCCACCGCCATCGATACCGGAGGGCATCATACGCATTCGGTCTATGCGTTTGTGCGCGCGTCTGCCACGTTCGGGCTGGCGCGCGTCATCGCCACCAAGGGTGCAAGCACTTACGGGCGCGCCATTCTGGGCAAGCCCAGCCTGCAGGATGTGAACTGGCGCGGGCAGACCATGAAGAAGGGCGTGGCACTGTACACGGTGGGCGCAGATACCGCCAAGCACCTTCTCTACAACCGCCTTAATGGCGACAAGGACAAGGATCCGAGCGAGCGCAAGGTGCATTTCAGCACCGGGCTGGAACCGGAATACTACGACCAGCTCGTCTCGGAGACCTTCAACCCGCGCAAGAACCGCTGGGAGCTTAAAAAAGGCAAGCGCAACGAGGGGCTGGATACATGGATACTTGGTATCGCCGCCAGCCATCACCCGGAGCTTTACCTGCACAAGTGGAAGAAATCTGACTGGGACAGGCGCGAGGCAATGGTACAGCCTGTGGGCCAAGAAAATATGGCGCGCGATACGCCAGTAGCGCAGCCCGTGCCAGAATTGAAAAGAACGAAACAACCGCGCAATATGCGTAACCCCGGCTTTGTGAAAGGATGGAAATGAGCGCCCAGACATTGATGATACGCGAGCTTGCCACGGCGGCGGCCGCACACCCGAAGATCGAGACGGCAGTCAACGACGCGCTGCGGCGCGAACTTCCGGGGGTGATCGAGGAGATACTCAGTAAGCAGTACGGCGGGCAGCGCATCGAGATATACGTCGCCAAGCACAGCGCCAGCTCGCGCCGCGACCGCGATAATGCCATCCGCGCCAAATTCACCGGACACAATGCCGTGCAGCTGTCAAAAGAGTTCAAACTTAGCACGCGGCAGATCATGCGCATCGGCACGGGAAAATTCTGATTATGTACGCTCACCCATGACATTTTAGCCCCTTAAAATGTCACGTAAAAAACAGCCTAATGCCATAAATTCAACAAACACCAGAATGGATTGGCTATGGCAAACGCAATTTATGACTTATTCAAGCAGGAGCTGATGAAAGGCACATCCAATAACCTGCTCAACTCGGCAGAAGGAGCGACAGGCGTCTATGCCGCGCTGGTGGATACAGGCACCTATACATTCTCGCAAGCGCACCAGTTCTACAGTTCGCTTTCCGGCATCGTCGGAACGGATCAGGAGATACTGACCAAGACACAGACGAACGGCGTGTTCGATGGAACGGATCTGACGTTTACAGCAGTCACTGGCGCATCGGTTGAAGCGATTGTGCTGTATCGTAAAAATGCTGGCGCAAACACCACATGGCCGCTTATCGCGTACATCGATACCGGCGTGACTAACCTGCCTGTGACGCCGAACGGCGGCAACATCACCATCACATGGAATGCTTCAGGCATCTTCAAGCTGTAAGACATGCTGCTCCTTGACACCACATCCAGCGTCATCCGTGTCGTCGCTGGCGGTGCGGAGAATAATGGCACGACTGGGCTGCTGAGGTTTGCTTAAAATAAATCATGGCGCACAGAACCGGCGACAGAATACAGGAAACGACCACCACGACAGGCACTGGCGCGCTAACGCTCGCTGGTGCATCGTCAGGTTATCAGGCTTTCTCATCCAAGTGCGCCAATGGCGACACTTGCCACTATGCTGTATTCAGCGCTGGTACTGAGTGGGAAGTTGGGCTTGGAACGTGGGGTACAGGGAGTATTTTAACCAGAACCACAGTTATTGCCTCAAGTAATGCTGGCGCAGCGGTCAATTTCAGCGCGGGAACTAAAACGGTTGTTTTAACAGGCCCGGCAGATAGAGTTCTACAGCTAGACGATCAGCTTGTATTCAACTTGCCGAATGCGACTGTAGCCGTTCCGGTAGCGCCCGCCAGCAACAACCTGAAAATGTTTGCGCGCAACATCGGCGGCAGGATGCTGCCAAAAATCATCGGGCCAAGCGGCATTGATACCGCGCTGCAAACAGCCTTATTCCAAAACAGAATCTTGATGTATGTGCCATCAACAAGCACAACCGGCACGGGCTCAGGCACAGGATTAGGCCCAGTGTGGACTTCGGGCGGCACAGTAACACATCCAACACCAGCAACGACAGCCCCCGCTATCTCAAATCAGATGCGGCGCACTCGGTATGCCAACGTAGTTACTACCACCAACCAAACGTTGGGGATTAAGGCGGCGGCGGCAGATACACTTAACTACTGGCGAGGAAACGCGGCAGGGCTGGGCGGGTTCTTTTATGCGGCGCGGTTCATCGTAGAGTTATATCCCGCGGCAACGGTGCGCTTATTTGCGGGCTTGACGGCGTCATCCGCAACTTATGTGGTTGCTTCTGACACTGTGCTGGTTAATACCTGCGGGCTATGGCACGATACGACAGACCCAAGCACTGGCGCTGGCGCGTTCAACTTTGTAACCAAAGATGCTACAACAGCGACTAAGCAGCAGATAACGTTGAGCAATGCAATCGCCGCTGGCAACTCGTATGACTTCTATATGTTCTGCCCACCAAATGGCACTACGATTTACTGGCGACTGGATGATGTTGTGAACAATGTGACCTATGAGGGTAATACCTCAACCACATTGCCAGTGAACACAGCCTTCATGGGGCCGCAGTGCGCCATGTCCAACGGCACCGCAAACACCACCGTCACCACAGTAGCGATTGGGGTCGCAGGCGTTTATACCGAATCGGATAGATAAATGTACACTTATGATGAAAATACAGGGGTTTGGTACAGGACAGCCGATGGCTTAATTGTTCAGCCTCAATTGTGTACACAAAAGGAGTTTGAAGAGTATTCTGCATGGACGCAGGCTGGTGGTAAAGATGCAATAATTATCCCATTAGCGGAGTTGTAAAATGTTCGGCTTCGGCGCGTTTGGTGACCGCGCGTTTTCCGATGCGCCAATCGGCGTAGCGCCTAGCGGCCTTTATCTACGCAACACCACCGCCAACGGCGTCAGCATTGGTGGCGTAGCTTGCTATGATTGGCTGGATACCCCCGGCTCGGCAGCAGATACCGCAATAGTCAACGCCACGGCCAGTGGCAGCAACATCCTCTTTACCAAAACCGCAGGCGGCAGCGTTGTGCGGTTCATCACCAAGCGTGTAGCTGCGGGCGGGTGGGTAATCACTGGCCAACAAATCGCGCTGTGGATGCTGGAAAGCGCCCTTACCGTAAATGCTGGAGCAAGGGTGCGCTTGTATAAATGGTCGGCGGGAACCACCACCGAGCTAACCGGAAGCCCGACCGACAAAGGCGTAGAGCTTTCAGATACCAACGCGCTGCAACAATGGGCATCATTAATCACCGGCACACTTGCTGAAGATGACAGGCTGGTACTTGAGGTACTAATCAACAATGTCGGCACGATGGCTGCAGGCACGGCAACGCTGAATTTTAACGGCGACACAACGACAGTAAGCTCACCGGCAGCAACTTACATCGGGGAAGCGACACTAAACTTTTCAGGCTCGACAAGTACCGCCACAGCCGCAAACATAGGCACGGCAAACGCCAATCGGCGTGTAGTCGCAGCGTGCCAGCAAGGCACGGCAGCGGGCAGGACACTTGCATCGGCAACCATTGGCGGCATTGCTGCGCGTATCGAGGCACAGTGTACCGATTCAGGTTCAAATGCTGGCGCCTATATCATCAGCGCGGTGGTTCCTACCGGAACGACAGCAGATATAGTCCTGACGTTCAGCAGCACGATATTCGCCGGTGGCACGGCGCATGTATATACAGTTGACGATACAACGATTAGCAGCACAGTAAACGGCGGCACGAACACCACCGCAGGCGCAACATCTCTCGGCGTAAGCTATACCTCCACAAACGGTGGCGTTACGATTGGTACGACGGACTGGAACAACGGTACTGGCAAAACGCCCGTAACTGTCACGGGCTACACGACCGACATGGCTGATAGCAGCTGGGTTGCGTTTAGAAAAACTGAATCAGCCTCAGGAAGCCAGACAGCGACAACAGCTTGGTCAGGCTCGTTTGGCGCGGCTTCTGCCGTGGTTTCCTACGCTCCGGTATCTACAACGACATACGGAAACAGCTACCTGAATGTTTACCCTGCGGTAACGTTCAAGGCCGAGGGCGGGGGCGCACAGACGCTCACGCCAAGCCTGTTCACAGATGCGGACACGTTCTATGCTGCAACGCTTGGCTCGACCATCGCGCTCACGCCAAGCCTGTTCACAGATGCGGACACGTTCTATGCCGCTACCGTCTCGCAGGGCGGCACGACGCAGGACCTCACGCCATCACTTTATACCGACGCCGATACCTTCTACGCCGCGACGCTTGGCTCGACCATCGCGCTCACGCCAAGCCTATTCACAGATGCGGATACGTTCTATGCTGCAACAGTCACGCAGGGCGGCACGACGCAGGACCTCACGCCATCACTTTATACCGACGCCGATACCTTCTACGCCGCGACGCTTGGCTCGACCATCGCGCTCACGCCAGTTTTATACACGGACGCCGACACCTTCTATGCCGCCGACCTTGCGCAGGCTGGCGGCGCGCAGACGCTCACGGCAGGGCTTTACACCGATGCCGACACGTTCTACGCCGCGACGGTCACGACTGGCGCAGTCAACCTCACGGCGTCTTTATTCACGGATGCGGACACATTCTACGCGGCCACAATCAATACCAGTATCGAGCTCACGCCATCGCTTTACACCGATGCTGACACGTTCTATTCGGCAACGCTCACGCAAGGCGCGGCACAGCTTCAGGCATCCCTGTTCACGGATGCGGATACATTCTATGCTGCCGATATCATGATTCCAGGCAACCGCATGGGCAACTTCCGCGGCCCGCAATGGCAGACTGTGTTCTCCGGCTTCTGGTCGAACTAGCTTTTTTGAACATCGTTGACATTTTAGCCCCTTAAAATGTCATTTCCAAACGTGCCTAATGGCGCGTATGACGACCCTTACCTCGGTTCCCAATGAAATCACTGCCGGCGATACCTTAAGCTGGCAGATCACGTTAAGCGATTATCCCGCATCCGCAGGCTGGGTGCTGCATTATGCCATCATCAGCTCGCTCAACAAATACACGCTGGACGGCACGGCAAGCGGTGATGACCATCTCATCTCCGCCACAGCCGCTGCCACGGCTTCTTATGTCGCCGGGCAATACAGCTGGCAGGCGTATGTCACCAAAGCGGCAGAACGCTACACCGTCGGCAGCGGCAGCATCAAGATATTGCCAAACCTTGCCGCAGCCGTCGGTAGCTACGATAACCGCAGCCACGTCAAAAAGACACTCGACGCCATCGAAAGCTGGCTGGAAAGCAAGAACCCGGCGGTTTCTGAATATGAGATCGCCGGACGCCGCATGCGCTACATCCCGATTCCAGACCTGCTCAAGCTGCGCGACCGCTACAAGATGGAACTGCGCGCCGAAGAGGCCGCGAAAAGCAGCGGAATCGCTGGCAAAAACAAACTGCAAGTGAGGTTTTAATGGCAAGTGAACAAAAGGACTGGTATAACAAGGACCGCGTGGCCATTAAAAGCTCGGTGGTATTGAATAACTGGCTGAAGACAGCATCGCCCAGCGCGCTCAAGAAGCGCCAGCAGCTGGCCGTGCCATTCGACAAGGCCAGTAAGCGCGAGCTTGCGGGCGCGCGCCAGGACAGGCTCACCTCAAGCTGGACGACGCAGAACGTCAGCCTGAATGCAGATTTATATCGCAACCTCGATACCATCCGTGCGCGCTCGAACGACCTGGCGCGCAATAACCCGTATGCCAAGCGCTTTTTGCAGATGGTGGTCGCCAATGTCATCGGCGGCGACGGCGTGCGCCTGCAGTGCCGCATCTACGACGCGCCCGGTCAGCCGGACACATCAGCCAATGACGCGGTTGAATCCGCATGGGCGGTATGGGGCAAAAAAGGCATCTGTGATGTGAGCGGGCGCTTAAGCTGGCGCGACATCGAGGCGCAGGTCATCGAGAATATCGCGCGCGACGGCGAAGCGCTGCTGCGCATCGTGCGCGGCAGGTCATCCGGCAACGCATTCGGCTATGCCCTGCAGATATTGGATGTGAACCGGCTGGACAGCGCGCTGATGCGCCCGCCAGAACAGGGCAGGGGGCGCATCATCATGGGCGTCGAGGTCGACGACTTCAACCGCCCGACCCATTACTGGCTGCGCGAAAAGAACCCCGCCGAGATGTACCTCACGGGCGGCAGCAGCGCCACGGCGCACCTGCGCATCCCGGCGGACGAGATCATCCACATCTTCAAGCAGGAATACCCGGAACAGGTGCGCGGACTGCCGTGGATGCACGCCGGCATGACCTTATTGAACCATCTTGGCGCCTATCAGGAGGCCGCTGTCGTGGCTGCCCGTGTCGGCGCTGCCAAAATGGGCTTCTTCACCACGCCGGATGGAGACCCAGTGCCATTGCAGGACGGGCAGGATGCGGAAGAGATTCCCTATACCGAAGCCGACCCAGGTACATTCGGCGTATTACCGGAAGGCGTCAGCTTCGAATCATTCAACCCGGATTACCCGCACCAGATGTTCGGCGAGTTCATCAAGGCATGCCTGCGCGGCGTGGGCGCCAGCTGGAACGTGGCTTACCATTCGCTCGGCAACGACCTGGAGGGCGTCAATTTCAGCAGCATCCGTTCCGGTACGCTGGAAGAACGCGACCAGTGGATGAGTACGCAGCAATGGCTCATCGATTCATTCCATGAGCGCGTGCATGCCGAATGGCTCAGATCCGCGCTCGCGTTTGGGCAGGTCACGCTGTTCAACGGCAGTGCATTGCCTTTAAGCAATTACGCTAAATTCTCTCAGCATTCATGGCAGCCGCGCCGCTGGCAATGGGTGGACCCGTACCGCGACATGCAGGCCAGCGTGCTTGCCATCCAGCAGCGGCTCAAATCGCCGCAGCAAGTGTGCGCAGAGCTGGGCATGGATTACGAGGATGTGCTGGTGCAGATCAAATCCGCCGAAGAACTCGGATTGAAACTCGGTCTGGCACCATTGAACCCGCCCACGCCGACTAATGCCACCGTACAGGCAGAAGACCCCGCCGCTGCCTGAATTCTCTGACATTTTTGCCCCTGAAAATGTCATTTGCATACGCGCATCATGCGCTCATGACAAACACAGCCAAAGCACTCCCATTCAAGCTTGGTGAAAAACTGGACCGCGCGTTCGCGGTGCAGCGCGACACCATTAATGTCGATACGCGCACCGTCGAGCTGGCGTTCTCATCCGAGGCGCCATACGAGCGATGGTGGGGCATCGAGATTCTTGACCATAATCCTTCCAGCATCGATTTAAGCCGCATGAACGCGCACGCGAACCTGCTGTGCGACCACGACATCCGCGATGTGGTGGGCGTGGTGGAGAGCGTTGCCATCGGCACGGACAAAAAAGCCCGTGCCGTGGTGCGTTTCGGCAAGAGCGAGCGCGCCGAGGAGATATTCCAGGATGTGGTAGACGGCATCCGCAAGAACGTCTCTGTGGGATATATCATCAACGAGGCGGTGCTCGAATCCTACTCCGAAGATGGGGAAGGCGAGAGCGAGAACACCTACCGCGTCACCTCGTGGACACCTTACGAAATTTCATTAGTCTCCGTGCCCGCCGACATTCAAGTCGGGGTTGGTCGCAGCACGGGCGATATTCCAACCGACCAGCCAATGCCATCTATCCAGGAGATTAGAATCATGACAACAGAAGTTAAACCAGAAGTGGATTTAGAAAAAATCAAGACAGACGCCCGTGCGGATGAGCAGAAACGCGCGTCTGAAATCATCGCCATCGGCACGCAGTTCGCCAAATATGCCGGCGTAGAAAAAGCCACGCAGGATGCAGTGCGCAGCGGCGAGCCAGTGGGCGAGTTCCGCGCCAAAGTGATGGAGATCATCTCCAGCGCGCCAGCCGTAACGCCTGACATCGGTTTGGGCAAAAACGAGATCAAGAGCTATTCATTGATGCGCGCCATCAAGGCGATGGCAGACCAGAACTGGAAATCTGCCGGTTTCGAGCGCGAATGCCATGATGCCATCCTGAAACGCTCAGGTTTGGGCGAATCGCCGAACAATGGTTTTTATGTGCCTTACGAAGTACAGAAGCGTGATCTGACCGTGGCCACGGCTGCTAATGGCGGTTATGTGGTAGCAACCGATAACAGCGGTTCCAACTTCATCGATCTGCTGCGTAACCGTAGCGTATTGGCAAGAATGGGCGCGACCATGCTGACCGGCCTGGTAGGCAACGTCACGATTCCAAAACAGACCGGCGCAGCGACTGCGGCATGGCTTGCCAACGAGGCATCCACCGCGACAGAAGCACAATTGACTTTAGGCCAGATGGCACTCACACCTAAAAACGTGGTGGCCTATTCAGAGATCTCTCGCCAGTTGATGTTGCAATCCAGCCCGGCCATTGACGCACTGGTGATGAACGATCTGTCACAAGTAGTGGCACTGGCGATCGATTCAGCCGGATTGAGCGGCTCCGGTGCATCCGGCCAGCCGACAGGCATCGTGAACACAGCAGGCATCGGTTCCGTGACCGGAACTTCGATTGCTTACGCCGGCATTGTGGAGTTCCAGACCGATGTGGCAGCATCGAATGCACTGGCAGCCAATTGCGGCTATGTGACGACCCCGGCAGTGGCAGGCTTGCTCAAAGGCCGCCAACGATTCACCTCGACCGATACGCCATTGTGGGAAGGCAACATTCTTGACGGCACCATCGAAGGCTTCCATGCCATGTCATCCATGCAGATGGCTGCCGCTTCCATGATCTTCGGCGACTTCAGCCAAGTGGTCATCGGCGAGTGGGGCATGCTCGAGATCGCATTGAATCCATACGCAAGCTTCACGGCTGCCATCACCGGCATCCGTGCCATTCAGACTTGCGATGTGGGCGTGCGTGTACCGGGTGCATTCAGCCTGGCGACCTCCATCACTTAATCATGGCCTTATCAACTGAATCCGCCGCTGCCCTGAAAGGCAGCGGCCATCAAGCAAAGGGGAAAACCATGAAAGTTAAAGTGCTGCGCAACTTCCTGATTGCAGGCGAAGTACAGAAAGAAGGCAAGGTCATCGATGTGCCGAACGCGCTTGGGCAGGAATTGATTTTTGCCAACAAAGCCGAAAAAGCGGCGGAAGGCAAAGCCAAAGCCGAAAAAGCGGCGGAAGGCAAAGCCAAAGCCGAAAAAGCGGCGGAAGGCAAAGCCAAAGCCGAAAAAGCGGCGACCACTGAAGAAAAGGAATAGACATGAGCCGGTTCAATTTTGCAAGCGGCGCCACGGCGCTCAATCTGGTGGCAAGCGGTTCGCAGGCCAGCACGGTCACGGGTTCCGCAGTTGACCTGCTGGATTACGAAGGCGGCGTCTCTATCGTGCAGAACCACGGCACGGGCACGGGCACGCTGGACGGCAAGATTCAGGACAGCGCGGACGGCTCTACCGGCTGGGCTGATGTTGCCGGTGCGACATTCACGCAATCGACCACTACGGCGGACATCAAGTCGCTGGCGCTGGATCCGAAAAGCATCCGGAGATACATCCGCTATGTCGGCACCATCGTGACTGGGCCGCAGAACGTTGCGGTTTCACTGGTAGGCATGAAGAAATCGGTTTGATATTGAGACATGGCCTTTTCAGAGCAGCTGACGGATTTTTTCAATAACAGCGAGTTTTCCAAGACTGCGCTCTGGAACAGTTTTTACCGGCAGGTGATTTTTGACAACGCGTATGCCGAAGCTTTTGAAGTCTCAGGCAGCAACCCGTTCATCACGGTAATGGCGGCGGATTTTACGGGCGCGGCAGCAGGGCAGAGCGTAGTGATCGATGCGGTGAGCTACACCATCTCATCGCCGCCCAAGGCGGACGGCACAGGCATATTGGTGATTGAACTGGAAGCGGTGTAATGGCAAACCACGTCAGAAGGCAAATCAGGGAGGCAGCGGCAACAGCGCTGACCGGGCTGGCGACAACGGGAAGCCGCGTGTTCCAGTCGCGCATCTATCCGTTAAGCGATGCTGATTTGCCGGGGCTGGTCATCAGTACGGACGAAGAGCAGGTCGAAGTTGCCTCGATAGGATCCCCGGTATTACTGAGCCGCCTGCTTAACCTGCAGGTGGTCGCCAAGGCCAAGGCGAACGCGAACCTGGACGATACGCTGGACGCGATAATCAAGGAGGTGGAAGCCGCTTTGAATGCGAGCGTTTCAGCCAACACGCTAGGCGGACTGGCAAAGCAGATCGATCTGAGCGGAATCTCCATCGGCATGAGTGCGGATGCTGAAAAACCCATCGGGCAGGCCGTGATGAGCTTTACCGTGCAATACAAGACACAGGCGAACGCGCCGGATATTTCAATTTAAGGAGTTAAAAAATGGCATTAGCATCTTCAAGCAGACTGGGCCTGCGCTACAAACCAGAAGCTACGTTCGGCACACCTGTCTCGGCCTCTGCCTGTTATGCGCTGCGCACAACCGGGGAGACGCTGGATTATGGACTGTTAACCACGACATCGAATGAGATACGCTCTGACCGTGCGACGACCGATTTGATCATCACGGATGCTAATGCCTCCGGCGGCATCAATTTTGAATTGTCCTATGGCGAATATGACTGGTTTCTGGAATCGGCGCTGCAAAGCACATTTTCGACCGCGTTCGGCACGAACGGTGTCAGTGCGGTGGTGCCGACTTCGGCCACTTTTGCTGCCGGCACATTGACGGCTGGCGCAGCGACCACGGGCGTGAACGCATTCACTAATCTTGCACTTGGCCAATGGGTCAAGATCGCTGGCTCCAGCATTTCAGGCCAGAATATCTGGGCGCAGGTATCGAAAACGGTTTCACCGACTTCGACCGTACTCACGTTCGAAGGCACGCCATTCACCGGTTTGACCGGCAACGGCGGCGCAGCGGTCACCGTCAGCTCGGCGCGCTTGAGCAATGGCATTACGCAGCGCAGCGCGACCATCGAGCGCTTCTTCTCGGACATCACGCAATATGCAACACATAAGGGCAAGACGGTGGACGGATTCTCGCTGGACGTTTCGACCGGCGGGCTTGTGACTGGCACGTTCAATTTCATGGGCAAGGATATGACCATGCAGGGCAGTTCGTTGCTGCATGCCACAGTCACACCTTCGCTCACCAACGGCATCTTAAGTGCTGTCAACAGCATCTATAACGTACTTGAGAACGGAGCAGTGCTTTCCGGTACTTACATCCAGTCGCTCAAGATGAGTTATGCCAATGCACTACGCGGCCAGAAAGCCATTGGCGTGCTTGGCAATGCCGGTATCGGCTCAGGATCCATCGAAGTCAAACTCAATTTGAGCATGTATTTTGCTGATGCGACCATTTATAACAAGTTCCTGAACAACACGTCTACCAGCTTCTCCTGGCGATTCCAGGATACGGCGGGCAACGGCTATGTATTCACGCTGCCTTATGCGAAATACAGTGCAGGCAAGGTGAATGCGGGCGCCATCAACCAGGACATCTCAGCAGAGTTTGAGATCACAGGTTTTCTGGATCCGGTTACCGGCAAGATGCTGCTGATCGACCGCGGCGGCGTGGCGGTAGTGCCGGCGACATAACGTTTTGATGCGGCGCTTGCATAGCAAGGCAGTTCTCCCCGTTCTGCAGCCGCATCATCCTGATACGGGGAATCAATTAAATGGGGAATTAACATGGATTTAAAAAAAGATTTCAGCACCAATAAAAAACTGGAAGAAGAGGGCGCCTGGGTCGATATCGGTGACGGCGGCCAGCTCAAGATCGCGCGCGCAGGCAACAAGAAGGCCATCGCGCATCTGCGGCTGGTCAGCAAGCCGCATCTTGCGCAAATCACCTACGGCAAGTTATCTGACGAGGTAGCCACGCAGCTGGCGGTGGAAGTGCTGGCGGAGGCGATTCTGCTGGACTGGAAAGGCATCAGCGATGGCGGTGCAGATTTGCCGTACAGCAAAGAGAACGCCATCAGGATGCTGACAGATTATCCGGATTTTAGGGATCTGGTTTCCAAAATCGCTGATGAACGCAAAACCTTCCAGAAAGAGATTGACGAGGCAATCACAAAAAAATAACGGATTACCTCACCTGGGAATTGGAGTGGGGTAATTCAAAACCTGTTTTTGAGCGCATGGATGAAGTTGCGCCGGCACTGGCAAGAAGGCCAGTATTGGATGAACAGAGCGCGTTTTACTTATCGGCCTTCAATGATTTAAGCGGAACGCGCAGCGGCGGTTTCAATGGACCGAACAGGATCACCGCAGCGGAGATACTGGCTTATTGCGAGCTGTTTGAGATCGATGAACGCGAACGATTTTTTTACAACATGCGTGCAGCAGACGACGTGTTTATGGAATGGGTTGCAAAGGCTAAAAACTGATGGCATTCAATGTTCAAAAAACCAGCATCGAGATCTCTGCGGTCGATAAAACCAAGGTCGCGTTCGATTCTGTTAAAAGTTCTATCGGCAGCCTCACTTCTCAATTCGGCGCATTGACCGGCATATTGAGTGCTGGTGCCTTTGTGGCATTCACTAAACGCATCATCGATCAGGCCGACAGCATGAACGACCTGAGCAAGCGCACCGGCATCGCCGTGGAGCAGATCGGCGCCTGGAAGCTAGCCACCGAGCAGAGCGGCACCAGCATGGAAGCACTGACGCTGGCGCTAGGCAAGGGCAGCAAATATCTGGTCGAGCATGGAGACAACCTGAAAAAGCTCGGAATCAATGCAAAAACATCCGAAGAACTTATCCTGCAGCTGTCCGGCATCATTTCCAAGATGCCATCCGACGACCCGCGCCGCACCGCGCTGGCCATGCAGGTGCTGGGTAAATCTGTCGGCGAGCTGATTCCGCTATTGAGTGAAGGCGAAGCAGGTTTGCGCAAAATGCTGGACAGAGGCCGCGAGCTGAATCCGGTGACTAAAGAGATGGCTGAAAATGCCGATAAATTCAACGATAGCTTGGCTGAACTAAAGCTGATCAGTAATGGCTTGTTTGTGAATCTGGTCGGCAAGATACTGCCATCACTCAATACCTATTTGAAGCAGTTGCAGGCGGTCGTGGATGAAGGTGACTGGATGGACAAGCTGCTATTTTTTACGCTTGGATATGTACCCGGCAAGATTGCTGACAAGACCGAAGATCCTTCGGTGCAGATTCAAAAATATACGCAACACATCATTGAGCTTAAAAAAGAGCTCGCCGGATTGCCGAATGATATTTCAGGATTCGGCGCAGCACGCCGCACGACGATTGAAAAAGAACTCGCGCAGGCACAGGCCGGACTTGCCGCGCAGCGCGGGCGCCTGATTTATACACCAGGACATACCGCCGCGCTGGCAAGGACGGGCGGAATAGACGAGGCCGCTGTCAATAGCGTATTGACTCCTGAAGGTGCCGGCAAAGCCGAAGCCGCATTCAAAAAAGCCGCCGCTGCCGCAGAAAAAGCAGCGCGCGATAAGCTGAATCTCGAAGAAAAGTATTTCGAGCTTGACCGCGACATGTTCAAAGACATTGCCAAACGCGAGCTTGAGCATGAAAAGCTGGTGAAGCAGGCAAAAGACAAGGCGTTTGAAACTGAATCGAAGCAGTACATGCTCAGCAAAGAGATGTTCGACCAGCTGGACAAGCGCCAGCTTGAGCACGAGAAACTGGTGCGCGACCGGAAGGAAGAGACCGCAAAAAAAATACAAAAAGAATATGAAGACATGGCAAAAAGCATCAACGAATCGCTGACCGATGCCTTGCTGCGCGGCTTTGAAAGCGGCAAGGGTTTTGCCAAAAACTTCCGCGATACGCTGGTGAACATGTTCAAAACATTGGTGCTGCGCCCTGTAATAGAGCTATTGCTTAAGCCAATCACTGGCGGCGTGGCAAGCATTCTTACCGGCGGCACGGCAAGTCTGTTCAGCGGCTCGGCAGCGGCATCAACCGGCACTAGCAGTTCGATATTCAGCGGCTTATCGTCGATCGGAAACCTGTTTTCAAATGGCAATGCGGCCATTGTGTCCAGCATCGAAAGGCTTGGCACATTTCTTTCTACCGGCACCGGCGGTTTGGGTGACTTGCTGGGTGGCGCTTTGGGCCAGTACGCAGGAGCGATTTCTAATGTACTTCCGTTTGCGGGTGCGGCGCTCTCATTGCTTACCGGCGACATCAAGGGCGCAATTTCGCAAGGCATCGGCGCTGGCATTGGCCTTGCTATCGGCGGGCCAGTAGGCGGCATTGTCGGCGCGGTCGCCAGTAGCTTGCTGGGCGGGCTAGGTGGACAGCACGTTATCCGTAAAAAATTCTATGCAAACGCTTCGGTGGGTAGCGATGGCACTAGCATCCTGAATGCTTATGGCAACAGCGACACCAAAGGCGCCGAACGGGCTTTTGCAATCGGGCCAGCCAATTCTTTTGCGAATGCGATTCTGCAATATGCCAAAGCCTTCGGCGCTTCAGTGGATAGATTCAATTTGGGCGTGCAATACCAGCAAAAGTATGATTCTTATTTATTGACAATCGGCAAGCCAATAGGTAACGGCTCCGGCAAGGATTTATATTTCAAATCCGGAGATGCCGAGCAAGGTATTGCAAAAGCTTTTTTAATTGCAATTCAAAAAGGATTCGTCAACCTTCCTGAAGTTTTGGTCGACATCGTCAAGCGCTCAACTTTGGGCAATGCCATTAATGATATTGAAAGCCTGTCTTTCATTAATCAGGCATATAAATCATTAAAAGATTTGCCGCCGGTATTTGAGGCCATCGGATATTCATTAAAAAATATTACCTTAAAAGATGTCGATCTTCTTAAAAGCCGACTTTCTGCCATCAATACCTATACCAGCCTGTTCTACACGCAGTCAGAGCAATTCGATACATTTACCAAACAGATCACCACACAATTCGATGCGCTGAATACGGTGATGCCGAAATCGCGCGATGAATATCGCAAGCTGGTGGATGGAATTAAGGTGACGGATGAATCCACCAGCAACCTGTTTCATGGCCTGGTGGCACTGGCTCCTGCGATGGATACCTATTTCAAACAATTGCAGGCACAAGCAGATGAGCTTGACAGGCTGAACAGTTTTGACCTTAACAGTTTCACCTCGCTGGCAGAATACCGCGCCTATAAAGGAGTGTCGAATAATTATGGCTCTACCTTCGCGGCAGACTTCACGTCAAACGTCAGGTCTGGCGCAATCGGGTTCAATGCCAGCGGGCAAGGCAATGCCGGAGGTAATCTTGATTTGGTAGCTTTGCTTAAAGAATTGCGCGACATTGCCAAGCAAACGCTCACGCAGACCGCTGATGGCACCAGTCTGCTGCAACGCTTTGACCGTGCAGGCATGCCGACAAGGGTATAAAAAATGAAAAAAATCACTATTCCATTTCAAGTGACTGATGCCAATATCGTTAGTATCAACATCCCGGAAAATGACTATGCTGCTCATTCAATGTTATCAACGTATGGTCTAGCAGACCGCGTTATTGTTACTGGTGTGGATATTCACCGTGTATATCAATCCGTGCATGCTGACAATATCGGGAATAATCCGCTTAATGAACTAGACCTCAATAATCCGGTACATTGGTCACTGGTAGGCGCAACCAATGCTTACAAGATTTTTGACACCTACACATCAAGTCAGGCTATTTATGACAACACCATTACATTCACAGTCAAGAATCTTGGCGTACTGAATACTATTGGCTTAATCAACATTGATGCCAACTCTGCCTCGATTATTGGTTATGATGCCGGCGATGTAGAAATCTATAATAAAACAATTGACCTTGTGAGCTACTCTACATTTTCCAGTTATTACGATTATTACTTTACGCCATTTTTAAGGCGCAATGTATATGTATTTGAAGATATCCCCCCGGTCAATAATGGCAAGTTCGTGATTACTTTAACGGCGACTGGCACCGTTAAGATAGGCAATTTTGTCGGCGGCTATGGTTATGAAATGGCCTCTATAAATTACAGCAGTAATGTGCGCCAAAAAGACTATTCAATCAAGCAGCAGTTGCCAACAGGCGAATATTATTTTGCCGAAGGCGCCACATCAACGGTAGCTGAGTTTTTATTCACTCTGCCAAATGAAAAGTTTGACTTGCTGCAACGGCTTATCCAGCAATTGCGCGCAACGCCGGCACTGTATGTGGGCAGCGAGCTATACGAATCAACAAACCTGTTCGGTATCATTCTTGACGCGCCGAGTGTACTGACCTATGCCACGCACAGCGAATGCCGCATGCAGGTTGAAAGTTTAATTTAAGGGGAAATTATGGCGACACCAACCGTACCAAGTATTGCGACAGGAAATCAGCAGTTTTCAACAGACATGCGCGCATTCCATGAATGGGAAGCGGGAGAGCTGTGGACAGCTGTTGATTCATTTTTTAATACCAGATTGTTAGGAACAACCGACACCAGCTCAAGCTCTGTTTTGATCGGAACGGGTGACAAGACATTTACGGTGACTGCCGGCAAAGCGTTTGCGGCGGGCATGTCGGTGAACGTGGTCAACACTGCTAATCCTGCAAACTACATGAGTGGGTTTGTAAAAAGCTATTCCAGTACCACGCTGGTGGTGACGGTAATCACTACTGGCGGCTCAGGTACGCTTGCCGCGTGGTCTATTGCTTTGGGATTATCTGGCGGGGGCGCGACACTTGGCGCAAACGTATTCACGGCATTGCAACGCTGGACAACTGGCAGCAACATTGCATCATCTGCTACAGTGGATTTAACGGCAGCCACCGGGAACACCGTCAACATTACAGGAACAGTGGCAACATCGGCATTCACCATTACGGCAGGGCAATGGATGCTGCTGATTCCGACAGGCGCATGGCCGCTCACATATAATGCCACGACCTGCAATATAAACGGCGGGGCAAGTTATACCTGTGCGGCTGGCGACAGGGTGATAGTGACGAAAGCATTGGATGGCGTCACCTATGTGAATATAATCAAGCAGAGCGATGCGGCAACAACAACATCAAGCGGGATAGCAGAACTCGCCACAACTGCTGAAATGGCAGCAAGAACCGACACAGTTCGCGCTGTAACTCCTGCAAGTTTGCAAGGCATCGTTACATCAGGCTCTGTAATCAATACCACATCTGGAACCTCTCACGACTTTACCGGGATACCATCATGGGCTAAATTAATCACCATTAATATTTCCGGTGTATCTACAAACGGAACATCTCCGCTACTGTTTCAGATTGGCGATAGCGGTGGGATTGAAAACACAGGATATAGCGGAGCCGTCATGGATGTTTCGGCGGCGGCATACCATTCAACAGGGTTCCAGATTCAGGTTTCATCCACGGCTGCTCAGGTATGGTATGGCTCATTCACTTTGTCACTTCTTAGCGGGAATACATGGAGCATCTCTGGGGGGATTTCCAGCACTTCATCTGGGTATATTGCTACTTTTAGCGGATCAAAAGACCTGTCTGCAACTCTTGACAGGGTTCGTCTTACCACAGTAAACGGAACAGACACTTTTGATGCCGGCACATTTAATATTCTATACAGGTAAATCATGAAAATTGTATTTTTAGGGGATTCTCTAACCGCTTCTACGAATGTAGCTTTAACTGACAGGTGGGCTTATAAGGTCGGGATATTCAATGGGTATGCGGCGGCTGATATTATAAATGCTGGAGTTTCTGGAAACACTTCTACCCAGATGCTTGCCAGATTGCAGAGCGATGTATTGGCTTTGTTGCCAGACGTATGCGTATTGATGCTCACGGTCAATGACAGAACTAACAACATTCCTATTGCGACACATGAGGCAAATTACCGTTCAATCATAACCCAACTTAAAAGCGCAGGTATAAAAGTAGTTGTAACATCCCCGCCTCTCTATACATCAAATCTTGATTTATGGAAGCCGTGGGTTGAAAAAGGTGAGCAGATTGCAGGGGAGATGGATTGCCACTACATTGATTGCTGGCGCGAATATACCTATGCAAGCTACTACGAGCCGAATACCTGGTTTTCAAAATATTATGTGGATTATGTGCATCAGTCAATCGCAGGGAATGCGCTTTTATTCAGCATTTGCACAAGGAAAACACATACAGGGGCGTTTATCAAATCTGCCCCGCCTTCTGGCAGTTGCAGCGAACTTACGCTTGCGCTGGCTGATTTGCAATCAGGCGGGGCAACTGTGGCAAGGCTGGACAGGGTAAAGGCAGCATTATGACCGATATTAAACATGCGCATGAACGTATCGACCAGATGGAATACAAGCTCAACAGCCACGGCGAGCAAATCAAGGCATTGAGCATGAGTATAAAAGAAACCTCTGAATCTCTGCATGAGAACACCAGGCTAACGCAGGAAGTGGCAGACAACACCGCCGAACTGGTTGACTTGTTCAAGGGCGCAAAGACATTCCGTAAAGTGGTAATTGCGGTTGCGCCTGTAATTGCAGCCTTGTACGCGCTTTATTTATGGGTAAAGACGCAATGAGGGATTTTTTCATCATCCTGATTACGGCCACGGCCATCTTTTTCGGTTTCGTGATTTATCTGGACTGGTTAATTAAATGATCACCTCAAAACAATGCTTTGCCAGATATGGCGACCCAGTGAAAGAAAAGAACATGGTGGTATGGGCGGTGCCGGTCGAGTTGCAGATAGACATGATTCCTAAGCGTATCTATTGCAACAGCGATTTGATTCTGCCACTCACACGCGCATTCAAGAACATCAAGGATAGAAAACTGACCGCGCAAATCAAGTCGTGGGACGGCTGCTTCAATATCCGCAACAAACGTGGGGCAGCCAGTGCCTCGATTCATTCATGGGGTTTGGCGATTGACATAAATGCGGCCTGGAACGGATTTGGGAAAGTGCCGACCATGAGCAATGAATTAGTAAAGTGTTTCAAGGATGCAGGATTTGATTGGGGTGGAGATTGGGCAAAGCCTGATGGCATGCATATGCAAATTGCAGTTTTACCGTAGTTTAATTTTATAAAGGAGCAACAACATGGATTTGATTAAAAAAGTTTTAGGCATTGCACTCGGCGCAGGCGCTGGCTGGATTGGTACTGGCATTCGGATTGCCGTAGCAGGCGCTGCTGGCTATTTCGTGAATAAGGGCTTTATTGACGGCGCCACCGCCGGTGCACTGGTCGACCAAATCGTCGGCGTTGGTCTGGCGATTCTGGCCGCTGTAGGTTCAGCATTGAACAATACGGCTCAATTGAATAAATTGCCGCCAGTATAATGCTCAAACTACTGTTTTCGCTCATTCCTGGCTCGCCGTTGAAGTTATACGGCGCGCTAGGAGCGATTATTTTAATCGCGTCAATGGTAACGTATCACCTGTTTGCAGATTCTCGTGTGCGAAATCAGCGCGATGCCGCCATCAGGCTGCTTGCGGATTATAAGCAGGCGCAAAAAGAGCTGGCCGACACGCAGCGATTGCAGATTGAACTGGCCAAGCTGGAAGGCAAAAAAAATACCGAGATCATCGAAGCGGACAGGCGCCGCGCGCTGGAAAAGCTCGGCTTTGCCATGCTTGACCGAGAACGACTTAAAAATGAAATGAGGGCACTTAATGAAAACCTTATCCATAGCCAGAATCGGCTTGCTGATACTAAGCATAACTATGATGAGCGCCTGCGCCTCGAAGCCGTTAATCGTGCCGCTGGATTGCCCGAAGAATCCACCGCTGCCGAAGGACTTGCCGCAAGTGGGGGAGAGTGTGACAGAACCCTTGCTACACTTACAAGAGCCTGCCAGATGACTACGGTTGACTTCAACACTTGCCGCGCGGCGCTGGATAATGATACGGCGGTGGTGGGGCGTGAAAATTAAGGTAAACAAACATGCGCTCATCGCTGCGCGAATTGCTTTGGTAAGGCGCAATATGCGCTATTACAAGGATTACCAAAAAGAGAAAATGCTAGGATTGACGACGTTACGTTTTGGGGAATGGCTTAAAAATGACTAGACTGATGCACTACGTGATATTCGCAGGCATGATGCTCGCGGTTTATTTATTTGCCATGCCTGCCAAGGCGGCAACCGTATGGGTTCCGCAAGAGGGAATCTATCAGAAGCAGAAATCAGCAACCGGCAAGGTGCGCTATGTGTTACTGAAAGAAGTTAAGCTGGTTCCGCTTGCTGCTGAAATCGTGCATGATGGCTACAAGCAGGTGCCGATTGATACCGTGATTACTGGCAACGTCATACCACCGGAGTGTGAAGGCAAGTTTTATTGCGATGCTCAGTGGGGCGTTATTTTCGACCTAACCAAAAACACCGCTTTGCAATGCCCCAAAGCGTTTATTAAGCGCAACGATGCTTTACTGTTTGATGCCGCGATCTCGATTGATAATACAATGACGTGCGCTAGGTAGATAATCTGCCCATTGCGCTGTCATCCTGGCGTCTGCCAAGTTAAGTGTTTTTTGCAAATAATTAAAAATATTTTTAGTTGTTGTTTTTTAGTCAAGTTTATTCGCCAAATCCTCAATGCTTGGGTTGTAATACACATTCTGCAATATGCGTAAATCACGGATTCCTGCGATCTTTGCCAGTTCCATCACGTTGAGTTTTTGGCTCAATCGCGTCAATGCTTCATGCCTGGTATCGTGCCAGTGCAAATCGTCAATCAGGCAGCGCGCTTTGGCTTTTCTGAATAGCGCATCGATCTGTGTGTTGGCCAGGTTAAACACGCTGTCATTCTCTTTGGGCAATTCATCCAGAATACGCCTTGCTTCTGCACTCAAAGGCACATCGCGCCTAAATCCGTTCTTGGTGATCGGCAAATGAATATGCCGTGCATGCACATTCTGCCACGTTAGTCCGCACAACTCGCCGGCGCGCAAGCCAGTTTCAAGCGAGAATAAAAAAGCCGCGCCAACGCGGGCTATTACGGTTTTGGGCGGCGTATAATCGTAGCCCATCGCCAGCAATAAGCGTTCAGTCTCATCATCGGTGATTCTGCGCACGCGAGCTTCCGGCGCTTTCGGTCGCTTCACATCCTTGAACGGGTTGTGCTGCAGCCACTTCCATTCTTTAATGGCGATATTGCACACATGGCTCAACAGATTCCACTCGCGTAATACCGTGGCATTGCTCACCTCATTTAAACGCGCCTCACGCCACGCAGCAACATGGGTGGCATTCAGTTCGCGCACGTTGGTCTTGCCAATGGGCAGCGCCATCGCTTTATTCAGGCGTATCGATTCCCACTTCTCACCGCGCTTGCTTGCTGATATGGTATCTCGATAACGCTCAAGCAGCTGCGCAAAAGTTTTATCTGGCACATGGCCATGTTTACCTGCTATTATTTCCGCTTCAACAGAGATTGCCCAGGCGGTCGCTTCGGCCTTGGTATGGAAGCTGGCATATTTTTTGACGTTCTTTTTTCTGATTTGAACAAACCAGCTATTATTGCGCTTTGTAAAAGTTGCCATATCGCTTTCTGAAACAATTTTGGTGCAAAATTGAAACAATATACTAATGATATTTAGTATAAAAAGCGATTATTTAATGATTTATTAAGGCGCTTAAATTGCCTTGAAGGCTAAATAATACGTGATAAAAATGCAATTTAGTGGATTATGATTAAATCAACCGTGGTGCCCAGAAGAGGCAATCAATATTTAATACAGTCCTAGTTTTCAGCGGGTTATGATGCAAAAATTACACTGATTTCCGTTTTTCCTGATAACTTTCAGCCCATTCAATCACTTCAATCGCTTTCCATAATGGCTGGCTTCTGCCTTTACCATGATTCGGAAGCCTGATCGGTTTTGGAAAGTTTGGCAGCACCACGATATTATTCATTATATGTGATTTAGAGCGTTTAAAATAGCTTGCGATTGCGTATCCGTCCCAAAGATCGCGCTCTGGCGGTATGAGACGCAAGCTCTGAATTGCATCAACGATTTGCTGTGCTTCTGTCATGGTCGTTTTTCCTATAAGTTTTAGTTAAATTCTGATTGATACTAAACCCACGCCTGCGCAGTGCATTGGCAATTTTTGCTCTGTCATGATGGCTTTTAGATGCCTGGCCAATCAGGCCAAAGTAGCTGTTGGCCATCTCGTAAATATTATTTTCAGGCGATATATTGACCTGGCTGATGGCTTCATGCACGGTGCGTTTACGTGTGGATCTGCGCCATGGTTTGATGACCTGGCCAACAAAATCCACGCCGCGATCTACTGGCTGCAGGGTGGTCTTTTTAGGGTTTAGCCAGGCATGCAGTTTTTCTGGTAGCCACGCATCGATGCGCGCATGCGCCGCATTAAGCCATTGCGGTGATTCATGCAGCAGCACAAAATCATCCACATAGCGGATATAGTGCTTTGCGCCTATCCGGTGCTTGATAAACTGGTCTAAAGTATTGAGATAGATATTAGCAAAGAATTGCGAGCTGAGGTTACCGATGGGCAAGCCTAAATGGCTCGGCTGGTTCACCAGGCGTTTATGCGCCGGAACAAGATTGATTTTATCTGGTGCGCCGCGCAGCTCATAATTCAATCGCGGATCATGAAATAATATTAAATCAGCCAGCCACAGCCACCATGGCTCGGTAATCTTTGCGGCCAGTTGTTCATGCAGGATATTTTTATCGATGGCTACAAAGAAGTTAGCCAAGTCCATCTTTAAATAAAAGCAGGGCCTGCTCCAATTCTCAGTGGCGCTGCGTATCTTGGCTTCCAGCCGTTTAGCAGCATACAATGTGCCACGTTCTGGTATGCATGCGCAGCTGTCGTGGCTGAATGACGCATAAAAGCGCGGTGAGATGCGGTTATAGAACAGGTGATGCACGATGCGGTCTTTGAAATCTGCGGCCCATACCTCGCGCGGTTTTGGCCTGGTGATGACAAAACATATCGATTTACCTGGTGTATAGCTGCCATCTTGCAGCTCGTCATAAAGCTCAATCAGGTTGCGTTCTAGGTTCTGTTCAAATTGCAGTGCGCTTGCAGTATTGCGCTTGGTTTTGCGGCAATCAAAATAGGCTTGTACCAGTTCTGTGAATAAAAAATCAGCATGATGGCGCGCGGAGTAATCTGCGGACAGCGCGGGCTCTGATTTGATTATTCTTGCTCCAATTGTTCTGGTTGCCATTGTTGAAGTTCTGATACCAGGCATAATCTGAATTAGAGGCGTGCTGCATTGTATTCTGCTATCTACATCGCCTTGCCGAAGGCTATTGCCGATCAGCGAGGTAATTGCACAAGACGAGGCCTGATTATTTTCAGCGGTATCTTTGATGTGCATGGCGGTGGCCTTGTGAGCCAGCGGCAAAACCAGATTAACATTTCGTACAGTCATAGCGGCCTTGACCATTATGAAACGGACGACATTGCGGAACGGCGCCAGCCATTCGCCTGCTTGCCGATGTTGCCGGTGAGTTCTATGGCCCTGGCATACTGGCCGGTTGAAATCAGGCGCTTGTCGCGTGACAGGCGCAGCAGCAGCTCCGACACCTGCAGACGTTCTACAAGCGAGATGAGATGCGAGGCCTTATCCTGTGACACGTTGGCTCTAAATATCAGTACGACGATCTCGACGCACTCATCGCGGAGCTTACCACCGATACTTTGTTTAAAGTCGCGTGGCATGTTCTTTGATAAGTCAGTGATCGCATCGAGCAGATCGTAAGCGACTTTATAGATAGGCAGGCTGGTGTGTAAACTCATGCTGAATAAAAACAAATAATCAAATTACTTAATGATTAAAATTCTGCGGACAGCGCGGGCTCTGACGTGATCATTCTTGCTCCAATTGAGCTGGTTGCCATCGTAGAAGCCCTGAAACCAGGCAGAATCTGAATCAGAGGCGTGCTGCTCGCACGACCAGTAACAGGCTTCTTCAAACTCTTCTTTCAGGTTGCCGAATAAGATAGCTTGTTCGCGTCTAGTTGGCAGCTCGCCGCCTTGTTTCTTAGCCCATTTTTTGGCATCTTCCCAATTAATATCTGTTGCTGCTTCTGGCAGTAAAATAAGAAAATAATCAGCGGTGCCGTCTTTGCCCAGCACAATGCCTGCGTTTTTTTCGCCTGCTATTAACTCATAATCAACTGCCGGATATTTTATTTTTTTAATTTCATAATATTCAAGCGCGGCGATCATCGCGGCGATTTCTTCATGCTTTTGTTTAATGGTTTCAAGAGTAATCATGTAAGGCTCCAAATAAATAAATGACTAAATAACTAAAAAGGCACTCTGCGGACAGCGCGGGCTCTGAGTTGAAAAAGCTTGCTCCAATAGAGCTGGTAGCCAAGGTGGAAGTCCTGAAACCAGGCAAAAACTGAATGAGAGGCGCGCTGCGTGTTACTCCAATAATAGCGTTCCTCGAACTGATCTTTGTTTTTATCGAGAAGCAGCGCCTGTTCTACGCGGTTTGGCAGATCGCCGCCTTGCTCTTTTGCCCAGGCCATTGCATCTTTCCATCTGGTGTTGTCTTGAGCGCCTGGCAATAAAATAAAATGATGGCCGGTGCCGTCCGGGTTGATGATAACGCCGCCATAGGTTTCACCTTCTTTGGTTTCTGGGATGTTGATTTGCATGATTTCTCCTTTTGGTTAAGATTGAGTGTTTTCAACATTGAGCGTGACACTCATTCCAATAACCTGCTCGATGGCTTTGGCAATATCGGATTGAATCTCAACGCTGATTTCTTTGTTAATATCCTGCTCTGGTAAGGTGATTTTTGCCTGTAGCTGCGGGCGTAGGAACATCGCCTTTGGGATAGATAGGCTAATCAGAATCGGAACTTCGTTAAATTCGAGCGTGGGCTTGTTTTTGCACGCGCGTACGCTTGGCTTGCCGTCTAAACTGTTGTTGTAATCTCTGAAACTGGCTTTAACGACAGCATAAAAATCGATATTGACGTTCATGCTGCCATGGCCTGGTTGATGGTATTGAGTGCGCTTAAGACCACATCAATCTCTGTGATATCAGGTGCGATCTGTTCGGCGAGGGTGCGGCCGTCTATTTCGGCGATGCCGCCGCCGTCATTCGCCTTGCGGATGGTGATGATGTGGCTGTGCGGCATGAGTTTGAGCAGTGTTTTGATGCAGAATTCGGCATCATGGCGTTCCGGCAGATCGAGCTTGAGCACTTTGGCTTCCTGGTGCTGGATTTGCTGTTTCTGCGGTTCTGTTTCTGCTACTGCTTCCTGGCTGATTTCCTGCATGGTCTGCGCGAAATCATTGACGAAGGCTTTTGCCTTGCTGAAAGCGTCATCCTCAGCGGCAGGCTTGTAGCCTCTGTTAGATTGCTGATAAATGCCCAGCGCGGTGTAGCCGCTGGCCAGCCTGAATGTGTTTTTTGAGCCATTGGCGTCCATGATGACTTTGCCATATTTGATGTGGTATTTTATGTAAGCTTGCGTTCCGGCGATGCAGGTGGCGGCGGTGATGTCTTTCTGGCAGCAGCCCGGATGCGCTTCGATGTATTCCAGTATCCGCAACGCGCGCGGTTTTTCGTTTTCCAGTGTGGTCTGTTCGTTCCTCATGGTGGCTTCCTGTTTTTTTAACTGAAATGAGAGCTTGAGTTCACCGAGCTCCGCAACGATGCGTTTCGCGTCGTGCATGGAGATGGTGCTGATGTGCCTGCTAGCCGGTGCGGGGCTATCTGCGGAGCGCGTATCTGGCAGCGTCCGTTCGGTGCTGCGCCTGTTGGGGCAGGCGGCGCGGCCTGCCGGCGTGATGCGATAACCCGTCGCCGATTCTTCGATGAATCCGCGCTTTAGTAACGGCGCAAGCGCATATTTGCCATTCATGCGCTCGAACAGTTCGTCCGACTGCATCGGCCCGGCGCGCAATGCCTGCAGCACGCGCACATCGTTCGGGCTTAATCTCAAATCTGTGTCAATCGAGTCGGGCATAGGTTTGGTTCACCACTTTGCAGTTGAACTGGTGTAGCTCGTTGTTCTGGCGCAGCAGGCAGATGCTTTGCCGGTCTTTTGCGGATTCCGTCATGCGCGCCTGCTGTTCGTCTGCAGCGCGGTTGGCCATAAGCATGCAGTAAGCGATGATGATTGCCAATAATATGAGCGGCTCGATCCATACGCGCAGGCTGGGTTTGCGCCGCGCATTCAGTTCGGTTTCGTAGGCGCAGCTCATGCCAGCAGCTTTGCGATAATCACCAGGCCAGCCACGCTGGCGAATACGCCGATTGAGCCGAGCACATCCCACCATCTGAGCGGCGGTTCCGCGTCATCCAGGTATTTAAAATCTTTCATGTTCGTCCTCGCTTTCTGTTGAAAACTGCATGAAGCGGCTGGCAAAAAAGCCTACCAGCAGGCAAAATGCGCAAATAAAGCCGAATACGGCAAAACTGCTGACGATCCATTGCGGAATATGCATAATTAGTCCTTTATCTCTCGCACGATGAGCCGGCTGGGTGCGTGTTCGTTGATGAGCTTGAGCACTTTCAGCAGCGCGTCGCAGCTGCTTGGCGCGTTTACTTTTACGCTGCGCGGCATGCCGGTCTGGCGGATGGTGACTTTGTAGCGGTTCATCATGTTTTTTCTTTCCATTGGTTGCATGTTGCATTGGGCGTAACGATGAACTGGCCTAAATAACAGCGCGGCTTGTCCAGGCTGCTGGCTTGAACCATACCGGCGCAGTTGCTGCATTTCTTGTCATATATTCCAGAATCCTGCCGCTGTTTGCTGGTAAGGTAGCCCTGCCTGAACATGAGCTGCTGTGTCCATGTGCCACATCTATCCGCTTTCATTTGCAGCCGCCGTTCGCTTTCCTGTAACCGGCATCCAGTTCGCACATCATGCGCTGCACAACATCGAATTGCTGAAGATGAAAAGCAACACAAATAGCATTGACATTAGATTTGCCAGTAGTTGAGCCGCCAAAAACCAGAAACTGTACCGCGTGGCTACTAGGTGAAATAATTGGGCAAATGACACTTGTATAAGCGCCAGGAGCAATAGCGCTTGAAACGGGAATGCGATGGCTGTCATGGTCGTCACCTTGAATATTGATGTTGTTGGTGGAATCGCCTCCGGCTGCGGTTTGCTGCAGCTGCTGGTATTGCGACTGACCCTGCAGCATAGCTGCAGCCAAGTTGTGGCTGCCGGTGGCGTAAGCGTTGATGGAGGCGAGCAGGGCAATGCTTAATAGTGTTTTTTTCAATTTAATCATCCTTGTAAGGCTGCCATTTTGGTTGGCAGTGGTGTTTTGGTAATGGTGGTTGTTTAATGCTGTCCAGCGCCTCGGCAACATGCGTGAGGCAGGTCTTGAACATCGGGCTTTGCATCGCCGCATCAAAACTGATGCCTTCGCGCTGCAGGGCAGTGCGCTGGTATGCGGTTTTAAGTTGGGCGGTGGTGGGCATCTCAAAATATCCTTTGTGAGTGATGTTTGAGATACAATACAACTAACGGTTGTTTGTTGTCAACAACTAAATGTTGTAATTTTAGAAAAATTAAGTTAAATTAATGAAACCTGCTGATTTAGCAGGCAATAAAAAACCCGCGATTGCGGGATAAGTTGGGCTAATTTGGTACGTTACAAATCAAAATCACAGAAAGAGAGATAAAAAATTAAAGATTTAAATTTGGATTTAATGGCGGAAACATTTAGAAAAAATCACCCAGAGTTAAAATCTTTTGCTGATGCAGTTGCTCTTTGGGAAAATGTATATAAAGGTCATTTTGAAACCGCAAACGATGAGTCTTGGCATTTTACAGCGTTTAGAATGGCTTTTTTAGATACGCATAACGTTTGAAATAAGGGGCGCGCCGTAGCGCGTCCGACTTGATTGAGGGATTAGACTAAATGCCTATTCCCATTTGTCTTTGTCTTTACCATCTTCGATGTTTTGCCATTGCATGTTATATGGATGATCGCCGCCGCCGCGCTTGACTGGTACGATATGATCTACCACATAGCCTGGGCAGGCGCCTTTGGTTTTACCGGTGCTTGGGCATGGGTGCTCGGCCATGAATAGCTTGCGCATGCTAGCATCGCGCTTTTTGGGTGATTCGTGCGGGCCATGGCAACAAGCCGCCATTACTAATGACAGGCTGATTGCGCCAGATATGCGCAGCAATGCTTGCATGTTATTTGATTTCTTTAACGCTGGATGCGTGCCACGTTTCGCCATTCAACGTCATTTTACATTCAAAGGTAGAGAGTCGCATGGCATTATAGGCATTCTTTGCCCGGACTTCCCTTTGCACCGTCCAGTTTCCTGGTGAGTCCTCATTCACATAAGCGCCGGATGAGTGGCTAAACTCTGCTGAATCAGGGTCGTGCAATACCTGTTTGATGAAGCCCATGCAGGCGCCACTCGCAGATTGCCTTGAATCGGCGGCGTTTTCTCTTACCCCGCCAGTTGGACTGGTGCTGGAAAGTGAGCTGATGGCGCCAATGACTATAATTCCGATGATTAGTGCTGGAAGGCAGCCGCTGCCTGATGATGGCTTTGCACCACAATGCGGGCATTTATCAGCACGATCACTAATTTCTTTGCCACATTCTTTGCATTTTATCAATGACATTTCAATACTGTCCTCCGGATGTAACAGCCGTATTCAAAATATCCGTTAGACAAATGATTGTCACAAGAATCGTTATTCCTGCACACAGCCATAAGAGTATTTTGTTTGCGATTGAAAATTTATCCGTGCTTACTATAAGTTCTACCATTCTGGTAAAAACATAGGCTCCAATAATCATTGAAAGAGACGAAAGCATTTTAATTGTCCTCAATAAAATTGAAGCATAATTGAATCTGCAAATAATGTATATTATTTTTCCGTGCCGTTGGCTTTTGGTTCAGCAAGTGAATTACTGATTTTTACAACCTGATACTTTGTGCTTTCGTCCATATGCTGCATTGCAACAAGCACCTGCGCCTCTGGTGTTTTATCGAACTGTGCAACGCCTCTTCCAGTTAATAACCATTCAATGGATACATTGGATTTTTTTGCAATCTCAATGCATTTTTCCATTTGGGGCAAGCTTTCTCCAGCAAGCCATTTTCTAGCCGCTTCTTGTGAAACACCAAACATCTTGCCTAATAATTGCTGGCGATTGTCGCCTTTTGGCGGTATTTCTAAAATGTCAGCGACTAAATTTATACGCGTGGCAAATGCTGTTTTTACTGATGGCTTCATGCTTTCTATTTTAATTTGATTAATAACAACAATTGGTTGTTGACAGTTTACAATTCTTGGTTGTAAACTTGTTATATGATTCATAATAGATCCTTAAATAAAGCAATTGAGATATGCGGACTCGGTCAATTGGCAATAGCTATTGGTGTTAAATACCAGGCAATTCAGCGTTACATGAAAACGCGCGTGGCTTCTGAAAAAGTAATTCCAATCTGTGAAGTTACCAATTGGCAAGTCACCCCACACGAACTGCGCCCCGACCTTTACCCGCATCCAGCTGATGGTTTGCCGGAAGAGATGCGCTGCGCGTGCGTGAAAGATGCTGCATGAAAAGAATACTACGTCGCAAAGCGAGGTCGTGTCCGCGGAGGGGTCTGGCAGCAATACAGTCAGATCCATCCTTATGCGGCAATTTAAAAGTTTAACCGCGCTTGCTCGGTATGTAAGCAAGCTATGGCTCCAAGCTAGTGCATACATGCATTCTCCTCCGCTGTACTCCGCCACGGCTTCGGCTGTGGCGGCTTTTAACAAGAAAGTCTGAACGAATATGTGTGAACTGAGATTCGAGATGCCGGATGAGGACATCGCTGTCATTGATGCCTATTGCTCGGCCACAGGCCGCTGCCGTACCGAGGTGGTGCGCGAGATTCTTGCAGCCTGGGCCAAAGATAAGTTGCATGAGGCGACTTTAATCCTGCGGGTTTCCGGTCGCAATCCGGTCAGGTCGGAGTCGGACTCCGGTCGCACCGGAACCCGACCGGAATCAATTCGTTAAAGCGCATGGCTATTGGGGATTGAGCCGATGAGCGATAAATCGAGAGCGTGCGAGCGCATCCATAACCTGATGTGCGCGCTGGCAAGTGAGGTGACGCGCGATGAGTTTGTGGCGGATTATGCCATGCTCGGGCTGGATGGCGAGGCATGCAGGCTTTCAAACGCGATAGGCGATTTTCATGCGGCAATACAGGTCATCTATATTAAAGAAACACCACAGGTGAATTGATGGACATCTACGACCAGGCGACACTGAAAGAAGAACAGGAACGCGAAGTTCTGCTGGCCATGATGCGAAATAGGGCGCCAAGTATATATCCAAGCGGAATGTGCCATAACTGCAACTCTGCGCTGCAAGACACGCGACACCTGTTCTGCGATGCGGATTGCCGCGATGACTGGCAGGCGCGCAACCCGAACACATAGCCCCGCACCCCTCAACTGGATATTAGAAGAAAAAACACGATGCAGTTTAATGACGCAACTAAACAACAATGCCAGACGACGGGCGAAAAAGGTACTCCTGCAACATTTCCCCTCACGGGTCGAAACGAG
>JBGANT010000020.1:0-32613 GCA_044222155.1 Methylophilus sp.
CGAAAAAGGGTCACGATGAAAAAGGCGAGTTTTAAATTTTTGATAATGGCCTGCGCGCTACTTTTGGCGTTGCCAGTAACGGCCGAAATATATAAATGGCGCGATAAAGATGGCCGTATCCGTTATACCGATACGCCGCCGCCGCCCTATGCCAAACAAGAATCCATAGGTGGAAAGCCGATTGCCAAACCTACGGGGAAAGCACCACTTTCTTCTGCTACTGCAGCACCCGCTGCTGCTGCACCTGCCACAACAGCCACCTCCGGGAAACCTGCTGAAGCTGGACAGCCTGCGGTAGTGTCAGACGGCAAGGCTGAGGCCGAAGCAGAATCTGCTGAAGCAGCTGCTGAACAACGTCGTCGCAATGCTGAAGCAGAGAAGAAAAACAAGCAAGAAAAAGAAGCCCAGGCCAAGTTGAAGGCCGAGAACTGTAAGGCCGCGCGCGCCAATATGGAAACTTACAGGCAAGGTGGGCGCGTTTACAAAACCAACGAGCAGGGCGAGCGCGAGTATTTAGGTGAGGGTGATCTGCAGAGTGGTATGGCTAAAGCACAGGATGAAATTAACGAATACTGCAATTAACCTTGACTAGTGAGTGTCAGAAGGCGGCGCATCTCCACCGCCTTTTTTCATCACTTTACCTTCCTCCGCACGCTGTTTGCGTACTGCTTTCGGGTCAGCAATCAGCGGACGATAAACCTCCACACGATCCATGTGGCGCAATGGGCTGTCCAAGCGGGCCAGTTTGCCGAAAACGCCAATCTGGTTCACTTTCAAATCTATCTCGGGAAACTTCTTCTGGATACCAGAAGCGATGATAGCTTGTTCTGCGGTGGTGTTTTCAGGGAGTTGTACAGGAATAATCAGTTGCTGATGTGGCAATGCGTAGGCAACTTCAACCGTAATGGTATTCTGGCTCATGGTAATTGGGTCTGGTCCGCGTGCTTGATGAAATGATCTACAAAAGTATTAGCGATATGGCCAAAAATCGGTGCAATGGCTTTTTCCAGCAATGGGTGGTTAAACGCATATTGCAACCTGAATGTGATTTTACAGGCATTTTCCTGTAGTTTGATAAACTGCCACTCACCTTCAAGCATTTTAAATGGCCCGTCTACAAAAACTATCTGCATGTGCGTAGGGAATGTTTTAGTGTTTTGTGTAGTGAAGTGCTGCTTGAGTCCATGGTAATTGATATGGATTGTGGCTTTTGTTGTTACTTCATCCCGCAAATGCATCTCTGTGCCGCCGCACCAAGGCAGAAATTTCGGATAATCCTCGACCGCATCCACCAGATGAAACATGCTTTCGACGGAATGCATCACCAGCACGGATTTTTCTACCTTATACATGCCTCAATACAAACTAGCGTAAAATAGCAATTTTAAGCTATTCACACACCGCATGAGCATCGCACAGAATAAAAAAGCCTTTTTCGATTACTTTATCGAAGAGAAGTACGAAGCAGGTATCGTGCTGGAAGGTTGGGAGGTGAAAGCTATACGCGACGGGCGCACCAACCTGAAAGAGGCTTATGTCATTATCCAGCGCGGTGAATTGTATCTGCTCGGTTGCCATATCACGCCTTTAGGGGCAGCATCCACCCATATCCGACCAGATGCCACCAGAACGCGCAAGCTATTGTTGCATAAGGAAGAAATCGTCAAGCTGATAGGCAAGGTGGAGCGCGCAGGTTATACCTTGGTACCGCTGGATATGCACTTCAGCAAAGGGCGTGTCAAACTGCAAATCGGCCTAGCGAAAGGCAAAAAGCAGCATGACAAGCGCGAAGCGGAGAAAGAAAAAGATTGGAAGCGCGAGCAAAGCGCAATCATGAAAAGCAAGAACAGAAGGGCATAGCCTGCAAAGTTTGCGGGGAATTATAGATTTGCTACGGTGGTTTTCTTTGTATATTGCGCTATGTGACTACAGGCTATTGCCGTGGCAGCAAGTGAGTTAAGAAGCTCTCATGCGCGCGCGTTTCATTGGGTGAACTGCTGCCCTGCAGGCCAAGCGGGATGCGCCTTCCAGGGCAGGTGTTTGAATAATGAAAATTATGCTTGAAAATTCAATTCATTACTCTTGGGTTTATTGGGCGCCAGCAGGTGCATCAAACGGTCGATAGCTGGTGCCAGAATAACCAATTCCAGCCTCAACCATCAGGCGTACAAATTGGTCGTGCAGGTTTTTCTCCAGCCATGGACTTAACAGGATTTTGGAAGTATCCCCCCCTAAAATAGCAAAATAAGCGTGGCGTGTGGCCAGTGTCTCCGCTTTTAAACCCATCTGTTGGTATGTAACGCATAGATACACAAAATTAGGTGGAAATGTTGCGCCTATTTCACAACCGCGTTTAAAGGTGGCAATGGCTTTTTCGTAATCTTTCAGTACATAATGCGCCAGCCCGAGTGTGTATTCGTAAAAAGGCGAGGAATGCGGATTCATGCGCTGTGCTTTTTCGATGTAATACAACGCTTCCTCGCCAAAGCCGGCACACGATAAACTCATCGATAAAAAGATATAGGCCTCGAAATTATTCGGATCTATCGCCACCGCTTGCCGACAGGCGGCAATACATTCGTCCCGGTTGCGATGCCATAGATGTGTCCAGCCCAGAATGGATTGCACATAGGGTAAACGGCTGTTGATGGCGGCCGCTTTTTTGGCATGCACGAGCGCATCCTGATACAACGCTTCGTCTGGCTCCCAGCGCATCACCCACAAAAACAGCAGCGTCCTGGCCAGCCAGGCATGTGCCGAGGCATAGTTAGGGTCCAGTTCCACTGCTTTGGTGAAATGCGCCCTGGCTTCTGCGACAAATTTAGGGGCGTATTTCCAATGGCAGGCGATTCCGCGCAAAAGCTCATCATGCGCCTCAATGCTTTCCGTCCCTTCGTGACCGAACAGTTGCGCTTCTGCAGGGGAGAGCTTGATCTGCAGTTGCTTGACGATACTCAGTGTGATTTCGTCCTGCAAGGCGAAAATCTCCTGCAAGTTACCATCATACCTGTCTGCCCAGACACTAGCGCTGGTTTGAGCTTCGATGAGTCTGACCGTGACTCGCACACGCTTCTCGGATAACTGGATATTGCCTTCCAGCAAGTACCTAACGCCGAGCAATCCTCCAATTTCTTGCGATGACTTGTCTGAATTGCGGTAGCGGAATGAGGACTGTCGGGAAATCACCAATAACCCGGATAACTGTGAAAGCTCAAAGATCAGGTTATCCACGATACCATCAACAAAATACTCCTGCTCCGGATTAGCGGAAAGATTGGCAAAGGGCAAAACAGCCAGTGAAATTTCCTGTTCAAACAGCTTGTCCGCGGATTTTGGCGTTGTGATAACAGGTCTTTCTGATGACCGGCGATTTCCGGAGGCGTGAATATCAATCACATAGCCACCTTTAGGCAACGCAAAAACCACGGCATCCACATTGCCATTTGAACCATAGTACTCGCGCAGCTTGGTGCGCAGTCTACCCACTTCCACGCGCACAATCGCATCGGTGGTCGGGTCAAAATCCACGCCACGGCCAAATAACTCTACGCCCAGCGTGTAACCTTTCAGCCGTTCCGCATTACCTGCGAGGGTTTCTTTAACCAGATAGCGCAGCAAATCTTGCTGGCGGGGAGACTTTTCGAAGGGAGGGCTGGACAAAAGACGCTCCAGACACTCGTGAACCAGTGCCTGATCTGGTACAGCTCCCTTTTGATTTCGATCATCCATGATTTGTTGTTATTCACGAGCGATGGGAGTAACACCCTTTTAACATCAATGTAACAGTAAGTAACTTATCTCGCAATCACAAACGCTTTATTCTGCAGCTGTCAGATTAAATTTGCTCTAAAAAGGAAAAAACATGAACACCATCACCGCCAATGCGCAATTGAATGCTTATTCCAACTACGCGGCACAAACTGCCGTAGAGATTCCGGCAGATACCAGCCAAAGCGACATCAGCCGTATCGTTGCGCAGCTCAAAGCCGCGGCAAAAGAGTTTGCTAGTTTGACGATAGACCAGCGCATTGCATTGGCAGAATCCATGAAGCAGGGCTATGTGGATATTGCCGAAGCCAGCGTTTATGCGGGCTGCAAAGCCAAAGGCATTGCCATTGGTTCTCCGCAGGAGGCGGAGGAATGGGCAACCGGACCGTGGGGTACACAGCGCCAGCTGCGCTTGATCATCGAATCATTACGGGCGATTCAAAAAACCGGCAATACGCCGATTGGCAAGTTAAGCCGCAATGCGGTGGGGAATTTGTCCGTGAATGTGTACCCCAATAATGCCATAGACGGCATGCTGTTCAAGGACGTGACAGTGGATGTGCATATGCTGCCGCACGTGACCGAGCCAGTGTTGCAAGCCACTCGGGCTGGCTTTTACAAAAAATCTGACCATCAGGGCAAGCTGGCGCTGGTGCTGGGGGCAGGCAATATTGCTGCCATTGGCGTGATGGATGTGATTGCCAATATGTTCAACGAGGGCAAAGCGTGTATTCTCAAAATGAATCCTGTGAACGCCTACCTTGGCCCGTATATTGAAAAAGCCTTCAAAGCCGCAATCGACAAGCACTATTTTGCCGTAGTGTATGGCGGCGTGGAAATCGGTCGGCATCTGGTGTATCACCCCGATATCGACGAAGTGCATCTGACCGGATCTGACAAAACTTATGACCAGATTGTATGGGGTGCGCCGGGCGCGGAGCAGCAGGCACGCAGGGAGCGCAAAGAGCCGCTGCTGAAAAAACCCATCACCGCCGAGCTTGGCAACGTGTCCCCGGTTATTGTGGTGCCGGGGCCATACACGGAAAAAGAAATTGCCTTTCAGGCAGACGCTATCGCCGCGGCCATGACCATGAACGCATCATTTTTCTGCAACTCCGCCAAAGTGCTGGTGATGCCGAAAAGCTGGGCAGGCAGCGGCAGCTTTATGCGGGCGATTCAAAAAATATGTGGCACAGTCGAGCCAAGAAAAGCCTATTATCCGGGCGCGGAAGACCGTTGGAAAACGCTCACCAAAAACCGCCACAACGCCATCAGCATTGGCAAGCCAACAGCAGGCACATTGCCCTGGACTTTCATCACTGGGCTGGATGCGAATGACGATGAGGTGCTGTTTCGCGAAGAGGCCTTCTGCTCCGTGTTTGCCGAAGTGCAAGTGGGCAGCCAGAATCCCATCGAGTTTTTGGAAAAAGCAGTGACTTTCTGTAACAACAAACTTTGGGGCAATTTGAACGCAACCATTATCGTCCACCCAAAAACGCTCAAAGACCCGGCTGTGAAAGCCGCATTCGAGCAAGCTATCTGCAAGCTCAATTATGGCACTGTGGCGGTGAATACCTTCCCGGGCATTCCCTTTATATTTGCCTCGCCACCATGGGGCGCACACCCAAGCAGCACGCCGGATAATATTCAAAGCGGTAATGGTTTTGTGCACAACACCGCCATGCTGGAAGGCATCGAGAAAACTGTGATTCGTGCACCGCTCACGGTGTTCCCCAAACCGGGTTGGCTGACCAGCCACCGCAAAGCCAATGTGGTGACCAGGCGCATTGCGGAAATGGAAGCCACCGCAAGCTGGGGCAAGGTGCCGGGCATCGTGTGGTCGGCCATGCAAGGATAATTTTTAGTCGTCATTTCATCATCAACAGGAGAAGATAATCATGAAAACCGCAACCAACATCATTGTAAGTTTAGGTGTTTTTTCAACCTGCACACTGTTTGCAAGCCAGGCCCTGGCCGAGGGTGGCAAGATTGCCGGCGCAGCAGATTTAACCTATGCCAAACAGGAAGCCTCACTCGCACCTTCTGCCGATGGGCACATGCTAGTGTTTGGCGAACTGACTGGCACCAACAAAAACACCGATGGTAGTGGCTATATGAGCGATGCGGATGCTAGCAATCGTGAGATTGGCCAGCTGTTTCAGGGCAATGGCCCGCACTCTGGCTATTACACCATGAGTAAGGATGGCAATACCACCACCGCCTTGTGGAAAGGCGATGTGGCAACCGTACTGGCGGAAGATGGCAGCCCACGCACCAGCTTCAAGGGCACTTGGGAATACGTGGCTGGCACCGGCAAATACAGCGGCATCAAAGGCAAGGGTAAATACAGTGGCTATTTCACATCCAAAACCACCTATCACGTGGATTGGAATGGCGAGTATTCGGCGAAATAGCGGGCTGAGTGAGGGTGCTGCAATAACCATCTTCACCGCCAGTATATATATTGAAAGCATAAGGTAAGGTCATGGATAGCATCGTAAACGACACGAATATTCTGCCTACAGCTATTCCGACCACGCGCCTTCTTCAGTGCCCGTGCCTGCCGCCTTGCCGCTCATGGCTTCCGCACTCGGCTTGTTTGGCTTCGCCAGAAGGAAAGCGGTGTAGCCCATAGGTTTGATTTGCACGCCGTGCTGGCGGGGCTTAACCCTCCGCAAGCTCTGTCAGCGCGGTAGGCAGCATTTCAACTATATCTTCCGCAATCAGGCCAATCCCAAACAACCTTGCCGCCTCGGCGTGTATCCATGTGGCGGCTGCCGCGGCTTCGAAAGCGGGCATGCCTTGCGCCAGCAGGCCGGTGATGATGCCTGCGAGTACATCGCCCGAGCCAGCGGTGGCAAGCGTAGGCGAGGCATTCTCGTTGACGATCAGGCGTCCTTCCGGGTCGGCAATCAGCGTGTCGCTGCCTTTTAAGAGTACGATTGCGCCGGTTTGCCTGGCTGCACGTGTGACAGAGGCATTTCTATCATCATCCAGGTCAAACAGATGCTTGAATTCGCCTTCGTGCGGGGTGAGTACGCATGGTGCCTGAATGGTGTTCCTCAATATAGCCTGATGGCCAGCAAAGGCCTTGATTGCATCTGCGTCAATCACACATGGGCTTGCTTTGGATAAAATCGCTTGCGCTTGTGCTCTGGTTTCTTGAGATAAGCCTGCACCCGGACCTATGAGATACGCGCTGATGCGTGCATCGCTTATGAGATTGTTGAATGTCTTGTCTGAATCAAAAGGTTTTGTCATCACACTCAGCATGCTGCTGGCGTAAATAGGCAGGGCTATTTGTGGGCATGCAATCGTTGTGATGCCCGCGCCTGAACGTGCGCAGGCCATGGCAGCCAAGCGCGCCGCGCCGGTGATGGGGTAGCCGCCTACAATTAGCGCGCTACCGCGCGTGTACTTGTTGCTGGCGGCATCTGGCTTGGGCAACAGCTTTTGCCAAAGCGACGGTTGGTTGGTTTTTGCGATAGCCATGCGGTTATTGTAATCCTTCGGGTGGCGATTCCAATGGGCGGCGGCGTTAAAAAACCGTATAATCTCACCTTTGAATGAACTTGTTCGCAATTGGTTCATCATAAGAATTGCTTTGGGGCTGACCAGGTTTCGACGTGGGTTGCAAAGCAGTGCAGGGCATACCGAGGATTCAGGTTCCCTCGTAAATCCATCTGAACAAGTATAGTCGCAAACGACGAAACTTACGCTCTGGCTGCTTAATCCAGCCGGACGCTGCACCATCTCTCCCGTGGGGTGGGTGGCCTTAAAACCATCGCAGCGTCATATACACGGGATACGTTTTACGTTGGGTTACTTAGCGTAGAATTAACCTTAAGGTGACTCGCCGTATGTTTGCTTGCTCGTTGGTGCGCATGCGGTTAAATCAAACAACACAGCTAAGTATGTAGAACTGTCTGTGGAGGGCTTGCGGACGCGGGTTCGATTCCCGCCTGCTCCACCAAATCCAGCACAAAAGCCACTCGAAAGAGTGGCTTTTTTATTGCCCTTAAACCCTTGAATAGCAGGGTAATCCTTCAGTTGCTCTTTTAATCAACTTGCTAAGTTTCTGTAGATAATCTTAGGGTGAAATACTGTCATTGAGTCTCGGGATTCGTATGCATAAGGTTTTTTTGCCAATATTTTTATTTTTTGCAGTCCATTGTGAGGCCGCTATCTGGGTGAAGTTGCAAGACAACGGCAATGCCAGGCTGATGGTGGATAAGCAATCTATCCTGGAGAAGGAAAAATACAAGCGCGCTTGGGTGAAAGTGACTTATAAAACGCCACAAATCAATTTAGAAGTGGCGGATAAGACCTATAACCAGTCCAAGCTGTTGTGGTTCTTCGATTGTCCGGCACAGACTGCTGCGACTGCTCAGGTTTTCCAATATTTGAATGAAGAGTTGACTTATTCGGCAGCGGTGGATTACAAGGCAGCCAGGTTTATTGAACCAGTGCCAGAAACCGATATTGATACCGCGATGCGTTATGTGTGCGAAATCGGTAAATCTCCTGCAGTAGCTGCGGAAAAACCTGCCAAAGCAAACACGGATGCCGCAAAAAAACCTGAGGACGCGGTAGATAAACCCGCAGAGACTCCTAAGCAAGAGGCCCAGCCTGCTGTAGAGCAGGCCGAGCCGACACAGCCACAGGCGGTGCCTGAAACGAATGCGAAGCCTCCTGTAAAGCAGGATAAAAAAGGTAGCGCTCAATCGCCATGGGCGTATCAGGGCAAGGAAGGTTCCGCAAACTGGGGCAAGTTAAGTCCGGATTATGCGGCATGTGATGCAGGCCGCAATCAGTCGCCGATTAATGTTGAGCAGACTATCCACGCAGCTTTGAAGGAGCTGAAAATACTGCAAAAGTTTCCGGCAAAGGAAATGCTGAATCAAGACCATACGCTGGCGGTGCGTTTCAAGGATGGCAATATGATGGTGCTGGATGGTACACCTTTCCAGATGAAGCAGCTGCAGTTTCGTGCGCCAAGCGAACATACGATTAAGGGGAAATCTTATCCGCTGGAGGCGCAATTCATGCATGCAAATTCCAAGAGCGAGCAATCTATGATCGCTGTCTTGTTTGAGGAGGGCGAATCAAATGCAGCATTGCAGCATTTGCTGAAGCAACTTCCCAAAGAGGCTGGTAAGCTGGTTCCTTTGAAAAGCCGTGTGTTGCCGAGCGAACTGATGCCACAAAAACGCACGTACTACCGCTTTAGCGGATCGCTGACTATGCCGCCTTGTACAGAAGGAGTGCGCTGGGTGCTAATGAAAGCGCCAATGACCGCTTCAAAAGAGCAGATCGAGGCATTCAAGCAAGTGCTTCAAGGCCCGAACAACCGCCCGGTGCAGCCACTGAATGGCAGGGTGGTGCTGGAATCTAACTGAATAGGTGACGAATTCAATCAGGAGGTTTGGCTAAACAGCAGGATTTCGCTTTTGCCATTTACGCCCACATCTCCTGCATATTTATGCACGGGCTGTGGTTTGAGAGAGCTAAAGCGGGTTTCCAGTGTGGCAAAACTGCGCAGTAGCAAGGATAGAAAGCCGAGTTGATGGACGCCGCAATCCACCATGGTAGATTGCAGTTGCGGTGGTTGGGTAAGTAAAACTGTACCGCGTTTCATCATGTATCCAAGGCGGTCGCCAACCTTGCCGTAGATGCCAACGGTGCCAGCAACCATGCGGCTGGCGGCGTAGCTGCCCGCATCGCCATCCACCAGAATCAGGCCGCGACGCATGTTGTCGGCCAGCCTGTCACCGACGTTTCCTTGGCAAATCAGCATACCGCCCAGCATATTGGCGCCTGTAAAATCTCCCGTATTCCCATGTACGGTAATCTGTCCACGACGCATGCTGGCACCCAGGTAATCACAGCGGCTACAGTCGCCTTCAAACACGATTTTGCCATTGTTTTCACCGGAGACATCAAGGTAATCCGCCACTTGCGGATGGTGTTGGCTGGTGCTAAGCCGTAACTCGGCGATTTCTGTCAGGCTTAATCCTTCGAGTTTGTCGGGCGTCAGGGCGCGCAAGTCCAGTCGGCCTTCCGGTTGTTTTTTCAGTTTGAACAGCAGCGCACTCATTGGGGAAGTCCTAGAATCTCGTGCAGTTTGAAATGATGCGGACCGAGTTTTCCGCCGTAATTGCCTGCGGAAATACGCGAAATTCCTGCCCTGTAACCCAAGCTGCATGCGGCTTCCAGGCCTGCCTTCATGGCAGTTCTGATGTCGTCGAACGTCAAGCCATTCACCACAATCTCCATCACGCACTGGGTCTCGTCATCCAGCTCGGATTTCACCAAGCCTTTCAATGTTGGGCAGAAAGCGTCATTGGTTGAAGCGAACATCTTGGGATACTTGCTGCCCACTTTGGAGCCGCTGCGCACGATGCCGCCGGGGAAAGGCATGATGACATTGGGCACCTGTTTCATGGCCTCAATGGCAGCTTCACAGGCGGCCAACACTTGTGCCTGGCTTTTTCCCAGCACCAGAAAGTTGCCGCCACCGATCGCGCGCACCATGCCGGTGGTTTCTTCGGTCAGGAATTCACCTTCCATGATGGGGATGCGCCAGTAGCGCTTGGGCTTACCATTTTTATCCGGAATCACTTTGGAGATTTGGTAGCCATCGCCAAAATAGCGCAAATGCTTGCCCAGGCTGATCATGTCTTCGCTTTCGATACCCGCGAATGCGGCAGCCGTTGGGCAGGTCAGGATACATTGCCCCATGCGGGTTTCCAACTGCTGCATCAGCACTTTGCTGCCCATCGCGAATAGCAGGATACTGATGCCCGGGCGGCCATCCGGTGTCTCGTCTGCGCTCAGTTCACGCTCGATACCGGCCTCCACGCCGCAACCGATGACGCTGGTAGCAAAACCGGTCATGGCGCGTGCGGCATGCAGCGCCCAAGTCGGGTTGATGGCAGTGATGATGACCCGCGTCGCCCGCATATTGAAGGCTTCGGCAAAGGTGTCGTCAATCTTTACGCCGTTAATCTGCACGTGCTTTTCCTTGATGTACCACGACTTGGTTGTTGAGTTCTTCTTCACTTACTTTAAAGTTATCCAGTTGAATCGTCTGGTATTTTTCAAAATAATCGCGCAAGCCATGTTCTACGCCGCTGTCAAAAGCCGGCTTGGCGGTGTGGGTGGCGCCCCAGGTCACTTTGATGACTTTGCCGTCCTTCACCACTAGTTCACCATCTTTGAACACGAAATCCGGCTTGCTGAACATCGCTTCACGGTCGGGCTGGTCGGTATAAACGGTGATGTCTGCCGCTGCACCAACGCCCAGATGACCGCGGTCATTCAGGCCTATCAGTTTGGCTGCGCCAGCGCGCGTCATGGTGGCGATCTCGTACAGCGTGTATTCGCGTTCCAGCGATTTCAGGTTGCTCATCGCCTGAGCATCCAGATTCAGCTTGTCAAACATCTCGTTACGGAAAGTCTTGTCCATCAGCAGACGAATGAGATGCGGGTAGCAGGTAAACGGTGCGCCATTCGGGTGGTCGGTGGTCAGGAAGATACGCCACGGATCTTCGACGCTCAGGAAGATTTCCAGCCCGATGGCCCATTGCAGCGCATTCACATAATTCTGGTCTTTGTATTTGAACGGCACCACGCCACAGCCTGCGTCGCATTCGATATCCATTAGCACGGATTTTTTTGGGTGTGCGAGCTTGCTGTTCAGGTATTGCTGCATCGTATCGCCGGAAGCGGTCACAGTCTGGCCGAACAAGATTTGGCCGACATCGGCGGTGATATGCTTGTGCTTGTTTAGTGCCTCGGCGATTTGCGCCGCAGCGGACGAGAATTTCTTGTCACCTTCTGTGCCGTAGCTGTGGAACTGAATATGCGTCAAGTGCATCGGCATGCCGTCGCTGGCACCCATGGTGTTGAGCGTGGTCTCAAAGTTGCCCGGCACGCCCAAGTTGTTGCAATGCACGTGCAGCGGCTTGGCAACGCCCAGTTCATGCACGGCGCGGCTAAGAGCCTTGAGAATGTCGCGTGCCGAGACCTGATAATGCGCGTTGTTTTCATCCAGATCCAGTTTACGCTGGTTGAACTTAAATGCCGAAATGCCACCTGGATTCACCACTTTAATGCCGATGGCTTGCGTCGCATGCAGAATCCACGCTACGTAATCGTTAATTGCTTTTTGATCTTGCTTCGCTGTCAGCATGCGCAAAAAGTAGTCGTCGTTGCCGAGCATGGCGTAGCCGCCCTTGTCGATCAGCGGCACGTCGGCCATTTCCAAGTGCGTTTGCCGCGCGTTAATCGGCATCATCGCCGGCTCAAACGCCGCCGTATAGCCCATTTCGATATATTTGAAGCCGATTTCCGTGGTTGTTGGCGTCGCGTGGTGTTTGCAATGTGGGGTGCAGATGTGCGCTTCCGGCTCGGTGTAGGTTCTGAGCTCGTTTCTGAACTCGGGCAGCAGCATGCGGGCGATGTTCACCTTGCCGCCGCCGATATGGCTGTGCATATCGATTGCGCCAGCCATCACCACTTTCCCAGCCAAATCATAGGTCTGGTCAATCTTTTCAGCCGCGTTGGGTTTGTCGATAATGCGGCCATCACGAATGTAGATGTCCTGCTGCACACCCTCTTTGCCATGCGCCGGGTCGTAGAGTCGGCCGTTCTTCAGTAGCGTAATCATGCCAGCAGCGCCTCCAGTTTGCGCACTACCTCTGCCAGTGTTGGCAGTCCGCTTTCGCGTACTTGCTTAAGCGGCAGGCTGATGGAGGAGTCCACGCGCATCATGGTGCCGCTGCAATCCAGCCCGGGTGTGGCAACGGGAATGAAGACATCGGCATGGCTGAACCATGACATATTGGGCGTATTGGTGTTGCCTAACACGATGGTGGGTACTTCAGATAAACTTGGCGGGGCATCGGCGTTGTAACTGTTGACCCAGATTTGCGCGTCAGGCTTGGCATTTTGCATATCGGACAGCACTTTGCCGGTTTGCCACGCATGTACGTTATTGATGCTGTAATCGCCATCGCTGCCGCCCAACGGTAGGCCAGCCGCGCGTGTGGTCTGGTTTAAAGTGCCCACGATGTTGGTGATTTGCTGCACCGCGAGCGATGCATGCGGGAAATCCAAATCCTTCGCTGCCCAAGTCAGCACGGCATATTTGGCTTGTTTCAGTGTTTCGGCCAGTTTTTGCAAATCAGCCATTGCAATACCCGCTACGGTATCGGCTTTCAGCGGCTTGTTCAGCAATAAAGCGTTCAACGCCGCTAAAATATCCGGTAAATCCGCTGCCCCCCGACTAGAGCCTTCGAGGGCAGGCCTGGAAGGCAATGCCCATGCGCCTTCCCGGCCAGGTGTTTTATCCAGTTTTTCGCCGCCCAGATACACGATTTTGCGTGCGCTCGGGTCGGTAAACATCGCGTCCTTTACCCAGACGAATCGCTCGAAGAAGCGCGGGTTATGCGTCACGATATCCGTGCCGATGCACACAATCACATCCGCGCGGTTCTTCACCTCGCTCAGTGTGGTGGTGAACCATCCAGCACTTTGCATGGCCTGCATGTTGCGCTGCAGGCTGGCTTGGTTGATGTGCTGCAAATCTGCTTTCAGTTTTGCCGCCAGCGGCGTTAAGGCGCGCATGCCGTGGATATCCGTGCTTAATCCAGCAATCACGGGGCGCTGCGATTGTTTTAGGATTTCCGCCGCGCGTTTCACTGCTTCTTCAAGTGTGGCGGGTTTGCCGCTAACCAAGGGCTGCGGGTTGGCAATGGTTTGGGTAAAAAACGCGATGCCTTTTGCACAGGCATTGTGTGCTGTAGCGCCTTCAATGCGAATGTCGTCGCACAGCAGCCCGCAGGCAGGGCAGGTGGCATTCAGCGTATTGGTGTTATTAGGCATAAGCGCATTTTGCCACAAAAAAATAACGATGCATTTGAGAATTAACGGGTAATTTGTACCAATATTTCGTTAGCAAGCTTTTCCATCCTATCCAGGCTCACATCGGCTTTCTGGATAAAATCCTTGTCATAATGGTTGGGATCCGCCCATTCTTTGCCTTTGATCTGGCAGCGTTTTGCCAGCTTGGTGATGCCAATATCTTCTAGCGCGAAGCCCAGTTCGGTCCAAAGTACGGTCAAGCGCGCTTCCGTCTCGTGATCGCGTTTGCCGGTATCGTTCAATTGGCGCATGTAAACGGATGTCTCCCGTGAGGCAGCAATGACATCTCTAAGCGCTTTGATGGATTGTGTTTTTCTTTCCTTGCTGGCGCGATTCAGGTTTGTCAGCCAGGATTTGATATTCTTGAGCAGATCCCAAAGCAGGCCGGAGGTCAGAATTTCCATAGGGTTATTGCTGTTTTTCGTTGCACATAGTTAAGCATCTTACGCGCGCGTATTCATTATGAAAAGCATTGCCCTGCGAGCCAATCTGGATGCGCCTTTCAGGCCGACGTTTTAAGCAATGAAAAATCAGCCAGAAAATGCTAAAATCCCATTTTTTCCTAAGTCGTTAATTTTTACTTATTTTTGGAGCAAGCATGGCAATCGAACGCACCCTTTCCATTATCAAACCGGACGCAGTGGCTAAAAACGTGATCGGCAAGATCTACACACGTTTTGAAGATGCTGGCCTGAAAATCGTGGCCGCCAGAATGGCGCACCTGACACAAGCCGAGGCGGAAGGTTTTTACGCTGTGCATAAAGAGCGTCCATTCTTTAAAGATCTGGTGAGCTTCATGATCTCCGGCCCGGTGATGATCCAGGCGTTGGAAGGCGAGAACGCAGTGGCTAAAAATCGTGAATTGATGGGGGCAACCAACCCGAAAGATGCAGCACCGGGAACGATTCGCGCTGATTTCGCACAAAGTATTGATGCGAATGCGGTACATGGTTCTGACAGCCTGGAAAATGCAGCGATTGAGATCAAATACTTCTTTGGTTAATGTTAATTATTTGCATTAAATAAATTAGGCAATTTATTGATTAATTTATTAAATAATAATCAAGCGCAACTCGCCGATTACTTCATCAGTATCGGCGAGAAGCCTTTCCGCGCCAAGCAGTTGATGCGATGGATACATCAGTTTGGCGTGACCGATTTCTCCCAAATGACCGATATTGCCAAGGCGCTGCGCGAAAAGCTGGCAGCCGAGGCCGAAGTTGTGCCGCCTGCGGCGCAGACGGAAAAGATTTCCGACGACGGCACGGTGAAGTGGCTGATTGGCGCAGATGCAGCCAATAGCATCGAGACGGTATTTATCCCCGAGGCGGATCGCGGCACGCTGTGTGTTTCCAGCCAGGTAGGGTGTGCGCTGGAGTGTACGTTCTGCAGCACGGGCAGGCAAGGGTTCAACCGCAACCTGCAGGTGTCCGAGATCATCGGCCAGCTTTGGGTAGCCAACCAGCGCCTGAAACAGCGCGATGGCTATGACATGCTGCCTGCGGGTGAGCGCATGATCTCCAATGTGGTGATGATGGGCATGGGTGAGCCGCTAGCTAACTACGACAATGTGGTGACCGCGATGCAGATCATGCTGGATGATTGCGCGTATGGGCTGAGCCGTCGCCGCGTGACGCTTTCGACCTCTGGTCTGGTACCGGCGATGGATAGGCTGAAAGAAGATTGCCCGGTGGCCTTGGCAGTGAGTCTGCATGCGCCAAACGATGCTTTGCGTGACGAGATCGTACCTATCAACAAGAAATACCCGCTGAAAGAATTGATGGCAGCCTGCCAGCGTTATCTGGTGAAGGCGCCACGCGATTTCGTGACTTTCGAATACGTGATGCTGGATGGCGTGAACGACACCGCAGAACATGCCAAGCAGCTGATTGCACTGGTGAAAGACGTACCGTGCAAGTTTAACCTGATTCCGTTCAATCCTTTTCCCAACAGTGGCTATGACTGTTCCAAGCCACATCAAATCCGCGCGTTTCGTGATATGCTCATGAGCGCCGGTCATGTAGTGACTATTCGCAAGACGCGGGGTGAGGATATTGACGCTGCTTGTGGTCAACTGGCCGGCAAGGTGCTGGATAAGACCAGACGAAGCCAGAAGCGTATACCGCTGGTTTCTCTAGAGTAAGTCTTTGATGTTTAAGGTAAATTAATGAGAATAATATACGGTACACTGGCGATGGTGATGTGCATCCTTTGCGGATGTGCTGGAAGTGTTGGGCAAGGCGCTGGCGCAGATGCCAAAGCGCTTGCCAAGGCAAAGGCGCATACGGATCTGGGCGCAGTTTACTTTCAGCAGAACAAGCTGGAAGTGGCGCTGGATGAATTTATGATGGCAATCCAGGCCGACCCGGGATACGCGCAGGCATATAATGGGTTGGGGTTGGTGCGCGCAGCTTTGGGCGAAGATGAGCAGGCCGAGGCGAATTTCAAAAAGGCGATCCAGTTGCAACCGAATAGCTCGGAAGCACACAACAATTATGGCAATTTTCTTTGCAATAAAAAGCGGTATGACGAGTCTATCCTTCAGTTCATGGATGCGGTGAAGAACCCGCTGTATTCTACCCCCCACCTGGCGTATGCCAACGCGGGGATCTGTTCCGCGCGTAAAAAGGATATGCCTGCTGCTGAAACCTATCTTAATAAGGCTCTGCAGCTTAACCCGTTGACGCACTCTGCTGCTTATCAGCTGGCAGATATTCAATATGCGCGCGGCGATGCCAAGGCGGCACAAAAAACACTGCAGAATGCATTGGTGGCTTCGCCCGGCCCGGAAGTGTTGTGGCTGGGCATCCGCATCGCACGAGCATTGGGCAACAAGGATGATGAGGCGAGTTATGCATTGCAATTACGCCGTCAGTATCCGGATTCTCCACAGACACGGTTATTGTTGGGTGATTGATAATATCGACATCCCCGATTTTAAAAAGGTGAAGTGATGGCAAGAAGATCTAAAACCAAAGCAGAAACACAAGAAGACACAACAGAAATGGCGCAGCCGCGAGCTGCTCAGGAAACCATGTCAGATACGCAGGCTTCCGAATATCGCTCACGCTGTGGCGGCGCTTTGCGTACGCATCGCGAGAAACAGGGCTTAAGCGTACAAACTGTGGCTAGCCGTTTGCGTTTAAGCGCAAAGCAGATCGAGGCGCTGGAAGCGGATAATTTCGAAGCCTTGCCCGAAGCTACGATAGCTCGCGGTTTTATTCGTAACTATGCCAAGTTACTGGAAATCAATGTCGAACCATTACTGGACGCATACAACGTATTGGTGCCCAGCAAGGCACCCCATTCGTTTACCGTAAAGCCGGCGCCTTATGCCAATAACCGTCAGTACAAAAAAACTGACAAGAAGCGCTGGATACCTTTTCTGGCGGCCGGCTTGTTGTCATTGAGTGTTTGGTTGCTATACCAGTCCTATATCCAGAAACCAAGCCCGGTTGCACCGACTGCAAGCCAGCTGCCTGCGCCAGAACCATTGCCACAGGCAGCATTGCCTGCTGGAGAGCGTCAGGCCGAGGCACAAACTGCCACTACCGAAATCGCACTGCCACCCGCTAATAATGCCGCCGTGCCGGTTGCGGATGCTGCTACAGCAACATCTCCCGCATCTGTTGATGTGCCCACTACCGTGCCGGAGCCAACGCCCGCGCCTGTTGCCCAAGAGTCTGTTCAGTTGCCACCAGCTACAGCTTCGGCGACTGCATCCAAACTATCCCGCCTCGAGTTTTCTGCCACGCAGGAAACCTGGGTGAGTGTGACGGATGCCAGCGGCAAAGAAATGTATAACAAGATATTGTTTGCGGGGAATCGTGACATGATAGAAGCTGCGCCGCCACTGAATGTGGTGGTGGGTAACGCCAATGGTACCAGCTTCAGTGTCAATGGAGTGGAGATAAATCTGGGCCCCCACACCAAAGTTAACGTAGCGCGTATCAAGGTAGAGTGATGCAACGCAGAAGTACGCGTACCGTCATGATTGGCCACGTGGCGGTCGGCTCGCAGCACCCGGTGGTGGTGCAAAGCATGACCAACACGGATACCGCTGATGCCAAGGCGACTATTCAGCAATGTTATGCGCTGTGGCAAGCAGGTTCGGAAGTCGTGCGCATTACGGTCAACTCCATGGAGGCCGCTGCTCAGGTCGCCAATATCCGCGCGGGTTTGGACGCGATGGGATGCAACGTGCCACTGGTTGGCGATTTCCATTTCAACGGTCACAAATTGCTGCAAGCCTACCCGGAATGCGCGCAGGCGCTGGCCAAATACCGCATCAACCCTGGTAACGTGGGCAAAGGGAGCAAGCGCGATGAGCAGTTTGCAGCGATGATAGAAGCGGCGATCCAGTATAAAAAATCCGTGCGCATCGGCGTCAATTGGGGCAGCCTCGATCAAGCCAAAATGGCGCAGATGATGGATGAAAACGGCAAATCCGCCAACCCGTTGTCATCGGACGACTTGATGCGTGAGGCGCTGATTCAATCTGCGCTGGAAAGCGCGCAACAAGCCGTGGAATGGGGGCTGGACCCGAACCAGATCATCATTTCCTGCAAGGTCAGCAACGTGCAGGATTTAATTAAGGTCTATACCGAGTTGGGTAAGCGCTGTGATTACCCGCTGCATTTGGGCTTGACCGAGGCGGGCATGGGCAGCAAAGGGGTGGTGGCCTCTGCCGCCGCGCTGGCGATACTTTTACAGCAAGGGATTGGTGACACGATTCGTGTCAGCCTGACACCGGAGCCGAATGAGTCACGCACTAAGGAAGTCATTGTAGCGCAAGAGATTCTGCAGACCATGGGCATTCGCTCGTTTACGCCCTTGGTCACGGCTTGTCCGGGTTGTGGACGCACCACCAGTACTTATTTCCAGGAACTCGCTTTGCAGATTCAAACTTATTTGCGCAACCAGATGCCAATTTGGCGCACAAAATATCCCGGCGTGGAGAATATGAACGTCGCGGTGATGGGTTGCGTGGTCAATGGGCCAGGTGAATCCAAACTGGCGAATATCGGCATCAGTCTGCCGGGCACTGGCGAAACACCGGTGGCGCCGGTGTTTGTGGATGGCGAAAAAACCGTAACACTGAAAGGTGACCGCATCGCAGAAGAGTTTCAGCAAATTGTCGATGATTATGTGAAAAGCCACTATCAAAATGGCATGGCTGGAAGCCGCATGGACATTGGCTCACAGGCCGATGCTAAAAAGACAATCCCAATTAAAACAGCATAATTCATGAGCAACAAAATCCAATCCAAAATTCAATCAATCAAGGGTTTTTACGACATCCTGCCAGACACCACGCCGCTGTGGTTCAAGCTGGAGGACACGGCGCGCCAAGTGTTGGCGCAGTATGGCTACAACCAGATTCGCACCCCGGTGGTCGAAAGTACCGAATTGTTTGTGCGCAGTGTGGGCGAGCATACCGACATTGTTGAGAAGGAAATGTACGCTTGGGAAGACAAACTCAACGGTGACAAGCTGACTTTGCGCCCGGAAGGCACGGCAGGCACGGTGCGTGCGGTGGTGGAGCATAGCCTGACTTACAACGCGCCGCAGCGTTTGTGGTATATGGGCCCGATGTTCCGCCACGAGAACGTGCAGAAAGGCCGACAGCGCCAGTTCCATCAAATCGGCGCTGAGGCGTTTGGTTATGTCGGGCCGGATGTGGATGCCGAGCAGATTGTTCTATTAGCACGCCTGTGGAAAGCGCTGGGCATTGCTGATGTGCAATTGCAATTGAATACGATAGGCGATGCCGAGGAGCGCGCGGCGTATCGCCAAACGCTGATTGCCTATTTCGAGCAGTACATGGATATTCTGGATGAAGACGCCAAGCGCCGTTTGCATACTAACCCGCTACGCATTCTGGATAGCAAGAACCCGCGTATGCAGGCTATGTGTGAAGCCGCGCCAAAATTGATGGATACGCTGGGTGCGGAATCTAAAGCGCATTTTGACGGCGTGTGTGCGTTGTTGAACCAAGCGGGCGTTGCGTACGTCATTAACCACAGGCTGGTGCGCGGTTTGGATTACTACAACCGCACGGTATTTGAATGGGTGACCGACAAGCTGGGTGCGCAAGGTACGATCGCTGGCGGTGGTCGCTATGATGGTTTGGTGGAGCGCTCCGGCGGCAACCCGACCCCGGCTTGCGGCTTTGGCATTGGTCTGGAGCGCGTGATTTTGCTGATGCAGGAATACGGCGTGACGGCCAAACAAACGCCGGATGTGTATCTGGTGTTTGCCGGAGAAATGGCTGAAAAGCAGGCGATGAGCACCTCGGAAGCTTTGCGGGACGCGGGTCTCAGCGTGGTGATGAATGCGGGCGGAGGCAGTTTCAAATCGCAAATGAAACGTGCCGATAAGAGCGGTGCGCGCTACGCAGCGATTCTGGGTGATGACGAAGTGAATGCGGGCGAGATTTCGCTGAAGTCCCTGTTGCAGCAGGGCGAGCAATTGCGTTGTAAAGTGAGCGAAGTAGCCGAAAAAATAGGAGGCTGACATGCAAGAAAACAAAAGTTTTTTCAACGCGATGACGATACTGGGCTTGTTGCTGGCCATTGGCATGGCAAGCGCGGCATTTATCCTTGGCGTGCAGGCCAAGCGCGCGGTCTCCGGCCAGCAAAGCATCACGGTGAAAGGTCTGGCGGAAAAACCCATTAAAGCAGATAGCGCCGAATGGGCGCTGAGTATCGGCGTGACGGATGCCACACAGCGAGGGGCATTGAATAAGCTGGCAACCGAATTGAAGGTGCTGGAAGGCTTTCTGGAAAAACAAGGCTTGCCCAAAGATAGTTGGACTGTGGACGTGGAAAATATCAATGACCATTATGACGAAGTGTTTGTCAAAGATACGCCGCGCCAGGTAAGGAATGGCTTTGACGCATTTCAAAGCGTGCATGTCGCAAGCCAGGACTTGGCTAAAATCACCAATGCAAACAAGAACTTGTTGCAATTGCGTGCAGACAATCACCCGATCAGTGCTTCTCCTCCACAATACCTGGTGAGCAATTTGGAAGAAGTGAAAATGTCTCTGATCGCTGATGCGACCAAGAATGCACGTACCCGCGCGACCGAGTTTGTGAAGCAGGATGGTGTGAAAGTTGGCGTGATGAAATCGGCCAGTCAGGGTGCGTTCTATATTCTGCCTGTGGGCGGTGGCGAAAATACGGATGACAGTTATGGTGGCGTGTACGACAAGACCACCATCGACAAGACAGCAAGAGTCGTCGTGACGATTGTTTATAATATAGAGTGATGACTGAAATCCTTAAAATTCAGTCACTTAACGTTACGCCCAAAAGCGCGCCTTCGCGCTTACTGGTGAACAATGTCGCGCTGACGCTGGAAGCAGGCAAAACAACCTGCATCGTGGGTGAGTCCGGCAGTGGCAAAAGCCTGACGGCGTTGAGCGTGATGGGCTTGCTTTCCAGACAGTTGCAGGCGAGCGGCACCATATCTTTCCAGGGCCAAGATTTGACGCGGCTTTCGGAGCAGGCGATGCAAAAGATACGCGGCGCGAAAATCGGCATGATTTTCCAGGAACCGATGACTTCGCTCAATCCGGTGCTGACGGTCGGCTATCAAATCGGTGAGGCATTAACGACACATCTGGGGTTGAAAAACGCTGCCCTGAAAGCCCGTGTGGAAGCGCTTCTCGAGCAGGTGGGTATTCCAGCAGACCGTTACGGCAGTTATCCGGATGAGCTTTCCGGCGGCCAGCGCCAGCGCGTGATGATTGCGATGGCGATTGCTTGCGAGCCAGCGCTGCTGATTGCGGATGAGCCGACGACCGCGCTGGATGTGACCGTGCAGGCGCAAATCCTGAAACTGCTGGATGAGTTGAAAACGCGCATGAATATGGCCATGCTGTTCATCACACACGATTTTGGCGTGGTGGCGGATATTGCCGATGATGTGATTGTGATGTTTCGTGGGGAGATTGTGGAGGCGGGCAATAAAAACACTGTGCTGAACAAGCCGCAGCATCCATACACCAAGGCGTTGCTGGCTTGCGTGCCGGATGCCGAAGGCAAGAAACAGCTGAAGCCGATGGATTATGCCTGGTTGAATGGAGGCGAGGCGGCATGAGCCAGGAAGATTCAAAAGAAGTCTTGATTGGTAAAAACCTGGTCAAAACCTATACGCAGCGTAGCGGGCGGTTTGGTTTTGGCACGAAACAGGTCAAGGCGCTAGATGACGTGAGCGTCAGCCTGAAAGCCGGTTCGACCTTGGCGGTTGTGGGAGAATCTGGCAGCGGAAAGTCCACGCTGGCACGTTGTCTGTTACAATTGCAGCCTTTTGATGGCGGCGAGGTATGGTTCCAAGGCACCAACCTGGCAACGCTGGATAAAGAAGCGCTGCGTGGCATGCGCCGCCACATGCAAATGGTGTTTCAGGATCCGTTCGCATCATTGAATCCGCGCATGAAAGTGGGCGAGATCGTGGGCGAGGGCTTGCTGATTCACGGTTTGGGCAATGCGGCCGAGCGCGAAGAAAAAATATTGCGCATGTTACAGCGCGTGGGTTTGACGGCCGATGATGCAAAAAAATATCCGCACCAGTTTTCCGGCGGGCAGCGGCAGCGTGTCGGTATTGCGAGGGCATTGGTGCTGGAGCCGAAAGTGGTGGTGTGCGACGAGCCGGTATCCGCGCTGGATGTGTCAATACAGGCGCAAATTCTGTTGTTACTCAAAGAGTTGCAACAGGAGATGGGCTTGAGTTACTTGTTCATCACGCATGATTTGCGCGTGGTACGCCACATCGCCAGCGAGGTTGTGGTGATGCAGCATGGAAAAGTGGTGGAATCCGGTGAGGTGGGGCAGATATATACGGCACCTCGGCAGGATTACACCCAACAATTATTGAGCGCGATTCCCGGCCAGCAAAAAACAGCCCGGAAAGCGGCGTGAGAAGGTAAAGGTTTAGAGGAAAAGTATGGCATACGATTTAGAAGAACAGGAACAGTTAGACGAAATCAAGGCTTGGTGGAAGAAGAACGGCAAGCTGGTGACTAACACGGTGATTGCCGCTTTGCTGGCCTATGTGGCCTGGCAAGGCTATCAATACTGGCAAAACAAGAAAGTATCCGAGGCTTCCGGTATTTACCAAAGTATGGTCATGCTGGATGCAGGCAAGGTCGCTGAAATCAAGGCGCAAGCTACTAAACTGATGGATGGCTTCAGCGGAACACCATATGCCGGCCGTGCCGCAGTGCTGTTGGCCAAGGCGGAGTTTGCCAGCAAGGATAGCAAGGCGGCCAAAGCCGATTTGCAATGGGCGATTGACCATGCAAAAGAGGGTGCCGTGCAGGCGATTGCCAGCTTACAACTGGCAAGCATCTTGCTGGAAGACAAAGATTATGAGGGCGCACATACGGTGCTGGATGGCAAGATGGACGTCGGTTATATTGGGCTGCGCGATGAGATGAAAGGGAATGTTTATCTGGCGCAAGGCAAGCAGGCCGAGGCCAAGAAAGCTTTTGAAAGTGCGCTGAACAATTTGGATGCGGGTGGTGCCATGTATCAGGCTACTAAACTGAAGTTGGAGTCTTTGGGCTAGTGCGCGCATGAAAAAGTCGAATGATATGATGCTTCGGAAGGCGCGTATTTATTGGCTTGCAGCCGTACTGTTCTTGTCGGCCTGCAGCACACTGACTGAGCTGAGGCAGGATTTCGCTGACCGTGTGTTTGGTCGTGAGCCGCCCAATCCGCCTGCTGAACTGGAGGACATCAAGCCTACTTATATTGCTAAGGTGGACTGGAGTGCGCAAACCGGTGAAACCGAGAAGTATGACTACACACCTGCCATGGAGGCGGGAGCGGTGTATATGGCGAATGCCGAGGGAGAGCTAACCAAGCTGGATGTTGCCAATGGGCATCAGTTATGGCGTGTGAATGTAGGAGAGCGTGTCAGCGGTGGGGTTGGCGTCGGCGGTGGCGTCGTGATGGTGGGCACCGCCAAAGGCAACGTGCTGGCCTACGATTATTCCGGCAAAGAGTTATGGAAGGCCAAGGTTTCCAGCGAGGTACTGAGCGCACCGCGTTATTTTGACGGTGTAGTGATCGCTCGCGCCGGCAACAGTCAGATATTCGGACTGGATGCCGCTAATGGCGAACGCAAATGGATATATGAACGCGCGATGCCTGCATTGACTTTGCGTAACAGTGCCGGGTTGGTCGTGGATGGCGGCGCAATTTATGCTGGCTTTCCCGGGGGCAAAATGGCTGCGATTCGTGCTGATAACGGCAAGCTGATTTGGGAAGCAACGGTGGCGCAACCCAAAGGTGTCACCGAGATTGAACGTATTGCGGATATTACCAGTGTGCCATTTGTAGATGGACCGTTGGTGTACGCAGTGGCATATCAGGGCAAGATTGCTGCTGTGGATAGGCGCACTGGCAAGGTGGTCTGGAACCGCGATATTTCCAGTTATACCGGCTTGAGTGCTGAAGATGCGCGCATTTTTGTATCGCATACGCTTGGCTCGGTGTATGCGCTGGATTACACGAATGGCAGGACATACTGGCGACAAGGTGCGCTTGCAAACCGCCGTTTGAGCGCCCCTGTGCCAATGGGGAATGTCATTGCTGTAGGTGATTTGGAGGGCTATGTCCATTTTCTGAGCCGCGAAGACGGCGCATTTGCTGCGCGTCTTAAAACAGACAGTAATGCAGTGATGGCCATGATTCCAGGGAATTCCGGCAGTCAGGTGATTATTGCAACCCGCGGGGGAGGACTTTATGCCGTCTCCGTGACAGCTATGCCAAACCGTGCAACAAGCGGCACAACGAATGCGGATAGCGAGGGAGAAGGGTCCGGCGCTAGACGGCCGTTGCCATATTACGGCGATGTGCCTACGCCAGTGCCTGCTTCACAGCCAAAATCCGATCCTGCGCCTGCAATCAACAGTGATAAGTCCGAGTTGGAAAAAACGATCATTGAGAAAGTCGAGCCGACACCGGAAGCGCCCTCAGATGCAGGGGCGAATACCGATAGCATCCTGTTCAAGAAAGACCCGCTGGCTGCACCGGATGCCGGAGCATTACCTGGAACCGGGTCACAATAGCGCATGTTGCCTACCATCGTACTGGTTGGCCGCCCCAACGTCGGCAAATCCACTTTATTTAATCGTCTGACCAAGACGCGTGATGCGCTGGTCGCCGATTTGCCCGGACTGACACGCGACCGTCACTATGGGCGCGGTTTGGGCGCCAGCCGTTCTTATCTGGTTATTGATACCGGCGGGTTCGAACCCAGAGCCGAAGACGGGATTATGCAGGAAATGGCCAAGCAGACCTTGCTGGCTATTGATGAAGCCGATGTGGTGATTTTTCTGGTGGATGGCCGTACTGGTTTGAGTCCGCAGGAATATACAATTGCTGATACCTTACGTAAATCCCAGCGGTCAGTACTGCTGGCGGTCAACAAAACCGAGGGGATGCAAAAAGCCATTGTCAGTGCGGATTTCTACGCACTAGGGTTGGGCGATCCATTGTCGATTTCCTCCGCACATGGTGAAGGCGTGCGTGACTTGATAGAACTGGCACTGGAGCTGGTGCCCGAGTCGGATGAAGATGAATCCGCCGTGGCCGAGAGGCAAGTCCAGCATCCCAGAATTGCCATCGTTGGCCGCCCTAATGTCGGCAAGTCTACCTTGGTAAATGCCTTGCTCGGCGAGGAGCGTGTCATCGCGTTTGACCAGCCGGGCACAACGCGCGATTCCATCGAGATCGAGCTCGAAAAGAACGGAAAGCATTACACCCTGATAGATACCGCGGGTGTACGCAAACGCGGTAAAGTGTTTGAGGCCATCGAGAAGTTTTCCGTCGTGAAAACCATGCAGGCGATTGAGAATGCCAACGTAGCGGTGCTGGTGGTGGATGCACAAGAAGGCATCACCGAGCAGGACGCGCATGTCGCCGCATATATATTGGATGCCGGGCGTGCCTTGGTGGTGGCGGTCAACAAATGGGATGGTCTGAAGGACGACGAGCGCGAATGGATTAAAAATGAAATCGATCGCAAGTTGAAGTTTCTGGACTTCGCCAAATTCCACTACATTTCCGCATTGCGTAAAAAGGGACTGAACGAGCTGCTAGGGAGCGTGGATGCGGCTTATAAGGCTGCCTTCGCCAAACTGGCCACGCCGCAGTTGACGCGCGTGCTAAGCGAGGCGATCGTGCAGCATCAGCCGCCCATCTCGCGAGGCATACGGCCCAAGTTGCGCTATGCGCACCAAGGCGGGACTAATCCTCCGATTGTTGTGATTCACGGCACGCATGTGGATGCGATCAAGGACAGTTATAGACGCTATCTGGAAGGCATATTCCGCAAGGCATTTACGTTGACAGGCACCCCTTTGCGCATCCAGTTTAACCAAGGCGAAAATCCCTTCGTGAAGGAAGATGCGCGCAAACAGGGTGAGGGTTTAGTCACCATGCGTCGTCGCAAGAACGCGCAGCGGGCTGAGTTGAAAGCGAAAAAAGAAAAGCTCGGTCAAAAAAGCAAATAGCAATTCAAGGAAATTTGGCCTTGTCCGGCACTTTTTCTTCCGGTAGCGGATAAGCATCTGCCACGTAAGCCGGGCCTTTCATGATCATTACCACAATACAGCCGATGGCTGCGATAATCAGGAATATCCAATGTGTGATGGTGAACGCAATGAATAGGAAGAGGGTTTTGTTGCGAGCCGCATCACTGACAAAGCTGACATGGTGATAGGTAAAATAGGCAACTGCCCCCAGCACCAGTGTGCCGACCAGGAAAATTTTCGGCAATATTTTGAATAAACGCCATTCCAGCCCTGCTGGCGCGCGGGTGTAGCCCGGAAGTTTATTAAAAAATCGTGACATCGCGAAACTCTCGATATTGCTGCAAGCAATCATACTCCGTTGTTTTATCAAATTGAAGCTGACGATGATCACAAAGCAAACGCTGGTATGGTTCTTTGCGTGGCTATGGACTATACTGCTGGTGTCTGGTTTGGTAGCGCTTATATCCAAGGGGGGAGCATGAGTCAAAAGAACGAAGAAAAAGCGGTCAGTGCCTACATTAAATTTCTCGAAAGCAAGCAGGTGGATGCCGATTCGGTGGCAGTGCGCGCAAAATTTGTCCGCAGCTTAAGTCTCTTATTGAAAGGGAAATCCGGCAGGGCAGACTTCGGCAAGGCACTGGAGATGATTTCCAGGATTGCAGACAATATTGATTGTCACCAGCAAATGAATATTGCGCGCGAATTTTATCCCTTCTGGACAGATGACATCAAAATGATTGCAGCGATGAGCGAAAGCTATGGCTACGATTTAAGCACAATCAGATTCCGCTCGTTGCCCACAAAACTGGAATGGGAGACGATTGCGCAGCTGAGTAATGAAAAGTTAAGTGACCAGGAGGATTCATTACTGGGGCAATACTCACAAAATCTGCAAGAACAAAAGATGGTGGAAACTACAATTCAGGAAAAAATCAGGTTGGCCAGGATCGTACTGTTACGCCTGCGCGATATTCCGATCCACAACAATATCACTTATCGTTTGGCTGTGGATGCGACGCTGCCGTTATTTGCAGTAGAGGAACTCAAACAGCGGTTTTTGCAGGTGGTGCGGGAGTTTTTCTACATCTGGATAGAAAAAACCGGTATCCGGCCTGTATAGGCTAAAAGTGGCTTAGTACAGGCTTTCCCAGAATTTCCACCATACGCGTTCGTCTTCTCCGATTTTTCCTGTGATCATCGGGTTTTGCGGGTAGTTGGTTTTTAGTACACGCAAGGTGTCGTTTTTCAAGTCATCCATTCCCATGTAATCGTAAGCGCTGATGGAAATCACCAGCGCCTCTTCAATGCCGGTAGAGTGTGGGTAGTATTCCAGTACATATTTGGCGCGATTGAGTGCAGCCAGGTAAGCCTGGCGCTTCATGTAATAGCGTGCAACGTGCAGTTCATGCTGGGAAAGCGTATTGACCAGATATACCATACGCTGGGTGGCATCTTTATAGTATCGGCTTTTTGGATAACGTTCGGTCAGTTCCTTGAATGCAGCAAAGCTTAATTTGAGTGCCTTTGGGTCGCGGTCACTGATTTCCTGTGCGGTGGCTTTTTCGATGATGCCGCGTTCGTTGAATGAAGCCAAGCCTTTCAGGTAATAGGCGTAATCCACATTGGGATGGTTGGGGTGCAGTTTGATGAATCGGTCAGCGGCTGCCGTGCTTGATACCGGGTCGCCCTTCTTGTAATAGGCATAGGTGATTTCCAATTGCGCCTGTGTGGCATACCTGCCATTGGGAAAGCGCGACTCCAGAATCTGCAGGTAACGCAGTGCCTTGTCATAATCCTTGGAGGCCATATGAACCTCGGCTTCCTGGTAAATGCGTTCAGCAGGCCAGCCTTTGGTGTCGTCCAGTTCGGTGGGGTCACCAAAAATGGCACAACCAGACAGAATTATTGTTAGAAGTAACAGGATAAAAGGTAAAATACGCTTCACTTGCCGTTTGCCTTTGCAGGATGCCAGATAATGAATGCGCATTATAACTGATGCAGGCAGTAACAATCTAATGAACGAGATGACAAATCAAGCATCCATACAATTTATTATTCCTCAATCATCGGGAGGGCAGCGGCTCGACGTTGCCTTGCAGTCATTGATGCCAGACCATTCGCGCAGCCGCTTGCAGGCATGGATCAAGGAGGGACTGGTGAAGCTGGATAATGCGGGTACAACAGCTAAAACCAAGGTCTGGGGTGGGGAACAGGTGAGTGTGCAAGTGCCTCAAAGCGTGCAGGAAAATGCTTTCAAGCCAGAGGATATCCCGCTCGACATCGTCTATGAAGATGATACTTTGCTGGTCATCAACAAGCCCGCCGGACTGGTCGTACATCCTGCAGCAGGGAATTGGACAGGGACATTACTCAATGCGCTGCTGTTCCATCTGCCACAGCTAGCCGAGATTCCACGTTGCGGCATCGTCCATCGGTTAGACAAAGACACTTCCGGCCTGCTGGTGGTCGCCAAAACGCTGGAAGCGCAAACCAGTCTGGTGCGCCAGTTGCAGGCCAGAACCGTAAAAAGGGAATATCGTGCGATTGTCTGGGGGCAATTGTGGCGCAATGGCACGGTCAATCAGCCGATCGGGCGCAATCCGCACAACCGCCTGAAAATGGCGATTGTCCGCAATGGCAAGCCTGCCGTGACGCGATACGAGATACTGGAACGCTTTGGCACCAACACCTATTTGCGCTGTAATCTGGAGACGGGCCGCACACACCAGATTCGTGTGCATATGCAGTATCTGAAAGCCCCGCTAGTGGGCGATCCGCTGTATGGTATTGGCAATATCATTCCACATAAACTGATGTCCGATACGCTGAAAGAAGCGATCTTTGGCTTCAAACGGCAAGCGCTGCATGCCATCAAACTGGGGCTGATTCATCCTGTGACGCAGCAGCCGATGGAATGGCAGATCGAATTGCCGGATGACATGAAGGATTTGCTGGAAGCCATGCGCCATGAGGATGTGGAAGAGGGCGAAACCTTTGATTTCCTGCCGGAAGACCAACCTTACGAGTACGATGAATCGGATGAAGATTGGGAAGATGAAGATTTTGAGAATGATTTAGATGAAGAATAAGCTCGACTTTATTATTCCTGATTGGCCTGCGCCGACCAATGTACGTGCCTTGCAGACCACGCGCCTTGGCGGCGTGAGCCAGGCGCCATATGATAGTCTGAACTTCGGCATGCACGTCAAGGATAACCCGCTGCATGTGGCGCAGAACCGCCAGTTATTGAGCCAGCATCTACCCAGCGAGCCAGTGTGGTTGAATCAGGTGCATGGCATACACGCGGTGGATGCTGCACATACCAGCTGTGTGCCAGATGCGGATGCCAGTTTTACCACGCAAAAGAACGTCGTTTGCGTCACCATGACGGCGGATTGCCTGCCGGTGCTGCTATGTGATGTGAACGGCACAGTGGTTTCAGCAGTGCATGCAGGCTGGCGCGGCCTGTGCGATGGTGCCCTGGAAGCCAGTATTGATGCGGTGATTGGAGCATCTAAAATCAAGCCGAATCAACTCATGGCATGGCTTGGACCTGCGATTGGCCCCAATGCGTTTGAGGTGGGTGATGATGTCCGTCAGCAATTCATCGCGCAGGATGCGCATGCCGAAAGCGCTTTCAAATCACGTGGCGACAAATGGCTGGGTGATTTGTACCAGATCGCAAGGCAGCGTTTGAACCGCAAAGGCGTTACGCAAATCTACGGCGGCGGTCGATGCACATTTACCGAAAAAGAAACTTTTTTCTCATTCCGTCGGGATGGTGATACAGGGCGTATGGCCACCCTGATCTGGCTGGATTCGTCCGCAAACGACCACTGATTTTGTTGGCTTATCCTTGTCGTACAAAAAGCGTATTGTCTTCGGCTTGCCGTCTTGTCATTGCTCATTTGCAAAAGAATCCTGATGCTGCATCGGTTATAATGCGGCATTGATTTTTTAGGGTCACAATGACAATTTCCGAACTCTCTCCACTTGCCGGAATCGCGTTGTTCAGCTTGCTGGGCGGCGCATTAAGTGTGCTTGGTGCTGCGCTGGTGGCGCTGAATGTCAAGCAGACCGCTATCCCAATGCTCATCAGCTATGCGATCGGCGCGATGCTGGGCGCAGTGTTTTTGGAGATTCTGCCACACGCAGTTTCGTTGGCTACCACGCCGCAAGCGGCGACTGGCGCGGTGCTATTTGGCATTTTGCTGTTTTTTACGTTAGAAAAGCTGGTGCTGTGGCGGCATTGTCATGGTGATCATTGCGAAGTGCATGCGCCGCATGACGAGGCACATTGCCCGGATATTACACCACCTGCGCCGAAAACAGATGCCCTGGAAGCCAAGTACAGGGCGGCTTCCAGGCCGGTCGTTTCAGTGGTTAAATCCACTCACAACCATCATCACGACCACGGCCGCAGCGGGACGATGATTATGATCGGCGACACTTTCCACAATTTTGTGGATGGTGTGCTGATTGCAGGCGCTTTTATCGTGGATGTAAAGCTGGGTATTGTTACCGCTTTGGCGATTATTGCGCACGAAATCCCGCAAGAGGTTGGCGATTTTCTCATTCTTCTGCATTCGGGCTATAGCAAACAAAAGGCCTTGTGGTTTAACCTAGGCAGCAGCCTCGCCACCTTGTTGGGTGGCGTGCTGGCGTATTATTTTTTGCAGCAAGTGCAATCGCTGGTGCCTTATGTGTTGGGCATCGCGGCGGCCAGTATGTTGTATGTGGCCGTGGCGGATCTGATTCCCACCTTGCACAAGCGTACCGAACTAAAAGCCACTTTGACCCAGTTGACACTGATTGGCTTGGGAGTGGCCTCGATTGGTTTGGTTGGCGCGGTGCTTCAGCATTAAAAGGTTGATTTAAATGAGTAAACTTCAAAAGGTTGGTTTTGTTTCTCTCGGTTGCCCCAAAGCGGGTTCGGATTCCGAGCGCATCCTCACCCAGTTGAGGGCGGAGGGCTACCAGATTTCCGGCAGCTATGAGGAATCCGACCTGGTGGTGGTCAACACCTGCGGCTTTATCGATTCCGCCGTGCAGGAAAGCCTGGATGCGATAGGCGAGGCGTTGAACAAGAACGGCAAAGTGATCGTGACAGGTTGCCTGGGGGCGAAGAAAGATGTGGTCACACAAGCGCACCCCAACGTGCTGGCGGTCACCGGCCCGCATGCGCTGGAAGAGGTGATGACGCATGTGCATGCACATCTGCCCAAGCCACACGGCCACACGCCGGGGCGAAGAAAGATGTGGCAGATTTAATTCCGCCACAGGGCCGTACAGATTTACCCGCCAGGGCGTACGCCTGACGCCGAACCACTATGCCTACCTGAAGATATCCGAAGGCTGCAACCATCGCTGCAGTTTCTGCATCATCCCGAGCATGCGTGGTGACTTGGTTAGCCGCCCAATCGGTGAGGTGATGAACGAGGCCGAAGCGCTGGTGAATGCGGGTGTTTCCGAGATTCTGGTGATTTCGCAAGATACTTCGGCCTATGGCGTGGATGTGAAATACCGCAGTGGATTCTGGAACGGCCGCCCGCTCAAGACGCACATGACGGCGCTTTCCAAAGCGCTGGGCGAACTGGGCGTGTGGGTGCGCCTGCATTACGTTTATCCGTATCCGCATGTGGATGAAGTGATTCCGCTGATGGCGGAAGGCGCGATTCTGCCGTATCTGGATGTGCCGTTCCAGCACGCCAGTCCGCGCATCCTCAAACTGATGAAGCGCCCGGCCAGTAGTGAGAATAATCTTGCCAGAATCAAGGCTTGGCGCGATGTTTGCCCGGAGATTGCCATTCGTAGCACGTTCATCGTTGGCTTCCCCGGCGAGACGGAAGACGATTTCCGGCAACTGCTGGATTTTATGGAAGAAGCGCAGCTGGACAGGGTAGGGGCATTTACTTATTCCGCCGTGGATGGTGCCAAGAGCCAACGAATTGCCCGATCACGTGCCTGAGGAAGTGAAGCAGGAACGCCTTAGCCGCTTTATGGAAGTGCAGGAGCGCATCAGTGCAGCAAAATTGCAGGCCAAAGTCGGCAGCCTTCAAACGGTTTTAGTGGATGAAATCACCACCGATGACAGCGACAACATCATCGCCATCGCCCGCACCAAGGCCGATGCGCCGGAGATTGACGGCGTGGTCTATCTGCAGGATGCCGAAGGCTTGAACCCCGGCGATTTTGTAGATGTACAGATTCTGGGCGCGGATGGGCACGATTTGGTGGGCGGGCCGCCGGAAGTTTGATGCTTTAAGGGGGGGTGTACGTGAAACTTGGAAGATTGGAAAAATTGGAGCTTCGTACGTTTTGGAAGCGTGAAGCTACGGATTTTACTCCTTGGCTTGCCCAAGAAGAAA
>JBGANT010000021.1:0-30627 GCA_044222155.1 Methylophilus sp.
CGTTCCAGCTCATATCCATCTCGGCGGACGGCTCGGTGAACGGGAAAAACGAAGGGCGGAAACGCACGGTCAAATCTTCCCGTTCAAAGAATTTCTGCAGGAAATCCTGCACCACGCCTTTCAAGTTGGCAAAGCTGATGTTTTCATCCACCCACAAGCCTTCCACTTGATGGAACATCGGCGAATGCGTCGCATCGGAATCAACACGATACACCCGTCCAGGCGCGATAATCTTGAGCGGGGGTTGTTTGGATTCCATATAGTGAATCTGCACCGGCGATGTATGGGTGCGCAGTACATGCTTTTCGTCGATGTAGAAGGTATCGTGCATCGCGCGTGCCGGATGATTCTCCGGGATGTTCAGCGCGGTAAAATTATAGAAATCGCTTTCGATTTCCGGGCCGGTGGCTACTTCAAAACCAATCGAATGGAACAGTTGCTCGATGCGCTGCAAAGTCAGCGTCACCGGATGCAAACCACCCGTTGATTGCGCACGCGCAGGCAATGTGACATCTATCGATTCATTTGCCAATTGTGCGGCTTGCGCGGCATTTAAAATCGCTTCGCGGCGCGCTGTCAGCGCCGCCTCCACACTCTGCTTGACTACATTGATGGCCGCACCCGCCGCCGGACGATCCTCCGCGCTGAGCTTGCCCAAGCCCTTCAAGGCGTCGGTCAGCACACCGGTTTTACCGAGGTATTTGGCTTTGGCATTCTCCAAAGCCGGCATATCCGCGCACGCGGCAAAATCAGTTTGTGCTTCCGTAATCAGATGTTCAAGGTTCATGACGTTATTTTAGCTGAATTTCCGTTCTAACTATTTGAAAAATTAGCAACTATTAACCAACAGCCATAAAAAAAGAGGCCGTAGCCTCTTTTTTTAATTTTGTTGCTTAAGCTGCGAGGCTAGCTTTGGCAGATTCTGCCAATTGAGCAAAAGCTGCTTTGTCAAACACAGCCATATCAGCCAACACTTTACGATCCACCTCAATCGCTGCCTTTTTCAGGCCGTTCATGAAGCGGCTATATGTCAAACCACACTCGCGGGAAGCTGCGTTGATACGCGCGATCCACAATGCACGGAACTGACGTTTTTTCTGGCGACGGTCACGATAAGCGTATTGACCGGCTTTCATCACCGCCTCTTTGGCAACGCGGTAAACGTTTTTACGACGGCCGCGGTAGCCTTTGGCTTGGTTTAAAACTTTCTTATGTCTTGCGCGCGCCTGCACGCCACGTTTTACTCTTGGCATTTATTCTCTCCTTATTGTGTTGGCATCATCGCACGAACGCGTTTTACATCGGTCGCAGAGATAATCGCTGTACCGCGCAATTTACGTTTTTGCTTGGTGGTTTTTTTGGTGAGAATATGGCGCAAGTGAGAGTGTGTACGCTTCACTTTGCCGTTACCCAAGAACTTGAAGCGCTTTTTGGCACTGCTCTTTGTTTTCATTTTTGGCATTTTAGTCTCCTTAGAGGTTGATTAAGAGTGCTTAGGCAGCCAATTTAGCCATATCACTCAAAAAACTTAATTATTCTGTTCTTGCCTCGACTGATTTTTCAGCGTCAGCCGGTTTTGCTTTTTTTACCGCAACTTTTTTCTGCGGCGCCAGCACCATCACCATCTGGCGGCCTTCCATCTTGGGAAACTGCTCCACCACGGCGTGCTCAATCAAATCCGCTTCAATTCGCTTCAGCAAAGCCAGGCCAAACTCCTGATGCGTAATCTCGCGGCCCCTGAAACGTAATGTAATCTTGGCCTTATCCCCATCCCCCAGAAAACGTATGATATTACGCAGCTTGATATTGTAGTCACCGTCATCGGTGCCTGGGCGAAACTTCACTTCCTTGATCTGCACCTGTTTCTGTTTAAGCTTCTGCTCGTGCAAACGCTTGCTTTCAGCGTACTTGAACTTACCATAATCCATCAGCCTGCAAACAGGCGGGGCAGCGTTTGGTGCAATCTCTACAATATCAATGTCCGCTTCTTCGGCATGGGCAAACGCCTCCTTCAAACTCATAATGCCTAGCGGCTCCCCATCAACCCCAATCAAGCGCACCTGCGGCGCGGTAATGTCGGAGTTAATACGCGTTTCTTTTTCCTGAGCGATGTTCAGTACCTCTCACATTAACAATAAAATAAGCCGCGCCACCAAAACGAGTTATTGTTTGGCTGCGATGTCCGCTTTGACGCGCTGTACAAACGCTTCCAGCGGCATTGCGCCCAAATCTTCACCTTTTCTGGTTCGCACGGCCACTTGCCCTGCTTGCATCTCCTTATCGCCAACAACGGCAAGATAAGGCATCTTCTGCAGGCTATGTTCGCGTATTTTATAGGTAATCTTCTCATTTCTCAAGTCAAAATCGCATCGAATACCATTTTTCTTCAAACTTTCAATCACTTGTAGCACATATGCCGATTGACCTTCAGAAATATTCAACACCATCACCTGTACAGGCGCCAGCCAGACCGGCATCGCACCCGCAAAATTCTCAATCAAAATACCTAAAAAACGCTCCATCGAGCCGACGATGGCGCGGTGCAACATGATAGGGCGCTGGCGAGAATTATCTTCCGCCACATACTCTGCCCCCAAGCGCTCTGGCAAGTTCGGGTCGAGCTGTATCGTGCCACATTGCCACATCCGGCCTAAACTGTCTTTGAGCGTAAACTCGATTTTCGGCCCGTAGAATGCACCTTCACCTGGCTGCAGTTCATATTCCAGCCCATTGGCTTTAATGGCGTTCGCCAAAGCAGCTTCGGCCATATCCCACGCCTCTTCGGTGCCCACGCGCTTTTCCGGGCGGGTGGAGAGCTTGACGATGACATCGCTAAAGCCGAAATCCTTGTAAACCTCGTACAACATCTTGATGAAGGTCGCAACTTCCGCTTCCACCTGATTTTCGGCACAGAAAATATGCGCGTCATCCTGCGTAAAGCCGCGCACACGCATCAGGCCATGCAGGGAGCCGGATGGCTCATTGCGGTGACAGGAGCCGAACTCGGCTAGTCGCAATGGCAAATCGCGGTAGCTATGCAAGCTACTATTAAAAATCTGGATATGCCCCGGGCAATTCATTGGCTTCACTGCGTAATCGCGGTTTTCCGATTTAGTGGTGAACATATTGTCGCGATAGTTCTGCCAATGGCCTGACTTTTCCCACAAGGTCTTATCCAGCACGGTCGGGGTGCGCACTTCCTGATAATCGTATTCACGAAACTTCTGGCGCATGTACTGCTCGACCTCTTGCCAGATCACCCAGCCGCGCGGGTGCCAGAACACCATACCCGGCGCGTCGTCTTGCATGTGGAAGAAATCCAGTTGCTTGCCCAAGCGCCTGTGGTCACGCTTCTCGGCCTCTTCCAGCATGTGCAGGTAAGCGTCCAGTTCTTCCTTATTGCGCCAAGCAGTGCCGTAAACGCGCTGCAACATCTCGTTATTGCTGTCTCCGCGCCAGTATGCGCCCGCCAGTTTCATCAACTTGAACGCCTTGAGCTTGCCGGTATTTGGCACATGCGGGCCGCGGCAGAGGTCAGTGAAGTTGCCTTCTGTGTAAAGTGAAACCTCTTCACCCGCCGGAATGCTGGCGATAATTTCCGCTTTATAATGCTCGCCAATGCTTTTGAAATACGCCACCGCCTCGTCGCGCGGCATGACCTTGCGGGTCACCGGCTCGTCTTTCTTCGCCAGCTCCACCATCTTTTTCTCGATCGCTTCCAAGTCCTCAGGGGTGAACGGGCGTTTGTAGCTGAAATCGTAGTAAAAGCCGTTTTCGATGACCGGGCCGATAGTCACTTGCGCATCCGGGAACAACTCCTTGACTGCATAGGCCAGCAAGTGCGCGGTGGAATGGCGAATGATCTCCAGTCCCTCTTCACTTTTGTCCGTGATGATGGCCAGATCACTATCGGTATCAATCACATAGCTGGTGTCCACTACTTTGCCATTCACTTTGCCCGCCAGCGCCGCCTTGGCCAAGCCCGTACCGATATTCAATGCAACATCGGCAACACTTACCGGCACATCGAACTTGCGCTCGGAACCATCGGGCAGGCGAATGACTGGCATAAATACAAATCCTTAAGGCAATGACGTTTCTAAAAACAATAATAGCCGCACGCGGCTATTCTCAAACCTCGCATTTTACCATAAGCCGGCCTGTGTCAGTAAAATGCGAAGTTGATCTGCTCGGCTTGCTATGACAGCGCTGTCAAGGCTAGAATTGGCAGTATGAAAATTATCAATTTGAGTGACTTTTCCACTCAATGGAACTGGCTGGCAGGCGAATATAAAGACACCGATCTGACATGGGAGCATGTTTCCACACAAATCATCCATCTACCGCACTGGCTGCCCAAACGTCAATCACTACAACGATTCGGCGCAGCTTGGCAGGCCGTACGATTAGCCAATGTCGCGCAAGGTTTACTGGTATCCCATGGCCCCAGACCTGCCTTTTACAGCAGCGCCATCGCATCGTTGCGCAACAGACACCTTCCGCATCTGGTGTATTCTTTCAACTTCACCGAACTGCCCAAAGGCATGCAGCATAAGTTAATGGTCAAGGCCTACCAGCAGCCACAACGGTTTGTTACTTATTCGACAGCAGAAAAACAACTCTACGCGCAGCACTTCGATATCCCTATCGAGCGCATCGATATGATTCACTGGTCTGTTCATCGCCCTTTACCAGACTTTGAAAGTGCGCCGGCTATAGAAGGAGATTACATTTGCGCCCTCGGCAGCCAGGGGCGAGATTTTGCAACGCTGTTTGCGGCGATGCGCCTATTGCCCGGCGTACAGCTCGTCGTGGTGACACATCCGCAATACCTTGTCGGCTTATCTCCTCCTAACAATGTACGTATACTGACTAACATTCCACTCAAGCAAGCGCATAACATTTTGCTGCACAGTCGCCTGATGGTTGTGCCCTTGCGCGACAATGAAGTGCCTTGTGGCCACGTTACTATCGTATCGGGAATGTTTTTCAGCAAACCCATGGTCATAACCAACTCACGCGGGGTGCATGACTATATTGAAAATGGCAAAACGGGACTGTTTTGTGAGGCTGGGAATGCTGCGGACATGGCAGCAAAAATAGAATCCCTGCTATCTGACGAATCCCTGTCATCTTCTATGGCAAATCACAGTTTACGTTTTGCCGAAGCACACTGCACAGAAAAAACCGTGTTAAATTACTTCAACCGATTTCTAAGCGAGCTTACTACGCGGTAAACCCTGCCCCATGACCACACAGCAAAACAACCCATCCCCAACCATCGGCATCGTGATGGCCACCTATAACGGCGAACGATACCTTCGCGCCCAGGTTGAATCTCTGCAACAACAAACTTATCCGCATTGGCACCTGTATATCCGTGATGACGGCTCTAAAGACGGCACCATAGCGCTTGCCCAAACGCTATGTCAGGAAGACCCCAGAATCACTTTGGTACAAGATGGATTGGGCAATCTGGGCTTTAACCGGAATTTTTACCAACTGCTGGCTTACGCCAAAGAAGAGTACATCGCCTTTTGCGACCAGGATGACGTCTGGATAACTACCAAACTAGAAAAATCGCTAAAACTTTTGCAGTCAATCGAAACGCCTGAGAAAAAGCCCGCGTTGGTACACACGGATGCAGAACTTGTAGACTCCAACCTTAATCCGATTAAAGCCAGATTCATTGGAAAGCGTGGCAACAAAAAAGGAATCAACGGAATACTGTTTGCCAATTCGGTGCAAGGGGCGTCAACAATGATTAACCGCAGCCTCGCCAATCTTGCCATCCCCATCCAGCCAAGAATGCCGTTCGATTTCCACCTCGCCTTGATTACCAGCATTACCGGTACCCGAGCATTCATTGACGAACCTCTCGCCAAATACCGCCAGCATGATAACAACGCCATTGGTGCGCTTGCAAAGAAAGCAGCCAGCGACGCTCCCGCAGCCCCTCAACCTACATACACTGCCAGCTTTCTGGCCGGCGTCGGCGTATACCAGCATCTAAAACAGGAACTGAGTTCGCTCAAGCCGGCATCCGAAAAAACAGCCCGTAGTTTACGCGAATATTGCTACCTTTTCGAAGGCAGGAACCGTTTCAGAAAGCTGTTTATTTACTTTAAAAACAGGTATCCCTTCTCGAGAAAAAAAGACACCCTGTTGTTATTACGAGCACTTTTGTTCAACCAAAACCTGCAAGACATATGGGCCAAGCATAGCGGCGTAAAGCCAAACTAGCTATTGTTTTAGAATTAGCCGATCAAGCAGCCTCAAACGCCTCACACAACTGGCTGAGCAACTGGCCTGCGATCGGATAGATTTCAGCTTTATCGTGTGGGCTGTCGTCATCCGTGCCGGCAACTACAAAACTCATGGTGACCTTATCCAGATTCTCCCTGAATTCGCTCCAGTGCTCGCTTTCAGCATCAGCAATCAGGCGAAATTTATTGAATCCGCTGTCAATAATCTCAACCAATTCGGCGTCATTCACCCCTGCAAACAGTGTCTTTGCAATCACGACTTGCGCATCTTCAAACGCCGGATCAATCTCTTCCTGCGCAAGCGGCATGGTTAGGAATGCGTATGCCAGCAACGCATAGGCGTGATACACGCTTAGCATGTCGAAATTCTCGGCGCGCTCCTGTGCCGGGTTGCGCTCAGCCGCCTGTATCGCCTTGACTGTCAACAAACTGGCCAAATAATGCGCAGCGTCCAGTGCATCGTAATCGTCCAGATTAGCGCTGGGCCGGTGCCCATCGTTGTAGTTTTCGGCCAGACAAGTGCCGTGCAGTAAGCGCAGGCGTTGTGAAAAGGTCATTTCTTGCATGTAATTTCCAATATTTCTAATGAAGTTTTAAGTCAATCCGGTAACGGTAACGCTTCCAGCTGCGATTGTAAATCCAGCCACTGCATTTCCAATATTTCGATTTCCTGGTTCACGCCCGCCAGACGCTTTAACAGTGCCTGCAATTCCTCGCGTTGTTGCGGCTCGTATAAGCTATTATCGACGACACGCGCATCCAGCGTGCTTTTTTCAGCTTGTAGTTTTGCCAGCTGCGCCTCGGCAGCCTCAATCGCCTTAATCACCGGGCGCCGCGCAGCAATGCGCGCTTGCCTGTCTGCCTTGTTCTGTGCATAAGAGAATGCCCTGGAAGGCGCATCCTGCTTGGCTTGCAGGGCATCTGTTTTAAGCTGGGTTTTCTGTTGTGCAAGCCATTGCTTATAGTCTTCCAGATCGCCATCGAACTCGCGCACCTGCCCGTCCGCCACCAGCAAAAACTGGTCGCAAGTCGCGCGCAACATGGCTCGGTCGTGCGACACCATAATGACGCCGCCGGTAAAATCCTGTAGCGCAAAACTCAGTGCATCGCGCATGTCCAGGTCGAGGTGGTTGGTCGGCTCATCGAGCAGCAGCAAGTTAGGCTGCTGCCAAATCAGCAGAGCCAAGGCGAGGCGCGATTTCTCTCCGCCGGAAAAATGCTCGCAGGGCGTTTTTGCCATGTCGCCGCGAAAATCAAAACCACCGAGATAATCCAGATGGTCTTGCTCACGGGTAACCGGGTCCAGCCGCTGCATGTGCTGCAAAGGCGATTCGTTCAGGCGCAATTGCTCCAGCTGGTGTTGCGCAAAATAACCAATGACCAGGTCTTTCGCATCAGTGCGCTTGCCCATGCCAGCCTTAAGCTCGCCCGCCAGTAGTTTCATTAGCGTGGATTTCCCCGCGCCATTCTTGCCCAACAATCCAATGCGTTGACCCGGGCGCACCGTTAACGCAATACCTTGCAGAATGGGCTTGTCCGCATAACCGGCGGTTACCTTATCCAGCACGGTGAGCGGATCGGGCAAGACCTTAGGCGGCCTGAAGCTAAAGCTGAACGGTGTGTCCACATGAGCTGCAGCCACACGTTCCATGCGCTCCAGTGCTTTGATACGGCTCTGTGCCTGGCGCGCCTTGGTGGCTTGCACACGGAAGCGGTCGATATAGCTTTGCAAATGCGCGACCTTACGCTGCTGCTTCTCGAACATCGCCTGCTGCAAAGCAAGCTTTTCAGCTCGCTGGCGCTCAAAATCGCTGTAGCCACCGCGATACAGCGTGATGCGTTGACGCTCGATATGAAGCACATTGTCGATAACGTTATCAAGAAAATCGCGGTCATGCGAAATCAATAGCAAAGTGCCGCGATAATCGCGTAACCAGCCTTCCAGCCAGATCACCGCGTCCAGATCCAAGTGATTAGTCGGTTCGTCCAGCAGCAGCACATCGCTGCGACACATCAGCGCGCGTGCCAAGTTCAGCCGCATGCGCCAGCCGCCAGAGAAATCTTTCACCGGGCGTGTAAAATCCGCCTGCGTAAAACCCAAACCATCCAGCAAAGTAGCCGCGCGCGATTGCGCGGCATAGCCGTCAATATCGCCCAGCTTCTGATGCAGTTCGGCAACGCGCACACCGTCGTGCGTGGCTTCTGCCGCCGCCAAGGCAATTTGCACCTGACGCAGTTCCGCGTCGCCGTCCAGCGTAAACTCAATCGCAGCCTCATCTAGCGCGGGAGTCTCTTGCGCCACATGCGCAATCACCCAGTGCGCAGGAATCTCCAGATCGCCCTGCTCTTGATGCAGTTCGCCGCGCAGCAAGGCGAACAGACTGGATTTGCCGGTACCATTGGCACCGGTCAAACCGATTTTCTGTCCAGGATGTAGCTGAAACGATGCTTCAATGATGAGCGGTTTGGCACCTCGGGCGAGGCTGATGTTTTTGAACTGAATCAAGGAATTCTCGGTCTTTTGCTAAATAGTTGTCAGCGCTTGCGCACAAAAGGCGTTATTCTAGCCAAAACCAGCAGAAAACGCTGAAAGCAATTCACGAATAAAGTAAAATCGCCGCCATTATGATAATAAAATCGTTCCGCTGGATACTCCGCTACGCCTCCATCATCGGTCTTGTAGTGGCTGTCGTGCTGCTGGGTGTGTATCTGGCGCTACGGTTTTATCTGCTGCCGAATATCCACCAACACAAAGACGAGATTGCTACCCGCATCTCAAATGTCGCACAGCAAAAAATCACTATAGGCGACATCCGCGCCACATGGGATAAATTGCACCCTGTGATCGCCACCAGCAACATCACCATTTACGATGCCCAAAACCGCCCTGCGCTGGAGTTCGAGCATATCGTCGCCACACTCTCATGGAAAAGCCTATCCAGCCTGCAACCCAGGCTGACCGACCTTTCCATTGTGTCGCCGCAACTCATTATCCGGCGCGAAACCACGGGCGATGTCTTTGTAGCAGGCATCCCGCTCAGCGGCAAAAGCAATCCAGACCTTGCCAACTGGCTGCTGAGACAGGGTCAGATCAATATCAAAAATGCCAGCGTCATCTGGCAGGATGATTTCCGTAAAGCGCCACCGCTTTCTCTCAACCAACTTGATTTCCGCATTGACAGGCCACTGTTGAGCCGACTCACGGGCCAGCATGAATTTTCGCTCCATGCCATTCCTTCCATCGGCAGTACGCATCCAATTGAAATCAGCGGCCGATTTTATGGCAATGACGTCAGCAAGACCAGCGACTGGCATGGCGACATCCACGCCAAGCTCGTGGATGCGGATTTGTCTGTCTGGAAACAATGGCTGGATTACCCGTTCGACCTGCAGTCCGGCTTTGGCACAGCCAGTCTGGATATGCACTTTAATGAGAACCGTATTGATAGGATTAAATCCGACGTGGCCTTGCGCGATGTCAGCAGCCGCCTGAAACAGCAGAATAAACTGCTGACTTTGAACCGCCTGATTGGCCAGCTTAACCTGCAGCAGACCAAAAACACCTCGACTTTCGAAGCCAAAAACATCCAGCTCACCACCAGCAATGGCCTGGATATCCGGCAAGGCAATGTACGCTACGCCCATGCACTCGTTAACGGTAAGCCTGTCAGCAATATCACACTTAAGCTTGATAGCATCCGTCTGGAATCGCTGCGTGAATTTGCAAGCTACACGCCTATCCCCGAGAAACACCTGGTGCAACTGGAGAACATGGCGCCCAGTGGCCTGCTGAACAAGCTGAACGTGGGCTGGAAAGGCGATGACACCCGCACACTAAGTTACAATATCAATACCCAGTTTAGCGACTTGTCACTCAAAGCCGATGGCACCATCCCAGGCTTCAGCAAATTGAGCGGCAGTATCCAGGCTGACGAGAATCGCGGCACATTGAGGCTGGACAGCAAACAGGCTCTGCTGGATCTGAAGGATATATTGCGTTGGCCAGTGCCGCTGGATGTGGCCAAAGGCAATATTTCCTGGCGACAGGAAAATGGCAGGATGATCGTTTCCACTCGTGAATTCAGCCTTGCCAATGCGCACATTTCCGGCAAGCTGAACGCCAGCTACACGCATGGCGACAACGCCAAGGAAGATATGTTGGATGTGGAAGGCAACTTTGGTAAAGGCGATGCTAAATATGCGCCGTTCTATTACCCCATCATCTTGGGAAAACCAACGCTGCATTGGCTGGACACTTCGATCCTGAGCGGCCGCGCGGAAGATATCAAGCTTATCATCAAAGGCAAACTGGGTGATTTCCCCTATGTGAATGCACAGAACCAACTGGACCCTAAGCTGGGTATGTTCCGCGTCACGGCAAAAATCAGCGATGTTGAAATGGAATACGGTACCGGCTGGCCGAATGTGCAAGGCCTTGGGCTGGACTTGCTATTTGAAGGCAAGCGCATGGAACTGAATTCATTTGCCGGCCATATTTACCGCAACAAGATCATTAAAAGCAAAACCGTTATCCCACAGCTGGACGCCGACTGGCCCATGCTATTGATCAGCAGCGAAGTGCACGGCCCGGTGGAAGATGGTGTACGCTACGTAAACGAAAGTCCCGTCAAACTGGTAACACAAGGCTTTACGGACAACATGAAAACTGCCGGTCAGGGCAAGCTGCTGCTGGATCTGAAAATCCCGATGCAGGATCTGGAAGCAGCAAAATATAAAGGCATTTACACCATCACCAACGGCATGATCTATGCCGACAAGGATAATGGCTTACCGCAATTAAACAATATCAATGGCACGCTCAATTTTACCGAGAGCAGCCTGACAGCGACCAATGTGAGAACCGAAGCCTTAGGCGGTCCGGCGCAATTCAGCCTGAAAGCCGGAACAGATAAAGCCATTCGCATATCGGCAAACGGCCATGTCACCGATAGCGGGATCAGGCAGGCGATAGACCACCCGCTTGCCAAAAAACTGCAGGGCGGCGCTGACTGGTCTGGCGAATTGGTCGTCAAGAAGCCGTTAGCCAATCTCACCATCCGCTCCAACCTGAACGGCCTTGCCATACAACTCCCCGCCCCGATAGGAAAGTCAGCCGATCAGGCAATGCCATTCAGTCTAGCCAAAAAACAGACCGGCGAAGGCAGGGACTCGATACAGATTGGCTATGGCAGCACAGTCTCCGGCATCCTGATACGCCAGTTGCTGCCAGAAAAAACGCTAATTGAACATGGTGACATCGCAATCAACATACCTACCCAAACACCTGTAGGGAACGGATTAGCTATTCGCGGCAAACTGGATGAACTTGATGCGGACGCATGGATTGAAGCACTGACTGGTGACACGCATAACAAGGAGGATGCGCTGTCAATCACGAAAGCCGACTTCTATATCCAGAAATTGCACTTATACGGCCGCCAGCTCAACGACCTGCACTTGGTTGCCAAGCCTAATCTGGACAATATTGACATGCACATCACCAGCAAGGAAGTCGATGGCGACGTCTCATGGCATGCGGAAGGTAATGGCAAGATCATAGCGCGGCTGAAACAACTTACCATTCCATCAGCGCAAAATAATGGCGACAACATAGCTGTCTACAAGGAAATCCGTCGGCAGGATAAAGCCTACCCCGCGCTCGACGTAATAGCCGAAAACTTCCAGATTGGTGAAAAACAGCTTGGCAAACTCACGCTCAATGCTTATGAAAGCCAGGACGACTGGGTGATACAAAAGCTGAATATCACCAATAGTGACAGCACATTGAATGCGGATGGCACTTGGCAAAACTGGACACGTAGACCTAACACCAATATCAAATTCAATCTGGTTACCGATAACATCGGCAAAACATTGAAGCGCTTTGGGCAGCCAGACATGGTAAAAGGTGGCGAGGCTGAAATGACAGGCCAATTGCAATGGCCCGGCAGCCCACATGAGTTTGATGCCGGAGCGCTAAGCGGGAACTTCACACTGGATGCCAAAAAAGGACAAATCCTCAAAGTACAGCCCGGTGTCGGACGCTTACTTGGGTTACTCAGCCTGCAAAGCCTGCCAAGACGACTCACACTGGATTTCCGTGATCTATTCAGCGAAGGGTTTGCGTTTGACAAAATCGGTGCCACCGCACAAATCAACAACGGGGTTTTACGCAGTGACAACTTTTTGATGGATGGCCCTGCTGCCGAAGCTTACATTAAAGGGGAAACTAATTTAAAAGCCGAGACACAGAATCTAAACGTAAAAGTCATACCGCATGTATCGGACACGCTCTCGCTTGCGGCTTTAGCAGGTGGGCCAATCGCTGGTGCAGCCGCATTTGTTGCGCAAAAGATACTAAAGGACCCTTTTAATAAGATTGCCAGCACGGAATATGTCATTGGCGGTACATGGAATAATCCACAAGAGGTAAAATTGGACAAAGGCGAACAGGGGCCTAACCATAGTCCAATGCAATAGGCAACACATGAAAACCAATACAGCGCGCAGTACCCCACCCAAAAAAACCCAGACCGTAAAAGTGGCCGGGATACAGATGGCCTCGAGCCCGCAAGTCAGCTCCAATCTGATAGAGGCTGAGCGCCTGATTGATATGGCAGCGGCCCAGGGAGCGCAAATTGTAGTGCTGCCTGAGTATTTTTGCATCATGGGCGCCAAGGATGCAGACAAGGTCGCCGTGCGTGAACAACCTAACGACGGCCCAATTCAAAAGTTTCTGGCACGTAAGGCACGCGAACATCAAGTCTGGCTGATAGGCGCCGGTGTGCCTTTGGTCAGCAACTTTCCCAACAAAGTTCGTAACAGTTGCCTAGTCTATAACGACAAAGGTGAGCAAGTAGCCCGATATGACAAAATCCACCTATTTGGATTGGACTTAGGCGCAGAGCGTTATCACGAGGAAAACACTATCGAATCCGGTAGTGACGTTGTAGTCGTAGATACGCCTTTTGGCAAAATCGGCTTGTCCATCTGTTATGACCTGCGTTTTCCGGAACTGTACCGCGCCATGGGGCAAGTGGACATGATCGTGATCCCTTCAGCATTTACCGAAACCACCGGCAAAGCGCACTGGGAGAGCCTGGTTCGCGCACGGGCGATAGAAAACCTTTGCTATGTCATCGCACCCGCACAAGGCGGTTACCACATCTCCGGGCGCGAAACTCACGGCAATAGCATGATCGTGGATCCGTGGGGCGTGGTGCTGGACAGACTATCTCGCGGTTCCGGCATCGTGATCGCCAACATCAACCGTGACTATCAGGCCAGCCTGCGCAAGAGCCTGCCAGCACTCAAACATAAGACCATCAAGGCTATTTAGCTGCAAAAAAATAGTAGTTCGATGGAGACAGTGCAACAAAGTGTTTGCTATAGTGTCTCATAGCCATTTGGCCAATCTCTCATGCATTTAGATACATTCAAAACCGCTCAAGACACCTTGCTGACATCTGCCGGGCTTACTCCTTCATCACTGCAAGGCGTGCTGGACAGCATTCTCAGCCACAAGGTTGATTACGCAGACTTGTACTTCCAATATACCCGCTCCGAAAGCTGGGGGCTGGAGGAAGGCCAAGTCAAATCCGGCAACTTCAGCATTGACCAAGGCGTGGGCGTACGTGCGGTCAGCGGTGAAAAAACTGCTTTCGCTTACTCCGACGATATCAATCTGCCCGCATTGCAGCAGGCTGCCGCTGCGACTAGATCAATCGCCGCATTAGGCAGCGAACAGACAGCCAAGAGCATCATCGCACGGCCATCACAGGCTTTGTATGTCCCACATGACCCGATTGCCTCGCTTTCTGCCGACGCCAAGGTCAAATTACTGGAGCGGCTGGAACGCTTTGCCAAAGCTGTTGACCCGCGCGTAACGCAAGTCTTGGCCAGTATCGCAGGAGAATACGATGTCATACTCGTCGCCCGCAGCGATGGCGTGATGGCAGCCGATATCCGGCCGCTGGTGCGCATTTCCGTGCAGGTGCATGTGGAGCAAGACGGTAGACGCGAGCAAGGCTCTTCCGGTGGCGGTGGGCGCTTCGACTACAGTTACTTCACCGACGAAGTACTGCAGGATTACGCGCAAAAAGCCGTGCATCAGGCGCTGGTGAACCTGGATGCGCGTCCTGCCCCGGCAGGCAGCATGACGGTCGTGCTTGGGTCCGGCTGGCCCGGTATCCTGCTGCATGAGGCGATCGGGCATGGCCTGGAAGGGGATTTCAACCGTAAAGGCAGCAGCGCGTTCTCCAACATGATCGGCAAGCAGGTCGCGGCCAAAGGTATCACCATCGTGGATGACGGCACCATCATGCATCGGCGCGGCTCGCTCAGTATAGACGACGAAGGCAATGTGCCAGAACAGACCGTGTTGATAGAGAATGGCATATTGCGCGGTTATATTCAGGATAGCCTGAACGCCCGCCTGATGGGCATGGGCGTTACCGGTAATGCGCGTCGCGAAAGCTATGCGCATATCCCCATGCCGCGTATGACCAACACTTACATGATGAACGGTGACAAAGATCCGGCCGAGATCATCAGGTCGGTCAAAAAAGGCCTGTATGCCGCCAATTTTGGCGGTGGCCAGGTCGATATCACCAGCGGCAAGTTCGTGTTTAGCGCGGCCGAAGCCTACATGATCGAGGATGGCAAGATCACCTACCCGGTCAAAGGTGCCACACTGATTGGCAATGGCCCAGATGTGCTCACCAAGGTCAGCATGGTGGGTAACGACATGGCGCTAGATAGTGGCGTCGGCACCTGCGGCAAGGAAGGCCAAAGCGTTCCTGTCGGTGTCGGCCAGCCCACGCTCAAGATAGATGGTTTGACAGTCGGGGGTACGGTTTAATATCATAGAGGCATTCGGCCAAAAGCCGCATGCTTTCTAGTTAACTCTTTACGAAGGAGCTTCACATGGCAACAACCAAAACCACTAAAACAACCGCTGCAGCTAAAGAACCCGCAGTCCCAAAGAAGGCGGATGCACCTAAAGCCGCTGTCGAAAAAAAACCAGCCCCGAAAAAAACAAGCACAAAAAAAACCGTCACTGCCAACAGCCCGTTTGAGCGCTACAAGATGATTGAAGTTGCTGCATACTACATCGCCGAAAAAGATGGCTTCCAGGGCTGTACCGCTGATTACTGGGTCGCTGCTGAGAAAGAGATCGACAAAAAGATAGCAAAGAAATAATAAAAAAGGCGCATTAAGCGCCTTTTTTATTGGTTGTAAGCAAATTGCTTATTTCATGACCCTGTTTCTATACTCGCCTGTGCGTGTATCAATTTCTATTTTGTCGCCTTGGTTGCAGAACAAAGGTACAGCGACTTCGAAGCCGGTTGCCAATTTGGCTGGCTTCATCACTTTACCGGAAGTATCGCCTTTCACAGCTGGCTCGGTATAAACCACTTCACGCACCACAGTGGTTGGCAACTCGATGGAAATCGCCTTGCCGTTGTAGAACTTCACTTCACATGGCATCGCGTCTTCCAGGAAAGGCAGCGCATCAGCCATGTACTCGGCATCCACATCATACTGGTTGTATTCTGCATCCATGAACACGTAAGTCGGGTCTGCGAAATAAGAGTAGGTTACGTCTTTCTTCTCCAACACAATTACGTCAAACTTGTCTTGCGCGCCGTAAACGTTCTCGCTTGGCGCTTCAGTCAACAAGTTTTTCATTTTCATTTTAACCACAGCCGAGTTACGGCCGGATTTGTTATATTCGGTTTTCACGATCACCATTGGATCATTGCCGATCATCACTACGTTACCAACGCGGAGTTCTTGTGCAATTTTCATAATTAAATTCTTTACAAATTGGGGGAGGTAAAATCAAACCGCGCATTATACGCGAGTTTGTTCTAAATTTTCAATAAAAATCACCAAGTTAGATGCCAAATCCTTTTGCTTGGACAAGCTGGCAGATTGCTGTGCCGTATAGGCTTGTATCGCAGGCAAAAGCGGCAAATACCCCCGCAAAGCCTCACGCAAACCCTGCCCTGAGAGCCAGCATTCATGCGCCTTCCAGAGCACCTGTTTTTGCGAAAAATTCGCATAGAACAATTCCAGGAACGCATTCAGCTTGCCCAGATGCGCACCTTCCTCCTGCTGGTACGGCTGCCAGATAAAGGGCTTGCCGGCCCAGATGGCGCGTACCCAACTATCTTCGCCACGCACAAAATTCAAATCGCAATGCGCTAGCAGCGCATCATAATCGTCCTGGCTTAAGAAAGGCAGCGTCACGACAGTCAAGCTACCTTGTGTGTAGCTGGTGCCAATGTCAATCTTTTCAATCCCCAGATACGCCTGCACTGCTGGAAACAGAGCAAGCGCGGAAACATAGACCACACATTGTTGCGATGCCCGCGACAGCAGCTGCAACAACTCGCCAATCGGTGCTTGCGGGTAGCAGAATAAAGAAGTTTTTAGCGCCTCGCGCGTGTCATTAGGCAAATCGATGCTCTGCAGGGCAGGCGGGATGCGGCTTCCAGGCCGGTCGTTCGATAATGACTTTTCGCAGAGCAAACCGCCGGTATTTTCGGTAAAGCCGGGATAGACAAAATAGCGCCGGTGTCGCGTCGTCCCAAAATCGGAACACCTGCCGTGAAAGCCCTCCACCCACGGCTCAGCGGAAAGATACTCCAGGTTCACCCAGGCCGTTTCAGCCGGCATGTGCGTCAAATAAGCTGCAGGCAACTCGCAGCCGAACGCCTCGATCACCGCATCGGGAAAGCGCTCAAACACGGCTTGCTCACGCCATCGCACGATCTCGATTTCTCTGATGGTTTGGCTTGTTAGGCTCACATCAAGATTCGGGATAATTTTGCCAGCAACTTGCAAGTCATCAATAAACAGACGAATTTGCAAGCCATGCTCCGCCTGTAACTGCTTGGCCAAACGCCAGCAAACGCCAATGTCGCCGAAGTTATCGACGACCTTGCAGAAAATATCCCATCTTTTCATCTAGATTAAGTGAACACCGAACTTTGCCAAGACTTGCGCATAAACATAAAAGATCACCAGTGTAATCACCACACAAGCCAATAAGGTTGGCCAAAAGCCAAGTCTAGCAAGCAGATAGGGGAACAGCAGAAACATCGGCAGTGTGGGCAGCACGTACCAAAAGGTGTACCAGGCATGGTTGGCGATCTTTTCGGCAGGCTGTTTTTCGACATACAACCAAATCAGCGTCAATACGGTCACTATCGGTAATGCGGCAATCAGCCCGCCCAGTTTGTCACTGGCCTTGGCAGCTTCAGAAACTGCCACCACCACCGCCGCGGTTATCAGGTACTTGATAATAACGAAGTTCATAGCCTCTCCTAGTGACCGGCATGCTCATGGCCGGGTTTTCTCACCTGCAATTCTACTTGAGCCGGTGTCTCTTTGGCAGTTTCAGATGCGCGCGCAACTTCCGGCAATTTTCCCGTCCATTCATAGGCGGATGTCCCTTTGGGCTGCTGATAATCGCCCGGATCACCATAAAAATCCTTGGGCAAATTCTTGCGCACTTTCAGCGTGGTAAACATGCCGCCCATGGCCAACGCGCCAAACGGCCCTTTGCCGGTCATCATCGGCAAAGTGTTCTCCGGAAGTGGCATGGGCATCATCTCGGCCATATCCAACATTTCCGCCATACCGGTCTCGCCCATCTGCATATAATCCGGCACCAGCTTGGAGAACGCTTTGGAAACTCCTTCCTGACTTACCCCAATCATGTTCGGCACCTGATGTCCCATGGCGTTCATGGTGTGATGGGATTTATGGCAATGGAAGGCCCAATCCCCCAACTCGTTGGCAACCAGTTCAATCGCTCGCATCTGCCCTACCCCGATATCGGTCGTCACCTCCGGCCAACGCGCTGTCTTTGGCACCCAGCCGCCATCCGTACCTGCTATCTCGAATTCGTGTCCGTGCAGATGAATCGGATGGTTGGTCATGGTCAGGTTACCCACGCGAATCCGTACTTTTTCGCCCTGCTTCGCCACAAACGGCGCAATGCCAGGGAACACGCGACTATTGAACGTCCATAGATTGAACTCCAGCATGGTGTTGGTGCGCGGCATATAGCTACCGGGGTCAATATCGTACGCGCCCAGCAAAAACACATAATCACGGTCCACCTGCATGGTTTTCGGGCTTCTCGGATGCGTCACCCAGCTGCCCATCATGCCCATCGCCAGCTGCGTCATCTCGTCCGCATGCGGGTGATACATGAAGGTGCCGGCGCGTTTCGTCTCGAATTCATATACGTAAGTCTTGCCCGGCTCTATCGGCGGCTGGGTCAACCCGGCCACACCATCCATGCCATTAGGCAAACGCTGGCCATGCCAATGTATCGTGGTGATCTCCGGTAAGCGATTGGTCACAAAAATACGCACGCGGTCGCCTTCCACCACCTCAATCGTCGGCCCCGGGCTTTGGCCGTTGTAGCCCCACAAGTGAGCCACCATACCCGGCGCGATCTCGCGCTTGACCGGCTCCGCCACTAAATGGAACTCTTTCACGCCATTGTTCATGCGCCACGGCAGGCTCCAGCCGTTCAAGGTCGTCACCGGATGATATGGCCTGCCGGTTTCCGGATACAGCAGTTTTTGTGTTGCCGCGTTATCCATAGTGACCAGTTCAGGCAAACCAGCCAGCGCCGCCTTGTTGACGGCGCTCATGGCAATGGCCGCGCCGGATAATTGTAAAAATGCTCTACGGGAAACCATGTTAATTCCTTTCCTGATCTAGCGGCTTGCCTATCAATGATTGCTCCATCTGCGTCTCTGCAATCCAGAAGTCACGCAACGCGTCGATGTAGCTCACGACAGCCAGCACCTGCGTGCGCGCATCCGCAATCAGCTCGAACGGGCTCATCAGCATGCCATTAAATCGCAGCACATGCTCCCGTTGTATTCGGCTACGCAATGGTAGAATCTCGTCACGATACTGCTGTGCAACGTCATAACTCCTACGATAAAAATCATAGCTGGTGCGCACCTCCGAGGCTGCCACTACTGCGGCGGCGGCAGCTTGATGCATCACTTGCATGTATTCAGCCTCGGCACGTTTTACCCGCGCCGTGCCCCAATCAAAAATCGGCAGCTCAAAGCGAATCTCGAAGCCTTTCTTAGTCGGTTCGCTACGTCGTCCATCCAGTATCCGCGCTGGCCCTAGATCCAGCACGTTGATGAAGCGCGTGGTTTTGGTTAGCCCCAGCGATTGTGCCAATGCCTCGGTATTTGATTTCATTTGCTGTAAATCCAGCCGCTTGGAAAAATCCTCGGTATTAACTTGTTTCAGACCATCCTGATTCTCAGGCAGGTCTGGCAACCGCTCGGGCAATTGCAGCTTGGTTGCATCCGTTAGCCCAAGCAGGCGCACCAATGCTTCTTCTGTAGCCAGACGATGATGCTGTTCCTTGCGCAACTCGATCGCCGTATCGGCATAAAAAGCGCGTTCCCGTGCGGCATCCAGCGCACTCCAGTTGCCTGTAGCCTGCATGCGCCTGGCCAGCTCGGCTGTCGCTGCAGAAACATCTTTTACTTGCTGCAGATACTGCAGGCGCTGCCTGGCGGCCAGCGCGGCGTAATAAGCGCGCCGCGTCTCGTTGGCAAGGGTGAGCACGCGCTGCGTCACCTCCTGCCTAGTTGCGGCGAAATGCCTTTTTTCCATCTCACTAGCTTTCGGCATCGTCAACAAAGACATAATGTTCAATGTGAGAATCTGCTCAATACTGTAATCGCTATTGTGCTTGGCATAGAGCATGGAGAAACCGGGATTGGGCAGCCGTCCCGCTTGCACCACGTTGGCCTCGGCAATCTGCAAATCGTAGAAATCCGCCTGCAGTCTGGCATTATTCAGCAGTGCGATCTGCACCGCGTCATCCGCGCTCAAGGGCGCTGCCAGCAGCTGTTGTACCTGCTCGGCATTCTGCGTTTTTTGTGCATCGGTAGTCGCCCAAACCGGTTTTTGTTGGATATATTGCTGCGTGGTGTTTTGCACTTCGCCAAAACCGGCGTCGTTGCTGAATGTAGCGCAACCGGCCAATAAAATGACCATCATCCAGCACGTTTTTTTAATAAAAGCAGTTAAAGGCTGCCCGACCATATGAACCTCCAATCCGACTAAAATTCCCAAATTACGGACGCAATTCGGCTGTTAACGCTAGGCGGATATGGGTGGTTCGACTTCGGCAGAAAGATAGATAGGGAGATACAGCGCGAGTGCGCTGGAAGAAATTTCCTGAGTAAAATCAGTCAAGTAGAATTTTGGCGCGGTATCAAAACTGGCAGAAGCCGTTGCAATGGTACATGCCAGACAATGCGCGCAATGATGATGGTGCGTACTTGAATGAACATCTGCTTTGGTCGCTGATTCATGACAATCCACAGGCTTGGAAGCCGCATCCAGACTGGCTTGCAGGCCGACGGTTTCCTGCGCCTCATGTAATGCCATGCGTGAATTCATCGCCCATGCAGATTGCATGAACAATGGCAGCCAAAACATCAGAAAAATCGTCAATATGCGTTTCATGTCAATCTTTAAGATAGCAAACAAACCAAAAGGTTGCAAACACTCTAGACATGAAATAGGTACTGCAAGTCAGTGTAGCCTTGATGTAGCGGTGTGGAATCAAGAATGACAAGCCGCAATATCCTCGATTACATTTCATTTAATCTAGACTACGCTTGCTAGATTAATGTCGAAAGATGTTGTCCAAGCGTTTGGGTGTTAACGAATGCTATGCCATGCATAGCACTCAGTCCCTTGGCCTGCTCTATGTCGATATCGGCAACACAAAGAATGAAATATCTCTGATCTATTCCTAAGCGTTTTCGAAGTGCTACGTATTTATCAATATCCTGTCGAAAATCCCCAGCCTTACATTCAATATATAGCGGCTGAGTTTTGTTGATGAGAAAAAATACGTCCAGTTCTCTTTTTTCACCGGTTAAAAACGAAAGTGTCATATTTCGGGCACAAGAAAATTCAATATTACGTTCTTGGCATATCCTTAGGCCAATCATCAGCGCATACCATTCGAGCCAGTCTCCAGCAAAAAAACGTCTTACACTGGGAGCGTTTTGCAGAACAATGCGGATATTTTTCTCTTTCTTATTGATGATGCAACGAGCGATTAGAGAATGATCGTAAAGACGCTGAATAAAGGTTTCGAGCGCTTTAGCATCTTGTTTAGATTTCTTATCCAGATAAATCAGGTTGCTGTTGAATTCCTTTAATTGAGCATAGCGAATTCGCTCGCAAACTTCACCAAATAGCGCGTAGTCCGAGCCGATAGCAATAGCTGCCTCGTCAAAAAAGCCTGATGTGTCTACGGCATTAATGTTTAGTGAGGCTGTGATGTTTTTCGTCTTGAACCACTCAATGATTGGAGCATGCTGCGCCTCCGAACTCAGCAAGTCAGAATTGTGAATGTCGAAGTGTTTTCTGGGCTTGCCTGATTCGGCCGATGCTGATGCTGAAGTGGGTGTGCGAAGTTCATTCAGTTCTTTTCGTAGCGCGATATACATCTCTGATAGCTTGCTAACGAAAAAGAGGGTGTCGTAAATTAATGTTGGTGTCCCACATTTAATACAACTATGGCGAGTTTCGATTAGCTCTCGTTCATGCTCTGTGATGGTTCCACATTTATTACATCGGGATATGGCCATGGCGATTAGATTAATACTAAAAAAATAATTCTATCATCAATAACAAAAGGCATTGCGATGCTTGAATTAAGTGTATTATGCATTGCCAATATGTCCTATAAAGCATCATGCACAAAGCTTGCAGGCATCAATATTTGATCTCACTTACTTCATACTCCGCCTCACCCGCAGGCGTCACCACCCTCACAGTGTCGCCTAGATTTTTCCCCAGCAGCGCCTTGGCCATGGGTGAGACCCACGAGATATAGCCTTTGGTGGGGTCAAGCTCATCCTGCCCGACGATGCGGATGGTTTTTTCACTGTCGTCGTCAAGGTTATAGAGCGTGACCCACGCGCCGAAATACACCTTTTCGGTATTGGTCTGCGTATTGCTGTAAACGACTTCTGCGCTATCCATGCGCTTGGTGAGGTGACGGATGCGCGAGTCTATCTGCCGCAACCGGCGCTTGCCGTAGATGTAATCGCCGTTCTCGCTGCGGTCGCCGTTGCTGGCTGCCCAACTGATCACTTTCACCAGCTCAGGCCGCTCTGTCTTGATGAGATGCTGAAACTCTTTTTCTATGGCGGCATAGCCTTCCGGCGTGATGTAATTCTTGTACTCGGCCACTTTAATTGTCCAGTTGTTTGACATCCTGCACAAAATATTCCGTGTCACCAAAGCAGCTGGTCGGCAACAGGATGTGTTGTTCGTAATACAGGATGACGCGCTTGCCATTAAGGGCGTTGATCTTCTGCGCCACTTTTTCATCAGGCACAGTGAAATGGAACTTCTCCGCCTGCGTACCCGGCATGGAGACCAGCACCTGTTCGCCTTCCCACGTTTTGCATACATAACCTTTATGGGAAAGCTTCTGCACATATCCGGCACGCTCGCCAGTGGAATAAGACCAGGTGAGCATGAGCCAGGTGTAAGCAGCCAGCAGCAAGGCTGCAATGATGGCTAGCAGGACGATAACGGGAACCACCCCGCGCTGTTTTTTGATGTTGGATAGCATGGGTAACCTTTCTGTATAGTCGGTTCGATTTTACCCTGAAGAAGCACTTGTTAACACTTAATTTCGCTTGAATTCCCGTTACAATAGTGTCATGTCCAACCAGACCGATTGCGTATATATCTGCAGCACGCACCGCTTGGCGCGCGCTACGCAGAAGTCTCTGAATCAGCAAGCAAAATCCAGCGGGGAAACCGTCTGGGAAACGCCACAGGTCACCACCCTGACGCAATGGCTGCAAGATCTCACCACGCAGTTGCTGCTCCGTGGCGAAATCCCGCCTGACACACTTCCCATCAGACAGCTTAGCAGTTTTGCAGAAAACCTGTTGTGGCAGCAAGCCATTGCCGATTGCCTGCAAAAACATGAATATGCCGCGCTCTTTAATGTACAAAGCCTGGCGGATGCGGCTCAAGCCGCCAATCAGTTGCTCATCGAATGGCAAATTGCGGATAACGAAATCAACAGCGACTTTTTGAGTGTGGAAACCCGGCAATTTTTGCGCTGGCGGGCTGTGTTTCATGAGTTATGCAAAAAGCATAGTGCCCTGGAAGCATCGCGGGTATTGGCTCTGCAGGCAGATGCTTTGCGAGACCTTGGGCATGACTTTCCCAAAAAAATCACGCTGCTCGGTTTTGATCGTATCACGCCATTGCTACAAAAAATCACCTCCACGCTGCAAGCAAAGGGTTCTACCGTGGATTTTGTAGCAGTGAATGCGCCACATAGCATGCCATTGCAAGCCGAGTTGAATGACATTGAGGCAGAGTGCCGCGCTGCCGTTGCTTGGGCGCAGGACGCGCTAAAAGTCAACCCGCAAGCCAGATTGGCCATTGTGTCGCCTGTATTGCCGCGTGTTCGCCGGTTGCTGCAAGACTTTCTGGATGACACGTTTCACCCTGAAACCTTGCATGCCAACCAGGCAGAAGTCCCACGTATTTACGACTTCTCGCTGGGTGAGCCACTTGCTCAGCACCCGCTTGTCAGTACAGCGCTGAATCTGCTGCGCCTGGCTTGCAATCCACGCACCAGCCTGCAGGCAGATATCTCGAATCTGTTGCTGGATATCTATTGGGGCGCATGGGACGAACGCGATCTGCGTGCCCAAATTGACGCACGTATGCGCAAAAAATGCGTACGCAGTCTTACCCTAGAAAAGCTGGTGCAACTGGTAGCACAATATGCCGAAAATTCAGTGCTGTTACAAAACCTGCAAGCACTGCTGGTGTTTCGCACAGATTTGCACAATCGGCTGCCATCCGCATGGAACAAGGCGTTTCAGGCATTGCTACCACAGCTCCAATGGGCGAATACGCGCACATTGAGCAGCCATGAATACCAAGCGCAACGCGCCTGGGAAAAGATACTGCAACAATTCTCCACCCTGGATGCTATCTGCGGCAATATCAGTGGGCAAGATGCTGCGCGGCAGTTACGCCAAATGTGCCTGCAGCAGTTGCATCAACCGGAAAGCAAAACCGAAGCGCGCATTCTGGTACTCGGCATGCTGGAGCAGCCTGCCTATATGCTGGATGGTATATGGGTCATCGGCATGAACGATTTGCACTGGCCACCTCCGCCCCGCCCCAACCCGCTGTTGCCCTATGCACTACAACGCATCAAAGACATGCCTGGTGCTGATAGCGCTACGCAAACCAGTTTTGGCAGGCAAATTTTTGAGCGGCTCAGGCAAAGCGCGACACAGGTGATTTTTTCTTATGCAAAACATGAAGGCGACCGTGAGTTGCGCCCTTCTCCGCTGCTGGGAGACTTGCCGCATCTAAACAGCACAAGGAGCATCGCCACACTTGCCGAACAGATGGCGACCCCAAAAAAACTGGAGGCATTGAATGACTGCCTGGCACCTCCAATCGGCGAATCTGAACAAGCGCGTGGCGGAACAAAGCTACTGGAAGCGCAAGCCATATGCCCAGCCTGGGCGTTCTATCAATACCGGCTGGGCGCAACCAGGCTGGAAGAACCTAGCGACGGCCTGGATCAGATGCTGCGCGGCAGCTTGGTACATGCCGCTTTGCAGCAATTCTGGGAGACGCATCATGATTTCAGTGTATTCAAACGCACTGACTTGCCCGACTTAATCATAGCAGCAGTCGATGCCGCATTTGCACGCAACCCGGGCTTGGCAACGCTCCCTGCAGCGTTGGTGCAAATTGAACGCCGCCGCTTGGTATTGTTGCTGGAAACCTGGCTGGCATTGGAAGCGGAACGTACACCCTTCAGTGTGCAGGCTTGTGAGCAGGAAGAAATCATCCATGTGCAAGGCTTGCAGATTCGTTGCCGTATCGACCGGATTGACGCTCTGGAAGAAGGGCTGCTGGTCATCGACTATAAAACCGGCACGCTGCCAAAAATGGCTGCTTGGGCGGATGAACGTGTGACAGAACCACAACTGCCGTTTTACGCATCCATCGTGCTGCAGAACGAAGCGGTGGTAGGTGCCTGTTTTGCACGTGTCAACATCGAGGAATGCAAACTGGAAGGAGCCTCAGAAGCCAATATTGGCGCGGGTTTCAAGCCCATGCATGAAATGAAGAGCAACCAGACGCTGCGCCAGTTTAGCGGATTTGTCGCATTGCTGGAGCACTGGCACACGCAACTGAATCTGATTGCGGCAGAAATCGTGCAAGGCGTGGCGGATGTACGCTTTGCGAACGAGGCGGATTTAGCCTATTGCGATGTAAAACCATTGCTGCGCATTCCTGAACGGCAATGGCAGTTTGAACAAGGTTTGAACGAATGAGCGACTTATTGAAGCAAGATGCAGAAAATCGCTTACGCGCGCTGGCGCTGGCCTCGTTCATTGTCGAAGCACCCGCCGGTGCAGGCAAAACCGAACTGCTCACACAGCGTTATATGAAGCTGCTTTCGGTGGTGCACGAACCGGAGGAGATTGTTGCACTGACCTTTACCAACAAGGCCACCGCCGAGATGCGGCAGCGTATCCTGCAAAGCCTGCAAGATGCCGCCAACCACACCCCGATTGAGGCAGATAAGCCCCACAAGCAACAGACACGCACCCTGGCGCTAGATGCGTTGAAACGCGATCAGGCACGAGGATGGCAATTGCTCGCACAGCCTGCGCGTTTGCGCATTCAAACCATTGACGCGCTGTGCGGTAGCCTGACCCAGCAAATGCCACTGTTGAGCCGTTTTGGCGGCCAACCTGCGCTGGCCGATGATGCTAGCCCGTATTATCGCGAAGCTGCACAACGCACATTGGCCGATGTAGCAGAAGAATCCAGCGCGGATGGCCCGATCAGCACCGTACTGGCATTTATGCAGAATCAGGCGGAAAAGCTTACTGAACTGCTGGCGGACATGCTCGCCAAACGCGACCAGTGGCTGTTGCCGCTGGCAGGACATACGGACGAAGCGGAAATCGCGCGTCAAACGCACGCCATTGTGACGCAGGAAACAAACACTGCCCTGCAGGCCGCGCTGCATGCGGTTCCTGACGCATATCAAACCAAGCTCATGTCCACGTTGCGTTATGCCGCGGACAACGCCCCTTCTGCATTTGATTTAAGTGAGCTACGGGATTGGCAGACACCATTGGGAGCCAGGCCGGATGGGCTTTCCGGCTGGTTGACCTTATGTGATTTTTTGCTGACGGACAAAGGGCAATTCCGTAGTTCAAAAAGTTTGAACGTCAACTACGGGTTCCCCAAAGACGACCCAAAAAAAACAGAAAATCTGGAAAATTTTACAGAGGTTTGCACGCTGATAGGCGACCCCGCGCCACTCGCAGCCCTGCGTGATCTGCCACACGTAAATGCGAATGAAATTACTCAGAATGCGAAATTGGCTGCTGCTTTTGCGCAAGTGCTCAAACTGGCCGCAGCACATTTGTGGACAGTATTCCAGGCCGCCAACGTGGTGGATTTTGTGCAAGTCACACAATCAGCGATTCAGGCATTGGAAAACACCGACGGCCCGACCGACTTGGCCTTGCGGCTGGATTATCAAATCTCGCACTTGTTGGTGGATGAGTTTCAGGATACCAGCCCCACGCAGATCGCCTTGCTGAAAGCGCTGACGCAAGGTTGGGAAGATGGCGGTGACCGCACTTTATTCTGCGTAGGCGACCCGATGCAATCGATCTATCGCTTCCGCAAAGCGGATGTTGGCGAATTTTTAAATGCAAGCAAGTTTGGTATCGGCCACATCCGGCTGGAGCCGCTCAAACTCAGCTTGAACAACCGCTCTCGGCCAGAGGTTCTGCAATGGATCAATGATAGTTTTGTACGGATTTTCCCCACACAGGATACCTCTGCCAGCGCAGCGATTGCATACCGCAAATGCGAACCGAAACTAGACCCCGCACAAGATGCAGGCGTGCAAATACATGCATTAGTAGTAAGCAATGATGACGAGAGCCAAGCGGCCAGAACGCACGAAGCGCATCACATCGCCAATCTCATCGCGCAGGAACAGCGAGAGAAACCGGGGCAAAGCATCGCCGTGCTGGTGCGTAGCCGTGCGCATTTGCATCACCTCGTCTCTGTCATGCGTCGTGAATTTGCACACATCCCATTTCAAGCCCTGGAGATTGAGGCACTGAACGAACGTCAGACCGTACTGGACGCGCTGAGCCTGACACGTGCGATGCTGCATCTGGCAGACCGCGTGCATTGGCTTGCTATCCTGCGTGCGCCCTGGTGCGGCCTTACGCTGGCAGATTTGCATACGCTCTGTGCGGACAACCATCACGCGACGATCTGGCAGTTGATGCAGGATGAAGCGCGTTTGCAGCGCATGAGCGAAGAAGGCCAAGCGCGCCTCAATCTCGTCAGAACAATTCTGGCACGGGCTTTTGCCGAACAAGGCCGCATGCCGCTGCGGCGCTGGCTGGAAACCACCTGGCTGCAACTGGGAGGTGGCAGTGCCTTATTAAACGCAGGCGACATTCGCGATGTGCAAGCATTTTTCGATTTGCTGGAGGAGAATGTCATTGGTGATGGGCTGGATTTTACGCAGATGGATGCCGCAATGGAGCAACTCTATGCCAAACCGGATGCTAGCGCGAATGAGCGTTTGCAATTCATTACCATGCACGCCGCAAAAGGCTTGGAATTCGACTGTGTGATTCTCCCCGCTCTCAACGCCAAGACCAGAAATGACAATCAACCTTTAATCATGTGGCAAGAATTCGAAGTGCAAAATCATTTGCAATTGTTGATGGCGCCCATCCGCAAAGCCAATAAACATGCGGGTATTGGGCTGTATGATTATCTGTACAAACTGGAACAGCAGCGCAATCGCAATGAAACTGCACGCCTGCTATATGTGGCGGCAACCCGCGCCAAACGGCGGCTACATCTTGTTGGCACCATAGCTGAAACAGCAAAAAACGAGCGCAAGCCACAATCTACCAGTTTACTCGCTCAGCTTTGGCCTTGTGTGCAAGACCACTTTTTGAATGCAGTCAAATTAGCGCCAAATATACCTAATAGCAGTGAAATATCATCATTCAGCAGCCAACTGCAGCGATTATCCATGAAGGACTTGGCGAAAATCGCCATAGAGATGAACGCCCCAGCGCACCTCGACTTTCCGCCATCTACCGAAGTTACCGGAGCAGCGCCTGACATCGTACGCGACATGGGGACACTGGCGCATCAATATATGGAAATGCTGGCGAAACAGAGAATAGATAGCAACAAGCTAGCGCAATCCGAGCCCGCCATGCAACATTGGCTACAACAACAAGGCTACGGCGCACATCAAAGCAACACGGCTGCAAGCCAAGTCTTAAGCGCCTTGCAAGCCACTCTAAAAAGCGCTGATGGGCAATGGGTACTTCAATATCGCGAGAATGCGCAATCGGAATATGCGCTGATTTCTGAAGATGATGCACAGCATGTGATTGACCACACATTTATCGAAAACGGTACCCGCTGGATCGTTGATTACAAACTGGGACTGGATGTGACCGAGCAGAATGCCAAAGCAGTCGCACTAACACATCTGCCACAACTGGAACGTTACGCCAGGCTGTTCTCTAACGAAAATCTACCCATCAAAAAAGCTGTTCTATTCCTGAATATCGGCCTACTCATCCTCCTTTGATCCTGCTAGTTTTAGCCCGTTTCCTCATGACTTAACAATTACATGATGTGCATAAAATCACATCAAAATGGAACCATTTACAGTCATGCATCCTCTAATTTTTGCTTGGTTTCCTTTCAGCAAAAAACCCATGAGGTAACTCGATGGCTACGATCGATAAAGTATTGCTTTATACATCGCCAGCACAAAAGTTGGCGCCCATCCATGAAGACCATGCAGAATTGATGCGCCATCTAGAACATATCCGCGAAACCTGCACTTATATTGACAGCCATGACAATTGCGAGAACTGCAGCCGAGAAAAGCATGCGTCTTGTAAAGGCCGGCTGCACTCTTTGTTGATTTATGGAATAGAAATCGCAGAAGCACATTTTGCTCATGAAGAAGCCATATTGCTCGATGGCTTGGCGCCAGAAACCCGCACCACACGATTTCTGGCACACCTGGCTGCTCACGAAGCCATCCTCAAAAAACTGGATATGGTAAACACCATGAGCGCCGAGCTGAACAAAAACGTCAGCACGGCTGAAGCATACCGGAATCTGCACAACCAGACATCCACTATCCTAAGCGAGCATGAGCGCATGTTCGACCAACCTTCAATACGCTATGCAAAAGCAGAAGCGAAACGAAAAATTGCTATCAAACCTCTTCATTCTTGAAGTGGCGACGCAAATACCAAGCCACAAACACAACACCCAGCGCAACAATGGCGTAATGGAACTGATGGAAATACACCTTCAGATCCTGCCAGTGCTCGCCGGCCTTCATACCAACATACCCCAGCACCCAACACCAGATAAATGACCCGACAAAGGTATATAAAACGAACTTGGTCATATTCATGCGCGCCACACCGGCCGGGAAAGCAATAAACGTACGTACGGCAGGTAACAAGCGGCCGACAAAAATGATGATCTCGCCATAATTGGCAAACCAGCGGTCGGCCATATCTAGATCCTTATGGCTAATCAGCACATATTTACCATATTTTTCTACCAACGGGCGCCCACCATACATGCCCAAATAATAGGCAGGGATGGAACCCACCACGCAGCCAATCGCACCCGCCATGGCGATGCCGAACAAGGTCATCTCACCTTTAAAAACCAGAAACCCCGCGAATGGCATGATAATTTCGCTGGGCAGTGGAATGCAGGCCGACTCTATCGCCATCAGCAGCACGATACCACCATATCCCATCGAGGAAATCACGCTCATGATCCAGGTAGCGAGTATTGCAATTATTCTTTCTATCATATTGATTATATTGGTTTTTAGTTACGAAAACTCTTTCAACAGAGTTCTTACCGACTCTGTACGATGCCTGATATTGCCTAGCTGCGTCGTCATACGTAGCTTATCTGGTCCGTTCATGCGGCAACGTTTATCGCGCTGTAGCAGATTGATGAGTTTCAACGGATCCAAGTCTGCTTTTATGTCGAATTGTAGCTGAATCGCGCTGTCGCTGGCATCTACTTTAATAATGCCCAACGGCTTGGCCGCAATGCGCAGGCGGTGGCAGGCCATCAGCGCTTCGGCAGGTTCCGGCAGCAGGCCAAAACGGTCTATCAACTCCTCCTGCATCACATCCAGCGCATCGTCATC
>JBGANT010000022.1:0-27124 GCA_044222155.1 Methylophilus sp.
CTGACGACCTTTGCGATGCTGAATATTGGCCCATTTACTGTGTCCTGCCATTTTGCTTAATTCCTGATGTTCCTGAATAAAAACCGAATTTTAGCACAGGCTAATCTTGCCCCATATTTGGGTCAATCTGCGTGTGTTTTTTAATACTGATGTAGGAAATCAACAACAATGAAGCTGCAATCAGCGCCATGCCAACCAGCTCATGTCCTGAAGGCACCTCACGCAACTGTATCCAAGCAGCCAGCACGCCTATCACCGGCGCCAGCAGGCTGGACATGCTGGCCACGCCCGCCTGTAAGCGCTGCAGGGCATACAGCCACAACAACCAAGCCAAGGCGTTACAAAACACGGCGTTATAAATAACAGCGCCGATAAAATAGGGTGTCCATTGAATCGTTGGTGCCGGGATCATATATGCCGCAATCACAATGGGCACGCTGCCAAACAGCATCTGCCAGGCTGTAAGCGTCAGCAAGTCCAGGTCTGGCGCCATTTTGTGCAGATGTTTGGCGACAATCACCGCCAGCGCCCAGCTCACCCCGGAAAGCACTGCTAGCAACATGCTGAATTTATCTGCGCCCAAATGTAGGGGATCAAGAATGAATACTATCCCAAGCGCCGAAAGCAAGGCCGCAGGCCATTGCATGCCTTGTAGCTTTTCTCCAAGTAGCGGCCAAGCCAGCAGCAGCACCCAGAATGGCATCGTATAAGTCAGCACTGCAGTTTTACCTGCGCCGCCGCTCACCAGCGCCCACATCAGCAAACCAGTGAATCCGCTAGTCTGCAACAACCCAAGCAGAATCAGTGTGGGAATATGATGTATCCTGAAAGGCTTACGCAGCAGCAAGATAAGCATAAACAGGCATATCGAGCCGATGATTGTGCGCAACGCAATGAACTGGAATACACCCGCAAATTGCAGCGCATTCTTCATCACCACCCAATTGTACCCCCATAAAATCGTCAGTACGAAAAGAGCTGCAAAAGCTTTGATTGTCGTGTTGTTGCGCATTCAGTTCTAAAAAGTTTGCCGTTAGTACGATAAGGATTTATATTGTCGAAAAGCACATAAAACAAGAAACAAGGAGGAGACGATGAAAACGCTACTGCAGATTCTTAAAGAAAAAAAACATCAGGAACTGGTTTCTATCGCGCCTGACCGCCCAGTCTATGACGCGCTTGTCATCATGGCCGAATACAAGATTGGCGCACTGGCAGTAATGGATGGCGACAAACTGGTAGGCATCTTCTCCGAACGCGATTATGCCAGAGAAATGGTGCTAAAGGGCCGCTCCAGTAAAACCACCAACGTGAGCGAGGTGATGACAAATAAAGTGCTTAGTGCCAGCCCCAACGACCTGGTTGATACCGCGATGAGCCTGATGACTGAGAAACGTATCCGGCACCTGCCGATTGTTGAGAGCGGCCAAGTGCTCGGCATGCTCTCGGTAGGCGACCTGGTAAAAGAAACGATCAGCTACCAGAAGCAGCTGATCGCCCAGTTGGAACAATATATTCGCGGTTAATGCATTGTCCGCGCTTCCACTTCGCGGAAAATATCGCCATACAGCTTATAGAATACTTTTGCGGTGTGAATCAGCAATTGCTGGTCGCGCGGGTCAGTTACCTTATTCATCAGCTCGGCATAAAAAGCCGTGTGGCCCACATCCAGCGCGCCATGCGAAGTCAAGTAGGTGAAGCAATCCGGCCCTAAATTCAGGCTTTGCGATAACTGCTTCGCCGCCTCGCTGGCCACCGCGATACTCGTCCCTTCCAGCACCAGCACCATACCAAAGAACCCCAGCGGGTCAACGCGGTACACCATATCGTAAGCGTAAGCCACCATCAGCTCGGTTTGCACACTGGGTGCCGCCCCTAGCTTGGACAAGCGCACTGCCTCTTTGTCGAAACCACAAGCTGCGATGTCGTTAAGTACCCATTCCTGATGCCCCATTTCCTCTTCGATATACTCGCCGATCGCTACACGCAACCATTCATACTTTTCCGGCAAACGCCCGCCACACGCCATTAACAGCGGGATAGTGTGCTTCACATGGTGATAAGCCTGTGTCAGAAACGCCACGTAGGTTTTCAGCGAAATCTTGCCAGCACCTCCTTGGGTAATCAGCGGCAATTGCATCAATTCCTTGCGCTCAACTTCTGTCGCTTTCAGTAATTCATCATAAAAACTCATTGTCTTTTTCCTTCATAAATTGCGTTAATTCTGTGTTGATATGCCTGCCAGATGGCATCGCGCTTCAATCGACCATTGGGCGTCATCTGACCGTTCTGCACACTAAATGGCGCATCTGCCAACATCCATGCCCCGATGCGCGCATAGTCTGGCAGCGTTAAATTGACTGCCTCAATCTCCGCATGGATATTGGCTTCCAGGGCATCTGGTTTCGGCACGATAATGGCCACATTGTAAGGTCGTGCCTCGCCAAACAATGCGGATTTCTGAATGCTGACCTGTGTGTTCAGCTCACATTCCACCCATTCCGGCGACACATTGCGCCCAAATGAAGTAATAAAAATATTCTTTTTGCGGCCGGAAATATGCAAAAAGCCATCATTATCCACATAGCCAATGTCGCCAGTTGCCAACTCGGCCGCATCATTCTGCGCCGCCTGCCCGGTGTAGCCCAGAAAGCGGTTGCCGCGCACCATGATCTCGCCATCCTCTGCCACCCGCACCTGAACATGCGGCAAAGGTTTACCCACGCTGCCTATTTTGCTGGCTTGCGCTGTGTTCAGCGCGACGACAGAGGAACATTCCGATAGTCCGTAGCCTTCGAATACCGGCAAACCCAAGTCTGCGGCATGTGCAAGCAAACTGGGTGCCACGCTGGCACCGCCTACTGCCAAAAAGCGTAAATGCGGCAAACGCTGCCCGCTGGCTTCCAGCAAGCCTACCAGTGCGGTGAGCAGCTCCGGCGTAAAGATGGCTGTACTGGCTTGCATTTGCTGAAACGCTTGCAACAGACACGCGCCATCCAGTTTCACTCCACTGAGTCCAATCTCTTGTGCGGTTAAGATATGCACCGTACCGCCTGCCAGCAGCGTAGCATAAACCCCGGCCACGTTCTCCAGCAGTACCGCCAATGGCAGCACGCATAAATGCTGGTCAGTAGCGGATAAGCCAGTCGCCTGACGAATGGATTGCGCGACCGCCAGCATGGCTTGTGTGCTCAGACATACCCCTTTCGGGTCGCCTGTAGTGCCGGAAGTGTAGGTGATTTTGGCCGTGCCGCTTGGCAAAACGACTTGTGGCATGCGCACCCGCAAATAACTCAGAGTTTGTCCGGCGATTTCACAGGTTTCCTGCGCAATCACTTTATCGCCCAGCAAGTTTATAAAATGCACCGGCTTGTCTGTCAGCAAGGCCTGCACGCCTGCATCCTGCATCGCGTGCAGCATTTGCGCGTCGGAAAAGAAAAAAGGTAATGGCACGCAAGGGATTTCGCATGCCATCGCCGCCAAATCTGCAATAACCCATGCAGGGTTATTATCTATAGCCAAAGCCAGCGATTTTGTTCCTTGCAACCGCTTTTTGAATTCATTGACCAATGTCGGTAGGGAAGCATACTGAATCGCTATAGTCGTGCTTTTAAGCGCAATCGCATTAGGGCTACGTACTGCGTAGCTTTGTAGAATATCAAGCAACAAAACTTAAGATTACCTATTTAAACCACGCCACGCACGGCTACCACCTGGGGCTGGTTTTCATAATAACTCCCCCATTGGATCTGCTCTTCCGCACTCAAGCGCGACTTATCCGCTAAAGCGAGCGGATACACATCGCGTCCACCCTTGATCAGGCCGTTCTGCAAGCTGTGGTGCGCCGTGGCAACACACCATTTAACGCCCATATCCAGGCTTTGCTGTATCACATGCGCGATCAAAATACCGGCGTTGCGCGGATTTGCGACCGCCAGGTTGCCGATTTCGGTAATTTGGTCACGCGTGATGAGCTGGTTAAAGTGTTCCGAAAATACTTGCTCGACAGGTGCATCCAGATAATGCTCCAGGAATAAAGGCCCTTGCACCGCATCGCGCATACCAAAAGCAGCCATCAATATACCGCTCTGGTCGCGCAAGGCAATGAGCGTTGGCATGAATTGTGTGACATTGGCACCATACGCGCGCTTGAACACCTCACGGATAAAGGATTCCACCTCTGCGCGACAGTGCGCATCGCGAGTGACTACATGTGCGGTAATTTCCTGCATCTGGTATCTCTTGGGCTGTGCAAACGCACGAAGCATATAAGCCGCTTCAGCATGATATACATGATTACTTTGTAAACTGGTCAACATAATTGCTCGTTATTTCCGGTTAAATCAGATAACCAAGACCATGCACGTTGCATGCCAGAATAAAATCAATTTAAATTCATACAGTTAACCACATACATTATTCTATTATGCAATATTTTCATGAAAATGAAGTCGTTGCATTTGTAAACCCTGCAAAATTTGCATCATTCAAATACGTTCTTCCATTGCGAATAAAGCTGTGGCTCCATTAACTATATGATTGTTATTAGTTAATTAAAAATCCCACAGGCGGCCAACCACCTTGGCACAAGCTTTGCGGTTGAAATGAGATTCAAAAAATTATTATTAATGCTCATGCAACTAAAAAGTATCGGCCGGTTATTGCAATCCCGTTTATTGTGGATATACCTCTTATTCTGGTTTCTTTGCGGAATAACGCAGTTTTTAATTGCTGCTAGCGGAACAGGTTCCTGGGAAGGCTTTAAAGACGCTACTGTCACCGCCTGGTTATGGCTAGTGCCAATATTGCTGCTTCCTGCCTACACATTCCGGTGGGTCTCCTTGGCAGGGTTATTGATCTGGTTTACGGCTCTGCCAGGTTTTGGTTATTTTCTGATTTATCGCCAAGAACTCACGCAAAGCCTGATGATGATCATTTTTGAATCAAATCGGGCAGAATCGACAGAGTATCTGCAGAATTACTTCTCGCTCAAAATTCTATTTGGCTTTTTGCTTTTCACAATAATTCCACTATACCTTTGGATAAAAATAAAAGGTGCTCCTGCCAAGGAATATCCAGCTTGGGGGATTAGCGGGCTTGTTGTTGCCCTAATATTTGCCTTCCCTGTCAAAAAAGCCTTTTCAGAGCAATCCATTGATGCGGGATATAAAAGCGCCGCTTATCATCTAGGGGTTGCCCCACCCTGGCAGTTAGCTTTTGGATACTATCAATACCGGATCGAACTGGAAGAGGTGGAAAAAAATCTTTTGAATCTTAATAAAATTCCGCCAGCATCCAGTTTCAAGGAAGCGGCAAAACCGCTGCCGACCACTGTAGTATTAGTTATAGGTGAATCCACCAACCGTCTGCATATGAACCTGTATGGGTATGCGCGAGACACTAACCCGAAGCTGCAGTCCATTCGCAATGAGCTGGTTTTGTTTGACAATGTTTTTGCATCTCGCCCCAACACCATCGAAAGCCTACAGCAAGTACTGACCTTTGCCGACCAGCAGCACCCGGATTGGTACAAGACCAAACCTTCGCTCATTAGCCTGATGAAACAGGCCGGATACAAAACCTACTGGATCACTAACCAGCAAACGCTGACCACCAGAAACACCATGCTCACCACGTTTGCCAAGCAGGCGGATGCGCAAGTGTTCCTGAACACCTCCAGACGCCAGAACGCATATAGTTTCGACGAGAAAGTGCTTTACCCATATATGGAAACATTGGCCAAGCCGGATCAAAAGAAGCTCATCGTTGTACACCTGCTTGGCACGCACATGAAATACGCCTACCGTTACCCGGAAAGCTACGATTATTTTAAAGACAACCATGGCCTTGCTACCGGGTTATCAGCAGACAAAGTGCAAACCGTGAATGAATACGATAATGCGATTCGTTATAACGATGAGATTGTCTACCAACTCATCTCCAGCCTGAAAAGTCAACAGCAGCATAGCTTGATGGTATATTTCTCCGACCACGGTGATGATGTGTACGACTCGGTGACGCATGACTTTCAGGGTAGAAATGAAGCCAGCCCGACTTACCCGATGTATGCCATTCCATTCATTGTGTGGCACTCCGTCAACTGGTTCAGCGCGAGCAAATTGCACCAGCCGGATATTCTGCATCGGCAATATGACAACGCAGACTTTATTCACACCTGGTCTGATTTGCTGGGGCTCCAGTATGACGGCTTTCTGCCTCATGAAAGCATCGTGAATGAGCATTTTGCCGAAGATGAGATTCTGGTAGGTAATCCATACCAGAAGCATTTGCATCCGCTAAGCGGTACGAAACTCCGTACTGCGGCTGCAGGGCATTAACTCATGTCGCAACCAATCTATATTTCGGCAAAGCACCCCACAGTATGGTTACTGTTATTTGCGGTACTTTTATCCATTATCTGTGCTGCCCAGTGGAGTAACCTGGATTTGCGGATCGAGGATTACTACTATGATGCGGCGCACCAGACGTTTTACTGGAAAAACGCCTGGTTTGCCAAAGTATTGATGCACGAATACGTGAAGACTTTTTTAAGCCTTATAGGCGGAGGAGTTGTCTTGATCGTCGTGATAGATGGGTTGCGCCCATTGCCAGTTATTGATACCGCCAGACGTTTGCGTTTAAGGTTTGTTGCATCGTCTGTAATGCTTATCCCATCCACCATTTCCCTGCTTAAGCAATCCTCCCCGTTACATTGCCCATGGGACATCGTACGTTATGGCGGTGAAAACCCTTATGTAAGGCTGATGGACATGGCCTCCATCCATCAGAGTCCCGGGCACTGCTTCCCTGCTGGGCACGCATCCAGCGGATTATGGCTAGCGGCGTTTTGTGTGTTCTGGCTACCTCACGCCCCTCAAAAAGCATTGTTTGTATTTATGTCAGGATTAAGTGTTGGCGTGGTGCTGGGCTGGGTACAGCAGATGCGCGGAGCACATTTTTTGACTCACACATTGGTTTCGGCCTGGATTGCCACATTCATCATCCTAATTTTGTTATCCGTTTTCAAAGAAATACAAGTTTAAATGTCATTGTTCAGTCGTAGTTTCTCCATAGTCAAATCCATATTCACACCACAAGTGTGCTCTATATTGTGGATCACCCTATTTATCATGCTCACCGGCAATTCGGCGTTGTTTGGCCATATCCATAAATTGTATGCGTTTGATAAGCAACACTTTTTATTTTTAATTTCTCTGGGGTTGTTCTTCACACTCACTACCGCTATCTTCTTTTTGCTTCTGGCCTATGGAAAAAGGGCACGCTGGGTGCTGGCATTCTTTCTAATCGCGGCCTCGCTGGCCGCGTATTACATGGATACCTACGGCGTCATCATTGACACAGTGATGTTCGATAACATCTTTCAAACCAACCGCCAGGAATTGATGGGGCTGGTAACTGCCAAGATGCTATTCCGGCTGGGCATATTTGGCATACTCCCTGCCTGGTTGGTATTGCGCGCCAAATCTTTTCAGCAAGCTCCTACCGAACGATACGTTTCCCGGTTGGCGCTGGTTGGTGTTCTATCCTTGCTTGCGATGCTCGTCGTGATTCCGTTCACCAGTGCTTACGCATATTTCATTCGCGAGCATAAGGTCGCCCGCATGTATGCCAACCCGACATTCTTTACCTATTCGGCCATCAAATATCTGACGCAAGGCCTGACAACAACCAAGATCACAGATATTGCGCCTGTCGCTGAAGATGCGGTGGAAATTGGCCCGCAAAAGAAGCATGAACTGCTGATTATGGTGGTAGGCGAAACCGCCCGTGCAGATCGCTTTTCGCTTAACGGCTATCACCGTATCACCAACCCGGAACTCGCCAAGCAGGATGTATTAAGCCTGCGAAATGTATCCTCCTGCGGCACTTCTACGAGCGTTTCCATCCCTTGCATGTTCTCGGTGCTTGGCCGAAAGGAATATGATAAAGACAAGGCGCTTCGCATGGAGAACGCGCTGGATGTACTGGCAGATAACGGTATCAGTATCCTTTGGCGGGATAACAATTCTGATTCAAAAGGCGTGGCAACGCGTATGCAGTATGAAGACTTTAAAAGCCCGACACTGAATCCAGTGTGTGCGGATGAATGCCGGGATATAGGCATGCTGAATGGTCTGGACGAATATATCAAATCGCAAAAAAACAAGGATATTTTGATTGTACTGCATCAGATGGGCAACCATGGGCCGGAATATTACCGCCGCTACCCAAAAGAATTTGAACGCTTTAAGCCAGCTTGCCAAACTGGAGAACTGAGCACTTGCACGCAAGAGGAAATCAACAACGCTTACGATAACGCGATTCTTTACACCGACTATTTTTTATCGCAAGCGATCAAATTCTTGAAGAAGTATGACAATACCCACGAGACTGCCATGCTTTATGTCTCGGATCACGGCGAATCCTTGGGGGAGCATGGCATCTACCTGCACGCGATGCCCTACATGATTGCTCCCAAGGAGCAAACCCATGTGCCAGCGATTATCTGGATGGGCAACCATTTTGATTACAAGCTAGACCAGCTAAAGCCGTATCAGGATGCAGCGCTAAGCCACGATGACGTGTTTTGTACCTTGCTGGTGGCGTATGAACTGGATTCGAAAACCTGTAGCACCAAGCACAATATGTTGATGCAGAATCTAGACATCCAAGCCATGCTAGCCGATGATTTACCGCATGGCTAAATTAGCGACAATCCATATTATCCGGCGGCGCAGACAACACTCGATCGCCATTCAGCCATAATAGTGGCTGAACGCGCTCATCCACCTTGCAGGCCTCCACGTAACCAATGGCACCCGATGTTTGCGCCACATAGCGGATTACCGCCTCTTCGGAATTAACCACATGTGGTGGACGTATGCCGTTGAAATACAAGCCGTTCCAATAATCCACCTGCTCAGCAGGCAAGCTGCCCAGCACACCTTGCGAAAACGCACGCCGTAGCGCATGCTCCGTCTGCAAATTCACCGGATAAATACGCTTGCCGTTTGGCCAATATAATTGTTTTCTAAGATAAACCAGCTTCAACTTGCCAGCGGCAAGCTGCAAGGTATCTGTGTCCTGATTCGCTGGTACCACAATGGCAATCACCGGCGTATGCGCAGGCTCCTCAGCATGCACCAGCCACATTGGCGCAGCAAGCAGCATAAGGAATAACAGTATTCTTTTTACTGGCATATCAGAACAGAATCGCAAATGAACCGACAAAACCGCGTGGCGCCTCAGGCTGATCGCCGCTACCGCCAACGAACTCCAGTTTCAGCAATTGTGTTGGTTTCATGCGCCAGGTCAGACCCGTCAGCCAACGCTCGGAACTTCCCTCGTTCGGGCGCTGCATGGTCTCCAGCCGCGTGAGCCAGTACCAGTTGTTCCTGATCGGCACAGCCGCCTGTAGATAGGCACCACTGCCGCCATCACCGCCGCCTTGCGTAAAGCGCGCAAAGCCTTCACCGCTCAGCTCCACCTCGCCCACGTGTGTCACAAAATCCACCCCTAGCATGCGGTAGGTCTTGTCGCGGCCACCCAAAGCTTCTATATGCTTCTCCCTAAAAGAAAGCAGGGAAACCCCCACGTTCCATTGCTTGCTCAAAGCAATGCGAGCTCCGTGTACATGTTCAAAAGGCAAATCGTATTCGTCATCTTCCTGATCTTCTAACACTTCGGTAAACAGCATATAATCCAGCGCAAATTCGCCCGCTGGCTTGCTGCCATGCAACATCAGGCCATTTGTCGCAGTGGGGAATAAGCGATAAGTTGCGATTGGGCGCGTACTTGTCCACACCAGAGGGCTGGCATGTAACAAATTCCAGCGGCTGTTAGGCGTCAGGAAGCGCCCCACGCGCAAATTCACGGTCTCGGAAAAGTTGTAGTCCAGGTACAGGCGCTCCAGGTCGACATGCGATTCCTTGCTATTGAATTTGCGGTCATCGTTCCAGGTTAGCGGTTCCTCCAGCTCCAGCTCGCCAAAAAAACTCCAGCGGCTGTCACTGTTCCAGGTCAGCAACATGCTGACTTCGTTCAATGCGGCTTCGGCTTCCTGGTCGCGATGGATGGTGACGCCTGCGCTGGAATATCCCCCTAACTTGAAACCGTTCCAGAACTCATCAAGTCCTGTCTCCTCTGCCAGCGCGAGCTTGCACTGAAGCAACAGGCTGGCTACACTGAGCAGACCCACCGCAATCATTTTTAATCGGGTTATCATCATCATGAAATTCCACAAATATGTGGCTGAAAATACTATTTTCGCATTTAACGCGCAAAATGCATAAAGGAAACACGAAACAACTGACCATTCGGCAGCTTCTATTGCTGGCTTTTTTGCTGGCAGGGCTATTGCCCGCCATGGCAGTCAGTTTTTTAAGCTTTTACCAGGCCAGGAATGCGCTGAAGAAAGAAATCACGCAGGACATGCAAACCCATGTGCAAGCCATTGCCAACGATGTGGCACGCACCATGGCCGAACGCATGCATAACGTCAGCACCTGGAGCCAGCTTGAGTTGATGCAGGAACTGCAGATTGGTGATGTGGACAAGCGCCTTTCCAGCTTTTTGCAAGAGTTGAAGCAAAACTACGGCGACATCTACACCAACATCGAAGTCGTCAATTTGCAACAACAGATTATCGCGTCCAGCGATCCGCAGCATGTCGGACAAACTTCAGCCAAATTGCCAACTTGGTTTGAAGTCAACCTGAACCATTCCCCTATTCAGCTATCCCCCGTCCGCAACAACACCTTGGCAATCTCTCACGGCATCATCGACACACAGACCCGGCAACTGGTTGGTTATCTTATCGCCTATTTCAACTGGCAGATCGTGCAAAATCTGCTGGCCAACGCCGTTGTGCCACCCAATGCTGCCGCCCTGCTGGATGAAAAGAGGCAACCAATCGCACAAACCGGCAACTGGGCGCAGGTCGAAAGCAGTCATGTAATGGCAGTCACGGGGAACATGCCCGCCAACACCCCCATGCCCGATTGGCAGCTGCAATTGCAAAAAGCACACTCTGTTGCCAGCGCGCCGGTACATCGGCTGGGTTACGTCTTTGTGGCTTTGCTTTTCGCCACCTTGCTGCTGGCCGCCTTTATCGTTATCCCCCTTGCCAGCGCCATCACCCGTCCGCTAGAGACACTGCGCCGGTTTGTAAAAGACGCCAAACCCGCGCCCGACATCCACGCACCGTCCGGCGGCCCGCCGGAAGTGCAGGCACTAAGCAGCGCATTTGAAACCATGCTGCACGATTTGGACAGTAGCCAGCAACAACTGACTCGCGCCGCCAAGCTGGCAGTAGTGGGCGAAATGGCGGCGGCCATGAGCCATGAAGTGCGCACCCCGCTGGGCATTTTGCGCTCCTCGGCCGATTTGCTGAAACGCGAACCTGGTCTCAGCAAAGAAGGCCACGAGGTCGTTGGCTTTATCGTTTCGGAAACCGAGCGGCTCAATAATCTGGTCAGCAGTTTGATTGATGCTGCAAGGCCGCGACCGCCCGCCTTCAAGCAACTGGATATTTCCGTTTTAGCGGCGCAGATTGTCGCCATGCTCAAGCCGCAAGCCGATGCCAAAAACATCAATATCAAACTCGATGCCCTAGAAGCCAGTCTGGATGCGGACTCCGGGCAGATGATGCAAGTATTGATGAATTTGATCCAGAATGCGATACAGGTTTTGCCACAAGCCGGACAAATCGAAGTCAGTGTTAAACCTCAGGCCGGACAAATTGAGATTCACGTAGACGACAATGGTCCAGGTATCTCTTTTGAGAATCAGGCGCAGATTTTCGAGCCTTTCTTTACCCAGCGTGCTGGTGGTGTGGGGCTGGGGCTGGCTATAGTACGGCAAATCATCCAGGCGCATCATGGCAGTATCAGTTATACGCCTAGCCATTTGGGCGGCGCAGGGTTTACAATTCGCTTGCCTTTGACGCAATCCAGCCATGACACTTAAATCCACCCATGACACTTAAACGCATTCTCGCCGTTGATGACGAGCCGCACATGCGGCGCTTGCTGGAAATCAGCCTGAAGCAGGCCGGTTATCAGCCCGTGCTGGCCTCAGATGGCCGCGAGGCGCTGGATGTTATCAAGTCACAAGCCATCGATCTGGTGGTGAGCGATTTACACATGCCCGGCATGAACGGGCTGGAGCTGCTGCGCACCCTGCGTGAAACCAACGAGCACCTGCCGTTCATCATAGTGACGGCGCAAGGCGAAATCAAAACCGCCGTGGAGGCCATGAAGCTGGGCGCAGCCGATTATATTCTGCGGCCATTCGATCTGGAAACGCTGGAACTTGCAATTACCAAAGCGCTTTCGGTGGAAAAACTCACGCGCGAGAACGCTTATCTCAAATCCGCCAGTGCTACAGAAAATACGTTGCTGGTGGGCGAGAGCGCCGCGATGCAGGCGCTGAAGAAAATGATCCAGCAAGTCGGACCGGAAAAAGCCACCGTGCTGATTACTGGCGAAACCGGTACCGGCAAAGAGCTGATTGCGCAGGCCATTCATCAGGCCAGCCCGCGCAAAGGCAGCTTGTTCGTTGCGATCAACTGCGCAGCCATCCCTGCGGAAATGATGGAATCCGAGCTGTTTGGTCACGAAAAAGGCGCATTCACCGGCGCGCAGAAAGAGCGCATCGGCAAATTCGAGCTGGCCGATGGCGGCACGCTATTTCTGGACGAAGTGACCGAAATGCCCATCCAGCTGCAAGCCAAGCTGCTGCGCGCCTTGCAGAGCAATGTGATTGAGAAGCTGGGTAGCAACAAACAGATTGCGCTGGATATACGCGTGATTGCCGCCACCAACAGAGCGCCGCTGGAAGCCGTGAAGGAAGGCAAGCTGCGCGAAGATTTGTACTACCGCTTGAACGTATTTAGCATCCAAGCACCGCCCTTGCGCGAGCGGCACGGCGACATCCGGCTACTGGCCGAATACTTTTTGGGCAAACAGCAAACCCGCCTTTCGCCGGAAGCGCAGCAAAAACTCAACCAGTACGACTGGCCCGGCAATGTGCGCGAGCTGGAAAATATACTGGAACGCGCGGCGATTCTAGCGGGGCGCGATACCGTGTTACCCGAACATCTGCCTTTAAACACCCCCTCTGTAAGCCGCATGGATATTGGCTTGCAGGCCGACGATTCCACCTCGCTTTCTATCCCGCAAGCCGTTGCGCTCATCGAGAAACGGCTCATTAGCGAGGCGCTGGCCGCCAGCAAGGGCAACAAAGCCAAAGCCGCCAAACTGCTGGAAATCAGCGAACGTTCGCTGTGGAATAAGCTCGACTTGTATCAATTACGCTAAAAACCTCTCACATACCCTTTCACAACAAAAAAGCATTTGACAAGAATACTTAACACCGTTAAATTAACATCGTTAAGTTTACCATAACCATTATGGCCCCCAAACCGAAAACCGAAGCCGAGAAACAGCAACTGCGCAAGCTCATCATCGATGCCGCGCGCGATTTGTTTGTCTCGCAGGGTGTAGAGGCCGTGAGCATGCGCGAGATTGCCAAGCGTATCGGTTATTCCGCCACCAGCATTTACCTGCATTTTTCGGATAAAAAAAACCTGCTGCGCGCAATCTGCGAAACGGATTTTCTGCTGTTGGCCAACACACAAAAGCATATCCTCGAGATTGCCGATCCAATCGTACGGCTGAATGCGCTTGGGTTGGGTTATGCGCAGTTCGCACTCAGCCACCCTAACCATTACCGGTTGATGTTCATGACCCCGCACGAACCACTGACGCCAGACAGCGTGGACCTGCAGCAAAACCACCCGGAGCAAGATGCCTACTTCCAGCTCAAATCCAGCGTACAAGTGGCTTTTGAGGCAGGAAAATTCAAGCCGGAATTTACCGACCCCGACCTGATTGCCCAAACCGTTTGGGCGGGCATGCACGGCGTGTGTGCGCTGGAAATCACGATGGCGAAAGATTGCTGGGTGGAGTGGCGCACGATCGAATCACGCATCAAAACTATGCAACATACTATGATGAATGGCTTATTGAAATGACTTTAATAAAAATAAAATCTTATCTAATTATTTTGGCATTCGGCGCACTACTGAGCGCTTGTGAAAAACCGGCAGAACCGCCCACGCCACCACGCCCTGCGCTGGTCATCATCGTCGGCAAGGGCGATACACAGCAGGGCTTGGCACTGGTGGGCGAGGTGAAGTCGCGCTACGAATCGAATCAGGGTTTTCGTATCAGCGGCAAAATTGTGGAGCGAAAAGTAGAAGTTGGCGCGCAAGTCAAAAAAGGGCAAATCCTCGCCAGGCTGGACATCACAGACGCGCAGCTGTCCGCCTCCGCCGCGATAGCCGACCTGCGCGCTGCAGAAGCGAATTACGCATTGGCCAAATCGGATGTGGAGCGCCAGCGCCAACTGGTCAGCAAAAAATTCATCTCGCAATCGGCACTGGACAAATACGAAGCCCAGTTAAAAACAGCCGAAGCCCGCGTCAACCAAGCCAACGCGCAAGCAGCTGTTTCGGGCAACCAGTCGCGTTATACCAATCTGGTAGCAGATCGCGACGGCGTGATTACCCAGATTCGCGCTGAGCCGGGCCAAGTAGTGGAAGCCGGTGAGACGGTCGCCCAAATCGCGGACAACCACCAGATTGAAGTTGAAATTGCTGTGCCAGAATCACGCATGGCCAACGTCAAAACCGGGAATGCTGCCATGATTACCTTGTGGGCAGAACGCAGCCACAATTACAGCGGCGCGGTGCGCGAGATTGCCCCCGCTGCCGATTCCACCACGCGCACCTTCAATGTGCGCGTGAAGTTTGACCAAGCGGACGACAAGGTGCGGCTGGGCATGACAGCAGGTGTCATATTTGCCAACGCACAAGATGAGGAAGTCCAAAATGCGCAAATCACCGTGCCCAACAGTGCCGTGACTCAAAAACGCGGGCAAACTATCGTCTGGGTGATCGACAAACAAGGCATCGCCAAGTCACGCCCTGTCAGCATCGGCGATTTCACCGAGCAAGGCGTAGCCATTAAGCAAGGGCTGCAAGGCGGTGAAATGGTAGCAGTGGTGGGCGTACATACGCTGATTGAAGGTCAGCACGTCACCCCCAAAACACAACAGGCTGCCCTGCAATGACCACCGAATCCCCAACCTCGCGCTTTAACCTTTCCGAGTGGGCGCTCAAGCATCAGACACTGGTGTTGTACCTGATGCTGCTACTCACCATCACCGGCCTGTTGGCTTATACCAAACTCGGTCAATCCGAAGACCCACCATTCACCTTCAAGGTCATGCTGGTGCGTACTACATGGCCAGGTGCATCGGCTTACGAGGTTGAACAGCAGATTACCGACAAGCTGGAGAAAAAACTGCAGGAAACTCCGCATCTGGATTATTCCAGCAGCTATTCGCGCCCCGGCGAATCGCTCATCTTTCTAGTGATTAAAGATGATACGTTCTCTAAGGAAATCCCCGAAATCTGGTACCAGGTACGCAAGAAAGTGGGCGATATCCGCCACACCTTGCCGCAGAACATCGAAAGCCTGACTTTTAACGACGAATTCAGCGATGTCTATGGCAGCATGTATGCGCTGACTGGTGACGGCCTGGATAACTTTGGACTGAAACAGCAGGCGGAAATTATCCGCGCAGAATTGCTCAGGACGCCAGACGTTGCCAAGGTAGATTTCTTTGGTGAACAAAAACAGCGTGTTTATATCGAGATCTCCAACGCAAAGCTAGCCAGCATCGGCATCAACATTCCCACGCTGGTCAATCTGGTGCAGACACAGAATGCCGTGGTGCGTGGCGGCACTTACGAATCGCCGCAGGAACGTATCCGCATTGACGTTTCAGGCCGCTACGATGCCCTGAGCGACTTGCGCGAACTGCAATTGCGCGCCAATAACCGTGATTTCAAGCTGGGCGACGTGGCGCGTATTTATCGTGGTTATGAAGACCCGCCGCGTGACATCGCACGCTTCAACGGGAATGAAACCTTGCTGCTGGGTGTGAGTATGGTGGAGGGCGGCGATGTGATTGAACTGGGCCATGCGCTGGATGTGAAAATCGCTCGTATCCAGCAGCAATTGCCGGTAGGTGTCGATCTCAAACCCGTGACGCTACAGTCACGCATCGTCGGCAATTCGGTCAACGATTTTGTCAAATCGTTGATGGAAGCGCTGATTATCGTACTGGGCGTCAGCTTGCTCTCATTGGGCATACGTACCGGCATCGTCGTTGCCATTTCCATTCCGGTGGTGCTGGCGGCTACCTTTCTCATTATGTGGCAGATCGACATCGGCCTGCATAAAATCTCGCTGGGTGCGCTGATTCTAGCGCTGGGCCTGCTAGTAGATGATGCCATTATTGCGGTAGAAATGATGTCTTCCAAGATGGAGCAAGGCTGGGATCGCGTCAAGGCTGCCTCGTTCGCTTATACCTCCACCGCCATGCCCATGCTCACCGGCACGCTGGTCACCGTGGCAGGGTTCCTGCCTATTGCCACTGCAGCCTCTTCCACGGGCGAATACACACGCTCCATCTTCCAGGTGAGTGCAATTTCCCTACTGATTTCCTGGTTTGCTGCGGTGATTTTCGTGCCATATTTGGGCTATCACCTGCTGCCGGATTACCACGAAAAACCCAAGCCAAACAAATTCACGGTATGGCTGAAAGGCTTATTCCATGCGGCTTCTGGCGATGCTGAAAAAGACCATGCTGTGCATCACCACGACATTTACAACACCGCGTTCTACCGCGCGTTCCGTAAAGTCGTTACCGCTTGTGTGCGCTACAACAAAACCGTGATTGCCATCACCCTGGTGCTGTTTGTAACCGCCGTGACTGGTTTTGGCAAAGTGCAACAGCAATTTTTTCCCGATTCCACGCGGCTGGAGCTGGTAGTGGATTTTCGCATGACCGAAGGTGCGAGCTACCAGGCCACCAACGCTGAAGTAAAAAAGCTGGAAGCTTGGCTAACGCAATGGAGCAAACAGCATCAAGGCATTGATAACTTCGTCGCATACATCGGCACTGGCGCGCCACGTTACTACCTGCCTCTGGATGTGCAACTGCCGCATCGTGGCTTTGCGCAAACCGTGATTCTCACCAAATCTTTAGCCCAGCGCGAGGCCTTGCGTAGCGATTTGCTGCATCTATTCGAGACGGATTTCCCCAACTTGCGCGCCTCGGTATTGCGGCTAGAGAACGGCCCGCCGGTGGGCTTTCCGGTGCAGTTCCGTGTGAATGGTTATGACATCCCCAAAGTGCGTGAAATCGCCAACCGAATTGCCGCCATCATGCGTGAGAACCCGAACCTCAGGAACGTGCAACTAGGGTGGGAAGAGCCGAGCAAAGTCATCAAGGTGCAAATCGACCAGGCCAAGGCACGCCTACTGGGCGTCAGCTCGGTAGATATTGCCTCCGTCCTGAATGGCGCCATGAGCGAGCTTTATGTGACAGAGTTCCGCGAAGGCAATGAGCGTATTGATTTGGTCGCGCGCGGCCCGGAAATAGAGCGTACCCAATTATCACACCTGGCCAATCTGATGGTGATTACACCCTCCGGCAAAGGGATCCCACTATCACAAGTGGCGACCATTCACTCTGACTTCGAAGAAGGCGTCATCTGGCGGCGCAATCGCACGCCCTCGCTGACAGTGCGCGCGCATCTGCGTGGCGATATTCAAGCACCGGTAGTATCAGCCCAAGTTGAGGAAAAATTGATTCAGCTTAAAGAAAACCTGCCGCTGGGCGTTATTATTGAAACAGGTGGTGCGGTGGAAGAATCCGCCAAGGGTGCAGCCTCAGTTGCTAAAGGCTTCCCACTGTTTTTGCTAGTAGTGCTGACCTTGCTGATGATTCAGTTACAAAGCTTTTCGCGCATGTTTTTAGTGCTGTTGACGGCACCATTGGGCCTGATCGGTGTCACAGCTGCGTTACTGCTGTTCAACCAGCCGTTCGGGTTCGTCGCCATGCTCGGCACGATTGCCCTTTCCGGCATGATCATGCGCAACTCGGTCATTCTGGTGGATCAGATCGATCAGGACAAAGCCGCCGGCATGGCATCGTGGCAGGCGATTGTAGAATCCACAGTACGACGCTTCCGTCCGATTGTACTGACAGCCGCCGCGGCGATTCTGGCGATGATTCCGCTGACGCGCAGTGTATTCTTCGGCCCGATGGCGGTGGCAATCATGGGCGGACTGGCAGTAGCCACCTTACTGACGGTGCTGTTCCTGCCCGCGCTTTATGCGGCCTGGTTCCGCATCAAAGTGGATGAATAAACCAGTATAATTACGAACAACTTGAACCATAGAATGACGATTATGCAAACAACAACCGAAAAAGCGCGATTCAACATGATCGAACAACAGGTGCGTCCTTGGGACGTGCTGGATCCCGCTGTGCTGCAACTACTGAACGACATACCGCGTGAGGCTTTTGTGCCCAAAGGCTATGCCGGTTTGGCATTCGCTGACATCGAGATCCCGCTGGGACATGGCCAGCACATGCTCAGCCCCAAGCTGGAAGGCCGCATGCTGCAAAGCCTGAGCCTGAAAAAAACCGACCGTGTGCTGCACATCGGTACCGGTAGCGGCTACTTTGATGCGTTGCTGGCTAAATCCGCCGCACATATCACCAGTCTGGAAAGCCATGCCGATTTAAGCCAGCAGGCCGCGCAAAACTTGGCCGCGCATAACATTCACAATGTCACACTGCAAGTCGCCGATGGTATCGCTGGCTTGCCGCAAGCTGCACCGTTTGATGTGATTGTTTACACAGGCTCCAGCCCGGTTGAGCCTGCAGGCGTTCGCCAGCAGCTTGCCATTGGCGGCCGCATGCTGATCGTGCTGGGTGAAGCGCCGGTGATGCAGGCTACCTTGATCCAGCGTGTGACGCAAGATGCCTACCGCGAAGATGTACTGTTCGAGACTTGCCTACCACCATTCACCAACGCGCCGCAAGCGCAGAAATTTGAGTTCTGACCATGAGCCTGAAACTGGCTTTGTTGCTGTTGCTAAGCCTGCCTACATTCGCAATAGCAGAGGAATCCGCCAAGAAACAGGATCTTCTGGCCATTTATAGCCAGGCGCTGGCACATGATCCAGCGCTGGCCTCGGCCAAGAACGCCAATCTGGCCGCACAGGAAATCATCGAGCAAGGCAAGGCGCTGTATCGCCCTACCATCAACTTCAACGCCGGAGCTTCCGCATCACAGACACACATCAAGTTCACAGGTGCCGGATTCAACGCCTTTCGTGCGGAAGGCTCGCAGAACTTCCAGGGTTACCAATATGGTGTTGAGGCAAGGCAGCCTATTTATCGCAAACAGAATCTGGTACAGATGGACCAGAGCAAAACGCAGGTGAGCCAGGCAGATAAACAGCTCTATTTGAGCCAGCAGGATCTGATCATGCGCACCACACAAGCCTATTTTGACGTGCTGAACGCGCAAGACCGCATCGCCCTGATTGGTGCGCAGAAAACTGCAATTCTCAGCCAGCTGGACCAAGCCAAGGCCAACTTTGAGGTCGGCACCTCCACGATCACCGATGTCAATGAAGCGCAAGCACGCTATGATTTGATCGTAGCACAGGAAATTGCCGCCATTAACGAACATCAGATTGCCAAACGTGCGATTGAGGCTGTGACTGGCGAAATGCCGGGCGAACTTGCAACAGGCAAAACGATCATCGAGGTTGTACAACCTCCGCAAAGCATGCAGGATTGGCAGCAAATCGCCACAGAGAATAACCTGAACATTCAGATTCAGCAGGATGCGCTCAAGCTGGCAGAGCAGGAAGTGGAACGCGCCGAAGCAGGCCACTTACCCACGCTGGATGCGGTGGGCAGCTACACCAGCAGTTATGCCGACGGTGGTACCAGCGGTGTAGGCAATGACCTGCAGAACGCCACCATCGGCGTACAGCTGCAGATTCCGTTGTACCAAGGTGGCGCCATCAGCTCACGCGCCCGTCAGGCTGTGCTGAATAAGCAAAGAGCTATGGATGACGTGGAGATCGCACGCCGCCAGACCGGTCTTGATACACAGCGCGCTTACCTGAATCTGAGCACCAGCATTGCCCAGGTCAAAGCGCTGGAGCAAGCACTCACTTCCAGCCAGAGTCAGCTGGATTCTACAAAATTAGGCTATGAAGTTGGTGTGCGCACCAGCGTGGACGTACTGAACGCGCAACAGCAGTTATTCAGCGCGAAACGTGATTTACTTCAGGCGCGCTACAACTACCTGGTGAATGTCATTCGCCTGAAATTTACCTCGGGCGTACTGACCGAGGCCGACTTGCAGCAAATCAACCATCAGCTCGCCAGCGCCGATGCCAATCCATAAACTCGACGCTAACCATAGCCAGCTGGTCATTATCGACATCCAGCCAAAGCTCTGTGCTGTGATGCCGGAAACAGCCGTCAGCAGCACTTTGCAAAACACCGCCATTCTAGCTCAAGCCGCCAGCGCACTAGAAATCCCTATCACTGTCACCGAACAGTATCCGCAAGGCTTGGGCGAAACCGTGCCCGACATACGCGCTCACCTTGGTCAGATTTCAGCGATTACCAAAACCGCTTTTTCTGCCTGTGACGAGCCGAAGTTCAATCAACAACTGCACCGAGACAGACCTCAGGTTATCATTGCCGGGATGGAAGCACATATCTGTGTGCTGCAAACCGCGCTGGATCTGCTGGCTACTGGCAAGCAAGTATATGTGGTGGAAGATGCCGTGGTTTCACGCAACCCGGCCAATCAGGCTAATGCCTTGATGCGGCTGCGCCAGGCCGGCTGCGTCATCACCAATACCGAATCGGTGGTATTCGAGTGCTTGCGCAACGCGCAGCATCCGCAGTTCAAGACTCTTTCTAAATTGATCCGCTGATGCCTTTGCGCCGCCTCATTTTCATCGGCTTGCTTCTTTACGGCGCTTACTACTACTCCTCACATCGCGAAATACGCCACAACCCCGGGGTACTGGCTTCCGAAGCTCCCATTCAGAATGCCACGGATGCAGAACCCTTTGCCTTCAAGCATTACACCCTCACACCGCTGAACGATTTCGAAATCACCGCACGCGTCCTATCCGTCTCCAAGTATCTTGCAGACAAGGAATCTGACATTTCCCCCATCGACCTGGCATTAGGCTGGGGACCCATGTCCGATCAAACCATTATTGATCAAATCGACATCAGCCAGAGCGGGCGTTTTTATTACTGGCGCGTCAAAACGTTTCCCATCCCGCGCAAGGAGATTGAGACGAATAGCGCCAATATGCACATGGTGCCGGAGAATGACCATATTGCCGAACAATTAAAACAAGCACGAGTTGGTCAAATCATCTCCATCAAGGGCTACCTCATCAAGGCAAGCGGGCAAAACGGCTATGTCTGGAATAGCTCCCAAACCCGGACTGATACCGGTAGAGGGGCGTGTGAGCTGGTATTTGTCAGAAGCGTTCGCTTGAGCTAGACGATGCGCTTTTCAGCGCTTGTTATTTCATCAGCATGACAACCTGCTGCACCAACCGCTTGCTGGCGCCGCCGGAAGTCTCGCTGAATTGCAGCGCAGCCGCTTGCATCTTTTCGCGTTTGGCCGGGTGATGCAGCAGATACAAAATCTGTTCGCGTAGCTCATCTTTATCTTTCACGCGTATCGCTGCGCCGGCGCGTACAGCAGTCTTGCTGGGTTCGGAAAAATTATAGGTGAACTTGCCGATCAGGATAGGCTTGCCCATCACCGCCGCCTCAATCAGGTTCTGCCCGCCGAATTTCAGCAGACTTCCGCCAATAAACGTGAAATCACAGGCTGCGTAATAGCTGAACATCTCGCCAAGACTATCGCCTAAAATCACCTGCGTGTGTGATGGCACGGTAGTAGTGAGCTGACTGCGGCGCTGAAAACTCAAGCCGCGGTCGCGTATCAGATCGGACACTTTATCGAACCGCTGCGGATGTCGCGGTACAATTACCGTCAAGATATCCAGTCCTTCTACCGCATCCAGAATGCGTCGTTCTTCACCTTCGCGCGTGCTGGCTGCCAGAAAAATCGGCTTGCCGGTTTCAAACAAGTCGCGTAGCAAAGCGCCACGCTCCGCGCTATTCTCCGGCGGCTTCACGTCATATTTCAGATTACCGATCACCGCAACCTGAATATTTCCCAGCAACCCCAGACGGTTAGCATCATCTTCAGTCTGGGCACATACCGCCGCAAGATTCTGCAGCCCTTCCCGCACCAGCCCGCCCAGCCGCGTGTAGCCTCTGGCGGATTCCTCCGACAAGCGCGCATTCGCCAGCAGCAAAGGAGTTCCCGCTTTTTTGCAGGCTGCAATCAGGTTAAACCACAGCTCGGTTTCCATAATCAAACCGATATCCGGCTGAAAATGTCGCAAGAAACGGCGCACGGCAAATGGCAAGTCATAAGGCAAATAAACCTGCTGCACGGTTGCGCCAAACAGCGCCTTGCCGGTGGCGCGTCCGGTAGGTGTACCGTGCGTCAGCAGGATATGATGCTGCGGATACTGTGCCATTAGCGCGTGTACCAGCGGTTCCGCGGCGCGCGTCTCCCCCACCGATACACAGTGCAGCCAGATCAATGGTCTCTTGGGCGGGTTGCTGAAAAACCCGAAGCGTTCGCCCCAATTTCTGAGATATTCCGGCTGCCGGATACCGCGCCACAGCAGCTTGATGGGCACCAGCGGCAACAGCAAATATAACAATAAGGTATATAAGAATCGGTACATATGCAGGTGCATTCTCTCACAAAAATTTTCAAACGCCGAAAAATTTATGCCTGAGTAAACACTTACCAAAGCGAAAATCCAAGTCTGTCGCGCTTTTACAAAAACGCAATACTTTTTACAAAAAATAAAATTAAAAATAATTCAAAAAAGAGTATTGACGCACACAAAATAAAGGCATAAATTCTCGCAAACAACACAATATCTTGTGTTTTACGGAGACTATTTCACACTAAAAACTTGGGCTCCGTCAAAATGTCCAAACAACAATGTAACCGGCTTGGCTGGCGACATAGATGCTACAACAACAATGGGGGAAAGAATGCTAAAAGCCATAGAGACACAAGCCAAAGATGTCTTGTCCGCGCATGACGATGCCGCTGCAATTCCGGTGCAATCGGTTTCGCTCGACATCTGGGACAAGAAATACCGCCTGAAAACCAAAACCGGCGAACATGTCGATAAAGACATGGATGACTCCTATCGCCGTGTGGCACGCGCCTTGGCCGATGTAGAAACCACCGAAGAGAAAAAGGCCGAATGGCACGAGAAGTTCCTGTGGGCATTGCGTCACGGGGCAATTCCTGCTGGCCGCATCACCTCCAATGCCGGTGCGCAGGAGCATAAACCTGCCACCTCCACCATCAACTGCACGGTTTCCGGCGTGGTGGAAGACAGCATGGACAACATCCTCGGCAAAGTGCACGAAGCAGGCCTCACCCTCAAGGCTGGCTGCGGCATCGGTTATGAGTTTTCCACCCTGCGCCCAAAAGGCGCGTTCGTAGCTGGCGCTGGCGCTTACACCTCCGGCCCGCTGTCGTTCATGGATATTTACGACAAGATGTGTTTCACCGTGTCCTCCGCCGGTGGCCGCCGTGGCGCGCAAATGGCGACATTCGACATCAGCCACCCGGATGTGACTGATTTCATTAAAGCCAAGCGTGAAGCTGGCCGCTTGCGCCAGTTCAACCTGAGCTGCCTGATTACCAAAGAATTCATGGAGGCCGTAAAAGCCGATGCCGAATGGAAACTGGCTTTCCCTGTCACCGAGAAAGAATCCATCGTCGATGGCCTCAATGTCAATGATGAATCCCAGGTGGTGTGGCGCGACTGGCCGGTGAAAAACAAATACCTCACCAAGGCCGATGGCCCGGATGCCGGCAAAGTGGCTTGCCGCGTATACAAAACCATCAAGGCACGCCGCTTGTGGGATGTCATCATGAGCAGCACCTACGACTTTGCCGAGCCAGGCTTCATCCTGATCGACCGTGTGAATGAGATGAACAACAACTGGTTCTGCGAGAACATCCGCGCCACTAACCCATGCGGCGAGCAGCCACTGCCGCCATACGGCGCATGCTTGCTGGGATCAGTCAACCTGACCATGTTCGTGAAAAAACCGTTTACCGACGCAGCTTACTTTGACTGGGCAGAATACCGCGAAACCGTCGGCATTTTCACCCGCATGCTGGATAACGTGGTGGAGATCAACGGCCTGCCGCTGCAGCAGCAGCGCGACGAGATCATGCGCAAGCGCCGCCACGGCATGGGCTACCTGGGCTTGGGTTCTACCCTCACCATGCTGAAAATGAAATACGGTGACGAAGACTCCATCAAGTTCACCGAGGAAGTCACCCGCGTGATGGCCGAAGTGGGCTGGGATGTGGGCGTGCAGCTAGCCGAGGAAAAAGGCGCCGCGCCAATCATGGAAGACAAGTTCGAAGTCACCGCCGACATGATGCGCATGCGTCCGGAAATGGCGGCAGACGGCATTAAAGTTGGCCAGAAGATTGCCGGCAAAGTACTGCTGGGCAAATACAGCCGCTATATGCAGCAGTTCCCCGAAGGCTTGCGCAACCAGATTGCGACCAAAGGCGTGCGCTTTACGCACCACAGCTCCATCGCCCCAACCGGCACCATTAGCCTGAGCTTGGCCAACAACGCCAGCAACGGTATCGAACCATCGTTTGCGCACCACTACGCCCGCAACGTGATTCGCGAAGGCAAGAAATCCAAAGAGAAAGTGGACGTGTTCAGCTTTGAGCTGCTGGCCTACCGCGAGCTCATCAATGCGAAAGCCATGCCGGTCTCCACCAACCCGGATGAACAACTGCCGGATTACTTCATGGATTCATCCACCATCAAGGCCAAAGCCCATGTGGATATCCAGGCCGCCGCGCAGAAGTGGATCGACAGCTCCATCTCCAAAACCATCAACGTGCCGACAGATTACGACTTTGAAGATTTCAAAGACATTTACCTGTACGCATACGACAAAGGCCTGAAAGGCTGCACAACGTTCAGGTTTAATCCTGAAGCATTTCAGGGCGTGCTGGTGACCGAGAAAGATTTGGAGAACACCACCTATAAATTCACGCTGGATGACGGCACCGTGATAGAAGCCAAAGGCAACGAAGAGATCGAATACGATGACGAGACCCACACGGCGGCTAACCTGTACGATGCGTTGAAAGAAGGGTATTACGGTAAGTTTTAGTGGTTAAAAATGGCTATGCTCACGATTGCGTTGTTAAAAAACAGTTTCAAATCCTCATGTACTGCCATGTACATTCCGGTTCAACACTGTTTTTCGCCTGGCACTCGCATCGCGCGCACCATTTTTACCGCACTAAAACCTAAAAATTAATCCCCTCGCCCCTTTTGAAGGGGAGAGGGCTAGGGTGAGGGGTTAACCCCAAACGACGAATAAGGTGTGAGGGGTTGCCCCCAAGGAGAAACGAAATGACAATCAAAATCGAGAAAAAGATCACCGGCTACAACGTGGTCACCCCGGAAGATAAAGCCAAAGAAACCGCCGCCGCAGAGGCCGCTGCCAAGCAGGCAGAACAGCAAAAAGCCGAGGTGATTCAACTGGGCGAGCCATTAAGCCGCCCGGATATTCTGATAGGCAACACCTACAAAATCAAAACCCCGGTGACCGAGCACGCGCTGTACATCACCATCAACGATGTCATCATGAACGAAGGCACCCCGCAGGAACACCGCCGCCCGTTCGAGATATTCATCAACTCCAAAAACATGGACCACTTTCAGTGGATAGTGGCCCTCACCCGCGTGATGTCCGCCGTGTTCCGCAAAGGCGGCGATGTCACATTTCTGGTGGAAGAGCTTAAAAGCGTGTTCGAACCATCTGGCGGCTACTACAAACGCGGCGGCAAATTCGTGCCCAGCCTGGTGGCCGAGATTGGCGAAGTGCTGGAAAACCACCTGATTCAGATTGGCATGCTAAAACGCCCCGGTCTGGACCAGCACCAGCAAAAACTGGTAGACCAGAAAAAAGCCGAATATCTGGAAAAACACTCCATCAGTGAAGAAGAGATCACCACCGACGGCTTCCCCAAAGGCGCCCAACTATGCAGCAAGTGCCACACCAAAGCAATGGTGGTGATGGACAACTGCCTGACCTGCCTGAATTGTGGCGATAGTAAGTGTGGGTAAATAATGCAAAAAGAAAAAAGAGGCGCAAGCCTCTTTTTTCTTTTTATCTCTTAACTATTTTATGAATCTACTTTTGATACATACTCATCAAAATGATATTGAATTGCACCGTTAACATAATTTAAGTCAATATCTTCAGCAGCATTATTTAAAATTCCCATAGCTGTTTCTTTCGAAAGCTCTATCCTTGCGAAGTGAGCTTTTTGAAACACTTCGTCTAAATATATTGTGGATGGTGTAATTGATTCTTCAAATAATGCCAAGCAATTAGTTATTTTGACCCTCAAAACATCGTCATCAATCTTTGGCAAAGCTTCCTCGACTAAATTTAGTAATTGAGTTACTAAAGTTGCTTGATTTAGAAAATTCATTTTAAGTATTCCCCTGACAACCTGTAATGACCAGCACTCACAAAATCTATATATCCTTTGTCTCTCAGCACTTGCAGCTGCTGCCTAATTTTCTCTTTAATGTGCTTATTGTTTGGATGCTTTATTGATAACTGCGCTTCAAATGCATAAATGTCGTCCAATTTGAAACTGTTAGCGTTTAAGCGCTGTATGCAATTCATAACATCCAGCAACCACCCCCTACTCTCAATGTTTTTTGCAGTTGCTAAGAATTGGGTTTTGTTCCACTTCTCTTGAACCTTATATTTCTCTATTGGCTGGTAATTTTGTAAGAGCGAAATTTTTCCAGCAATTGGTATCTGACTAGCAAGAATATTACAACCTACCCAACCTGCACGCTTCGCATGCTGTGATAAAGGATTGCGCTTTTCAATAAATGCCGGTTGAAGAAAATAAGCAGGAATAGCCACTAAATCACGCACCTTAAAATCTGATGAATAATTTAAAAGAAAGAAATGTGGACTATTTGCATTACCTAACCTTTCTATCATTGACGAATATGCACCA
>JBGANT010000002.1:0-148089 GCA_044222155.1 Methylophilus sp.
CACAAAAATGATGCGCTGCGGATTGGTTTTACGGATTTGTGCAGTAGCTTCTTCAAAATACTGGTTGAGCGCCGCTTGGTCTTTGTTGAGTGCATCCGTCACTTCAATAATCAAATCGAACGAGATAAAAGGTGATTTATCCTTCAAGCGCCCTGCCACTTGCCCCCACCAATTGGCAGCTTTTTTCAATTCATCACTGTTGGGCTTATTTTTAAACGCATCAGCCTGATAAGCCACTACCGGAATCAGGCCCACTTTCAAACAATCATCAATTTGTTTTTCTATCGTATCAAGCAAGCCTTCACTTACATCTTGCGTCACACGGATACGTACATGCCGCAAACCGGCCCGTTTAAAGTCTTGCACCATTTTCAAGCTATATGTTTGCATACCTTTTGGCGACTTAGCCCAATCCACATCCAAGCCTTTTCCCAAGCGCCTTACATAATCAGATGGTTCAATCGTCTCCTGTAACGACTGTTTTTCTGACTCTACATGCGCCGACTGGACCGATTCTTCAAGCTGCCGCTGGTGACGACGCTCATGTTTTTTAAGCGCACGCGAATCATCTCCGGCATGGCAACCAATCAACACCATTAAACCAAACAACAAAAGCGTCCACTGATACTGTAATTCCTTCAACCTCATTTCAACTACGCCTTCCACTTCATCGAACAGCCGATACTTGGTATCTGCTCCTTCGGCCCTTGCCCAGTCTCCGCCACCCATTTCATCGCCTTGAACAAATCGCGCGTGCTGTTGGGTGCGGTCTCTTTGCGGCTTTCGTCAAAACGGCCGCGATATTGCAGCTCAAATTTATTGTTAAAACCAAAGAAATCTGGCGTGCAAACAGCATCGTACTTTTTGGCGATTTCCTGTGTCGCATCCAACAGGTAAGGGAACGGAAAAGCCATCTCTTGCGCGACTTTTTTCATGTTCTCCGGACTATCTTCCGGATATTCGGCGGGGTCGTTGGACATAATGGCGACGGTATTTACGCCCAGCGTTTGCAGCTCGCGCACATCAGCAATCAGGCGCGGCAGAATGGCTTTGACATACGGGCAGTGGTTGCAGATGAACATCACCAGCAGGCCATTTGGCCCCATGCTGCCTTGCAGATTGACCATGTGACCATCGACATTGGGTAAATTAAAATCCGGCGCTTTCCAGTTAAAGTTACATACCGGTGGGCTGATACTTGCCATAATGTTTCCTCAAAAATCACTCTCTCGCCCGTCATTCCCGCGTAGGCGGGAATCCAGGCAAACCCCACCTTCCAAGCGGTTATGCAAGTCACCAAGCTACACATTCACCACGTCTGGGTTCCCGCCTACGCGGGAATGACGAATTAGGATATTATCACTTTTATTCAAATTTAAGCTTTTGCACAATGTCCAACCTGCGCTTTTACAGCCCGCTGCCATTACAAGCCGGCACCACTGTCACCTTAAGTGAGAACGCCGCCACACACGCCACCAAAGTGATGCGCTTGGGTGTAGGCGATACGCTTGTTTTATTTTGTGGCGATGGCGCGGATTACACTTGCGAACTCACCACCATACAAAAAAACGCGGTGATGGCAAAAGTGAAATCCAGACAACTTGTGGAAAACGAATCACCGCTCAATATCAGCCTCTTGTTAGGCATATCGGCTGGAGACCGCATGGATATCGCCATCCAGAAGGCCGTGGAATTGGGCGTGAAACGCATCATCCCAATTAAAACCGAGCGCAGCGTAGTGAAGCTGGACGAAGACAAAGCCAAAAAGCGCGTAACACATTGGCAAAACATCGCCATCGCCGCCTGCGAGCAAAGCGGCCGCGCGTTTGTGCCACAAGTCGATATCCCCACTGCGCTATCCACCTTATTAGCCAACCCTTGCGCAACAGATACTTTGCGCATCACCCTGGACCCGCTTGCCGACAAAAAACTCTCCGACTTGCCCAAGGCAACTGGCGAAATCCAGCTACTGATTGGCGCGGAAGGTGGCTTGAGTGCCAATGAAATCGCGCTAGCCGGCCAATATGGCTTTATTGGCGTGCAGCTTGGCAAACGCATCCTGCGCACCGAAACCGCACCGTTGGCCGCGATTGCGGCAATGAATACGCTCTGGGGTGATTTCTAGCAATTCATTCAAATAAATTTGCATTTAATGCATTTTTTAATATAATTTATTGCATTATTCGCAAATAAATACCTATGTCTATCGGTCAATCAATTCGTAAACGGCGCAAATTGCTGGGCCTGACATTGCAGCAGCTAGCCGCACAAACTGGCGCGGACAGCGGCAACCTTTCCCGTATAGAGCGTGGTGGACAAGGCGTGAACGAGAATCTGCTGCACAAGATCTGCGCCGCCTTGGACTGCACACCCGCCTACCTATACGCGCATGCCGAGCAGAATGGCGGCTCCTCCACAAGCAACCAGCTGGCTTTGCAAGCAACGCATGCATATGCCCCGCAGCATTTCGTCAACTGGTTTCGCTCGGTTGCACCCTACATCCACGCCTTTGGCGGGCGCACGTTCGTCATCGCCTTCGGCGGCGAGGTGATCGAGGACAAACAATTCGCCGCGCTTTCGCACGACCTAAACCTGCTGGCCAGCCTGGAAGTGCGGCTGGTACTGGTGCATGGCGCACGGCCGCAAATCGAACAGCGCCTGAAGCGTGCCAAACTGGAAACCAAGCTGGTAAACGGTCTTCGCGTCACCGATGATGACGCGATGGAGGCTGTGAAAGAAGCCAATGGCGCGATTCGCGTGGAGATAGAGGCACAGTTATCGATGGGCCTCATCAACTCGCCAATGGCCGGCTCGGACATTCGTGTCGCCAGTGGCAATTTCGTCATTGCAAAACCGCTGGGCGTGCGCAGCGGCGTGGATCTGCAGCACACCGGCGAAGTGCGCAAGGTCGATGCCATCGGCATCCAGAAACGGCTGGATGATGGCGAATTGGTGCTGCTGTCGCCGCTTGGCTACTCGCCCACCGGCGAGGCGTTCAATCTGACGCTGGAAGATGTGGCCGTGAGTGCCGCCATCGCGCTGGATGCCGATAAATTGATTTTTCTGATGGACTCGGAAGGCGTGCACAACCTGCGCGGCGAACTATTGCGCGAAATGACTGCGCAAAAGGCCAAGAACCTGCTGCAGCATGTGACCAACAACGAGGACGCCATCAACACCTCGGAAGACATTACTTATTACCTGCCTGCAGCAGTAAAAGCTTGCGAACGTGGTGTCGCGCGCACCCACCTCATCTCGCGGCATATCGATGGCGCCATCGTCCAGGAACTGTTCACCCACACTGGCGTCGGCACCATGGTGACCGAGCTTGGTCTGGAAACCATGCGTCAGGCCACGATAGACGATGTCGGCGCGATACTGCAACTGATCGAGCCGCTGGAAAACGAAGGTGTGCTGGTCAAGCGCGGACGTGAGCGCATCGAAATGGAAGTCTCCTATTTCTACGTGATGGAACATGACAACCGAGTGATTGGCTGTGCCGCACTGTATCCATTCCCTAGCGCCAAAATGGCAGAGTTCGGATGCCTTGCGATCGACCCCGCTTATCGCGGCGGCGGACGTGGGGATAAACTATTCCACTTTTGCGAGGACAAAGCGCGTGAAAAAGGTTTTGTCTCGTTATTCTGCTTAACCACACACACCGAACACTGGTTCCTCGAGCGGGGGTTCGAGCAAATCGAGGTAGAGAAACTACCGATGGAAAAACAGAAGCTCTACAACTTGCAGCGCCGCTCCAAAGTGTTCAAGAAAAACATGTAGTAACTCTTGGCTTCTGTTAAAACGACACAATATCAATGGCGTACTGAAACTGACATTACCGAAAAGAGCAGTCACAGCCCGCTAACGTTATCTACAACGGGCTAAAATGCTCAAAGTGAATGCTCTGGAAACTGCATGAATATTGAGCTTCAGGGCAGTTGGTGGCTATGAAAATCGTGGTCTGCCCCCTATTATTATTTTCTTGCCTAACTGATTGTTGATTTTGTTGTACTGCAAGCTTGTCACACGCAATGATAGCGCGTTCCTCATGAAGTCAGAACATAACGGAACACCTGATTGGATGTATCGTTTCAAAATGTTATGTTTTGTTGTAGCAATAGCAGCAATACTGCCTTATTTTCGTATCATCATTCCATTCGTTGATATATTAAGTACCATCCGCTTTTTGCTACTTTGCCCGCATTCCATAAGGCGATTCTCATGTAAAATGCGCTTATTGTTTTTAACCCATTCGATACGACCATGCTAAGCAAAACCACCGCCGCACAAAAAGCCCAGACGCTGGCAGAGGCCCTGCCTTATATCAAGCGTTTTTTCGATAAAACCATCGTGATTAAATACGGCGGCAACGCCATGACGGACGAGCGGCTGAAAGAATGCTTTGCGCAGGATGTCGTGCTGCTGAAACTGGTTGGCATGAACCCGGTGGTGGTGCATGGCGGCGGCCCGCAAATTAACGAGATGCTGGATAAGCTTGGCAAAAAAGGTGAGTTTATCCAGGGCATGCGCGTGACCGATGAAGAAACCATGGATGTGGTGGAAATGGTGCTGGGCGGCCAAGTCAACAAAGAGATCGTCAATCTCATCAACCGTCACGGTGGCAAGGCCGTCGGTTTGACCGGACAGGATGGCAACTTTATCCACGCACACAAATTGCTGATGGAAGACCTGAAAGACCCGACCAAGATGATTGACGTGGGGCAAGTGGGTGAAATCACTGCGATTGACCCGAGCATCATCAACTTTCTGGATAGCGGCGATTTCATTCCGGTCGTCGCGCCGATTGGCGTGGGCAAGGATGGCGACACCTACAATATCAACGCGGATGTGGTGGCTGGCAAACTGGCGGAGATATTGAACGCCGAGAAACTGATTTTGCTCACCAACACTCCTGGCGTTCTGGACAAGGAAGGCAACCTCATTACCGGGCTCACCCCCAGACAAATCGACGATATGGTGGCCGATGGCACTTTGAGCGGCGGCATGCTGCCGAAAATCGGCTCTGCACTGGACGCAGCACGCAGCGGCGTGAAAAGCGTGCACATTATCGACGGCCGTGTAGAGCATGCCCTGTTGCTGGAAGTGCTGACTGATGAAGGCGTCGGTACTTTAATCAAAGCCAAATAACTTTCGGCTCTCATTTGAAAAGTGCAGTAAATTCATTTGCGGGATGAAGCGCGCGAAGCCGCGCAGCGAATGACGCAGGCATATCGCATTGTATAGACAAGGAATGAGCGAGTACGCAATAAAGCGATTCGCCCGTAAAATGGATTTATGATTTGGATTTTCGATTTGGATGACACGCTGCACGACGCCAGCGCCCACATCTTCCCCGTCATGAACCGCGCCATGACGCAGTACATTCAAGACCAGTTGAACATGGAAGAACATGAAGCCTGCGCGCTGCGCCAGCATTATTGGCGCGTCTATGGCGCCACACTCAAAGGACTGATGCGGCATCACGGCGTAGACCCCTATCATTTCCTGCATGAGACCCATCGGTTTCTACAGCCGGAAATGGTGCTGGTCGCCAAGCGGCTGCGGCACCTTTTGCGCACACTGCCGGGACGTAAAGTCATTTTTACCAATGCGCCCAGACATTACGCCATGCGCGTGCTGGATCTGCTCGGCATCGGTGATATGTTCGAGCTGGTGTTTAGCGTAGAGAATACCCGATTCCACGCTAAGCCCAATGTACGCGGATTTCGCATGCTGTTGCGTACAATTCGCGCCCAGCCGCGTGACTGCATCATGCTGGAGGATAACCCAGCCGCGCTGATGACCGCCAAACGGCTAGGCATGCGCACAATTTGGGTGAGCCGACAGCTCAAAAAACCGAATTATGTGGATTATCGCATCCACTCGGTACTCGCACTGGGCGCTCACTTTTCCCACAAGTGAGCTAGAATAGCAAAAAACGAGGGAAATCATGGCTACCAATCGCAAACAGCAAATTCTGGAAACGCTCGCCAACATGCTGGAGAACCCAAAGGGCGAGAAAATCACCACCGCCGCGCTCGCCGCCAAGCTGGATGTCAGTGAAGCGGCGCTTTACCGGCACTTTGCCAACAAGGCGCAGATGTTTGAAGGGCTGATCGAATTCATTGAAACCAGTATCTTCGGTGTCATCAACAAAATCATGTCCGAAGAGCCTGAGGGCCACAAGCAGGTGCAACTTATCATCAGCATGTTATTGCGCTTTGCCGAAAAAAACCCCGGCATGACCCGCGTGCTGATCGGCGATGCGCTGGTAAACGAAGACACTGCCTTGCAGGCGCGCATCAACCAGCTCAACGACCGTATTGAAACCAGCCTGAAACAATGCCTAAAAATTGCCGTAGCGCAGCATGGCCGAAAAATCATGCCGGAATCTGACGCCAACCTGATGATGTGCTATGTGCTGGGTCGCTGGCAGCAGTTCGTGCGAAGCGGATTCAAGCGCAAACCCGGCGAACTGGTGCAATCACAACTCGGCAAACTCGCGGGTTAAACACACGCTACTCACGCGCACGTTCATTGCGCAAATCGCTGCCCTGTAAGGCAGGCAGGATGCGGCTTCCAGGCCGGTGTGCCTTACAATGAAAACAAAGCTTGTTTCACGGCATCCAGCCTTGCCACAAACACCGCCTGCTTAATCTTCTCCGGTTCGCTGAACCTGGCAGCCACCTCACCCGCATTCACGGTCAGCGCCGCGTGCAACGCTGCACGCGCCAAATCTGCCTCTGGCTGCGAGCAATCTTCCATGCCCATCCTGCCGCGGCTATCGGCCTCGCACGCTTGCAGAAAACCCTCGAACCGCTCCGGCTGGCGAATGGCATCCAGGTCTATCAAAAATTCCAGCAAGGTATCCGGCCGCATTTTGCTGGCTTGATGCAGTTTGCCATGAAACTTGGCGACGATATGCGCCAGCTCTTTGCAATCGTTGGGTACGCGCAGCCGATTGCAGACACCCTTGAGTAAGTCCACACTTCGCGCCTCATGACCGATATGCCTGGGGAGAACATCTTTTGGCGTAGCGCCTTTTCCCAGATCGTGCGTCAGTGCGGCAAAGCGCACCGGCAGGCTGAAATTGCGGCTGGCGGCATAATCAATCACCATCATCACATGCACGCCGGTGTCCACTTCCGGGTGATGTTGCGGCGGCTGCGGCACGCCCCATAGCGCATTGAGTTCGGGAAAGATCCTTTGCAATGCGCCGCATGCACGCAGCGTTTCGAACATGCGCGACGGCCTGGCTTCCATCAATCCGCGCGCAAGCTCCTGCCAAACCCGCTCTGGCACCAGCGCGTCCACCTCGCCATCCGCCACCATTTGCTGCATCAGCTGCAGCGTTTCCGGCGCAAGTGTGAAATCGGTGAACCGAGCCAGAAAGCGCGCCGCTCGCAGGATACGCACCGGGTCTTCCACAAAGGCATCACTCACATGGCGCAGCACTTTGGCGCGCATATCCGCCTGGCCGTCGAACGGATCTGTCAACGTACCATCGGCCGCCTTGGCGATGGCATTGATGGTGAAATCGCGGCGGCTTAAATCCTGCTCCAGTGTCACATCCGGCGCCGCATACACCTGAAAACCCTTGTAGCCCTTGGCCGTTTTGCGCTCGGTGCGCGCCAGCGCGTACTCCTCATGCGTTTGCGGATGCAGGAAAACCGGAAAATCTTTGCCGACCGGCTTGAACCCAGCCTGAGTCATGTGTTCTGGCGTGGCGCCCACCACGACGAAATCGCGGTCTTTTACCGGCAAGCCCAGCAGTTCGTCGCGGATGGCGCCACCGACACAGTAGGTCTGAAAAGGGAGTTTTGTGCTATCGGCGGGCATTAATAGCACGCCCGGCAGCGCTACGGAACTGGTCGTACACGGCGCGCGGCGTTTGATGGGCGATATATTGCGGAATGACCGATTCCAGTGGCGTTGGCTTGATGCCCAGCGCTGGCGCCATGGGTGCGGCAAGTACACTGTCTACCATGGTGGAACGCACGTTATCGCGTGACATCAGCTTAATTGGCAGCAGTTCCATCACAAAAGCCTGCGCGTAGGAAAGCGTATCGTTTAGACCAACCACACAGCGCCGCTTGCCCAGTACATCCATCACTTTTTGCAGCAGCTCGCGCAGGGTATATACCGTCGGCCCGCCCAGCTCGTAGGTATTGCCATAAGTGGCAGTATTTTCCAGCGCATTCATAAAGGCTTGTGCCACATCTTCCACCCAAATCGGCTGGAACTTGGCCTGAGGGCGGATCAGCGTTACGACAGGCAGCCATCTGACCAGCTTAGCGAACAGGTTAAGAAAACTGTCGCCATGGCCAAAAATGACCGATGGCCGGAAAATCGTAATATCTAGTTTCTTGCTGTATTCGTTGATCGCTTCTTCGCCCGCGGCTTTGCTGCGCAGGTACTGGCTGGGCGCATGCTTGCCCGCCTGCAGCGCGCTCATATGCAGCAAGCGGCTAACGCCCAACTCCTCGCATAGATGCGCCAGCTTGCGCGGCAACTGGTGATGCACCGACTCAAAGGTCTGCCTACCTTGTTGATGCAAGATGCCAACCAGATTAATAACCGCATCGCTTCCCGCCAGTGCGTTTTTAAGCGCATGGGAATCCTGCACGTCGCATTGCACCACTTGCACATGTGGCAACAAAAACAAATGCCGCGCATCATCGCGTCGGCGCGTCAACACCCTAACTTGATAACCCGCCGCATCCAGCTTGGTCACCAGCATGCTTCCCACAAAGCCAGACCCTCCCAATACGGTAACTTTTTTAACTGCCATATCCTATCTTCCCTGCTTCAGTTCACTTGTTCTGTTGGCTGCACTTCCGGCGCAACCTCATTGACGACATCATCCTGGCTGGGCACGGCAATAAATGCCTTGCCTGGCACTATTCCCAGTCGCTGCTTGAGCGAAATCACCTTCAAACCCAATTGTTGCGCGTACAGGTGCGCATTGGCCATCACCTTCTGCACATAGAGCCGAGTTTCGCCGAACGGGATAGTTTCCACATAAATAGCGCCTTCCAGCGGCGCATCGGCTGCCCATTTCTTGGCGCGACTCGGTCCCGCATTATACGCCGCTGTCGCCATGGTTTCCTGCCCGTTCATCAGGTCTTTAGTGTATGCCATATAATAAGTGCCCAGCGTGATGTTGGTGTCCAAGTCATGGATCATGCCGTGATGATAACCGTTGATACCAATACGTTTGGCCACCCACTTTGCCGTAGCAGGCATTAGCTGCATCAACCCGGCAGCACCCACACCGGATTTGGCAAAATGCATGAAACGGCTCTCCTGGCGCGTGATGCCATACACCCAGGCCTCATCCAAGTCGTAAGCCTCGGTAGAAGGCTTGACCAAATCGCGATAAGGCGTCGGATAGCGCAACGTAAAATTATGCACACCCGTGGTTTTATCCGCTGTGTTGACAGTAAGGTCGTACCATTTCTGCTGCTGTGCATATTCGGCGGCTGCCAGCAATTGCGGGTCACCGAAGTCCTTAATGGCAAACGCCCATTCCAGCTTGGCTTCCCAACGCATTTGCAAGCGCTGGAAGGCTTCCACCCGCTCCATGGCTGGCATATCCACAATCTCGTTGACTTCATCCTGTGTTGGTGTGTAACTCTGCGACGGAGATGACATGATGCTATCCAATTCCTCTTGCGCCAGCCAGCCGTAGAAATGCCGCTCGGCCGAGAGTTTGGCAAACAAAGTATTCGCCTCCAAAGTGCGTTTCTGCGCCTTGAGCGCGCGCGCTTTCCAGTAACGCCAGGCGCCTTCTTCGCTTTGCGGCGCCTGCATTTTGTCAATCGCAGCCAGCACCTGCTCCCAATCCTGCACGCGCAACGCCGATCTTGCATACCAGGCCAGTTGATCCTTGTCCAACCGGGTGCTGCCAGCCTGTTTGAACCACTGCAGCGCCTGTGGTTCATGACGGGGGGCTGCAATAGCCGCCAACCTTCCGTAAAAATACGCCACATCCTCCTTGCTGAACGAAGGTTCGACTTTTCTGAACGCCAGCAAGGCCTGCAGCGAATTGGTTTTGGCCAACCGCTGCAAGGCGAACAAGTTCAACTCACGACCTATGCGACTTCCCAGTGAGATGCTACGCTTTTTTAACATAGCGCTTGGCCCGGCATAGGCTTTTTCAATCAGTTTCAGATGCACCGCATCAAAATGTTTGCTGCGGCGGACTATACTCTTGGCCAAAGCGATTCTTTCCGCCGCCAGAGATAGCCTTAATCTGGCAATAATGTCGTCCTCGCTCAATAGCCCCTTGGACTGCATACGATCATACAGGCTGGCACAAGTGCCCGCCTGCTCCTTGGGTTGCAGCCATAGCTGCTGCGCCTGATCCAGCACATCATCGATGCCTTGCACCAACCGAGCTTCCGCTGCATAACAGGCCACCGCATTATCCTCGCCTTGATAGATTGGCCACTCTTCCAGAAATGCCTGCCACTGCTGCGCCTTACCTAGCTTTTTCAGGTATTCGCCACGCAAACGGTCAGCAAAAGGATATGCCTCATATTTGGCTAGAAATTCCTGCACCTGCTCCTTGCTGGCATCATCCAGATTTAGCAACATCAGCCAGTAATCGGCATAAGGTGCTAGCGGGTAGTTTTGGCTTTGCAGTTGCGCCACGTCTTCGGCCAGTGCAATAGCGTTTTTTTTCTCGTAATCAGCGCGCGCGCGCAGGAAATCGCCATCCCCCATCGCCATTGCGGGTAAAGCGTATAGCATGCCCAATGCAAGCAAGCCAGACAAGATACGAAGTAATGTAGCCTGAGAAATCATTGCCCAATCTATAGATGCAATACCCGCGTGATGAGGTAAAGAACGGCCAGCAAAGCAAAAAAACTCAGCAAAAACTTGAATATTTGCTTGAGCAACGCGACATAGCGTTTGTCACGCGTCAACAGGAAGGCCAGCACCAGCACAATGGTCGCCAGCAGAGTTAACAACAGAATCAGGCGGACGACTGCCATTATTAGGAACCTTGAATCAAGTAAAATGCGGCATCAGGTTTGGCGTAAAATAGGCTGTTTGCGCCTGAAAGCCTTCCGGCGCCTCTTCCAGTTTTTCAAAAGTCACGTATTCCCACGCGCTGGCATCCGCCAATAATGCCCGCAATAACTGGTTATTCATGCCGTGGCCGGATTTAAAAGCGGTAAAACTACCTAATAATGGATGCCCGAGCATATACAGATCGCCAATTGCATCCAGTACTTTGTGTTTAGCGAATTCATCATCATAACGCAGGCCATCCTGGTTCAATACACGGTACTCGTCCAACACGATGGCATTGTCCAGGCTGCCGCCGCGAGCCAGCCCGTTAGCACGCAGATACTCTACTTCATGCATAAAGCCGAAAGTACGTGCGCGACTGATTTCCTTAATATAGCTATTATCTTTGAAATCGATTTTCACATTATTGCCGGACTGATCGAACACTGGGTGCGCAAACTCAATAGTGAAATCCAGCTTGAACCCGTGATAAGGTTCGAAACGAGCCCATTTGTCGCCATCGTGCACTTCTACGATCTTTTTGATTCGTATGAATTTTTTCGGGGCATTCTGCTCAACAATGCCTGCCGATTGCAACAGAAATATGAACGGCCCGGAACTCCCGTCCATGATCGGGATTTCCGAAGCCGTGACTTCCACCATAATATTATCCACGCCCAAGCCAGCCAGAGCCGACATCAGGTGTTCAACAGTCGCCACGCGTGCACCGTCATGCTCCAGGGCAGAGCACATGCGCGTATCGCGAACGGCGTCAGGCGTTGCTTGTATTGTTGGCGCACCGGGCAAATCGGCGCGTTTGAATACAATACCGGTGTCTGGACCTGCCGGGCGTAGTGTCAAGGTCACCTTCTCGCCATTGTGCAAGCCGACCCCAGTGGCGCTTACCACTTTTTTAAGGGTTCTCTGTTTCAGCACTGGATATCTTTCAATTCTCTTCGAGCATCATCTTTAACAGCTTCATATTAACACTGATACTGTCGACTGACGAGACAAGCCTAGTCCGCCTGCTTACGCAAAAATGCCGGAATATCATACTCTTCCACACCGGACATTTTCATAGCTTCCACCTGAGCGCGGCGCGTGTTTTGGCTAAATACGGCTGGCGCCTCTTCTTGCGCCTGCTGTGTCTCGCCCATGAAAAGCGGCTGATTGGTAGTACCATCGCGCACAGTCGTCATCATGCGAAGTTCCGGTTTTTGCTGGCGACGAACCGCACCGTTCAAACCAGTTGCCACCATAGTCACGCGTAGATTGTCGCCCATCGCCTCATCCATCACATTGCCCACGATCACCGTAGCATCATCAGCCGTGAACTCTTTGATGGTGTTCATCACATCATAGTACTCTTTCATCTTGAAGGAGCTGCTAGCAGTAATGTTGACCAGTACACCACGCGCATTAGCCAGATTTACATCTTCCAGCAATGGACTCGCTACTGCCTGCTCGGCAGCTATTCTTGCACGTTCCGGACCACTAGCCTCGGCAGAACCCATCATCGCCATGCCCATCTCGCTCATTACGGTGCGCACGTCGGCAAAGTCTACGTTCACCAAACCCGGGCAGTTAATGATTTCTGCAATACCGGAAACTGCATTATGCAACACGTCATTGGCCGCGCGGAAAGCTTCCAGGAACGGCACGTCCTCGCCCAATACTTCCATCAGTTTCTCGTTCGGAATCACAATCAGTGAATCTACATGCTGAGACAATTCTTCCAGGCCATCAGTTGCAACTTTGGTACGTTTACCTTCAAATGCGAATGGCTTGGTCACCACAGCCACCGTCAGGATACCCATCTCCTTAGCCACTTCAGCAATAATAGGTGCCGCACCTGTGCCGGTACCGCCGCCCATCCCGGCAGTAATGAACAGCATATCAGCACCGTCGATAGTTTCTGCGATACGGTCGCGATCTTCCAGAGCGGCTTCACGGCCAATCTCCGGTTTCGCCCCTGCACCCAAGCCTTTAGTGATGTCCGCACCGATTTGCAATGTGGTGGTGGCATTGCTTTTCTTCAATGCCTGCACATCAGTATTGGCGCAAATGAAGTCCACGCCGTTCACGCTCTTTTCGATCATGTGTTCGACTGCATTGCCACCACAGCCTCCCACTCCAATCACCTTGATAATTGCTTCTTGCGAATCTTTTGCCATAATTTCAAACATAACTTACTCCTTTTTGCCCTAGATTTGAGCCCTTGCGAGCTCTGCCCTGTTAACAACTAAAACCACTACTAAAAGTTTCCTTGGAACCACGCTTTCATCCTTTCCAGAATTCGCGTGAAAGAATTCATTTCCATTTGGCCGCTGATATGGCGCTCCAATTGCTGCTTACCCATCAGCACCAAGCCTACCGCTGTGGCATAACGCGGGTTGCTGATCACCTCGGAGAGTCCTGCCACATAACGTGGCATACCTAAGCGTACCGGCATATGAAAAATCTCTTCGCCCAGTTCAATCATGCCGCGCATCATGGCACTACCTCCGGTAATCACAATGCCGGAAGCAATCATCTCTTCCATGCCACTACGGCGCAGCTCCTGCAGCACCAGCTCATACAACTCGACCACACGTGGCTCAACCACTTCGGCCAAAGTTTGCACGGATAGCTGGCGGGGCTCGCGCCCATCTACACCTGGCACTTCCACTACCTCACGCGGATCGGCCAGTTGGCGCAACGCGCACGCATGCTTCACTTTGATATCTTCTGCAGATTGCGTCGGTGTGCGGAAAGCTACCGCGATATCGTTAGTAATCTGGTCGCCCGCAATCGGGATAACTGCCGTATGACGAATTGAACCGTTCTTGAACACCGCAATGTCGGTCGTGCCACCGCCAACATCTACCAGACATACCCCCAGTTCTTTTTCATCCTCGGTCAGTACCGCGACACTTGAAGCTAGCGGCTGCAATATCAGGTCACTCACTTCCAGGCCACAGCGTTTGATACATTTAACGATGTTTTGCGCCGCTGCGACGGCACCTGTGACGATGTGCACTTTCACTTCGAGCTTCATACCACTCATGCCCAATGGCTCACGCACATCCTCCTGGCCGTCAATAATGAATTCTTGCGTCAGGATATGCAAAATCTGCTGATCAGCTGGCAAGGCTACAGCGCGTGCTGTTTCCACCACGCGATCCACATCCGTCTGTGAAACCTCTGCATCCTTAATCTTCACCATGCCATGTGAATTCAGGCTCTTGATATGGCTCCCTGCAATACCGGTGTACACGGTATTGATTTTGCAATCGGCCATAAGCTCTGCTTCCTCCAGTGAACGCTGGATAGCCTGCATAGTGGAGTCAATGTTCACGACTACGCCTTTTTTCAAGCCTCTGGAGATATGCTGCCCCAGGCCAATCACTTTCAGCGAACCATCCGGCAGCAACTCGGCAACGATGGTCACTATCTTAGATGTGCCGATATCTAACCCGACAATCAGGTTCTTATCTTCACGCACTTTACTCATGGTTTACTACTCCCTGTTTCATGCCTTTTTCACCACATCCGGTGAACCTGGCACTGGTTTTTGTTGCAATGTCTGTGCAGGCTTGCGCACCGCGAAACCGTTCGGGTAACGTAAATCTGCATAGGTAATCTTCACGTTCAATTGACTCAATGTGCTTTGGTAAGCCAGCGCAAACTTACTCAATCGCGTTTCCATATCCTCGCGACCCAGGGCAATCAACATACCTTCCTGCGTCGCAACCTCCCACGAACGTCTGGGAGACAAGGTTACCTGGGTCACATGCATATTTGCTTGACCCAAGATCTCGCTGAACTTGCCATAGTGCTGCGTTACCTCCAGCACACCATTGCCAGGCCCATAGAACACCGGCAGATCCGCATCAGAAGCTGCGTGAAACAGTTCGCCTTGCGTGTTCACCAAAGCAATGTTGCCCCAGCGTGCCAGCGCCTGATGCTCTTCTATCGCCACATCCAGTTTATCCGGCCAGCGGCGACGCACGCTCACTTGCCGCGCCCAAGGCAGCTTCTGGAATGCATCGCGCACTTTCACCAGATCCAGCGTGAAAAAATTACCCTTCAGGTGCTTGTCCACAATCAGGCGTATCTGCTCGCGCGTCACATGATTCAGCTGACCTTCCACATTCACTTCGCGCAGCGGGAAAATCGGTAAGTGCACGATCACGAATATCGCCGCGTACATCATCAGCACCACGCTCAGCGCGTAGAGCAAGTTCGCGGTCCAGTTCAACAATGCAGGTTTATCCCACACTTATTTTTGCTCCAAAGTCATACTCAAAATTTCCAGCACCAGGTCATCGAAGCTTAAACCAGCCGCTTTGGCGGCCATCGGCACCAGGCTGTGATCCGTCATACCGGGCGAAGTGTTCACCTCCAGGAAGTAATGTTGCCCGGCTTCGTCCATCAAAAAGTCCACACGTCCCCAACCGCGACCGCCTACCGTACGGAAGGCCTGCAACGCTTCCGCTTGTATCTGCGCTTCCTTTTCCGCACTCAGGCCGCACGGACACAGGTATTCCGTGTCATCGCGCAGATATTTCGCCTCATAATCGTAAAATTCGTTCTTGGGCACAATGCGCACAATCGGCAGCGCTCTGCCACCCAAGATGCCGACGGTATACTCGCCGCCGCCAACAAAGCGCTCGGCAATCACCAAGGGATCTGCCTTGGCAGCCAACAAATACGCGGCTTCCAGACCATCTTTCTCTTTCACCTTGCTGATACCGATACTGGAACCTTCATTGGCAGGTTTCACGAATAGCGGCAGACCCAGCGCCTGCTCGATTGCCGCAAAATTACTGCTGCTATCCACTAGCATGAAATCTGGCGTCACTACGCCTGTTGCGCGCCACAGCAGCTTGGTACGCCATTTATCCATCCCCAGGCTACTCGCCATCACGCCGCTGCCGGTATAGGGGATGTTCATCAGTTCCAGCACGCCCTGAATCGTGCCATCCTCGCCACCACGGCCATGCAAATTGATCATCACCCGATCAAATGCCTTTAGGCCACTCAAGTCCTGCTTGGCCGGATCAAAAGCATGTGCATCCACGCCCTGCCTGAGCAAAGCAGCCAGGACGGCAGAGCCACTCTTGATCGAAACCTCGCGTTCGTCGGAACTGCCGCCGAACAACACGCCAACCTTGCCAAACTTTTCTTGATCACGCTGCATACTCACCTACTATCTTGACCTCTTGCTGCAAGGCTACGCCCTGCTTTTCCAATACCACTTCCTTGATGTGGCGTATCAACAACTCAATATCCAGCGAGGTTGCATTGCCCAAGTTGACAATGAAATTGGCATGTTTAGGCGACACTTGTGCGCCGCCGATCTGATAGCCTTTCAGGCCGCTTGCCTCAATCAGCCGTGCCGCAAAATCACCCTGCGGATTGCGGAACGTGCTGCCGGCGCTCGGCATATTCAGCGGTTGGCTGGCCAGACGTGTCGCAAGCAAATCTTTAATCTTGCGCAGTGACACCTCCGCGACACCACGTTCCAAGGCAAACCATGCCGCTAAGAACCACTCATCAGCTGCCGGCATTTCCACATGTCGGTAACTAGGTACGAACTCTGATGCATTGCGAACAATTGTTTCTCCTGTGCGGTTAATCATCAGCACCTGATGCACAATGTTCCAGGTAACTCCACCGTAACAGCCAGCGTTCATAGCCAAGGCACCACCTACCGTTCCTGGAATCCCCGCCATGAACTCTGCCCCTTGGAAACCCTGTGAAGCACTGAAGCGCGCCAGTTTGGCACTAGTCACCCCGGCTTCTGCATATACATACTTGCCATCCATGCGCAAATCGCTTAGCGCCTGATGCATCACCACTACGGTACCGCGGATACCACCGTCACGTACCAGCAGGTTACTGCCTAGCCCAACGAAGTAGACAGGTTCGTCATACGCCAGCGTCCGCAAAAGCGCTTGTAGTTCAGGTAGATTCTCGGCAATGAACAAACGGTCGGCCTTGCCACCCACGCGCCAGCTGGTATAACGTGCCATCGGCTCGTCCCTAAGCAACTGCGATTGAGTGGTAATCATCTCTGTCATGACTTTAAACGTTCCCTTGATTTGCCATCTCTCTGGTGCGTGCCGCCACATGGCCAATACTGCCTGCTCCCATCACGACCACGACATCGCCGCCTTTGGCGATATTCAAAATAGCGGTCGGCAATACGTCTGTCGATTCCACAAATACCGGCTCCACTTGATTCAGCACACGGATCGCCCGGATCAAGCTGCGCGTATCTGCCGCCACAATCGGCGCTTCACCCGCGGAATAGACTTCGGTCAGCAATGCCTCATCTACAGTAGAAAGCACACGAACAAAATCCTCGAAACAATCGCGAGTCCGGGTATAACGATGTGGCTGAAAAGCAAGCACTAGACGGCGACCGGGGAAAGCATCGCGTGCTGCAGCAATCACGGCTTGCATCTCCACCGGGTGGTGACCGTAATCATCGACCAGTGTAAAGTGGCCGCCACCTTTGGCCGGCACTTCGCCATAGCGCTCGAAACGGCGCCCAACGCCCTTGAACTCTTTCAAGGCTTTTACAATCGCAGCGTCCGGCACATTCAATTCGCTCGCCACAGCAATTGCCGCCAGCGCGTTAAGCACGTAATGGTGGCCGGGCAAGTTCACGGTCACATCAAAGCTCGTTGTAGTGCCGTTGACGCGTGTTGCAGTAAAGTGCATCTTGCCGTTATCGGCGCGGATATTGCTGGCACGCACGCTAGCATCCTCACTCACGCCATATGTCATCATCGGCTTGGTGATTCGCGGCAAGATCGCACGCACGTTTGGATCATCCACACATAGCACGGCCATACCGTAAAAAGGCAGGCATTGCAAAAACTCGACAAACGCCGATTTCAGCTTCTCGAAATCGTGGTCGTAAGTATCCATATGGTCCTGGTCGATATTGGTTACCACCGCAATGATTGGACTCAGGTGCAGGAAAGATGCATCCGATTCATCCGCTTCTGCCACAATGAACTCACCCGTGCCCAATCGAGCATTGGCGCTGGCCGCTTCTAGCTTGCCGCCAATCACGAAGGTCGGGTCCATGCCAGCCTCGGCCAAGATGCTGGCAATCAGGCTAGTCGTCGTGGTCTTACCATGTGTGCCAGCCACCGCAATGCCCTGACGGAAGCGCATCAGTTCTGCCAGCATCATGGCGCGCGGCACCACCGGGATCTTCTTAGCGCGGGCAGCGGCCACTTCCGGGTTCTGTTCGTTCACTGCACTAGAAACAACCACTACGTCGGCATCTTTCAAGTTATCGGTAGCATGACCTTGATATACGGTCGCTCCAAAACCCTGCAGGCGCTTGGTTACAGCGTTGCTGGCCAAGTCTGAGCCGCTCACGGCAAAATCAAGATTCAGCAACACTTCCGCGATGCCGCTCATCCCGGCGCCGCCGATACCGACAAAATGTATATGTTTGACTTTATGTTTCATACGTTATGCCCCTAAAAGAGCACACTCCATGCAAATATTCGCCACTGCCTCTGTCGCCTCTGGCTTAGCCAAAGCACGCGCCTTTTGTGCCATTTCCAGACATTTATCCCGGCTTAAGTTGCGCAAAACCTCCGCCGCCTTTTCCACTGTCAACGCTGTTTGCTGAATCAACACCGCTGCACCGGCATCCGCCAGAAATTTCGCATTAGTCGTCTGGTGGTCATCCACCGCATATGGGAAAGGCACCAGCACACTTGCCACCCCGACACACGCGATCTCGGCCACTGTCAGTGCACCTGCACGACAAATCACCACATCCGCCCATTGGTACACCTCGGCCATATCATGGATGAAAGCGCGCGCTTCCACCTCCACACCGGCTGCACGATAATTCGCCCGCAATTCTTCAATATGTTTCTCGCCTGCCTGATGAATGATCTTCGGACGTACATCCACAGGCAACAATGTCAGCGCTTTAGGCAACACATTATTCAAAGCCGCGGCGCCCAGACTGCCGCCCACTACCAATACACGCAAAGCTCCTTGATGGCTGGCATATCGCTCTTTAGGCTGTGGCAAGTGATGAAACACCGCACGCACGGGATTGCCCACCTGTTTGCCTCTGGGTGCCAATACTTGCGGGAAACCCGTCAGCACGCGGTTTGTCAGCAAGCTCAATGTCTTATTGGTCAAGCCGGCGATTGAATTCTGCTCGTGTATCACCAGTGGTTTTCCTGCCAATTTACCCATCACCCCGCCCGGGAATGCCGCAAAGCCACCCATCCCCAATAAAACGTCCGGCTTGTACTGGCGGATCGCCTTCAGACATTGCCAGAATGCCTTTGCCAATTTGATAGGTAACAACAACCAGCCCAGCAAACCTTTGCCGCGCACACCGCGCATGCTAATCATGGCTTTCTGGTAACCTTTGCCTTCAATCAAGCGGTTTTCCATGCCGCTTTCCGTTACTAGCCAAACAATGCGCCACCCCTTTACTTTCAGCGCGTCGGCCACGGCCATTGCCGGATAGATATGGCCGCCTGTGCCCCCCGCCATCACCATCAGAGTGTAAACGCCGTGCTGTGTCACCGGGCTAGAGAACATCATGCGGGCAGCCCTTTCTGCAAACGACGATTCTCATAATCAACTCTAAGCAATACAGCCATTGCAATGCAGTTAGCCAGAATGCCGCTGCCGCCGAAGGAAAGCAGTGGTAAAGTTAACCCTTTTGTCGGCAACACTCCCATATTCACACCGATATTAATGATGCCCTGCACGCCTATCCATACACCTATTCCCTGTGCCAGCAGAGCCGCGAAATAACGCTCGTTGGCAACCGAGTCCTTGCCAATACCAAATGCGCGAATCACAATCCAGACAAACAATGCCAGTACGGTCAGCACACCCACAAACCCTAGCTCCTCGGCAATCACTGCTAGCAGAAAATCAGTGTGTGCTTCCGGCAAGTACAGCAACTTCTCCACGCTCGCCCCCAAACCCACACCTAGCCATTCGCCACGACCGAAAGCAATTAGCGCATGGGAAAGCTGATAACCTTTGCCGTAAGGGTCGGCCCAGGGATCGAGAAAACCGATCACGCGCTGTAGCCGATAAGGCGAGCTCCAGATCAGCAAATAAATAGCCACGGGCAGCAATGCCAATAGCGCAGCAAATATTTTGGCGTTGATGCCGCCCAGCCACAGGATGGAAATGGAAATGGCGGCAATTACCGCAAACGCACCAAAATCCGGCTCGCGCAACAGCAGGAAGCCAACCAGCACCATCACAGCCACCATAGGCAGAAAGCCTTTCACGATGCTATCCATCTGAGCAGATTTACGCACGGCATAATCCGCCACATATATCGCGGCAAACAACTTCACAAATTCCGAAGGCTGCAAATTGACCACCCCGAGCGGCAGCCAGCGCTGGCTGCCATTGACATTGCGACCGACCCCTGGCACCAGCACCAGCACCAGCAATACCAAACCCATCAGGAACAGATAAGGTGCCATTTTCTGCCACCACACTACGGGAATATGGAACGTCACAAACGCAGCAACCACCCCCATCGCGACGTAAATGGCCTGACGAATCAGATAATAGGTAGACTGATGGCCTGTTGCCTTATCCGCCTCAGCGATGGCAATACTGGCTGAATACACCATCACCAATCCCAGCCCCAGCAGAATCAAGGTAACCCAGAGCAGCATTTGGTCGTAGCTCGGTGCATTCATATTCTCACGACTGGTCATCACAGGCGCTAGCATGTGGCCACCTCCAATGCTTTTACCGCACCCACAAACACCTGTGCACGATGTTCATAGTTGCGGAACATATCAAAACTAGCACAGGCAGGTGATAACAACACAGCATCGCCGCTTTGGGCAACACGCCTGGCAATGGCAACAGCTTCCGCCATATCCGCAGCGCGATACAGCGGCACATCTGTTTTTAGCAGCGCAGTTTCAATCAAATTGGCATCGCGCCCATAAAGCACTACGGCGCGTGCGTTCTGGCCAACCGGCGCGGCTAGCGGCGCAAAATCCTGTCCCTTACCATCGCCGCCTGCCAGCAACACCACCTTCTGCGGCAAACCGGCCAATGCGGCGCAGGTCGCCCCCACGTTCGTACCCTTGGAATCGTCGAAATAATCCACCTCGTCGATACGCGCCACCCACTCCACGCGATGCGGCAAGCCTTTGAAGTTATACAGCGCGGCTAGCAGGGGAGCGAAATCCAGACCTATTGCACGGCAAAGCGCAAGTGCAGCCAGCGCATTCATGGCATTGTGTGTGCCTTTTATTTTCAAGTCGGCCACATTCATCAGCTTCTGGCCATTTGCTGCCAGCCAAATCTCATCACCTTCCTGCAACAGGCCGTAATCCTCTTCGCTTTGACCGAACGTGCTGCATGGCACTCTGGGACGTGCCATGACCATGCTCCACGCGTCATCACGATTGAGCACCTGATGCTTGGCGTGATAGAAAATATGCGCTTTGGCTGCCGCATACGCGGTCATATCCTCGTGCCGGTCCAAATGATCTTCTGTCAGGTTCAGCATGGTTGCAGCATCAATCACCAAACTATGGGTGGTCTCCAATTGAAAACTGGAAAGCTCCAGCACATACACATCTGGTGCTGGCATCTCAAGTGCGTCCAGCACCGGCAAACCGATATTGCCTGCGACGATGGTTTTCAAGCCAGCTGCTTTGCACATTTCGCCGACCAAGGTCGTCACTGTCGTCTTGCCATTCGCACCGGTAATCGCAATTACTTTTGCTCGCGGATCGCGATATTGTGCGAATAATTCCACATCGCCCAACACGGGAACACCTGCCTGAATCGCCGCTTGTATATTGGCTTCTCTGGCATCTACTCCGGGGCTGATGGCGATGATTTCCTGACCTTTGAAAGTCTCCGGCTTGAATGCGCCGGTGAAGATGGTTATTTCCGGCATCTCGGCTTTGAGTGCCCCCAGGTTAGGCGGCGTATCGCGCGAATCGGCTATGGACAAGCGTGCGCCCTGCTTGCGCAGCCAGCGCAAGGCCGAGAGCCCGGTCTCGCCCAGCCCCAGTACCAATACCCGCTTATCTTTTAATACAATCGCCATTATCGAATCTTCAAACTTGCCAAGCCAATCAACACGAGCATCATCGTGATAATCCAAAACCGCACCACCACTTGTGTCTCTTTCCAACCTTTCTGTTCATAGTGGTGATGCAGCGGCGCCATCAGGAAAATACGCCGCCCTTCGCCATACTTCCTTTTCGTGTATTTGAAATAACCCACCTGCGCAGCCACCGAAAGCGTTTCAATCACAAACACGCCACCCATGATGAACAGCACGATCTCTTGCCGCACAATCACCGCCACCGCCCCCAGCGCGCCGCCCAACGCCAGCGCGCCTACATCGCCCATGAATACTTCTGCCGGATACGCGTTGAACCACAAAAAACCCAGCCCCGCGCCCGCCATGGCGGCACAGAACACGGTGAGTTCACCCGCACCAGCCACGTAGGGAACCCCCAGATATTTGGAGAAATACAAGTGCCCGGCCACGTAGGCAAACACCGCCAGTGCCGCACTCACCAGCACCGTGGGCATAATCGCCAAACCGTCCAAGCCATCGGTCAGGTTCACCGCATTGCTACTGCCCACGATGACAAAATAGGTCAACACCACAAACGACACCATGCCCAGCGGCAATACGGCGTGCTTGAAGAACGGCAATATCAAAGTCGTCTCAATTGGACTTTGCGCGGTTTTATATAGGAAGATCGCTGAAGCTAGGCCGATGACGCTTTGCCAGAAATATTTGGCTTTGGCCGACAAACCTTTCGGATTTTTGTAAACGACTTTGCGATAGTCATCCACCCAGCCGATGGCGCCAAATCCTAGCGTAATCACCATCACCACCCATACAAAACGGTTACTCAAATCCGCCCACAGCAAGGTAGAAATACCTATCGCCACCAAAATAAGTGCGCCCCCCATCGTTGGCGTACCGGCTTTAATCAAATGCGTTTTCGGCCCGTCATCACGCACCGCCTGACCAACCTTATACTCGGTCAGCTTGCGTATCATGCTTGGCCCCACCATGAAAGAGATAAGCAGTGCCGTCATGCTTGCCAGCACCGCGCGCAATGTAATGTAATCAAATACACGGAATCCACGAATATCGTGCGCCAACCACCTTGCGAGTTCTAGCAACATTTAATGTGCACTCCCTATCATCTTCATTGAATCATCTTCGTTCACAATCGCCCGTACCACGCGTTCCATCTGCATGAAGCGCGAGCCTTTTACCAGCACCGTCATTCCCTCCCGCATCAAGCCAGAAAGCTCATCCAGCAGGGCTTGCAGCAATGTAAAATGCGTTGCGCCCGCGCCAAACGCCTGCGCAGCATGCGCGGTGTTCTCACCCAAGCACAGCATTTGATCGATACCATTCTGTTTAGCATACGCACCAATTTCGGCATGCATTTTGGGACTATCCACCCCTAGCTCGCCCATGTCCCCCATCACAAAAACCTTTCTGCCTACACGACTGGAAAGCACATCCAGCGCAGCTTTCATCGAATCCGGGTTAGCGTTGTAGGTATCATCAATCACTAGCGCGCCATGCAAGCCTTTGAAGCATGCCAAACGGCTTTGCACACCGCTAAAGCTGTTCAAACCATGCTGGATCGCCGTTAACGGCACACCCAACGCCAGCGCCGCAGCTGTCGCCGCCAGCGCGTTGCGCACGTTATGCTCGCCCGGCATGTGCAACTCCACCGCGATTTCGCCTTGTGGCGTCATCAAAACCATCGACCTGGAAGCCGCGTCCTGATTGGCTTGCAGGGCAGCGGTTTTCACACTGATGTCCGCCGGTTTTTGCATGCCGAAAGTCAGCACCTGCCTGCCCTGGTTCAAACTACGCCAATAATCGGCAAAGTCGTCATCGGCATTGATGATGGCGACACCCTGATTGCTCAGTCCTTCATAGATTTCGCCCTTGGCGCGTGCAATCGCCTCGCGCGAGCCCAACTCGCCAATATGCGCAGTACCGGCGTTATTCACCAGCGCCACATCCGGACGAGCGATGTTGGTCAGGTAGCGAATCTCGCCTTCGTGGTTCATGCCCATCTCGATGACTGCATAGCGATGTCTTTCGTTTAAATTCAGCAGTGTCAGCGGCATGCCGATGTCGTTATTCAAATTGCCGCGCGTGGCCAGCACATTGTCGCCTTCTGCACGCAAAATCGCGGCGATCATTTCCTTAACCGTCGTTTTGCCGTTGCTGCCGGTCACCGCCACCAGTTTAAGCGCGTGCGCGGCGCGCCAGTGGCGCGCCAATTCGCCCAGCGCCTGACGCGTATTTGGCACCAACACATTAGGAATGCCGCTCACCGCTGCATCGCTCACCAAAGCCGCTGCTGCGCCTTGTTTCACGGCATCGGCAGCAAAAACGTTGCCATCAAACTTCTCACCCTTGATTGCCACGAAGAGCTGACCTTTTGCGATATTACGGCTATCCGTGCCTACCGATGTAAACAATACATCCGACCCACGCAACTGGCCGTGGGTGACGTTCGCCAGCTCGGACAAATGCATCATACGGCCACCCCCTGCATGCGCTTCAACGCAGCTTTGGCCTGCTCCACATCACTGAAATAGACTTTTTTTCCGCCAATCTCCTGATAGGTTTCATGACCTTTACCCGCCAGCAACACCGTATCGCCAGCCTTGGCCGTACCAATGGCAACAGCAATAGCTTTGGCGCGATCCGGCTCAATGGCATAACTGCCATGCATGCCTTCCAGCACTTGTTCGATAATCGCTTCCGGCTCTTCGCTGCGCGGATTGTCGGAAGTCACCACTGCCGCATCGGCCAGATTGCTCACCACCTTGCCCATTAGTGTGCGCTTACCGGGATCACGGTCGCCGCCACAGCCAAACACGCATACCAGCTTGCCTCTGGTTTGCGGGCGTAAGGCTTTTAGCACATTCTCCAATGCATCCGGCGTATGCGCATAATCCACCACCACTAGAGGCTGATCTCCGCCCCCCAGCTGTTCCATGCGCCCGGCGGCTGACTTGATATGTGCAATTGCCTCCACGGCATCCGCCAGCTTGACTTCTGACAGCAACAAGGTAGCCAGTACAGCCAGCACGTTATAGACATTAAACTGTCCCACCACATTTGCCAGGATTTCTGCCTCACCCGCTGGCGTATGCACTTTGAACGACAGATGATTCGAACGCAGATGTATATGGCTGGCACGCACATCACCGGTATGGATGCCATACGTCATGACCCTTAGTGGCCTGCCTTGCAATGCCCTAAGCAAATCCCGACCGAAATCGTCATCCACATTAACCACGGCAGCCTTCAGGCCATCCATCTCGAATAACTTGCGTTTGGCAGCGGCATAGGCTTCCATGGTGCCGTGATAATCCAGATGATCGCGCGTCAGGTTGCTCAACACGGCGACATCAAAATGCACTCCGTTCAAACGCCCTTGATCCAACCCATGCGACGACACTTCCATTGCTGCAGCTTGTGCGCCCAGCTGCAGATAATCCGCCAGCAGCCCGTGCAAGGAAATTGCACCCGGCGTGGTGTTTTGCGTAGCGCTGAGCGCCTCGACAAATCCGTTGCCTATTGTGCCGATTACAGCAGTCTTGCGTCCCAGATACGTCAGCGTTTGCGCCACCCATTGTGAGATAGAAGTCTTGCCGTTAGTACCGGTTACGCCTACCATCCAAAGCTTGTGTGATGGTTGTTGATAGAATTTGTCTGCGAGATAACCAGCCTGTATACGCAAATTCTCCACCGGCATATTTTCAACCTGCCAGTCCGACGGCCAGCTGAATCCCTCAGACTCCCACAGCACTGCCGCCGCGCCGTTCTGGATCGCATCCGCAATATAACGGCGACCGTCTGTTTTCTCACCGGGATAAGCCAGAAACAAGCTGCCCGAACGCACCTGACGGCTGTCGGCAGTAATGCTGGTTGGCACTACATTCAGCGCAATTCGGCTCACATAACCTCCTTGACATCTTCGGCCACAGAAGGCGGAATCACTACATTCTCGTTTGCCGCGTCCTGTGGTACCGCCAACATACGCAAAGCGTCCGACATGACGGCACTGAACACCGGCGCCGCGATGATGCCACCGTAATACTCACCCGTCGTCGGCTCATCAATCATAACTGCCATAATCAGGCGGGGATTGGATGCTGGCGCCAGCCCGACGAACGAACCGACGTATTTATCTGCCTCATAACCGTGTGGCCCCAGCTTGTGTGCGGTACCGGTTTTGCCAGCGACACGATACCCAGCCACTTGCGCCCGGATAGCCGTACCCCCCGGTTGCACCACCAGCTCCAGCATGTCTTTCATGTCGTTCGCCACTTGAGTGGAAAATACCTGATGCCCGACTGGCGGCTCTTTCAGCTTGACCAGCGACACCGGCTTCAACTCGCCCTCGTTAGCAAACACAGTGTAAGCACGCGCCATTTGCAACAAAGTCACACTGATGCCATGCCCATAGGACATGGTCGCCTGCTCAATTGGCCGCCAGGTCTTGTATGGTCGCACCTTGCCGGAAACCTCACCCGGAAAGCCGATGTGTGTCGATGCACCGAACCCAAGCTGGTTGAAGGTACTCCACAGCTCTTCCTTTTTCAGGCTAAGTGCCATTTTGGAAGCACCCACATTCGATGAATACTGGATGACTTGCGCTACCGAAATCAAACCATGCGGATGCGCATCATGAATAGTGGCAGGGCCCAGTGAGAGTGTGCCGCCACCAGTATCTATCTTGGTTGCCGGTTGATAGCCCCCAAACTCCATGGCTGCAGAAACCGCTACCGGCTTCATGGTCGAACCAGGCTCGTAGATATCAGTGATGCAGCGATTACGCGTTTTGCCCTTGATATTGACTGGGTTGTTCGGGTTATAGGTTGGAATATTGGTCATCGCCAGCACCTCGCCGGTTTTCGCATCCAGCACAACCGCTGCGCCCGCCTTGGCCTTGTATTGCTCTACCGCCTTGCTGAGCTCACGAAAAGCCAAATACTGGATACGGCGATCAATACTCAACACAATATCCTGACCATCCTGCGGCACTTTGACCGCTTCCAGGTCTTCGACGATGCGGCCTTGACGGTCCTTAATAACGCGGCGACTGCCAGCCTTGCCGGACAAATAATTATTCTTGGCCAGTTCAAGGCCTTCCTGACCGTTGTCATCAATTCCGGTGAACCCGACAATGTGTGCAGCCACATCACCTGCGGGATAAAAACGCTTGTATTCACGCTGCAGAAACACGCCTGGGATCTCCAGGCTCATTACCTTGCCTGCCAATGCAGGTGAAATACGCCGTTTGAGGTAAACAAATTCGCGCTCGGTATTAGCCACTTTTTTATCGATTTCCGTGGTTTTCATTTGCAGCAGCTTGGCCAATTCCTTCTTGTTGTGCGCGTTCAACTCAATATCCGGAGGGCTGACCCATACCGACTCCACCGGACTGCTAATCGCCAGCAACTCACCATTGCGGTCGGTGATTTTGCCGCGATGCGCCTGCAATACCAGCGTACGGCTATAGCGCGCATCGCCCTTGCGCTGCAGGAAATCCTTATGCAAGCTTTGCAGATACACTCCTCGCACCAACAAGGCCGCAAAACCCGTCAGCACAAACATCAGCAGTAGGCGGCGACGCCAGGCAGGCAATTTGACGAGATGATGCTGGGCGATTTTGTATACCATTAGCGCACCGCCTCTTCCACAGAAATCACTTGGATACGCTTGGCATCTGGCACCTGCATACGCAGTTTCTTACTAGCCATCTCTTCAACCCGGGAGTGCATGGCCCAAGTGCTCTGCTCCAACTGCAACTGCTCATAAGCCGTTTCCAGACGCTTGGCCAACTGCTGTTGCTGTTCCAGCTCAAAGTACAGCTTACGCGCCTTATGTTGCGAGGTAATCAACCCAAGACCGACCGCGATCAACACCAGGAACAAAATCAGGTTCAGGCGCATCATAGTACGGCTGTCCTTTCCGCAACGCGCATTACTGCGCTACGCGCCCGCGGATTTGCCTTCACCTCAGCCGCACCGGGCCTGATGGCACGACCCACCGCAACCAATCTCGGCTGCGGCAGATCCTTTGCCTTAACCGGCAGACGCGATGGCAAAGTATCGCGATCCTCTTGCGATTGAATGAAACGCTTGACCATACGATCTTCCAGCGAATGAAAACTGATCACCACCAGACGCCCTCCAGCCACCAGCATATCCGCACACTTAGGCAACACTAGCGATAGCTCTTCAAGCTCCTGATTGAGGTAAATCCGTAAAGCCTGAAAGGTGCGCGTGGCAGGGTTCTGCCCCGGCTCGGCCTTTGGGATTGCACCTGCCACGACCTGGGCAAGCTGTCCTGTAGTGGTGATGGGGCGCCCGTTATCGCGCTCTTTAATAATCGCCCTTGCAACCTGCTTAGCAAACCGTTCTTCACCATAATCTTTTATAACCCCCCTGAGTTGTTGCTCTGAAATATCGGCTAACAGCATGGCTGCCGTTTTGCCGCATGTTTGATCCATCCGCATGTCCAGCGGGCCATCAAATCGAAAACTGAAACCCCGCTCCGCCTCATCTATCTGCGGAGATGAAATACCCAAATCCAACAGGATGCCATCCACCCCAGCCAAACCTTCGCTGGCAGCAAGCCGTTGTATCTCGGAGAAATGCAAATGCCGCACATGGAAACGCGCATCTTGAATTTGCTGTGCCGCCTCGATAGCCGCCATATCGCGGTCTATCGCGTACAAACGGCCTTGCCGATTGAGTTTCTCGAGAATCTTCCTGCTGTGTCCGCCACGGCCAAAAGTACAGTCGATGTACGTACCTTCAGGCTTGATGTTGAGCGCATCCACAGCTTCGGATAACAACACGGTAAGATGCGACATGAGACTAGGACTTTCGACTTCGGATTTTGCTGACAATGACACTGGTGCTGCTGGGGGCGCAGAAGTTGCGCCCATCATCATAGCGAAAAGCCCTCTAATTCTGCGGGCATGACGATTTCGTCTTCACGCATCACATTGTCCAATTGTTTGCGCCAGGCTTCGATGTTCCATAACTCGAAGTGACTACCCTGCCCGACCAGCATCACCTCTTTTTCAAAACCTGCAAACACGCGTAGCGCGGATGAAACCAGCAAACGCCCTGTGGCGTCCAGCACTATATCTTCGGCATAACCCACCAACAAACGCTGAAAAGCGGAAGACTGTTTATCAAAACTAGATAAAGCCATCAACTTGGCCTGTATCGGCTCCCAGGCCGGCTGGGGATATAAGAGCAAACAACCATGCGGATGCGCAGTCAGCACCACATTGCCGGCAGACTCTGCCAGCAATGCATCACGATGCTTGGCAGGCACAGCCAGCCTGCCCTTTGCATCCATGCTTAAATTTGTCGCACCCCTGAACATTTGTAATTGTTACCCATCCCTGTTTTTGATTTTGCGGATTAAAAGCAGAGAATGCCCCACCCCCTTAGCTTAGCGAGACATTCTCCACAAAACTCCACTTTCCCCCACTAAATTGCACTATAGATAAAAAAAAAGCGCATTGCAAGCACTTTTTACGAATTTTTTCTTTATAAGACAAAGACTTAGCGCATTTTTAACACAAAAACAATATCCTTAATAATCAATGCGTTGCAATTTGTACTGAAAGTGAAATATTACCAATAACTTTTATCTGATTGAATTGCTTTGATGGGGTTTTGAAAGAAAGCTGACCGATAAGCCGGGTTCTGTTCCGCCTTACGGCAGCGACAGTCATTCATCTAGGCGCATCGTTGCCAATACGCTCAAGCAACCTACCCGCTGACGGCGCGAGCCACGCCAATGCCAGCCTATTTGGTCTTGCTGCGGATGGAGGTTACCGCGTTTCACCCGTTGCGACGCGAACTCGCAAGCTCGTTGGTCGCACCGACTCGTCTCTGTGGCCCTATTCCTCGCCTCACGGCGTACGGCCGTTAGCCGTCATCCTGCTCTATGCAGCCCGGACTTTCCTCTCCTCGTTACCGAGCAGCGACTGTCTGGTCAGCTTTCATTACTATTTTAACATGCCCTTGCAGAAACCCCGCTGATGGCGTGCTGGATTTAATAGGCAATACGCCGCAAAATAACGTTCATACAATCTAACGAAACACTTGGCATGAAAACCTTCGGCATTTACATCATTGGCGACGAGATACTTTCGGGCAAGCGCAAAGACGCACACCTGACCAAAGTCATCGAACTGCTGAACACGCGCGGCCTGCAGCTGAGCTGGGCCAATTACATGGGCGACATCCCGGCGCAAATCACCGCATCGCTCAAGGCCAGCATGGCGCGCGGTGATGTGGTGTTCAGCTTTGGCGGCATTGGCGCCACGCCGGACGATTACACCCGCCAGTGCGCGGCCGATGCGGCCGGAGTATCCATCGAGCGCCACCCGGGCGCAGTGATGGAGATCGAAGCCCGCTATGGCAAGGACGGCAACTCGAAGCGGCTGATCATGGCGGATTTCCCCCAAGGCTGCGCATTAATTCCCAACCCCGTCAACCGTGTGGCAGGCTTCAGCATCAACGAACATTATTTTGTGCCCGGCTTTCCCGAAATGGCGCACCCGATGGTGGAGTGGGTGCTAGAAACGTATTACAAACACCTGTTCCACACACAGGATTATCTGGAAGACTCCATCATCATCACCGAGGCTGGCGAAAGCGACCTGATTGATTTGATGAACACCATGCTGGCCAATTACCCAGCGCTCAAGCTGTTCAGCCTGCCACGCACCAATCAGCGCCGCACCACCGAAGTGGGCATGAAAGGCGAGAGCGCTCAGGTGCAAAAAGCCATGCAGGATTTGAAAGCAGGCGTCAGCGCGTTGGGGTATCCGTGGGCGGAAACTTAATGCTCACGCGCGCGTTCATTATGCAAACCGCTGCCCTGCAAGCCAATCAGGATGCGGCTTTCTGGGCAATCGTTTCGACAATGAAAATTTAACGATGGAATGCAGAACAAACTGTGGCGCCTGCTGTATCGCACCCAGCATCAACAGCCCCATCCCTGGCATGCCCAATGGCAAACCTGCGGGAACACGCTGCATTCAACTGGATGACGCAAACCGTTGCATGATTTTTGGCAAGCCCGAACGCCCGGCTTTCTGCGCCAGCCTGCAGCCCAGCGCCGAGATGTGCGGCGAGACAAGGGAACAGGCGATTGCGTGGCTAGGGAAACTGGAAGAATTAACCAGGCCCTGATTGTCTTGTCTCCGGCATAGACAAGACAGCGAGAAAACTGACCAGCGCCATCACCGACATATACGCCCCCACCCAAGCCAAACCGCCCCTAACCACCAGCAATTGCGAGATATAGGGGGCAAGCGAAGCCCCCAAAATGCCGCCCAATTGATACGCCAAACCGGCACCGCTGTAACGCAACGCCACCGGAAACTGCTCCGGCAAAAACGCGCCCATCGGCGCAAAGCTAGCACCCATCAGAAACAAGGCCAGCGCGAGAAACACCAGAATCGCCATTATGCCACCCTGCATCAAAGGTGCAAGCGCGAACCCGGCCAGCACTGCCAGAACGCTGCTGAACATTAACACCGGCCTGCGCCCGAATCGGTCGCTCAACCTCGCCGATATTGGCGTTGCCAGCGTCATGAACAGCACGGCGACGCATAGCAATTGCAGAAACTCCACGCGCGGAATACCCAGTTCCTTGGTGCCGTAACTCAGGCAGAACACCGTGGCCGTGTAGAACAGATTGTAGCAAACTACCATCGCCATCGCGCCCAGCAGCACCCGCCCAAGATGCGCATGGAATAAGGCTTTCAGCGGCATGGCATGTAGTTCGTGTTTTTGCTGTGCCGCCGTGAACGCGGGCGTCTCCGCCAGTTTGAAGCGCACATATAAGCCCACCATCACTAACGCGGCGCTGGCAATGAACGGGATGCGCCAGCCCCAGGCGTTGAATTGCACTTCGCTCAGAAACAGGCTGAGCGCAAGATAACTCAAGGTCGCCAGCAAAAAACCGATGGAAGGCCCCAACTGCGGAAACATGCCGAACCAGCCGCGCTTGCCAGGCGGCGCGTATTCGGTAGCCAGCAAAGCAGCCCCTCCCCACTCACCACCCAAGCCGATACCTTGGCCGAAGCGCAAGATACACAGGGCAACTGGCGCCAACCACCCCAGCGTGTCGTAGCCCGGTAGCAGGCCTATCAGCAGCGTGCATACGCCCATCACCAGCAGCGAAGCTGCCAGTGTCGTTTTGCGGCCAAATTTATCGCCAAAATGCCCAAACAGCAGTGCGCCAACCGGGCGTGCGATAAATGCGATGCCAAAGGTCAAAAAAGCGTTCAGCGATTGCGCCGCCGCATCGCTGGCGGGAAAGAAAATCTGGCCGATGACCAAGGCCGCAGCCATGGCGTAAATGTAAAAATCGTAGAATTCAATCGCGGTGCCGATAAAACTGGCAAACGCGATTTGCCGTGTGGAGACTTGGGACATATCCAATCCTTTTAACAATGCGGCATTGTAAGCGCAAAATACGCATTTTTTGGTTCCAGCAAACCGCAATTGCGTATAAAATAGGCAGCCTTTCCCGGTAAGAAATCAGTGCTGCGTAAAAACATGCAAATTGGCCCATACAAGTTGAAGAATAACCTGGTTGTCGCCCCCATGGCGGGTGTGACTGACCGGCCTTTCCGCATCCTCTGCAAGAAGATGGGCGCAGGCTTGGCCGTGAGCGAAATGGTGACTTCCAACTCGCTGCTGTATGGCAGCGAGAAAACCAAACGCCGCGCCAACCACGCAGGCGAGCCAGACCCGATTTCCGTGCAGATTGCCGGTGCCGACCCGAAAATGATGGCGGAAGCGGCCAAGCATAATGTGGACAACGGCGCGCAGATCATTGATATCAACATGGGTTGCCCGGCCAAAAAGATATGCAACGTGATGGCAGGCTCCGCACTGCTGAAGGACGAGCCGCTGGTGGCGCAGATTCTGAAAGCGGTGGTGAGCGCCGTGGATGTGCCAGTAACGCTGAAGATTCGCACCGGCTGGGACAAACAGAACCGTAACGCGGTGCAAATCGCCAAGATGGCGGAAGACATTGGTGTCCAGGCGCTGGCCATGCATGGCCGCACCCGCGCATGCCTTTACAACGGCGAAGCCGAATATGACACCATTGCCGAAGTCAAACAAGCCATTAATATCCCGTTGATTGCCAACGGTGATATCACCACGCCGGAAAAAGCCAAATTTGTGCTTGAGCACACCCAAGCCGACGCGGTCATGATAGGCCGCGCAGCACAAGGCAGGCCATGGATATTCCGTGAAATACAGCATTATCTGGACACTGGTACGCATATGCTACCGCCCACCGTGGATGAAATCCACCAGGTGATGCTGGAACATCTGCATGATTTATATACGTTTTATGGCGATATGACCGGCATGCGCGTGGCGCGCAAACATATCTCCTGGTACACCAAAGGACTGAAAAACTCCGCGCATTTCCGCCACAACATGAACACCCTGCAAACCATCGAACTGCAACTAGAGGCCATCAACGACTTTTTTGCGGCACTGAAAGCCGACAACAACCGTTTGGTGTATGCAGAAGACGATAACGAGCCAGAAGAGCTGGCAGCGTAAATCATGGCGAACAGGCTGGCAGAATGTGTCAAAACTGCGCTCGATGAATATTTCGAGCATCTGGACGGGGAAAAGCCTCATGCCATCTACGATATGGTGCTGGGCTGCGTCGAAAAACCCATGATTGAGTACATCCTCGACAAAGTGGGCGGCAATCAGAGCAAAGCGGCGGAGATCCTGGGCATCAATCGCAATACCTTGCGCAAGAAGATGGCGCAATACAATCTCGACTAATCAACTCCCTCTTAAAACGACTCAATATGGCTACTATCAAACGTGCACTCATTAGTGTTTCTGACAAAAACGGTATCGTGGATTTCGCCAAAGCGCTGGTTGGCTTGGGCGTGGAAATCCTGTCCACAGGTGGCACTGCCAAACTGTTCCGCGACAACAACATTCCCGTTATCGAAGTCAGTGACTATACCGGCTTCCCGGAGATGCTGGACGGCCGCGTCAAGACGCTGCACCCCAAAGTACATGGCGGCTTGCTGGGCAGACGTGACTTGCCGGAACATGTAGCAGCAATGCAGGCGCAAAACATCCCAAATATTGATTTGCTGGCTGTGAATCTGTACCCGTTTGAAGCGACCGTCAGCAAACCCGATTGCACGCTGGAAGACGCGATTGAGAACATCGACATCGGCGGGCCGGCAATGGTGCGCTCTGCTGCCAAGAACTGGAGCGATGTGGCTGTTTTAACGGATGCAAGCCAATACGAGGCCATATTGGCCGAGCTGCAAGCCAATAGTGGTGCACTTTCCAAGGCAACGCGCTTCAAACTGTCCGTTGCCGCGTTCAACCGTATCGCGCAGTATGATGCGGCGATCAGCAACTATTTGTCCGCAATTGACTTTAAAAGCGCACAGAGCGGCAACCCCACATGCAACCAATTCCCCGGCCAAGTCAACAGCAACTTTATCAAAGTACAAGACCTGCGTTATGGCGAAAACTCGCACCAGCAAGCCGCCTTGTATCGCGATCTCTGCCCTGCGCCCGGCAGCCTGGTCACTGCACAACAGTTGCAAGGCAAAGAGCTAAGCTACAACAACATTGCTGATGCCGATGCTGCCTGGGAAGCGGTAAAATCTTTCGACAGCACAGCTTGCGTCATCGTCAAACACGCCAACCCATGCGGCGTAGCGCTGGGTAAGGACGCGCTGGAGACTTATTCCAAAGCATTCAAAACAGACCCGACTTCTGCCTTTGGCGGCATCATCGCCTTCAATTGCATCCTGGATGGCGCTGCCGCCGAAGCCGTATCCAAGCAGTTTGTCGAAGTACTGATCGCGCCGGATTACACGGCTGAAGCTTTGGCGATTTTCCAGGCAAAAGCCAATGTCCGTGTACTCAAGATTGACTTACCTAAAGGTGGCAACACCGCTTGGGAGCAAGGCCGCAATTACATGGATAGTAAGCGCATCGGCTCCGGCCTCTTGCTACAAACTGCCGACAACCATGTGATTAGCGAAAAAGACTTGAAAGTCGTCACCAAGAAACAACCGAGCCCATCACAGCTGGCCGATATGCTGTTCGCCTGGCGCGTGGCGCAATACGTCAAATCCAACGCCATCATATTCTGTGGCGACGGCATGACACTAGGCGTCGGCGCCGGGCAGATGAGCCGCGTGGATAGCACGAAAATCGCCGCCATCAAGGCACAAAACGCGGGCCTGAGCCTGCAAAACTCCGTGGTCGCGTCCGATGCTTTCTTCCCGTTCCGCGACGGCGTGGATGTATTGGCCGAAGCCGGTGCAGTTTGCGTGATTCAGCCTGGCGGCAGTATGCGTGACGAAGAAGTGATTGCAGCCGCAGACGAGCATGAACTGGCGATGGTGTTCACAGGAATCAGACATTTTAGGCATTAACCATATGAAAATACTCGTAATCGGCTCCGGCGGCCGCGAACATGCCCTTGCCTGGAAAGTCGCTCAAAACAAGGAAGTCAGCCGCGTTTACGTAGCACCTGGCAATGCGGGCACAGCACTAAACCCGGACATGATGAATGTCCCCATCACCAAAGTAGACGCACTGGTGGAATTCGCCCAGAAAGAGCAAATTCACCTGACCATCGTCGGTCCGGAAGCGCCATTGTCACAAGGCGTAGTGGATGCTTTCCGCGCAGCCGGACTGAAAATATTCGGCCCCACCCAAGCCGCCGCGCAACTGGAATCCAGCAAGGATTTCGCCAAAGCGTTCATGGTGCGCCACAATATCCCGACTGCAAAGTATGAGACCTTTACCGATGCCGCTAAGGCGCATGACTACATCAACGCCAACGGCGCGCCCATCGTGATCAAAGCTGATGGTTTGGCTGCGGGCAAAGGCGTAGTCGTTGCGATGACCGATGACGAAGCGCATCAAGCGATTGATATGATGCTGGCGGACAACAAGCTCGGCGCAGCGGGCGCACGGGTAGTAATTGAAGAATTCCTCGAAGGCGAAGAAGCCAGCTTCATGGTCATGGTAGATGGCAAAAACATTTTGCCGCTAGCCACCAGCCAGGATCATAAACGCCTGCTGGATGCCGACCAGGGACCAAACACCGGTGGCATGGGCGCATATTCACCCGCCCCCGTAGTAACACCTGAAATGCATGCCAAAGTACTGCGCGAGATCATCCGTCCAACCGTGGAAGGCATGGCCAAGGATGGTATCCCATACACCGGCTTTCTTTATGCTGGCCTGATGATAGGCAAAGATGGTTCGGTGAAAACACTGGAATTCAATTGCCGTATGGGTGACCCGGAAACACAACCTATCATGATGCGATTGAAAAGCGATTTGGTGACATTGGCCGAACATGCCATTAACGGCACCCTCAATCAAGCCGAAACAGAATGGGATCGTCGTTTTGCGCTAGGCATAGTCATGGCAAGCGCCAATTATCCCGAGTCTCCCAAACTAGGCGACGAGATCACAGGACTGCCAAAAGATTTGCAGGATGCATATGTATTCCACGCGGGCACCACATTGAAAGACGGCAAAGTCATCACCAGTGGTGGTCGTGTGCTATGCGTAACCGCACTAGGCGAAACCGTGAAATTCGCCCAACAACAAGCTTACAAAATCGCCGAACAAATCCATTTTGATGGCGCACAATACCGCAAAGACATTGGCTACCGCGCCATTAAAGGCTAAAACGAATCATGCAAACCAAGCCTGTTTTTGATTATTTACAAAGCTTGCAATCCCGTATCGTGGAAGCAGTAGAACTGGTGGACGGCAAAACCTTCCTGCACGATAGCTGGCAACGCCCAGAAGGCGGTGGCGGTACATCTTGCATGCTGGAAGAAGGTAATGTGTTCGAGCGCGCAGGTATCGGCTTTTCACACGTGTTAGGCAACAAGCTCCCGCCAGCCGCCAGCATCGCACATCCCGAGGCAGCAGGCAGACCATGGGAAGCGATGGGCGTGTCGCTGGTGTTCCACCCGCGCAATCCTTATGTCCCCACCGTACATATGAACGTGCGTTTCTTTCATGCAAAAGCACAGAATGCTAACGAGCAAGACATCTGGTGGTTTGGCGGCGGTATGGATTTGACACCCTACTACGGCAACGAGGAAGATTGCATCCATTTCCACCGCGTCAACAAACAAGCCTTAGCCCCGTTTGGCGCGGATTTATACCCCAAATTCAAAAAATGGTGCGACGAATACTTCTACCTCAAGCACCGCAAAGAACCGCGCGGCATTGGCGGTATTTTCTTCGATGATTTTCATGAGCTCGGCTTTGAGCAAAGCTTTGCCATGCTGAAAGCCGTGGGCGATGCCTTCGTCAACGCTTACCTGCCTATCGTCCAGCGCCGTAAGGACACGCCCTACAGCGAGCGTGAGCGCGACTTCCAGGCGTATCGTCGTGGCCGCTATGTCGAATTCAACCTCATCTTTGACCGTGGTACGATTTTCGGCCTGCAATCCAACGGCCGCACCGAATCCATCTTGCTTTCCATGCCGCCGATTGTGAAATGGCGCTACGACTGGAAACCGGAAGCAAGCAGCGCGGAATCCAAACTATATACCGATTTTCTAGTTGAAAAAGATTGGTTAAATCTCGCATAATGTCCTAAATCTTGTTTAGGACAGCCCATGCAACACACTATCGAGCAAGTCATCGCCACCTTATCCGGCTGGGTTTGGGGGCCGCCTATGTTGATATTGCTCGTTGGGACAGGCTTGTACTTGACCATCCTGCTAAGGGGCTTACAGTTTCGCGCACTGCCTTTGGCTTTTAAGCTTATCCTGCAGAAAGACCACGGCCACCATGGTGACATCAGCCACTTTGCGGCGCTGATGACCGCCCTTGCCGCCACCGTGGGCATCGGCAACATTGTCGGCGTAGCCACTGCCATTTCCAAAGGCGGGCCAGGCGCGGTATTCTGGATGTGGATGACCGGCCTGGTAGGCATGGCGACCAAATATAGCGAGGCGGTATTGGCTGTCAAATACCGTGAACATGGCGCACACGGCATGCGCGGCGGCCCCATGTACTATATCAGCAAAGGTGCGGGCTTGCCCTGGCTGGGCACCTTGTTCGCCATCTTCACCGCTTGCGCATGTTTCGGTATCGGCAATATGACGCAAGCCAACGCCACGGCCAAGATACTGGAATCCACATTCCACATCCCCACCATGACCACCGGCATCGTGCTCACGTTGCTGACCGGCTTGGTAATTCTGGGTGGCATCAAGTCTATTGGAAAATTCACCTCGTTGTTGGTGCCGGTCATGATTATTGGCTATGTGGCGGCGAGTTTGCTTGTGATTGGGCTCAATATAGACAAAGTGCCAAAAGCCTTTGCCTTGATTTTTGAATACGCCTTTACACCAGCCGCAGCAACTGGTGGCTTTTTAGGTGCAACCGTCGCCGCAGCCATTCGCATGGGCGTGTCGCGTGGCGTGTTCTCCAACGAATCCGGCTTGGGCTCTGCGCCCATTGCCGCTGCGGCGGCGCGCACCAAGGAGCCCGCCACACAGGCTTTGGTGAGTATGACGCAGACTTTTATCGACACTTTGGTCGTTTGCACCATGACGGCTTTGGTTATCCTCACTGCAAGCAGTTGGACAGAAGGTGTTAAACCTGAATTGCTGACCAGCGCCAGCATGGCAGAAACTCTGGGGTATACGGGCAATATGATCGTAGCCATCGCCACTGCTCTGTTCGCCTACTCTACCCTCATCGGCTGGAACTACTATGGCGAAAAGGCCATTGAATACCTGCTCGGCGAGCGCGCTATCAAGCCCTATCGCGTCGTATTTACAGTCGCAGTGATGATAGGCGCTCTCATGAGCCTGGATTTTGTCTGGAACTTCAGCGACCTGACTAACGGCCTGATGGCGATTCCCAACCTGATTGGTCTATTACTGTTAAGTAAAATCATCAAATCCGAAACAGATCGTTATTTTTCTGAGCGCAAAAAATGACAACTTCACAACACCGCGGTGCTTGGAAAAACCGCTGGACATTCATGCTGGCCACCACAGGCTCCGCCATTGGCTTGGGCAATATCTGGAAATTGCCTTACATGATAGGCGTCAACGGCGGTAGCGCGTTTGTGCTGGTATTTATCGCCTGTATTTTCTTTGTTGGCATCCCGCTCATGATGACCGAAATCCTACTTGGCCGCCGTGCACAGAAAAACCCGCTGGACGGGATGGCATTGCTCGCACATGAGGCACACGCGAATAGCGCTTGGAAATGGGTGGGTGGCATGGGCATGATTACCGGCCTGTTGATTATGGGCTTTTACAGCGTAATTGGCGGCTGGGTGCTGAGTTATATCCTGTTTGCCATGCAAAACAGCTTTGATGCCATCTCGGCGGATGCAGCCACTGCGCAATTCGACGCCATGCTGACATCCCCCGGCACATTGATTTTCTGGCATACCGTATTCAGCCTGATGACGCTTGGCGTCGTCGCGAGAGGCATCAGCGCTGGCCTGGAGCGCGCCAACAATATTCTGATTCCGGCACTTTTCGTGATTTTGATGATTCTGCTCGGCTACAGCATGGCCGTGGGTGATTTCGAAACTTCACGCCAATTTATGTTTACGCCGGATTTCAGCAAAATCACGCCCGTCGCGGTGCTTTCTGCCCTTGGACACGCCTTCTTCTCGCTCAGCCTGGGGATGGGAGCGGTCATGGTCTATGGCTCCTATTTGCAGCGCGGGGTTTCCATCGCCCGCACGACCATCTACATCGCCTTGGCAGATACCGCGCTTGGCTTGTTGGTGGGATTGGCAATCTATTCACTGGTGTTCGCCAATCAACTGGAACCCTCAGCTGGCCCCGGGCTGATTTTCAAAACACTACCGATTGCGTTCGGACACATGCCATTTGGCAGCTTCATTGGCACTCTGTTCTTTATTTTCGTTGCCTTCGCCGCCTGGACATCCGCAATCTCGCTCATTGAGCCCACCGTGGCCTGGTTTACCGAAAACAAAGCTTTATCACGCAAGCAAATCACCTACGCCATTGGTGTCGTGATATGGCTGCTGGGTGTGGCCGTTTCCTTGTCATTCAACCGCTGGAGCCACATCAAGCTGTTATTCAATCTCAATATCTTCGAAACGCTCGACAAACTAACTTCCACCATCCTGCTGCCATTGGGCGGGTTAATGATGGCCATCTTTGCCGGCTATGTAATGGTGAAGAAACACTCGCAGGAAGAATTGCATTTGAGCAACATTGGTTACCAAGCATGGCGTTTTACCAATAACCGTATCGCCCCGGTCGCAATTGTGGCAGTATTCTTGTATCTGTTTGAAATCATTAAATAAGCAACCGCCTTACTAACCGGTTGCGAGGTAGTAAACAAAAAAGCCCGCAATCGCGGGCTTTTTTACTTCAAATTTCCAAGAAAAATTACAGTGTCAGAATCCACTTAACGATTGTTTTGATGTCTTCGTCTTTTACTTGTGGGCTGTTAGCTGGCATAGGCATAGGACCCCAAACACCACTACCGCCTTTTTTCACTTTTTCTACCAATTTGGCCTCTGCACCAGCCTGGCCTTTGTATTTAGCCGCAACATCTTTGTAAGATGGGCCCAATACTTTCTTATCTACGCCATGGCAAGCCAAGCAACCGCTTTTCTGTGCCAACGCCTGACCATCTTCCGCTTGAGCCACACCGGCCATCAACACACCGGCAACTGCAACTGCTGTCAATAATGCTTTCATGCTATCTCCTTGAACTCTTAACTATTTTGGTTGCAACCTTGTTTGCAAAATATATCATACCTGCAATTTGCGTTTCCATAAAGTACCAAAACGCTTTCTAAGAGGCCACTTCAAATTACATCTCTTCAATGTGTGGTTAAACGCTTCAAATTTATCCACGTTGACAGCTTCTGCTTAAAAATTTAAAAAAACTTTAAAGTGTCTCAATAGAATATTCTGCACTAATGACATGTGTCCGGCCTGGGTTAATTACTACCATGTTATCCAGTGCATTGGTCGTTTCCACACAGATTGTCTTGCGCCACTCATCCGTGCCGCCCATATCCGCCATCTGCGCCGCCTTCTCACCTCCAGGACTCCAGACAACGGTAGTATCGCTACCAGATTTTGCCACATGGATAATGCGGTTGAATCCGGTGTCGTGCACCAAACAATCACTGCTGTGATGAATGAACACACGGTCAAACTCGCCACCGTCAAACGTTAACGCATTATGCTCAACCTGCCGCTCATATTTAAGGATCTTGTCGGCATAGACACAATCCTGCATACCAGTGATTTTCACATTGGCAATATCGCTTACATTCAAGTAGGTATGAAACGCCTCCCCAATGACAAATGGATGGTCCGCTTTGTTGGTCGTCGCCATTTCAATACGCAACCTTCTGCCCATGGTGATGGTAACAGTCAACACATATGGATAAGATAACTGACGCTGCGCCTCGGGCGTTTGCTGCATTTCCAGAATGATGCGTGTCGCGCCAGTCGGCGTAGAGTCAATATCCATCACGCGCCACGGAATCACACGTGCAAAGCCATGCGGACAGAATGTGCTATCTGTCGGATGCGCCCCGAACCAGGGCCAGCAAATCGGCACACCTCCGCGAATAGAACGACCTTTGACATAACGCGCGTTACTGGAAAGCCAGAGCACGGGATTGGCCAGGAAATTAGGCTGCCATTTCATCAGGTGTGCCCCTTGCAAGGCAATTTTTCCGGTAGCCAGTGGGTTATTGATCTCGAGATATTGCAACCCGTTTTCGTCCTGCGTCTGCATGACATGCGCATGCAGCTTCAGGCCATTATGAGTCACGGGTTCTGTGGTGTCTTTAATTGCTTCTGTCGTCATTATGTTCTCTATCGTTCAATTTGTGTCACGTCGCGCACAGCTCCCTTAGCTGCAGAAGTCGCCATAGCGGCATAGGCCCGCAACGCAGCAGACACATACCTTTCACGGCTCAAGGGTTTCCAGGCATCTTTACCTTTGGCTTCCATGGCAGCACGGCGGCGTTCAAGTTCCTCCACCGAAACTGCCAAGTGAATACGACGGTTGGGAATATCGATCTCAATGGTATCACCTTCTTCCACCAGGCCAATCGCACCACCTTCTGCCGCTTCTGGAGAAGCATGGCCGATACTCAGTCCAGATGTGCCCCCGGAAAAACGGCCATCGGTCAGCAAAGCGCACACTTTACCCAGCCCTTTCGATTTCAGGTAACTGGTTGGGTACAACATTTCCTGCATTCCTGGACCGCCTTTGGGGCCTTCATAACGGATCACCACCACATCGCCTGCTACGACATTATCGGCAAGAATTCCTTCAACTGCAGTATCTTGTGATTCGAATATGCGTGCACGCCCAGTAAATTTCAAAATACTGTCGTCCACACCTGCGGTTTTGACGATGCAGCCATCCATGGCGATATTGCCGTGTAACACGGCCAATCCACCATCCTGGCTATACGCATGCTCCTTGCCACGGATACAGCCGTTTTGACGGTCTGTATCCAAACCTGGCCACAGCATACTTTGGCTAAACGCAATAGTCGTTGAAATACCCCCAGGTGCGGCACGGTAAAACTCCTTCACTTCTTCGTTTGTGGTTTTCATGATATCCCACTTATCGAGCGCCGCCCCCATAGTAGGGCTGTGTACGGTAGGTACATCTCGGTTAATGACTCCAGCACGGTCAAGCTCAGCCAAGATGCCCATCACACCGCCAGCGCGGTGAACGTCCTCCATATGAAATTTATTGGTGGCAGGTGCAACTTTGCTCAAACACGGCACCTTACGCGAAATACGGTCAATTTCCTTCATAGTGAAATCAAGGCCAGCCTCATGCGCCGCGGCCAGCAAATGCAATACCGTGTTGGTGCTACCGCCCATGGCCACATCCAAACTCACCGCATTCTCAAAAGCTTTAAAATTGGCAATGTTGCGTGGCAATACTGAGTAATCGTCTTGCTCATAATGACGTTTAGCCAATTCCACAATTAAGCGTCCGGCCTTTAAAAACAATTGCTTGCGTGCAGCGTGTGTCGCCAATGTAGAGCCGTTTCCTGGCAGGCTCAGGCCCAGGGCTTCTGTCAAACAGTTCATGGAATTGGCAGTAAACATGCCAGAGCATGAACCACAAGTTGGACATGCACTACGTTCCACCTCAGCCACTTCGGCATCACTTATATGACTATCCGCAGCTTCTACCATCGCATCGACCAGGTCCAATTTGCGGGTTTCGCCGTTCCAATTCACTTTTCCAGCTTCCATCGGCCCGCCGGAAACAAAAACCACAGGAATATTTAATCGCAACGCAGCCATCAACATGCCGGGCGTGATCTTGTCGCAATTGGAGATACATACCAAAGCGTCGGCACAGTGGGCATTGACCATATATTCGACAGAATCAGCAATCAAATCGCGGCTTGGCAAGCTGTACAACATACCGCCATGTCCCATTGCGATGCCATCGTCTACCGCAATTGTATTGAACTCTTTGGCAACACCACCTGCTTTTTCGATTTCTCTGGCAACAAGCTGTCCTAGGTTATGTAGATGGACGTGCCCAGGCACGAATTGGGTGAAGGAGTTGGCGATAGCGATGATGGGTTTAGAAAAATCTTCATCCTTCATCCCTGTGGCGCGCCACAGCGCGCGGGCACCGGCCATGTTGCGGCCATGTGTAGTAGTGCGAGAACGATATACTGGCATAGATTAAACCTTGCATGTGTTAAACCTTTATAATGTGTATTTTACCGCAATATAGGCGCTATTCATGCTTGGGCAAGAAATCTTCGTACACCCGCAATTCGATCCCATTGCTATCAAGCTTTGGGGCTCTTTCGGAGTTCACTGGTATGGGTTGATGTATTTACTTGGCTTTATTGCATTTTTATTGTTGGGAAGGTGGCAAATCCGGCATAAGCCGTGGTTGCGCTGGAATCATCAAATGCTAGATGATGGCTTGTTCTACGGTGCACTGGGCGTGGTGATTGGCGGGCGTTTAGGTTATGTTTTGTTTTACCAAAGCGCGCATTTTTTTGCGAATCCGGTCGATATTTTCAAAGTATGGCAAGGCGGCATGAGCTTCCATGGCGGCTTTCTGGGTGTACTGCTGGCTATGTGGTTATTCAATAAAAAATATCCGCAACCTTGGCTTAAAGTGATGGATTTTGTTGCCCCGTTGGTGCCAATCGGCCTAGGCGCCGGACGCATGGGCAACTTTATCAATGGCGAATTATGGGGTAGGCCCACCCATGGGGACTTCGGCGTAATCTTTCCACAGGTAGATAATATCGCCAGACACCCCTCCCAGCTCTATGAGTTTGCGCTGGAAGGCGTGCTACTGTTCTGCATCTTGTGGCTGTATTCCAGAAAGCAACGGCCTACAGGTGCGATTTCCGCACTGTTTTTAATGGGGTATGGCTTGTTCCGTTTTCTAGTGGAATTTACGCGTGAGCCAGATGCCAACCTAGGCCTATTGCAACTAGGCTTGAGCATGGGGCAATGGTTAAGTTTACCCATGATTCTGGCAGGCATTGGCATGTGGGTCTGGGCACACCGCACACCGCAATAATCGGGCTGTCAAAAAATCATCGAAGCCATCGAATTTCTGGCAACTACTATCAGGATACCGCCTAAGCAATAAAGTAAATTATATTCATAAATCAAGACCTTAAATCACCCTTTTATTGACGTTTCAATCAGGCATGCCGCTTGCAATAATACACTCCAGCAAATGCAATTTTGATTGGAACAGAAAAATGAAAAGATGGTTTGAGAAATTTTTTAAGCAAGAAACTCCGCTGGATTACATCATCGCCGACTACAGGCCAGAGCAACTGAACCGGCTTCGCCCTGAATACCAGTTGGATGAAATGGAGATGGAACTGGACCCCGACTTGTCCTCCGCTGATGAAATGTACGTGGATAATCTGTACCAGCACTAGCAACAGCGCTTGACGCTCTGCCATTTATTGTCTTGCCAGAGCTTGCAAAACTCCTTGCGAGACAACACCGGGGGCGCATCCAGTGTGTTGGCGTGGAATGCCGCATAATGTCTGAGATATTGCTCATAGACATCATCGCCGGACAGTCGGCGTATCATATGCCATAGATGGCGTATTTTTTTCAGCATCGCAACCACTAATCCCTTACCCAATCTTCCACCAGCCGGCTTGGCTCATGTGGAGCCTCCGAAAGCTTAGGCACCTGTTTCCCTTTTAAGTGCCGTGCGCACATCCATAGCATATCCAGTATCACCAGCCACAATACCGACACAAAGAACAAGGTCAGATAAGCATCCAGGTGCTGGTTAAATATAAGTTGCGGCGCAATCGCCGCCTTTTCTGCCGGGAGCATGCCCGCTGTCAGCTTGGCGCTTAAATCATTGGCAGCAGCAAAAAAGCCGATACGGACATCCTCGCTAAAAATCTTCTGCAAGGCGGCCGTGCTGGTAATCGTCACCAGCCATACCAGCGGCAATGCCGTAACCCAAGCATATTTCAATTTGCCGGATTTCACCAGAATCCCCGTTGCTACGCTGAGCGCGATCGCTGCCAGCATCTGGTTAGCAATACCGAACAAAGGCCACAAGATATTGACGCCACCGTTCGGGTCTATCACCCCGATATAAAGAAAATAGCCCCAGCCAGCCACCACCAGCGCGCTGGTCAAAATAACCGATGGCGTGTACGAAGTCTCGCCCAGCTTTTTATTGAAATTACCCAGTAAATCCTGCAACATAAAGCGCCCGACACGGGTACCGGCATCTAGCGTAGTCAGGATAAAAATCGCCTCGAACATGATAGCGAAGTGATACCATACAGCCAGTAAGCCTTTACCAAACGCGCTGCCGAAGATGCTGGCCATGCCCACCGCCAGACTGGGCGCGCCGCCGATGCGGCCAAATAGGCTTTGCTCGCCCATCTGGTTGGCCAGTTGCTGCATCTGATCCACCGTGACGGCAAATCCCCAACTATTGATTTTGGCCACTGCATCCACTGCTTCTTTACCCACCACGCCCGGTGGGCTGTTAATGGCAAAATAAATCCCCGGCTCCAGCACCGTGGCAGCGATCATGGCCATCATCGCCACAAAGCTTTCCAGCAACATGCCGCCATAACCTATCATGCGAATGTCGCGCTCGTTCGTCAGCAACTTGGGCGTGGTGCCAGAAGAAATCAAGGCATGAAAACCGGATATCGCACCACACGCAATGGTAATGAACACAAATGGGAACAGCTTGCCGCCAAAAATCGGCCCGGTGCCGTCTATAAACTGCGTCATCGCTGGCATGTGGATTTGCGGACGCAGCAGCACGATAGCGATTGCCAGCAAAAACACCGTACCCAATTTGACGAATGTGGAAAGATAATCGCGCGGCGCCAGCAGCAGCCACACCGGCAACACCGCAGCGGCAAAACCATAGGCAATGACCGCGTAAGCCAGTGGCAAACCTTCGTGATCGAACCAGCCGCGCAAGGTCTCGCTGTGGTCTATCCAGCCACCCGCGAACACCGATAACAACAGCAATGCCACACCCAGCATGGAGGCCTCCAGCACGCGTCCGGGGCGAATATTGCGCATATAAATGCCCACAACCATCGCTATCGGGATCGTCGCAGCCACAGTGGAAGTCGCCCACGGGCTATGTTTCATCGCGTTCACCACCACCAGCCCCAGCACAGCAATCAGGATAATCATGATCATGAACGTACCTATCAGCGCCGCCGTACCGCCAATTGCGCCAATCTCGTCGCGTGCCATTTGCCCCAAACTGCGGCCATTGCGACGCACCGAGAAAAAAAGCGTGACCATATCCTGCACCGCGCCACCCAGCACCGCGCCAATCAGAATCCACAAAGTGCCAGGCAAATAACCGAATTGTGCCGCCAGTGTCGGCCCCACCAACGGACCAGGGCCGGCGATGGCTGCGAAATGATGGCCGAACACCACCCATTTGTTGGTCGGCACAAAATCGCGCCCGTTGTCCAGCCGCTCCGCCGGCGTTGCACGTGTCGCGTCCACCGTCAACACCTTGGCGGCTATCCAGGCTGCATAAAAACGGTAAGCCAGCGCATAGATACACACGGCAGCGGTAATCAGCCACAGCGCATTGATACTTTCCCCGCGATTGAGCGCAATGCCTGCCAAAGCGAATGCCCCCAACAACGCCACCAATATCCAAATGATGCTCTTTTTATTCATGCCAATTTATCCCTACAACAGACCTTTTTCCTTGAACGATAATATCTGGTTACCTGCCACCACAAAATGATCCAACACCCGCGTACTCACCAGTTCCAGCGCCCGCTTGAGATGCTGGGTCAACTGCTCATCCTCGCGGCTTTGCTGCGCCACGCCGGTGGGGTGATTATGCGCGAAAATCACTGCCGCCGCATTATGATGCAAGGCGCGCTTCACCACTTCGCGCGGATGTACGCTGGTTTGCATCAGGCTGCCCACAAACATCTCTTCCGCCGCAATCAGGCGATTCTGCACATCCAGAAACAGTACCAGAAACACCTCATAAGGTAGATGCGCAAGTTTTAATTGCAGATAATCGCGCACCTGATCTGGGGACTCAAACACATCACGCTGCTGTAACTGCTCACTCAAGGCACGGCGGCTCATTTCAAAAATTGCCTGCAACTGCACATATTTGCTGCTGCCCATGCCATGCACGGCGCCAATTTGCTTTTCGCTGGCGGCAAAAATGCCGTTCAAACCGCCGAACTCCTTCAACAAATCCCGAGCCAGATCTACCGCACTTTTCCCGGTCACGCCAACACGCAGGAAAATTGCCAGCAACTCGGCGTCGGATAAACTTTCCACACCATTTTGCAGTAGCTTTTCGCGCGGGCGTTCGCCCTCCGGCCAATCCGTTATCGCCATACTTCGCCTGCCATTATTTCACCCAGCCAATTCACACCATTTCTGCATAAGATAACAGCTTATGCGTCGCATGGGTATGCTAAACTTGGCACCAATTCAGCAATCCATATATACATGAGCCTTCTTGCAAACAAAAAGATCGTACTCGGTATTACCGGTGGCGTAGCAGCCTACAAAGCTGCTGAATTGACACGCCTGCTCCTCAAGGCTGGCGCGCAGGTACAAGTAGTCATGACCGAAGGCGCGCAGCAGTTCATTACGCCGGTTACGATGCAGGCATTGTCCGGCCAGCCGGTGTTTACCAGCATGTGGGATGGTGGCGTGCCCAACGGTATGCCGCATATCGAGCTTAGCCGCAATGCGGATGCGATTGTGATTGCGCCCGCGAGTGCGGATTTCATGGCCAAGCTGTTGCATGGCCGCGCGGATGATTTACTCTCCGCACTCTGCCTGGCGCGCGATTGCCCCTTATTGATTGCCCCCGCAATGAATAAACAGATGTGGGAGAACCCCGCCACCCAGCGCAATGTCGCCCAACTTATCAAAGATGGCATTACCCTGCTGGGCCCGGATAGCGGGGATCAGGCATGCGGCGAAACGGGCATGGGACGCATGCTGGAGCCGGAAGACTTACTCGCGCACATCAACCGTTTTTTTACACCAAAATTACTAACAGGCAAACGCATCCTCATTACAGCTGGCGCAACACAGGAAGCCATCGATCCGGTACGCGTCATTACCAATCTCAGCAGCGGCAGGATGGGTATCGCCTTGGCGCAAACCGCCGCAGACATGGGTGCTGAGGTGACTTTGGTACATGGCAAAGTGGAAATTGCACTGCCAAAATCCACCCAAAACATTCAAAGCATCAGCGCAGATGCGATGTATCAAACCGTGATGCAACATATCGCCAACCAAGATATCTTCATTGGTGTTGCAGCCGTAGCTGACTATTCACCCGCGCAAAAAAGCACAAAAAAAATCAAGAAGAGTGAGCATCCACTTATTCTGGAACTTAATAAGAATAAGGACATTCTATCGGATGTCGCCAGCTTGCCAAACCCGCCGTTCTGCGTTGGCTTCGCGGCAGAGAGCGAGAACCTGCTGCAATACGCAGAACAAAAACGTATCGCCAAAAAGCTGCCTTTGATTGTGGCCAACTTGGCAACACAGGCCATGGGCAGCGAGGACAACGAAGTCACGCTGCTTGATGACACCGGCACACACCATCTACCACGCGCATCCAAAACCGAAGTCGCCCACCTATTGTTGCAACATGTAGCACAGATGCTTTAGCCCTTATGGGCCAACTGCCTGTTATTCATGAAAATACTGATTTCCAGATGATTTTAATCACGTAGAATCGCGCTTGTTCATTTATATCCATATAGAAATCAAGGTTTATCATGTCTTCCAGTATTTTCAAAATCAGATTATTGCCCACTGCTGTTTTAGGTGCCTTGTTGGCAAACTATAGCGCCAATGCAGAAGAAACTGACACAAAAAGCATTATTGCCGCCCCAGTTGTCGTTACCGCGACACGCATAGAACAAAACAGCTTTGATCTTCCCGTTGCTATTGATGTCGTGGATATGGAAGACATCCAGGCAGGCCAATTGCAAATGCAACTCTCCGAAAGTTTAATTCGCGTTCCAGGCATCACCGCACAAAATCGTAACAATCAGGCTCAAGACCCGCAGATTTCCACGCGCGGGTTCGGCTCCCGTTCCAGCTTTGGTGTCCGAGGTGTGCGCGTATATGTAGATGGAATCCCCTTAACTATGCCCGATGGTCAAGGACAACCGGGGGTAGTCGATTTATCCGCAATACGAAGTGTGGAGGTGATGCGCGGTCCATTCTCTGCGCTCTACGGAAACTCATCTGGCGGAGTAATACAAATGCTAACTGAGAATGCTCCCAAAACGCCGGAAATTGGCGGAACAGTCATGTTCGGCAGTTACGATACAAAACGTCAAGTACTCAATGCCGCAGGCGCCGCAGATGGTGTTGAATACCTCTTGAATGTATCGAATTTTGAAACGGACGGCTATCGTGAGCATAACGCGGGTCAGAAAGAACAGGCTACGGCAAAATTCAAGGTCAACCTAACTGACGCAACAAAAGTCACCGCATTAGTAAATTGGTTTGACCAAGAAGCTCAAGACCCTCTTGGATTATCGCGAGCAGTTGCTTTTGATGACCCCGAAGCTGCAGGCGTTGGTGCTGTTGCAGCAAACACCCGGGTTTATCGGTCACATACTCAAGCGGGCTTCAATATCGAACATGCTTTTAATTCAAACAACAGCATCAACCTGATGACTTACGTTGGCACACGAGAAAATCAGCAGTATCTGGCACTCCCTGTATCCCCACCTGTTAACGCTAATGGTCGCGCTAGTGAAATATCTCGCGATTTTTGGGGAACAGATCTTCGCTGGGACAATAAAGGCGAACTAGCAGACATGCCATACAATCTCAGCCTTGGCTTGACGTATGGCAAGATGCACGACGACCGTCTAGACGTCAACGCAGTTAATGGCATAAAAAGACCGATTAATGTTCCCAATAACGCCAACTTCGGGCTAAATCGCCGCGAAGAGAACATATCCCGGAATTTTGACCAATACATACAGGGCAAGCTTTCCCTTACCGAAAACTTTGATGTGCATGCAGGCGCAAGACACACTAAAGTCAATCTTAAAATCAACGATGAATTTCTGACTGGCAACAGTGCTAATGGCAACAACAGTGGTAGAGTGGAATACCAGAAGACCACTCCAGTAATAGGTGCGGTCTGGAAAGTTATGCCTACTGTCAACCTATATGCCAACTATGGCGAAGGGTTTGAGACGCCTACTTTTATTGAATCTGCATTTGCCACCTCCGCTGCCAACAGCAGGCCTAACTTAGGCCTCAAGCCTAGCGAAAGTAAAAACTATGAAGTAGGTGCAAAGGCTTTTTTGAGTGATGCTACTCAAGCGAACCTGACTTTGTTCCACGTCTCAACGGACGACGAAATCGTCGTGCAAGATAACATTGCCGGCCGTGTCAGCTACACCAACGCCAACAAAACTAAAAGGCGCGGGATTGAATTCTCTGTCGAGACGCTGTTTGACAACAACATTACACTTTACGGTGCTTACACTCTCTTAGACGCAAAATTTGCTTCCGATTTTACTAACAAACTGGGGAGGACCATCGAATCTGGCAACATAATTCCAGGCACTTACCGAACTCAGCTTTATGGTGAAATCTCCTGGAAATATCAACCGTTGGGTTTTCACGCAGCCTTTGAAGGTCGTTATAACAGCAAAGTCTATGTAGATGACGTCAATAGTGATGCCGCGCCTTCTTATACTATATTTAACTTGCGTGCAGGATTCCAGCAACAAATTGGTAACTGGAGCTTAAGCGAATATCTGCGCGTAGAAAACATGTTTGACAGGGAATATATAGGATCCGTACGCATCAATGACGGCAATGCTAGATTCTTTGAGCCAGCCGCAGACAGAAACTACCTACTTGGCCTGAGTGCAAGCTACAAGTTCTAAGTAATTCTGCAGAAAGACTTCCCAAAAGCCAGCTTGAACAAGCTGGCTTTTTTGTTTCGAAAAATGAATGCTCTTCACGTGCGCGCATTCATTGACTCAAGCATCGGCCTGGGAGCCAAGCTGGGTGCGGCTTCCAGGCATGTCGTTTTTACAATGAAAAATATGCGGTTTAAAGCGCTTTTTGTCGGCATGGCTTGGTGATTTTCGCGCCCAATTAGTGTTTAATGTCACCTATTCAAATATCGTTCAAATTAATCACATGGCCATTTCAGTCGATTTAAAAATTCTTGACCCACGCCTGCATCACATGATGCCCAGCTATGCCACGCCCGGCTCGGCAGGACTGGATTTGCGCGCCTGCATCGAGCATACGCAAACCATTCAACCCGGCGAAACGGTGATGATTCCCACCGGCATGGCGATTCATATCGACAATGCTTATTACGCCGCGCTGATTCTGCCGCGTTCTGGCTTGGGGCATAAGCATGGCATTGTGTTAGGCAATCTGGTCGGGCTGATAGATTCGGATTATCAGGGTCAATTACTGGTCAGCTGCTGGAACCGCAGCCAGCATCCCTTCATCCTCAACCCGATGGAGCGCATCGCGCAGCTCGTCATCGTGCCTGTCGTGCAGGCGGATTTTCATATCGTGGATGAATTTACTACTTCGGAAAGAGGCGAAGGTGGCTTCGGCAGCACCGGAAAACATTAAATTTAGCTTGAATAAACAACTAATTTCGTACTATAATCTCGCTCTTTCTCGAAAAGCAGATATTTGGAGTAAACCATGGCACGTGTATGTCAGGTAACTGGTAAAAAACCAATGGTGGGCAACAATGTATCCCACGCACAAAACAAAACAAAACGCCGCTTTTTGCCTAATTTGCAAAACCGCAAATTCTGGGTTGAAAGCGAGAACCGCTGGGTAAGCCTGCGCATCACCAATGCCGCATTGCGTACCATTGATAAAAATGGTATTGACGCTGTTTTGGCAGACTTGCGCGCTAACGGCGAAAAAATCTAAGGCGCTGAATTTCTTCAGCCTAATTAAGGAGAGCAACCATGCGCGAAAAAATCAAATTGGAATCCAGTGCTGGTACTGGTCACTTTTACACCACCACGAAAAACAAACGTACGATGCCAGAAAAAATGGAGATTAAAAAGTTTGATCCAGTGGCACGTAAACATGTAATGTACAAAGAAACCAAACTGAAATAATTTTCAGTTTTCAATAGAAAAAGCCCGCAAATGCGGGCTTTCTTATTTTTAAATTCCAAGATGGTCCGGATTAACTCGTCGCCTTCAACACTTTGATCTCCCTTTGCGGGTAAGGGATTTCTATCCCGTATTGTCTGAAACTATGCCATATCGCCAGATACAGCTCGGTCTTCAGCGCTGCTGACCCCTCTTCTGGATCCGGGATCCATACCACCAAGTTCATATCAATCCCACTTTCGCCGAACTGAACGATATTTGCCGTGGGCTCCGGTGTTTTAAGCACTCTGGGGTGATTAAGCGCTACCTCTTTGAGCAAGCGTATCACTTGTTCCAAATCGCTCTTATAACTGACTTGTATCGGCAGTTCCACCCGTGCTTTCTTTTCGGAATGCGAATGGTTAATGACCAAATTCGCAATCAAGGTCTCATTCGGGATAATCACTTGTGTGCCATCTAGTTTGCGCAATACGGTATAGCGTGACCGCAGCTCAGCAATCACGCCGTAATGGTTCTCGCTTGTAATCACGTCACCAATCTGCATGGATTTATCCAGCAGCAGGATAAAGCCGCTGATATAGTTGCTGGCGATTTTCTGCAAACCGAAACCAAGCCCCACGCCAAGTGCACCACCAAAAACGGAAAACAGCGTAATATCAAAGCCCACAATGGACAGTGCAAACAACACGCCAATGGTGATAAAGAAGATGCGCACCAGCTTGACCATTACCACGCGTATATTGACACTCAGCGTATCTGCGCGCATCAGCCGGTTTTCTGCCAGCCGACTCAGCCAGAGCGTAAGGAAGAGCGTAACGATGATAGTGAAAATGCCTTGCAAGACCATCCACAAATCAGCTTTGCCCTTGCCAAGGCTAAATTGCACACTTTCCAGCATGGTAATGATGCGTGGCAAATCCCCTGTAAAATGCAGCGCCAGCACCGCCCATATGCTCCATGAAATGGCGCGCTCCCACACTTTCAGCCAGCCGCCAGCATCAAAAATATAACGTAGCGCGTATACACTCAACCGGATCAGCGCAAGCGCAAGCAACAACTTAATGGTAATTTGCAACAGGCCAGTATGTTGCCAACCTGCCAGCAGCCATTTGCCCAAACCAACACCCAGCAGCGCAGAAAGCGGAAACAGCACGCGGTTAATACCGCCAATAGCCAGCTTAGTACTTTCCCGCGCATGACGCATCACATAGGCGCGCAGCGTATCATTGATAAGCCAGGCCACACCAAAAGCCGCCAGCAATACCACAACTTGCCAGAAAATACGCTGACTGCCAAAATCCTGCAGAATTTCTAGCCAGATTTGACGAATTTCGTTATTCATTTCAACATTAGAGCAAATACAAAGTTGCTAACCCGAGAAAGATAAAGAACCCACCGCTATCGGTCATCGCAGTAATCAGAACACTTGAACCAGCCGCAGGATCTCTACCCAAGCGGGTCATGATGATTGGAATCACAACCCCCATGACTGCTGCCAATAACAGGTTAAGCGTCATGGCAGCAGTCATAACCAGGCTGAGCTGATAATTGTGATATAACGCATACGCGACCAAGCCCAGTACACTGCCCCACAGCAGCCCATTCAACAAGGCCACGCCCATTTCCTTTTTCATCATGGAACTCATGCTGGTCGAGGCAATCTGCCCAAGCGCCAAGCCGCGTACGATCATAGTGGTTGTTTGATTGCCCGAGTTGCCGCCTATGCCGGCCACGATCGGCATCAAGGCTGCCAGCGCGGCAATTTTTTCAATCGACCCCTCGAACAGGCCAATCACACGCGATGCCACCAATGCGGTGACCAGGTTTATCGCCAGCCATGCCCAGCGGTTTTGCACGGATTTCCATACCGAAGCGAAAAAGTCTTCTTCCTCACGCAAGCCAGCCATGGAAAGCATATCCGCATCGGATTCTTCACGGATATAATCCATCACTGCGTCAACCGTGATACGACCTACCAGCTTGTTATTGGCATCCACTACCGGCGCAGTAATCAAATCGTAACGTTCAAAAGCCTTTGCGGCCTCACTCGCATCATCTTCCGGGTGGAACACCACCACTTCATCAGAAAGTATCTCAGAAAGCTTTGCATCAAGATCATTCACTACGATGCGCTTGAGTGACACCATACCGCGCAGAATATCTTCTCGATCCACTATAAATAGTTTATCGGTATGGTCTGGTAGGCTGCCAAGACGGCGCAGATAGCGTAAGGCCACTTCCAAGGTGATATCTTCACGGATAGTGACAATATCAAAGTCCATCAGTGCGCCCACAGTACTTTCCGGGTAAGACAAAGCTGACTGCAGGCGTGCCCGATTCTGGCTATCCAGACTATCCAGCACATCCTGCAGCACATCTTTCGGCAGATCCGGCGCAAGGTCTGCAATCTCGTCCGTATCCAGCTGCTCGGCTGCAGCCAGCAGCTCCTCCGGCTCCATCTCTGCAATCAGGGTTTGCCGAACGGCATCAGATACTTCCAGTAGAATCTCGCCATCCCGCTCTGCCTTGACCAGATCCCAGACGATGAGTCTGCGTTCCAGCGGCAGCGCTTCCAGGATGTAAGCTACGTCAGCCGGGTGGAGGGCATCAAGCCTTTTCTGCAATTCAGCCAGATGCTGCTTATGTACGAGCGATTCCACCAAGTCATGCCGCGGCATTTCCTGATGGTGTACAAGACCCTCGACAAGCGCTTGTTTATCCAACAAATGGACAATTTGCTCTAGCGTTTCTTGTAAGCTCTCTTTGGTATCCTGAGTTTCCAAACTTCAATCCAATTTTATATCTTGAACTAAGCGCTATTATGAGTGATTTTCCATGTAAAATCTGCCCAAAATGCAATTACAACTCTTCATGACCGAACATTGCCATTTATGCGAGCTTGCTGAAGCGCAGCTTAATAGCATTCAGCCACCACTTTGCTGGCAAAAAATGGAAATCGCATACGATGACGCATTGGTCACACTCTACGGCCAGTCAATACCCGTGCTCAAACGTCCGGATAACCAGCTAGAGTTGCGCTGGCCTTTCACTACGACACAAATTCTGCAATTTATCCGCTAGGGACAAATAAAAAAGCCAGCACATGCTGGCCCTTTTATTGATATAGCGAATATCCTGCTTATTCTGCGGCAACCTGTACGCTAGCTTCTGGACGATCCACCAGCTCTACGAACGCCATAGGTGCATTATCACCATTGCGGAAACCGCATTTCAGGATACGCACATAACCGCCATTGCGCGTATTGTAACGAGGCCCCAGCTCATCGAACAATTTACCGACGATTTCACGATCACGCAAGCGATCGAATGCCAAACGGCGATTCGCCAAAGTGGCTGTTTTACCCAAAGTAATCATAGGCTCGACGAACTTACGCAACTCTTTTGCCTTAGGTAAGGTTGTTCTAATTACTTCATGACGCAACAAAGAAGTGGTCATGTTGCGGAACATCGCAGCTCGATGACTACTTGTGCGGTTCAATTTACGATTGCTGTTACCGTGACGCATGGTAATTTCCTTTTTAACTTAATCTTTAATTGCTTATTTTAGGCTTTTTCCAAACCCACAGGCGGCCAGTTTTCCAGCTTCATCCCTAATGTCAGGCCTTTGGATGCTAAAACATCTTTAATCTCATTCAGAGACTTACGGCCCAAATTCGGTGCTTTCAACAGTTCATTCTCGGTACGCTGGATCAAATCGCCAATGTAGAAAATATTCTCTGCTTTCAAGCAGTTTGCAGAACGAACTGTCAGCTCCAAATCATCTACCGGACGCAACAGCACAGGATCCACTTGTGGCGCAGCTTTCACTTCCACTTCGCTTGGCGCCCCTTCCAAGTTGGCAAACACGGATAGTTGACCGATCAAAATACGTGCTGCATCACGAATCGCCTGCTCAGGCTCAATGATGCCATTGGTTTCAACGTCCATAATCAGCTTGTCCAAGTCGGTACGTTGCTCGACACGCGCACTTTCCACATGATAGCTAACCTTATTGATTGGGCTGAATGAAGCATCCACCATGATAAAGCCTAGTACGCGATCTTCCTGATTGGCTTTCTGACGAGATGGCACCGGTTGATAACCACGCCCCATCTCAACCTTAACTTCCAGGTCAAGCTTGCCGCCTTTGGTCAAATGTGCAATAACATGATTAGGATTGGCAATCTCAGCATCATGACCTGTTTCAAAATCGCCAGCAGTCACTACGCCTTCACCAGATTTGCTTAAGGTCAGAATCGCCTCTGACTTGCTATTCAGCTTGAGCGCAACACCTTTCAGGTTTAGAAGAATATCAACAACATCTTCCTGCACACCATCGATCGTAGAATACTCATGCACCACGCCATCGATTTTTACCTCGGTGATCGAATAACCAGGAATCGAAGACAATAAAACACGGCGCAATGCATTACCCAAGGTATATCCAAAGCCACGCTCCATCGGCTCAAGCGTAACGCGAGCACGTAACGGGCTAATCACCTCAACATCCACCACGCGTGGCTTCAAGTATTCAGTCGGATTATTTTGCATATCTTTCCTTTAAATGGCTTACATTGTTATTGATGACTATACTCTAGCTAATTACTTAGAATACAACTCAACAACCAATGACTCGTTAATCGTGGATGGCAAATCATCACGCTGTGGTTTGGACTTGAATTTGCCTGTCAGCGCTTTCACATCCACCTCGAGCCATTCTGGGAAACCACGCTGCTCTGCAGCTTCCAGCGAACCTTTGATACGCAGCTGCTGTTTGGCAGACTCAGCTACAGAAATTACATCACCTGCTTTTACTTGGTAAGAAGGAATATTTACACGCTTACCATTTACCAGGATGCCATTGTGACGTACGATTTGGCGTGCCTCAGTACGAGAACCACCAAAACCCATACGGTAAGCTACGTTATCTAGACGGCACTCCAACAATTGCAACAGATTTTCACCGGTAATACCTTTTTGACGATCTGCCTCAGCGTAATAACTGCGGAATTGCGCTTCCAGCACGCCATAGATACGACGTACTTTCTGCTTTTCACGCAATTGCACACCGTAGTCTGACAAACGGGTATTACGGCGCTGACCATGCTGACCTGGCGCGAAATCACGCTTTTCAATCGCGCACTTATCCGTAAAGCATTTTTCAGCTTTTAAAAACAGTTTCTCACCTTCACGGCGGCACTGACGGCATTTAGGATCTAAATTTCTAGCCAAAATATTCTCCAATAATCTTTTCGCGATAATTAAATGCGACGTTTTTTCGGTGGACGGCAACCGTTATGCGGCACTGGCGTCACATCCGTAATGCTAGTGATTTTAAAACCGGCTGCATTAAGAGCGCGCACCGCAGATTCGCGACCTGGGCCCGGGCCTTTGATACGCACCTCCAGATTTTTAACACCAGACTCTTGTGCATTTTTCCCTGCAACCTCTGCCGCAACCTGTGCCGCGAATGGAGTACTTTTACGAGAACCTTTAAAACCTTGACCGCCGGAAGTTGCCCAAGAAAGCGCATTGCCCTGACGGTCGGTAATCGTAATAATGGTGTTGTTGAAAGAAGCATGCACGTGAGCGATACCCTCGGCAATATTCTTTTTCACTTTCTTTTTAATACGTACATTAGCTTTTGCCATGTTGTACAGTCCTTAACAAAATCTCTTAAAATTATTTAGCTTGCTTGATAGCCTTGACCGGGCCTTTGCGAGTACGCGCATTGGTTTTGGTACGTTGACCGCGCACGGGCAAGCCACGGCGATGACGCACACCGCGATAGCAACCCAAATCCATCAAACGCTTGATATTCATGGAGACATCACGGCGCAAGTCACCTTCCACTTTCAACTTGGCAACTTCGTCACGCAATTTTTCAATATCTGCATCGTTCAAATCTTTAATCTTTGTGCTGATAGCCACGCCAGCCGCTACGCATATTTTTTGCGCTGTAGGGCGGCCTATGCCATAAATCGCAGTCAATGCGATTTCAGCATGTTTATGATTTGGGATATTAACCCCTGCAATACGTGCCATAACTAAAACTCCAAATGCGCTAGCGCTTAGCTAACCAAATAAAAAGCCGAATATTTTAACAGTTTAACCAGAGCAATTCAATGAATACTGTGGCCACAGGCAATTAGCCTTGACGTTGTTTATGACGAGGATCAGTGCAAATAATACGCACTACGCCACGACGACGCACCACCTTACAATTGCGACACAACTTCTTTACTGAAGCACGAACTCTCATGTTAAACCTCTTTACTTTGCTTATTTGGCGCGGAATGTAATCCGCGCCCTTGTTAAATCATAAGGCGTCATTTCCACTGTCACCTTGTCGCCCGGCAAAATACGAATATAGTGCATACGCATCTTGCCGGAAATATAACCCAATACCGTATGGCCGTTTTCCAGCTTTACCTTAAAAGTTGCATTAGGCAGATTCTCAAGAATCTCTCCCTGCATTTCTATGGTGTCTTCTTTTGCCAATTTTCTGTTAACGCTGCGCGTTACCCTTAAAATTGGCCTTTCTCAACAGGCCTTCATACTGTTGCGACATCAAATGTGATTGCACTTGTGCCATAAAATCCATCGTTACCACTACAATAATCAGCAGCGATGTACCGCCAAAATAAAACGGCGTATTAAACTTCAAAATCAAGAACTCCGGCAGCAAGCAAACCAAGGTAATGTAAAACGCACCCACCAAAGTCAAGCGACCCATGATCTTGTCTATATATTTCGCAGTTTGCTCACCAGGACGGATGCCTGGCACAAACGCACCACTTTTTTTCAAGTTCTCTGCTGTTTCTTTCGGATTGAACACCAAAGCCGTATAAAAGAAACAGAAGAAAATAATCGCTGCAGCAAACAACAAAATATAAATCGGCTGACCAGGGGATAACACACTGGCGACGTCTTTCAGCCAATACATTTTTTCACTACTGCCAAACCAGCCCGCTAATGTTGCCGGGAACAAAATAATGCTCGAGGCAAAAATAGGTGGGATCACGCCAGCCATATTCAACTTCATTGGCAAGTGTGTGGTCTGTCCACCAAATACTTTGTTTCCAACTTGGCGCTTCGCATAGTTCACCGTAATCTTGCGTTGACCACGCTCAACAAACACCACCAAAGCGGTTACCAGCAAAGCAGCCGCTAACAGGAACATCACCAACGGGATAGAGAAAGCTCCCGTTTTTGCCAGTTCTAATGTATTACCAATCGCATTTGGCAGGCCGGCCACAATACCCGCAAAGATAATAATAGAGATACCGTTACCAATGCCCCGTTCAGTAATCTGCTCGCCCAACCACATCAAAAACATGGTGCCACCTACCAAGGTAACAACTGTTATTAGCCTAAATGCAAAACCTGGATCCAGAACCAGTCCAGGCGTACCCTCAAAGGCAATTGCAATACCCAGCGCCTGGAATGTTGCCAGTAACACCGTACCATATCGCGTGTACTTGGTGATCTGCCTGCGGCCAGCCTCACCTTCTTTCTTCAACTGCTCAATCTTGGGCGACACCACTGACATTAGCTGCATAATAATAGACGCAGAAATGTAGGGCATAATCCCCAGCGCAAACACAGTAAAGCGGGACAACGCACCACCTGAGAACATGTTAAACATGCCCAAAATACCACCGCCCTGCGCATCAAAAAGCTGCTTCAGCGTATTGGGATCAATCCCGGGAACCGGGATATGAGCACCCAAACGATATACCACTAAGGCACCCAACACAAACCATAGGCGGCTTTTTAGCTCGCCTAATTTGCTCATGTTGCCCAGAAAATTATCTTGCGCCAATGCCTAACTCGCTTACTGCTATCACGCTGCTTCGATTACTTTACCGCCAGCCGCTTCAATCGCAGCGCGCGCACCTTTGGTCAACTGCAAACCTTGTACTGACAATTTCTTAGTCACTTCACCAGACAAATATACTTTGGCGGCCTTTGCACTACCCGCTACAAGTTTTGCGGCCTTCAAAGCCAACAAATCGATTATGTCAGCCTCCACTGCCACTAGTTCGCTCGTGCGAATACGTGCAGTATCATCTTTAGTCATGGAATTAAAACCACGTTTAGGCAAACGGCGTTGCAAAGGCATCTGACCACCCTCAAAACCGATTTTGAAATGACCCGCACGAGAATGTTGACCTTTATGCCCACGGCCACAGGTTTTACCCAAGCCAGAACCAATACCACGGCCTACGCGACGAGCGGCTTTTTTAGCGCCTGCTGCTGGTTTAATGGAATTTAATTTCATACAGCCCTCTTATTCAACTTTCAGCAAGTAGCCAACTGCATTGATCATGCCACGTACGGCTGGTGTATCTTGCAGTTCTACAGTGTGATGCATACGACGCAGACCCAAGCCACGCACAGTGGCTTTATGCGCCTCGATACGACCGATAGTGCTTTTAACCAAAGTCACTTTAACAGTACCAGTGTCTTTCTTTGATTTTGCCATGATTAACCCCTGATCTCTTCCACTGATTTACCGCGCTTTGCAGCAACCTCAGCCGGCGTATTCATGGAAGCCAAACCGTTCAGAGTTGCGCGCACCACGTTATACGGATTACTGGAACCGATACATTTCGCCAATACGTTAGTGACACCCATCACCTCGAAGATAGCACGCATCGCGCCACCTGCAATAATTCCAGTACCTTCTGATGCTGGCTGGATAAACACTTTGGCTGCGCCATGTGTACCAGTCACCGCATGATGCAAAGTACCGTTATTCAAACTGATTTTAAGCATGCCACGACGCGCTTCATCCATCGCTTTTTGCACGGCGGCAGGCACTTCACGCGCCTTACCCTTACCCATACCTACAGCGCCATCACCATCGCCAACCACTGTCAGAGCGGCAAAACTCATGATACGACCACCTTTAACCGTTTTGCTAACACGGTTTACGGTAATCATCTTTTCACGCAAACCATCTGTCTGCTGTGATTGTTGCTCTATATCTTTCGCCATCTTGTGTCTCGCCTAATTTAGAATGACAAGCCGTTTTCGCGCGCAGCATCTGCCAGCGCCTTAATTCGGCCGTGATATTTATAACCGGAACGGTCAAAAGCGACTTCTGTGACACCCGCTTTTTTCGCTTTCTCAGCAATGCGCTTACCAACAACAGCAGCCGCTTCAATATTGCCGCCATTTTTGATTTTTTTACGCACCTCAGCTTCTGCGGTTGATGCGCTTGCCAACACCTTATCGCCCGTTTCGGCAATGATTTGTGCATAAATATGCAAGTTGGTACGATGCACACTCAAGCGAGTAGCATTCTGCTTGGCAATTTTGGCACGGGTTTTACGTGCACGGCGCAAGCGATTATTTACTGTAGTCATGATCTAGCCTTTAGTCTAAGCTTATCTAGTTACTGTTTATTTTTTCTTGGTCTCTTTAATTACCACCACTTCGTTTTCATAGCGAACGCCTTTGCCTTTGTATGGCTCTGGAGCACGGTACGCACGAATCTGGGCGGCCACCTGACCAATCACTTGTTTATCCACACCAGTCAGAATCACCTCTGTAGGTGTAGGGGTTTGTACTTTCACTCCATCTGGCAGCTTGTGCTTGATCGGATGGGAATAACCCAAATCCAGATTCAACACCGCACCTTGTGCAGCCGCCTTATAACCAACGCCTATCAGCATCAATTTTCGTGTAAAGCCTTCGGACACACCCTTCACCATGTTTGCCACCAATGCGCGGATTGTGCCGGACATTGCTCGGGCATGCTGACTGTCATTTGCAGCAGCAAACGTAACCGTGTCGCCTTCACGAGCCAATTTGACCGCATCAGTCAGCGGTTGGGTCAGCCTACCCAACGGACCACTTACAGAAATGCTGCCTGGGTTTAAAACGATTTCTACTTTAGCTGGAATCGCAACAGGATTTTTAGCAACGCGTGACATTTTGCCTCCTTATGCAACCACACACAGCACTTCACCGCCAATACCGGCAGCGCGCGCTTTATGATCCGTCATCACACCTTTGGATGTAGACACGATCGTTACACCCAAACCATTCATCACCTTAGGCAAGCTTTCGCTGCCCTTGTAGATGCGCAAACCAGGCTTACTAACTCGCTCGATCTTCTCTATCACAGGACGGCCCGCATAGTACTTCAAGCTAATGCTTAGCAAAGGCTTGCCATCATTAGGCAATACAGCAAAATCCTCAATATAACCTTCATCCTTCAACACATTGGCAATCGCGCCCTTTAGTTTGGATGCAGGCATGGAAACCGATAACTTGTTGGTTTGTTGCGCATTGCGAATGCGGGTCAACATATCGGCGATTGGATCACTCATACTCATAAGTCATTTATCCTTTTGCTAACCTAATTACCAGCTAGCCTTGGTAACGCCTGGCACTTGGCCACTCATCATCAAATCACGCAGCTTGTTACGCGCGATACCAAATTTACTAAACACGCCACGCGGACGACCTGTCAACGCGCAACGATTACGCAAACGAACAGGACTTGCATTGCGAGGCAAAGCTTCCAACCTTTGACGGGCTGCACGACGATCTTCAGCAGACGCTTTTTGATCGTTGATTGTTGCCATCAATGCTGCACGCTTGGCTGCAAATTTCTCTACGGTTGCGCGGCGTTTGGCTTCGCGCTCTGTCATACATGTTTTAGCCATGTCTTAACCTCTGAAAGGAAAGTTAAACGCAGACAACAAAGCCTTAGCCTCTTCGTCCGTCTTCGCCGTGGTAGTGATAGTAATATTCATACCACGCAAAGCATCAATCTTGTCGTACTCAATTTCTGGAAAAATGATTTGCTCTTTGACACCCATATTGTAGTTGCCACGGCCATCGAAAGATTTGCCAGAAATACCGCGAAAATCGCGAATACGTGGAATAGCTACTGTGATCAGACGATCCAGAAACTCGTACATACGCTCGCGACGCAAAGTTACTTTACAACCTACCGGATAATTGTCGCGAATCTTAAATGCGGCCACGGATTTTTTGGCTTTGGTCACAACAGGTTTCTGGCCTGCGATTTTTTCCATATCCGCCACAGCATTTTCCATCACTTTCTTGTCTGCAACAGCCTCGCCAACACCCATGTTGAGCGTAATCTTTTCAATGCGAGGAACCTGCATTACGGATGTATAACCGAATTGCTCCGTGAGTTTTTTAATAACCGCATCATTATAAAATTGTTTCAAACGTGCCATATTTCGTCCTTATGCGCGCATTAAGCGCTTACCGCTTCACCGTTAGATTTGAACACGCGCACCTTGCTACCGTCTTTCAAAACCTTATATCCAGCGCGATCTGCCTTTTGTGTAGACTGATTAAACAAAGCAACATTAGAAACCGCGATAGGCATTTCTTTTGCAACGATACCTCCAGTCACGCCACGCATCGGATTGGGTTTGGTATGTTTTTTGGCAAGATTAATGCCTTCCACCACCACATGACCCGTAGCCAATACACGCAATACCGCGCCCTGCTTACCCTTGTCTTTTCCAGTGTTAACGATCACTTGATCGCCCTTACGAATTTTGCTCATTTGAACCATCCTTACAAGACTTCTGGCGCTAAAGACACGATCTTCATAAAGCGCTCACTACGCAACTCACGCGTCACCGGGCCAAAAATACGTGTACCGATTGGCTCCAGCTTGTTGTTCAGCAACACCGCAGCATTACCGTCAAATTTAACCAAAGAGCCATCTTGACGACGCACACCCTTAGCAGTGCGCACAACCACAGCGTTATACACTTCGCCTTTTTTGACGCGACCACGCGGCGCAGCATCCTTGATGCTCACTTTAATGATATCGCCGATACCGGCGTAACGACGCTTGGAACCACCCAGCACTTTAATGCACTGCACGGAACGCGCACCTGTGTTATCGGCAACTTCAAGCCGAGATTGCATTTGAATCATGAGAATAATCTCCAACTTAATCCGTTTTAACCAACACCAGCCGCTCTTAAAACGGCCGATAGCCACGGTCAGTATTGGGGCGCTAGCTTATGTAACTTTGTAGTGTTTTATGCACCAAAAAGTTACGAGCGCCGAAAAGTCCAACATTATAACTTGAATTGTTTACTTAAATCAAGCAAACAACGACATTACTTACAACTAAACTGCTTGCGCCTTGCTTACGATTTTGCTCACTACCCAAGTTTTGGTTTTGGAGAGCGGGCGGCTTTCAGTGATGGTAACGATGTCACCCTCTTTGCATTCATTGTTTTCGTCGTGTGCATGAAACTTTTTGGATTTGGCAACTACTTTACCAATCACCGGATGCTTCACTTTACGCTCCACCAACACGGTTACGGTTTTGTCCATTTTGTCGCTTACCACACGGCCGCTAAAGGAACGCACAACTTTTACTTGCTCAGTCATTTCTGTTTGTCCTTAATTAAGCCTTGGCCTTTTGAGCCAGTACAGTTTTTACACGTGCGATATCACGACGTGTTTTACCGATTTGATCAGTGTTGTTCAATTGCTGGGTTGCAAGTTGCATACGCAGTGAAAACTGCGCGCGGCGCAACTCGATCAACTCTTTATTCAACTCATCAGCGGTCTTATTAATCAGGTCTTTCGCTTTCATATCGACTCCTTAGCTGCCAACGTGACGTGTCATAAACACGGTTTCGATTGGCAATTTAGCTGCAGCCAAGCGGAAAGCTTCGCGCGCCAACTCTTCGCTCACGCCATCCATCTCGTAGAGCATTTTGCCTGGCTGGATTTGCGCTACGTAGTACTCGGTACTGCCTTTACCGTTACCCATACGCACTTCAGCAGGTTTTTTGGAAATAGGCTGATCCGGGAAAATACGAATCCACACACGACCACCACGCTTGATGTGACGCGTCATCACACGACGTGCTGCCTCGATTTGACGTGCAGTCAAACGGCCTCGGCCAATTGCTTTTAAACCAAAGTCGCCAAAGCTAACTTTGTTGCCGGTCGTCGCAATACCTTTATTGCGACCTTTTTGCATCTTGCGATATTTTTGTCTAGACGGTTGCAGCATCTTTAGCCCTCGGCTTTCTTACTTTCTTTTCTGGTTCAGCATCCGGCGTTGCTACCGCAGATTGTGCAGTTGCATTATCACCAAATACCTCACCTTTAAATACCCAAACTTTGATACCAATAATACCGTAAGTAGTAGAAGCTTCTGCTACACCATAATCAATATCAGCACGCAAAGTATGAAGTGGCACGCGACCTTCACGGTACCATTCGGTACGCGCAATCTCAATCCCGTTCAAACGACCGGAAGACATGATCTTGATGCCTTGCGCTCCCAAACGCATTGCGTTTTGCATCGCACGCTTCATGGCACGACGGAACATCACACGCTTTTCCAATTGCTGAGCAATGGACTGTGCAATCAATGTTGCATCCAATTCCGGTTTGCGCACTTCTTCAATATTCAAATGTACTGGCACGCCCATCAAACCTTGCAAGGCGGAACGCAAGGATTCAATATCCTCACCTTTTTTACCAATTACCACACCCGGACGGGCACTATAAATAGTGATTTTTGCATTTTTGGCCGGGCGCTCAATCACGATACGGCTTACTGCTGCTGCTGCCAGCTTCTTATTCAAGAATTCGCGCACCTTGATATCGCTTTGCAACATCGCAGGGAAATTTTTGCTAGTGGCATACCAACGTGAGGCCCAATTTTTTTGAACGCCAAGGCGGAAGCCAATTGGATTAATCTTTTGTCCCATATCTTGCTCCTATGCCTTGCTGTCGCCCACTGTCACATGAATATGACAAGTAGGTTTAGTAATACGACCGGCGCGGCCTTTGGCGCGTGCACGAATACGTTTCATCACCAAGCCTTTATCCACATAAATTGAAGTCACCTTCAATGTATCGATATCAGCACCATTATTGTGTTCTGCATTGGCAATCGCAGACTCCACTACTTTCTTGATAATTTCAGCGCCACGTTTAGGCGTAAAAGTCAAAATGTTCAGCGCTTGATCTACTCTCTTACCACGCACCAGGTCAGCCACCAGTCTCGCTCTTTGCGGAGAAAGATGTACACCTTTCAAAATAGCCGTTACTTGCATCATGAACCTCTATTTCTTCGCTTTTTTATCAGCCGCGTGGCCTTTGAACGTGCGTGTCAACGCGAATTCACCAAGCTTGTGGCCTACCATGTTTTCTGAAATCAGCACAGGAACATGCTGCCTGCCGTTGTGCACCGCAATAGTCAAGCCGATAAAATCAGGCAAGATGGTTGAACGACGTGACCAAGTTTTGATTGGTTTACGATCGCGATTTGCTTGCGCAACTTCTACTTTCTTTGCCAAATGTCCATCTACGAACGGACCTTTTTTAATTGAACGTGCCATTTAATTACCTCTTATTCGCAGGACGGCGGCTAACACGCATGTTATCCGTACGCTTGTTACGACGTGTACGATAACCCTTGGTCTTAACACCCCATGGGCTTACTGGATTCATACCAGCTGCAGTACGACCTTCACCACCACCGTGAGGGTGATCAATCGGGTTCATTACCACACCGCGCACGGTTGGGCGTACGCCGCGCCAACGCATTGCACCGGCTTTACCGATAGAACGCAATGAATGTTCTTCGTTGCCAACTTCGCCCAGTGTCGCTTTACAATCAACATGCACGCGACGCACCTCACCGGAACGCAAACGTAATTGCGCGTAAGCACCTTCGCGAGCCAACAACTGCACCGAAGTACCAGCAGAACGCGCCAATTGCGCACCTTTGCCTGGTTGCAACTCAATACAATGAATCGTGCTACCCACAGGAATATTGCGCAATGGCAATGCATTACCTGCTTTGATTGGTGCTTCGGAACCGCTAATCAATTGACTACCAGCTGAAATGCCGCGTGGCGCAATAATGTAACGACGCTCACCATCCGCGTAGCACAACAACGCGATGTTGGCCGTACGGTTAGGGTCATACTCGATACGCTCCACTTTCGCTGGAATGCCATCTTTGTTACGACGAAAATCGATTACGCGATAGTGCTGCTTATGACCGCCACCTTGGTGACGCGTAGTAATGCGGCCATTGTTATTGCGGCCAGCATTTTTACTTTGACTTTCCAACAGCGGCGCATGCGGTTTGCCTTTATACAAATCAGACGTTACCACCTTCAGCACGCCACGGCGGCCGGGGGAAGTTGGTTTGACTTTAACTAATGCCATATCTTCTCTCCTTATTCGCCAGCTGCAAAATTAATTTCTTGACCCGGCTTTAAGCTCACATAAGCTTTTTTCCAGTCGTTACGCTTACCCATACGGCGGCCTGCGCGTTTGGTTTTACCCAATACATTAGCCACGGTTACGGCTTGAACCTCAACCTTAAAGACCAACTCTACCGCCGCCTTAATCTCTGGCTTAGTCGCATCGGTACGCACTTTGAATGCGATTTGCTGATGTTTATCGGCCACAAAAGTCGCTTTTTCGGTAATCGCCGGAGCCAAGATTACTTGCAACAAACGGTCTTGAGTTTGCACGCTCATGTTTTTTGCTTCACTCATGCCAGCATCTCCTCAAGTTTCTTCACTGCACCAGTGGTCGCCAGCACTTTCGGGAAACGCACCAAACTCACTGGGTCGGCATATTGCGCTTCAATCACCAATACGTTTGGCAGATTGCGTGAAGACAAATACAAGTTTTCATCAAAGCCGTCAGTTAACAACAGCACACCACCGTCATAACCCATACCTTTGATTTTCTGTACAAATTGCTTGGTTTTTGGCGCTTCGATTTTAAAATCTTCCACTACAGCAATACGATCCTGACGAACCAATTCAGACAAGATAGCCTGCATACCAGCACGATAGGCCTTACGGTTTACCTTGTGGCTGTAGTTCTCGTCAGGGCTATTTGGGAACGCACGACCGCCTCCTCGCCAGATTGGGCTGGATGACATACCGGCACGGGCGTTACCAGTACCTTTTTGTGCATAAGGTTTGTGTGTCGTATGCGCAACAGTTGCACGCGTTTTTTGAGCCCGTGTCGCAGTACGCGCATTAGCCATATAGGCTACTACAACCTGATGCACCAAGGCCTCATTAAACTCACGACCAAAAGTCGTTTCAGAAACGGTCAAGCCTTTTTTTGAGGCCTTGCCATTTTTATCTAATAATGTAATTTCCATGATTATGCCTCCGCCTTAGCTGAGGCTTTCACTGCTGGACGCACAACGACGTCGCCGCCTTTAGCGCCAGGGATAGCACCCTTAATCAATAACAAGTTACGCTCAGCATCCACGCGCACTACTTCCAAATTTTGGGTCGTCACTTTAATGTTGCCCAAATGGCCTGGCATACGCTTACCCGGGAAAACACGACCCGGATCTTGCGCCATGCCGATAGAGCCCGGCACGTTATGTGAACGCGAGTTACCGTGAGATGCACGGTTAGAACTAAAGTTGTGACGCTTGATGGCACCCGCAAAACCTTTACCAATGGAGATCCCAGTAACATCTACCAATTGACCTGCCCGGAAAAGTTCTACGGTGATATTGCTAGCCACTGCATGGTTAGCAGCGACTTCTGCATTCACATTAAATTCTTTGAGACCAGCACCCGCGACAACACTCGCCTTGGCAAAATGCCCGGTAAGCGCTTTATTTACGCGGCTGGCACGACGCTCGCCGAAAGCAACTTGAACAGCTGAATAGCCGTCAGTTTCGACAGTCTTGACCTGTGTCACACGGTTAGGCACAACCTCAAGCACTGTTACTGGGATGCTATTGCCATCATCAGTAAAAATGCGGGTCATACCCACCTTGCGACCAATAAGCCCTAAGCTCATGATCGATTCCTTATTATTTAGTTAAAAAGCCGATTACAATTGACCGACTTCGGGTAAAGAGGCGGGATTATACCCGACTCATTTCTTTTATACAACTACTGGATTACAGTTTAATTTCCACATCCACGCCAGCCGGTAAATCCAGCTTCATCAACGCATCTACTGTTTTATCGGTTGGATCCACGATATCCATCAAGCGTTGATGCGTGCGAATCTCAAACTGGTCACGCGAAGTTTTGTTTACGTGTGGTGAACGCAAAATGTCAAAACGTTCGATACGTGTCGGCAACGGCACCGGGCCTTTGACCACTGCACCAGTGCGCTTTGCTGTTTCTACGATTTCTTGAGCGGATTGATCAATCAAACGATAATCAAACGCTTTCAAGCGAATACGGATTTTTTGAGTTGCCATTTACTTTATCCTTAAAAAGAGCGAAAGCGATAGGCCTTTTTGACGCTATCGCTTTTAAAAATTACTTAATAATCTTTGCTACAACACCGGCACCAACGGTACGGCCGCCTTCACGAATCGCAAAACGCAAGCCTTCTTCCATCGCAATCGGAGCAATCAGCTCTACCGTGATGGATACGTTGTCACCTGGCATCACCATTTCGGTACCTGCCGGCAACTCTACTGCACCGGTCACGTCAGTGGTACGGAAATAGAATTGTGGACGGTAGCCGTTGAAGAATGGCGTGTGACGGCCACCTTCGTCTTTACCCAAGACGTAGATTTCGGCGGTGAATTTGGTGTGCGGGGTGATGGAGCCTGGTTTGGCCAACACTTGGCCGCGCTCGACCTCTTCACGTTTGGTACCGCGCAGCAGCACGCCAACGTTATCACCGGCTTGACCTTGGTCCAGCAATTTGCGGAACATCTCGACACCGGTACAGGTGGTTTTAAGGGTAGGTTTCAGACCTACGATTTCGATCTCGTCGCCGACCTTCACGATACCGCGCTCTACACGGCCGGTTACTACGGTACCACGGCCAGAGATAGAGAATACGTCTTCTACCGGCATCAGGAATGCGCCGTCGACGGCACGCTCTGGGGTTGGGATGTAACTGTCAAGCGCTTCCGCCAGCTTGAAAATGGCAGGTTCGCCGATTTCGGATTGATCGCCTTCCAGCGCCAGTTTGGCAGAACCTTTGACGATTGGAGTATCATCACCCGGGAAGTCGTATTTGCTCAACAGGTCACGCACTTCCATTTCAACCAGTTCCAGCAACTCGGCATCGTCTACCATGTCGGCTTTGTTCAGGAATACAACAATGTATGGCACACCTACTTGGCGAGCCAACAGGATGTGTTCACGGGTCTGCGGCATCGGGCCGTCAGCGGCAGATACCACCAGAATAGCGCCGTCCATCTGGGCGGCACCGGTAATCATATTTTTAACATAGTCGGCGTGACCAGGGCAGTCAACGTGTGCGTAGTGACGTGCTGCGGTTTCGTATTCTACGTGAGCCGTGTTGATGGTAATGCCACGGGCCTTCTCTTCCGGAGCCGCGTCAATCTGGTCATAGGCTTTCGCTTCGCCACCAAATTTCTTCGACAAAATCGTGGTGATCGCCGCTGTCAGCGTTGTCTTACCATGGTCCACGTGTCCAATCGTACCTACGTTTACGTGCGGTTTGGTACGCTCAAATTTACCTTTTGCCATATCAATATCCTCTCAAGTCAATATTTATATATTTAATGTAAATTACTTCTTGTTCATAATGGCATCTGCCACGTTCTTCGGTGCTTCGGAATAATGTTTGAATTCCATGCTGTATGTTGCGCGACCTTGCGAAAGCGAGCGCACAGTAGTGGAATAACCAAACATCTCAGACAACGGCACCTCGGCACGGATCGCTTTACCGCCACCCGCCATATCTTCCATGCCCTGGATGATACCGCGACGTGAAGACAAGTCACCCATCACATCACCCATGTACTCTTCAGGCGTTTCAACTTCCACCGCCATCATCGGCTCAAGCAAAACTGGGTCAGCTTTACGCATACCATCTTTAAATGCAATGGACGCCGCCATCTTAAATGCGTTCTCGTTCGAGTCCACATCATGGTAAGAGCCATCGAACAATGTCACTTTGGCATCTACCACAGGGAAGCCTGCCAGCACGCCTGAAGGAATCGTCTCGCGCAAACCTTTTTCCACTGCAGGGATAAACTCACGCGGTACGGTACCGCCCTTAATCGCATCGATAAACTCAAAACCTTTACCAGCTTCGTTTGGCTCCATTTTAAGCCATACATGGCCGTACTGACCTTTACCACCAGATTGCTTAACGAATTTACCCTCAATTTCAACCGTTTTCTTATACGCTTCACGGTAAGCCACCTGCGGTGCGCCCACGTTAGCTTCCACGCCAAACTCGCGCTTCATACGGTCAACCAAGATTTCCAAGTGCAACTCACCCATACCAGAAATAATCGTTTGGCCCGACTCTTCATCAGAACGCACACGGAAGGAAGGATCTTCTTGCGCCAAGCGACCCAACGCTAAACCCATTTTCTCTTGGTCAGCCTTGGTTTTTGGTTCTACTGCCACGTGAATCACAGGCTCAGGGAACACCATACGCTCCAAGATGATGGGCTTCTCTGGAGAACATAAGGTCTCACCCGTCGTCACATCTTTCAAGCCAATACAAGCCGCAATGTCCCCCGCCAACACCTCTTCCACTGGCTCGCGTGAATTTGCGTGCATCTGCACAATACGACCCACACGCTCTTTTTTATCTTTTACGGAGTTGAGCACCGTTTCGCCAGATTTCAGAACGCCAGAATAAACCCGAACGAAGGTGAGCTGACCTACGAAAGGATCTGTCATCAACTTAAACGCTAACGCAGAGAAGCCTTCTTTGTCATCGGCTTTACGTGTAGTAGGCGTACCATCTTCATCTTCACCTTTTACATCAGGAATATCCACTGGCGCTGGAAGCAACTCAATCACAGCGTCCAACATGCGTTGCACACCTTTATTTTTGAATGCAGAACCACACAACATCGGCTGGATTTCGCCCGCGATAGTACGAATACGCAAGCCTTTAATAATTTCTTTTTCGTCCAACTCGCCGTGCTCAAGGTACTTGTTCATCAAGTCTTCATTCGCTTCAGCGGCCGCTTCTATCATATGCTCGCGCCATTTTTTTGCCGTCTCAACCAAGTCAGCAGGAATGTCTCCGTAAGTGAATTTCATACCCTGAGACGCTTCATCCCAAATAATGGACTTCATTTTCAGCAAATCCACCACACCGGTGAATGTGTCTTCACGACCAATAGGAATTACGATAGGCACTGGGTTTGCGCGCAAACGCACGCGCATTTGATCTACCACTTTGAAGAAGTCGGCACCGGAACGGTCCATTTTGTTCACAAAGGCCAGACGTGGCACTTTGTACTTGTTTGCTTGACGCCACACAGTCTCGGATTGAGGCTGCACACCACCCACCGCACAGTACACCATACATGCACCATCCAGCACACGCATGGAGCGCTCAACTTCAATCGTGAAGTCTACGTGCCCGGGGGTATCGATGATATTGAATCGATGCTCCGGATAAGACATGTCCATGCCCTTCCAGAAACAGGTTGTTGCTGCGGAGGTAATGGTAATGCCACGCTCCTGCTCTTGCTCCATCCAGTCCATGGTAGCAGCGCCATACGCTCAGTGGTAGTAGTTTTACCTGCGTCAATGTGCGCAGAAATACCAATGTTACGATAGCGTTCAATAGGGGTTTTACGAGCCACGATAAATACCTTTGCTTATCAATTCAATATCAAATTATTAAAGAGCGAGTACTACGTTTTCCGCTTGACTAGAAGCGGAAATGAGAGAAGGCCTTATTGGCCTCTGCCATACGATGTACTTCCTCACGTTTTTTCATTGCTGCGCCACGGCCTTCAGAAGCCTCAACCATTTCAGCCGCCAGACGCAAGCCCATGGATTTCTCACCACGTTTACGGGCCGCATCACGCAACCAACGCATTGCCAAAGCACTACGACGACTTGGGCGCACCTCAACCGGCACTTGGTAGTTAGCACCACCTACGCGGCGGCTTTTCACTTCAACCAAAGGGCGCAGATTATTCAAAGCCAGAGTGAACACTTCTAGCGGATCTTTACCGCTTTTTGCTGACACCTGATCAAAAGCACCATAAATGATGCGCTCGGCAACAGACTTCTTGCCCCCGGTCATCAATACATTCACGAATTTAGACAATTCAGTACTACCGAATTTAGGATCAGGCAAAATGTTGCGCTTGGGGACTTCTCTACGTCTTGGCATAACTCTTCTTTCAAATTAATTTTGCTAGCAACTACATTAGCAAGGCATTTCAGCCGCTGTTAAAATAACACCTTCAATAAATATATTAAGCCTTAGCTTCTTTAGGACGCTTAGCACCGTATTTGGAACGTGATTGCTTACGATCTTTCACGCCAGCCGTATCCAAACTGCCACGCACCATATGGTAACGCACACCTGGCAAGTCTTTTACACGACCGCCGCGAATCAATACCACGCTGTGCTCTTGCAGGTTGTGGCCTTCACCACCGATGTAGCTAATAACCTCGTAACCATTGGTCAAGCGCACTTTAGCTACTTTACGCAAAGCAGAGTTTGGCTTTTTAGGCGTAGTTGTGTAAACACGAGTACACACCCCGCGTTTTTGTGGGCAAGATTCCAGTGCAGGCACCTTGCTTTTGGTCACCACTTTAACGCGTGGCTTGCGAATTAACTGGTTAATGGTTGGCATTACCTTACACCTTTATAAAATCGAACAAAATCGCATCATTAAAGACACGTTTGCCAAGTTACTGATAACTTGGCCATTTTAGAAAACTCGGCATTGTATGCAGCAGTCACTTTCATGTCAAGAATTAGTTTGTAACACTTCACTTCTTCTGACACGAAAGTGTTACTTATGCGTTGCATTATTCTGTCGCATTGTCTGCGTCAAAGCCGCTATCAACCCCAACTTCTGCGCCAATAGCCGCTTCCGGGATAGTGGATTGAGCAAACTCCTCTGCCACTTGCTGTGCGAGCGCTTCATCCCCTGAATTTTCAGGCGTAGCTACGATACCACCACGCTTACGGGTTTCGTGATATGCCAAACCGGTACCTGCCGGAATCAAGCGGCCCACGATGACATTCTCTTTCAAGCCACGCAAATCGTCGCGTTTACCCAAGATAGCCGCTTCAGTCAGCACACGGGTTGTCTCTTGGAACGATGCCGCAGAAATGAAGGAATCTGTTGACAAGGATGCTTTGGTAATTCCCAGCAATACATACTCGAAAGCTGCCGGGCGCTTATCCTGAGCAATCACTTGTTCGTTTTCGTTCAACACATCTGCACGTTCCACCTGCTCACCCTGGATGAAGCCAGTATCGCCTGCGTCGGTGATACGAACACGACGTAGCATTTGACGCACGATAACCTCAATGTGCTTGTCATTGATCTTCACACCCTGCAAACGGTATACGTCCTGCACCTCATCGATCACATAACGCGCTAACGCTTCACGGCCTTGCAAGCGAAGAATGTCTTGCGGATCGGCCGGACCGTCCACAATTACTTCGCCTTTAGTCACCACCTGGCCGTCATGCGCTGTCACGTGCTTGTCCTTGGCAATCAGGAACTCGTGCGAAACCCCATCCAAATCGGTAATAACCAGACGCTGCTTACCTTTGGTATCCTTACCGAAAGAAACGGTACCAGTCACCTCTGCCAACATACCAGCGTCCTTGGGTGAACGCGCCTCGAAGAGCTCTGCCACGCGTGGCAGGCCACCGGTAATGTCACGGGTTTTGGAAGATTCTTGCGGGATACGTGCCAGCACTTCACCCACGCCGACTTCCTGACCATCTTTCACCGTAATAATACAGCCCAACTGGAAGGTCACGTTCACAGGTAAATCACTACCTGCAATCTTGACTTCGTTGCCTGCCGCATCCAACAATTTTACTTGTGGGCGCAAGCCTTTGGATTGGCCGGCGCGTTGTTTCGGATCAATCACCACCAAGGATGACAGGCCAGTTACTTCATCCACCTGTTTGGCAACAGTTACGCCTTCTTCCACGTTCTCAAATTTCACGCGACCGGCATATTCGGTAATAATTGGGCGCGTGTGTGGATCCCATGTCGCCAAGGTTTGGCCCGCTTTCACCACCTTGCCATCCGTCACGGTCAATGTTGCACCGTAAGGCACTTTATGACGCTCGCGCTCGCGACCATTGTCATCGACCACAATCACTTCGCCATTACGGGAAATCACCACCTGTTCACCACGCACATTTGTTACATAGCGCATAGTAGAAGTAAAGTTTAGGGTACCGTTGGATTTGCTTTCGATCTGGCTCACAGATGCTGCACGTGATACCGCACCACCAATGTGGAACGTACGCATAGTCAGCTGTGTACCTGGCTCACCGATAGATTGCGCAGCGATCACGCCCACGGACTCACCGATACTGATCAATTTACCGCGACCCAAATCGCGACCATAACATTTGGCACAGATACCATAACGCGTATCACAAGTCAGCGCGGTACGCACTTTTACCTCGTCGATGCCCAATGCATCGATTTTCTCGACCTCGTCCTCGCCCAGCAATGTACCTGCCGGGAACACTATCTCCTGTGTTTCCGGATGAATGATGTCCAGTGCAGATGTACGACCCAAAATACGGTCATGCAATGGCTCAACTACTTCACCACCTTTCACCAACGCCTTGGTGACCAAGCCTTCTGTTGTACCACAATCTTCTTCCGTCACCACCAGATCTTGTGTCACATCCACCAAACGGCGTGTCAAATAACCGGAGTTAGCGGTTTTCAGCGCAGTATCGGCCAAGCCTTTGCGTGCACCGTGTGTGGAAATAAAGTATTGCAACACATTCAAACCATCACGGAAATTCGCGGTAATCGGTGTTTCAATAATCGAGCCGTCTGGTTTCGCCATCAGGCCGCGCATACCGGCCAATTGACGCACCTGCGCTGCGGAACCGCGCGCACCAGAGTCTGCCATCATGTAGATGGCGTTGAAAGACTCCTGGCGCAAGGCCTTACCGTCTTTCTGCACTGGCTTGCCGTCAGCATCCAGCACATTCTCTTCACGCAGCTGTTTCATCATGGCATCTGCCACCTTATCACCCGCGCGGCCCCAGATATCCACCACTTTGTTGTAGCGCTCGCCCTGCGTCACCAGACCAGATGTGTACTGATCTTCGATCTCTTTGACTTCAGCCTCGGCTGCGGAAATCAGTTGTTCCTTCTCTGGCGGCACCAGCATGTCGTTGATGCTGATGGAAATACCCGCTTTAGTTGCATAGCTGTAACCGGTATACATCAGCTTGTCTGCAAAGATAACCGTTTCACGGATACCCACCTTGCGGAAGGACGCGTTAATCAGGCGAGAAATCTCTTTTTTCTTCAATGCTTTATCAATGTAGCTGAAAGGCAAGCCAGCCGGCAGGATTTCCGAAAGCAGCGCACGACCTACTGTCGTTTGATAGCGATTCAGCTTGTCAACTTTGCTGCCATCCAAGCCAACTTCCACCTCCTTGATGCGCACAGTCACCTTGGCATGCAAGTCAACCAGTTTCTGGTCAAAAGCACGCTGCACTTCCTTGATGTCGGTGAAGATCATACCTTCACCTTTGGCAGCCACTTTTTCGCGCGTCATATAGTACAAGCCCAACACGATGTCTTGTGATGGCACGATGATTGGCTCGCCATTGGCCGGGGACAGCACGTTGTTGGACGCCAGCATCAAAGTGCGCGCTTCCATTTGCGCCTCCAGGCTCAACGGTACGTGAACTGCCATCTGGTCTCCGTCGAAGTCCGCGTTGAATGCCGCACAGACCAATGGGTGCAACTGGATCGCTTTACCTTCAATCAATACCGGTTCAAAAGCCTGGATACCCAAACGGTGCAACGTAGGCGCACGGTTCAGCAGTACCGGATGTTCACGAATCACATCCTCGAGAATATCCCAAACTTCTGGTCCTTCTTCCTCAACCTTTTTCTTCGCGGCCTTAATGGTAGTCGCCAAGCCCAATACTTCCAGCTTGTGGAAGATGAACGGTTTGAACAATTCCAGCGCCATCTTCTTCGGCAAACCGCACTGATGCAGCTTCAACTGCGGGCCCACCACGATTACAGAACGACCGGAGTAATCCACTCGTTTACCCAACAGGTTCTGACGGAAACGACCGCCCTTACCTTTAATCATGTCAGCCAGAGATTTGAGTGGGCGCTTGTTCGCACCGGTCATCACTTTGCCGCGGCGACCGTTGTCCAGCAAGGAATCTACCGCTTCCTGCAGCATACGTTTTTCATTACGTACAATGATTTCAGGTGCTTTCAACTCCAGCAGACGTTTCAGACGATTGTTACGGTTAATCACGCGACGATACAAATCGTTCAGATCGGAAGTCGCGAAACGACCGCCATCCAATGGCACCAACGGACGCAACTCTGGCGGCAATACCGGCAAGATTTCCAGAATCATCCATTCAGGCTTGATGCCGGAACGCTGGAAGGCTTCCAACACTTTTAAGCGTTTGGCGATTTTTTTGATTTTGGCTTCGGAACCCGTATCACTCAGCTCTGTGCGCAAGGACTCGATTTCTTTGTTGATGTCCATTGTGCGCAGCAATTCACGAATCGCCTCGGCACCCATGACTGCATTGAACTCGTCGCCGTATTCCTCAACTTTTGCCAAGTAATCATCTTCGGTCAGCAACTGACCTCGCGTCAGCGGAGTCATGCCAGGGTCGATTACGATGAATGCTTCGAAATACAATACACGCTCGATGTCACGCAAGGCGATATCCAGCACCATCCCCAAGCGGCTTGGCAAGGATTTCAGGAACCAAATATGCGCAACTGGCGATGCAAGCTCGATGTGACCCATACGCTCACGACGCACTTTAGAGAGTGTCACCTCTACGCCGCATTTCTCACAGATCACGCCACGGTGTTTCAGGCGTTTGTATTTGCCGCACAAGCACTCATAGTCTTTGATTGGGCCAAAGATTTTGGAGCAAAACAAACCATCTCGCTCCGGTTTGAACGTGCGATAGTTAATAGTTTCCGGTTTCTTTACCTCACCATAAGACCACGAACGAATCTTCTCTGGCGATGCCAACGCAATCTTGATCGCGTCAAACTCTTCTTCCTGGGTTACCTGCTTAAATAAGTCTAATAAGGCTTTCACGCTAAGGTCTCCTCTTAATTTCTTTCTAAATCGATGTCGATAGCAAGCGAACGAATCTCTTTCACCAGCACATTGAAGGATTCCGGCATGCCGGCATCAATCTTATGCTCGCCTTTTACGATGTTCTCATACACTTTGGTACGACCTGTCACGTCGTCAGACTTGACAGTCAGCATCTCTTGCAAGGTATAGGATGCACCATAAGCTTCCAGCGCCCACACCTCCATCTCACCAAAACGTTGACCACCGAACTGCGCTTTACCACCCAATGGCTGCTGCGTAACCAGACTGTAAGGGCCGGTTGAACGCGCGTGCATCTTGTCGTCCACAAGATGGTGCAACTTCAATACGTGCATGTAGCCTACAGTGACTGGACGTTCAAATGCGTCGCCGGTGCGACCATCGTAGAGCACCACTTGCGTTTTGCCTGCGTGAAATTGCAGTTTCTGCGTACGTGGATCGTTTTCTGGATAAGCCAGATCAAGCATCGCACGGATGTCAGACTCCTTGGCGCCATCAAACACTGGCGTTGCAAACGGCACACCTTTTTCAAGGTTCTGCGCCAGTTCAATCACCTCAACATCAGACAGCGCCTTAATGTTTTCTTTCTTACCTGTGCTGTCGTTGTAGATATTATCCAGGAAGTCACGGACTTCCTTCACGTTGGATTCTTGACGCAACATCTCACCAATACGCTGACCCAGGCCTTTAGCAGCCCAACCCAGATGCACTTCCAAAATCTGCCCGATATTCATACGTGATGGCACCCCCAGTGGGTTCAATACGATATCCATCGGGGTACCATCCGCCATGTGTGGCATATCTTCTACTGGCACAATCTTGGAGACCACACCCTTGTTACCGTGGCGACCCGCCATCTTGTCACCAGGCTGGATACGTCGTTTCACCGCCAGATAAACTTTCACCATCTTCTGGACGCCAGGTGGCAATTCATCGCCTTGGGTGAGCTTGCGTTTCTTCTCTTCGAATCGGTTGTCGAACGAAACACGCGCTTGAGACAAGCTGTCTTTCAGTTGCTCCAATTGACGCGCAGCTTCTTCGTCTTCCAGACGAATATCGAACCAGTCATAGCGGCCTACGCCATCCAGGTATTCGGCAGACAGTTTCTCGCCTTTTTTCAGCTTGTTCGGACCGCCAGTTGCCACTTTACCTTCCAGCAAGCGACGAATACGGCCAAAGGTATCGTCTTCTACGATACGCATCTGGTCGGCCAAATCCTGTTTGTAATGAGCAAGCTGATCGTCAATGATTTGCTGCGCACGCGCGTCACGCTCGATACCCTCGCGAGTGAACACTTGCACATCGATCACCGTGCCGCTCATGCCAGACGGCACACGCAGTGACGTATCTTTCACGTCAGAGGCTTTTTCACCAAAGATAGCACGCAACAGTTTTTCTTCTGGCGTCAATTGGGTCTCGCCCTTGGGCGTGACCTTACCGACCAAAACATCACCTGCTTCGACCTCAGCACCAATATGAATGATGCCAGACTCGTCCAGACGTGCCAGCATGCGCTCGGACAGGTTGGAGATATCTTGTGTAATTTCTTCCGGGCCCAGTTTGGTGTCACGCGCCACGACCGACAGTTCCTCAATATGGATCGAGGTATAACGGTCGTCTGCTACGACGCGCTCAGAAATTAGGATGGAGTCCTCGAAGTTGTAGCCGTTCCATGGCATGAAAGCAACCAACATGTTTTGACCCAGCGCCAATTCACCCATGTCAGTAGAGGCGCCATCCGCCACCACATCACCACGCTCAATTACATCGCCCACCTTAACCAACGGACGCTGGTTGATATTGGTGTTCTGATTAGAACGGGTGTATTTGGTCAGGTTGTAAATGTCCACACCCACCTCACCTGCTTTGGCTTCGGCGTCATGTACGCGCACCACGATACGGCTGGAATCCACATAATCCACCACACCACCACGACGTGCAATCACCACTGTACCGGAGTCAACCGCCACGGTACGCTCAATACCAGTGCCCACCACCGCTTTTTCAGCGCGCAGACATGGAACTGCCTGTCGCTGCATATTGGCACCCATCAAAGCACGGTTCGCGTCATCATGTTCTAGGAATGGAATCAGCGATGCCGCTACAGATACAATCTGGCTTGGCGCCACATCCATATACTGCACGCGTTCAGGCTGTGTCATCGTAAACTCGTTATGATGACGCGCAGATACCAGGTCTTCCTTAAAGCCGCCTTTTACATCCAGTTCGGTATTCGCCTGTGCAATCATGTACTGGCTTTCCTCGATAGCAGACAAATAGTCGATTTTAGCAATGACTTTATTGTCCTCTACACGACGATATGGTGTTTCCAGGAAACCATACTGATTGGTACGGGAATACAGTGCCAAAGAGTTGATTAAACCAATGTTCGGACCTTCCGGCGTTTCGATCGGACACACACGGCCATAGTGGGTTGAATGCACGTCACGCACCTCGAAACCAGCGCGTTCACGCGTCAGCCCTCCTGGGCCCAGCGCCGAGATACGACGCTTGTGCGTAATTTCAGACAGTGGGTTGGTTTGATCCATAAACTGCGACAACTGACTGGAGCCAAAAAACTCGCGAATTGCGCTGGAAACCGGTTTTGCGTTGATTAAGTCATGTGGCATCAGGTTCTCGGATTCTGCCTGTGACAAACGTTCCTTCACAGCACGCTCGACACGCACCAGACCAGCACGGAACTGGTTCTCAGCCAACTCACCCACGGAACGGATACGACGGTTGCCCAAGTGGTCAATATCATCGATCTCGCCACGACCGTTGCGTAATTCGATCAGCACACCGATCACGGCCAGAATGTCATCATTGGAAAGCACGTTAGCACCGATATCACCCTGTGCGCCTACGCGTTCGTAAAAACGACGCAACCAGTTAGCAGTGCGCTCAACAGGCGTGGTTGGAAATGCACGTCGATTGAACTTCATGCGACCGACAGTAGACAGATCGTAACGCTCTTCGCTAAAGAACAAACCGTTGAACAGAGCCTCTACCGCCTCTTCGGTCGGTGGCTCACCCGGGCGCATCATACGGTAGATAGCTACGCGCGCACTATATTGATCCGGAATCTCGTCGATACGCAAAGTCTGCGAAATGAAATCACCCTGATCCAGATCATTGGAGTACAAAGTTTTGATTTCTGTCACTTTGGCCGCGGCCAGTTTTTCCAGCAAGGATTCAGTGATCTCATCGTTGGCGTTTGCCACGATCTCACCTGTTTCCTTATCAATGACATTGTTGACCAAGGCACGGCCAAGCACAAAATCTGTCGGTACAGCAATCGTTGTCACACCCGCTTTTTCAATATCGCGAATATGTTTCACGGTGATACGCTTATCCTTGCCGACCAGCACATTGCCAGCTTTATCCGTGATATCAAACTTGGCCACTTCGCCACGCAGACGCTCAGGCACCAAGCTAAACTCCACACCTTTCGGGCCGATATGAAAGGTATCGGTGTCATTAAACATTTCCAGAATCTGTTCTATGCTGTAGCCCAGCGCTTTTAGCAGAATCGTCACTGGCATCTTGCGACGACGATCTACACGGAAATACAAATAATCTTTCGGATCGAACTCGAAATCGAGCCACGAACCGCGATAAGGAATGATGCGCGCGGAGAACAGCAATTTCCCTGAGCTATGCGTCTTTCCGCGGTCATGCTCAAAAAACACGCCTGGGCTGCGGTGCAACTGCGATACGATCACACGCTCGGTACCATTGATGATGAACGAACCGTTCTCGGTCATCAATGGAATCTCGCCCATATAAACTTCCTGCTCCTTGATCTCTTTGACAGTCGGTTTGGAAGCTTCTTTGTCCATGATAGTCAGACGCACTTTGACACGCAATGGCACCGCATAGGTCAGGCCGCGCTGCTGGCATTCCTTTACATCAAACGGCTCTGCACCGAGCTGATAAGAAACATAATCCAGACGCGCATTTCCGGAATGGCTGACTATCGGAAAGACAGAGCTGAAAGTGGCTTGCAAGCCATCATTGATACGCTTTTCCGGCGCAACATCTGCCTGCAAAAAAGCCTTGTAGGACTCCAACTGCATCGCCAGCAGATAAGGGACTTCCTGCACACTTTCACGTTTGGCAAAACTCTTGCGGATACGTTTCTTTTCGGTAAAGGAATAGCTCATAGCGTCTCCAGGTGTTTTGAGGTTAGAGCACAAAACAAGGCTTTTTGCTTTCTGCTCTAACTTCATGATTTTTAACCATTTACCGGGTAAAAATCTAAGTTACAATTTGTTACAAATATACCCTTTGCAAAAATGGCGAAGGCCGACGGTTTCCCGTCAGCCCAGCCACTCGACAATTGCCGATTATTTCAGCTCAGCTTTAGCGCCAGCTTCGGTCAATTTTTTCAGTGCGTCTTCAGCATCAGCTTTGGATACGCCTTCTTTAACTGCTTTAGGTGCACCGTCAACCAGATCTTTAGCTTCTTTCAAGCCCAAGCCAGTCAATTCACGAACAACTTTAATCACATTGATTTTGTTGTCGCCAGCACTTACCAGGTTCACGGTGAACTCGGTTTGCTCAGCTGCAGCAGCTGGAGCTGCTCCACCTGCTGCCGGAGCAGCTACTGCCACTGCAGTTGCTGCTGCGGAAACACCAAATTTCTCTTCCATTTCTTTGATCAGCTCGGATAAATCCAGTACGGACATGCTGCTGATTGCATCCAAGATGTCTGCTTTTGAAATTGCCATTTGTAAAACTCCTAAATTTGTAAAATGTAGTATGCGTTAAGGTTATGCTGCTTTTTGATCGCGTACTGCCGCCAAGCCGCGTACAAATTTGGTAGGCACTTCGTTGAGTGTCTGAACAAATTTGGAAATCGGAGCTTGCATCGTACCGAGCAATTTTGCCAACAGCTCTTCACGGCTTGGCATGCTTGCCAGTGCCTGAACGCCAGCGGCATTCATCACCTGGTTTGGCATCGCGCCGCCTTTGAGCACGAACATGTCATTGGACTTGGCAAAATCGTTCATTACTTTTGCCGCAGCAACTGGGTCAGCAGAAATGCCATAAACCAGCGGACCACTCATTTGATCTGCCAAACCTGCGAATGGGGTGCCATCAACAGCACGACGTACCAGCGTGTTTTTCAACACACGCAGATATACGCCGGACTTTCTGGCTTGCACGCGCAGATTTGTCATATCAGAGACGCCAATGCCACGATACTCAGCAAGTACGATCGCCTGAGCCGCTTTAACCTGCTCGCTTACCTCGGCAACTACTACTTGTTTCTCTGTAAGATTGAGACTCATATCGTCTTTCTTCCTTCCGTTAATTCGATTCTGGCAATTATTGCCAAAACCACCCATACCGGCTTTCACCGGCTTAACGGCGTCCTATCCAGGCTTCTTTTACAAACAAATCCTGCATGGGTTCGCCATCTGCGTTGGTATTGGAATCTGCTCGACAGAGGAAAAAGTCACTTGCTCACTTCTCACCCACCTTGCATCTTCCGCAATTAAACCCAATCTCTTGGGTGCCAACGGTCTTTGATGCTCCTGCCATCCAAACTGCGACAACAGGCCCAAAGTTCTTTTTTACCGAGCCGCCTTAAACGGTTCAGCTATTGTTTTTATGCACTGACTGTCGCCTGGTCAATGCGCACGCCAGGCCCCATAGTGCTGGAAACTGACAGTTTTTTCAGATACACACCTTTTGCGGACGTTGGTTTCGCTTTGTTCAGAGCTTCGATCAACGCGGTCAAGTTACCTTGCAGTTGATCTACTGTGAAAGATGCACGACCAATGGTGCAATGAATAATACCGGCCTTGTCGGTACGGTATTGCACCTGACCTGCCTTTGCGTTCTTCACAGCGGTTGCTGCATCCGGCGTTACCGTGCCCACTTTCGGGTTTGGCATCAAACCACGGGGGCCCAGCACTTGACCTAAAGTGCCGACAATACGCATTGCATCCGGTGTGGCAATTGCCACATCAAAATCCAGCATACCGCCTTTAACCTTCTCGGCCAGATCTTCAAAACCTACGATATCCGCACCAGCTGCCTTTGCCGCCTCTGCCGCAGCACCTTGTGCAAATACGGCTACGCGTGTGGTCTTACCTGTGCCGTTTGGCAAAACAATCGCGCCACGTACCAATTGGTCCGATTTACGCGCATCAATACCAAGATTCACAACCGCATCCACAGATTCGTTAAATTTGGCAGTTGCACCCTCTTTTACCAGACTCAAGGCCTCTTGAATCGGGTACAGCTTGTTACGGTCGATTTTTGCACGCAGTGCTTGAATACGTTTAGCCATTACACCACCCCTTCCACGTTAATTCCCATGCTGCGCGCGCTACCTGCGATGGTACGCACAGCCGCATCCATATCAGCCGCTGTAAGGTCTGGCATTTTGGTTTTGGCGATTTCCTCGGCTTGCGCACGAGTGATGGTGGCCACTTTGTCCGTATGCGGGCGCGCAGAACCTTTGTCGATTTTAGCCGCTTTTTTGATCAGCACGGTTGCTGGCGGTGTTTTCATTACAAAGGTAAAGCTCTTGTCTGCGAAAGCAGTAATTACCACCGGAATCGGCAAGCCTGGCTCCATGCTTTGTGTTGCCGCATTAAAGGCTTTACAGAATTCCATGATATTCAAACCACGCTGCCCAAGTGCCGGGCCGACTGGTGGGCTTGGGTTGGCTTTGCCTGCAGGGATCTGCAGTTTGATGTAGCCAATGACTTTCTTTGCCATTTTTTACTCCTTGTTTGGGTACAAACGCCTTGAAATCATCAAAGCTCCCCGGTTAATAAAATACTGCTTTACTACTTAAAACTTACAAGCCAGCAAACAGGCCGATCAAACTTCCTTCTCTACCTGGCTGAAATCCAATTCGACCGGTGTTGCACGACCAAAAATCACCACAGAAACCCGCAGTTTATTTTTCTCGTAATTGACTTCTTCCACACTGCCAGAGAAATCCTTGAACGGGCCATCAATCACACGCACAGCCTCACCCTTCTCGAAGGTAAGTTTTTGTGTCGGATTAGACTTACTATCATCCATGCGCTGCAGGATGATCTCGACCTCTTTATCTTTGATCGGGGTTGGCTTTTGCGCTGTTCCCCCAATAAATGAGCTGACACGTGGAGTACCCTTAACCAGATGCCAGGTTTCATCATTCATTTCCATTTGCACCAACACGTAGCCAGGATAGAGGCGGCGCTCAGAAATGGTCTTCTGACCACCTTTCAACTCCACCACCTCCTCTACCGGCACTAAAATATCGCCAAACTGATCTTTCAAGTTTGAACGTGCGATGCGCTCTTCCAAACCTGTCTTGACGGACTTTTCCATACCGGAAAAAGCTTGCACCGCATACCAACGCATACTCATTAAGCACTCCGTCCCAACAACCAATTCACCATATAGGCAAATCCAATATCTACTACCGACAAAAACGCTGCCATTACAATCACCAGCACAAACACAGCAACCGTAGTCTGCATAGTTTCCTTGCGAGTAGGCCATACGACGCGCTTTGCCTCCGCAACAGCTTCACCCACAAAAGTCAACGCAGACAGGCCTGCCGGTGTTGTTCTAAACACCAACACAGCAGCCACCATCCCGGCTACAAAAGCCAGAATTCGCAGCACAAGCACCTTATCGGCTAAAAGATAAAAGCCAGCAATGCCCGCTGCAACCAGCAGCGCAGACAATACCAGCTTGATTTTATCTACCATACAGTTTCTTTAGCGACTTGAATCCAAGTCGCCCTCTATTATTTGGCAGGCCAAGAGGGTCTCGAACCCCCAACCCTCGGTTTTGGAGACCGATACTCTACCAATTGAGCTATTGGCCTATCATTCTTAAAAGCTGGAAGTCGCGTTGGGTTAACGCAACTTCCATCGCATTTGGGTAATTTAAAAATTACTTAATAATTTTAGCGACGACACCAGCACCAACGGTACGGCCGCCTTCACGAATCGCGAAACGCAAGCCTTCTTCCATCGCAATCGGTGCAATCAGTTCTACCGTAATGGATACGTTGTCACCTGGCATCACCATTTCAGTACCGGCTGGCAACTCTACCGCACCGGTCACATCCGTGGTACGGAAGTAGAATTGCGGGCGATAGCCATTGAAGAATGGCGTGTGACGGCCACCTTCGTCTTTACCCAGTACGTAGATCTCGGCAGTGAATTTGGTATGTGGAGTAATGGAGCCTGGTTTGGCCAATACTTGACCGCGCTCGACCTCTTCACGTTTGGTACCACGTAACAGCACGCCTACGTTGTCACCTGCTTGACCTTGATCCAGCAGTTTGCGGAACATTTCAACACCGGTACAGGTGGTTTTGAGAGTAGGCTTCAGACCAACGATCTCAATCTCGTCACCAACTTTTACGATACCGCGCTCGACACGACCAGTTACTACGGTACCGCGACCGGAGATGGAGAATACGTCTTCTACCGGCATCAGGAATGCACCGTCGATGGCACGCTCTGGTGTCGGGATGTAGCTGTCCAAGGCTTCAGCCAGTTTGAAAATGGCTGGTTCGCCGATTTCGGATTGGTCGCCTTCCAGCGCCAGTTTGGCGGAACCTTTCACGATTGGAGTGTCATCACCTGGGAAGTCATATTTGCTCAACAGGTCACGCACTTCCATTTCCACCAGTTCCAGCAACTCTGCGTCGTCTACCATATCAGCTTTGTTCAGGAATACGACGATGTATGGAACGCCTACTTGGCGTGCCAGCAGGATGTGTTCACGGGTTTGTGGCATTGGGCCGTCAGCCGCTGAACATACCAGAATAGCGCCGTCCATCTGGGCAGCACCGGTAATCATGTTCTTGACGTAGTCGGCGTGGCCAGGACAGTCAACGTGAGCGTAGTGGCGGTTGGCTGTTTCGTATTCTACGTGTGCAGTGTTGATGGTAATACCACGTGCCTTCTCTTCCGGTGCAGCGTCAATCTCGTCGTATTTCTTTGCTTCACCACCGAATTTCTTAGACAGAATCGTGGTAATCGCCGCCGTCAGCGTCGTCTTACCATGGTCCACGTGTCCAATCGTACCTACGTTTACGTGCGGTTTGGTACGCTCAAATTTACCTTTTGCCATTTTTTAGTCCTTTGCCCAATCTTGCAATTGATATCAATAAAATCTTATTAACTTAACGCTCAACGGCCAACATCAGCACGTCAAACCACTTTAATTTTTTACTTCTTAAAGTTCATCGCTTAATAATTTAAAGCACATTAACTTAGTAAAACTTTAAGAAACCATTTACAACATTGCCATCACGTTATTTGGTGCCCATGGCGGGAATCGGACCCGCGACCTCTCCCTTACCAAGGGAGTGCTCTACCACTGAGCCACATGGGCAGCTTAAACAACTATCAAGCAAACTGGAGCGGGCGACGAGGCTCGAACTCGCGACATCTTGCTTGGAAGGCAAGTGCTCTACCAACTGAGCTACACCCGCGCTGCGGCTCGCCTGACATTAACTAAAGCACAACCCACGCCCACAGGCTCATTACAGTTGCAATAACGCTTTTGGTGGAGAGGGCTGGATTCGAACCAGCGTACTCAGAGAGAACGGATTTACAGTCCGTCGCCTTTAACCACTCGGCCACCTCTCCTAACCGAACCCGCAATTATGCGTATTTTTGACCAAGCTGTCAAATGTTTGGCGCCAAATTTTCAGCAATGAGAATGCAGAATGAATTACAGGCCCTAATGCTGAACATAAGGAAATGGTGCCGGGTATCGGAATCGAACTGATGACCTTCGCATTACAAGTGCGCTGCTCTACCAACTGAGCTAACCCGGCTTGGGAACGTCGAAAAACGTGAGGCGTGACTATACCACTTTTTTGTAAATCTTTAAAATAGAAAAATCAATTATTTCACTATTGTTAACGTAGGCTTCTTTTTGGCGGAAACTGCGGAAACCACCTTCTCCGCCTCATCCGGCTCAGCTTGAATCTCCGAAGCCGGCTCGCTTACATCAAAAAACATGCCCTGGCCATTCTCACGTGCAAAAATACCCTTAACCGCCGACACGGGCACATACAGGCTTTGTGAAATCCCGGCAAACCTGGCGGAAAACACAACGGCGTCGTTATCTATATGCAGATCTTTGGTAGCGGTATAGCTCAGGTTCAGCACAATCTCCCCATCCTTGACGTAAGCCATCGGCACACGCGTCTGACCATTGACGACCACCAGCAAATGCGGCGTCAAACCATTATCCACGCACCACTCATGAATGGCACGTAGCATATAAGGCTTGGTTGGAATCAGCTTGTCCATCACTTAACTTATTTGCGCATCGCTTTTTCGGAGGGAGTCATCGCATCAGCATACAGCGGACGGGAGAACAAACGCTCAGCATACTTAAGTAACGGCGCCGCCTGATTCGGAAGCTCAATACCATAATGACCCAAGCGCCACAGTAGCGGCGTTACCGCCACATCCAGCATGGAATATTCGTCACCCATCAGATATTTCTGCTTACTGAAGATCGGCACCAGAATGCTCAGGTTATCAGCAATTGCCTTACGCGCTTTATCTGCCTGCTGCTCATCGCCACTTTCAATGTCTTTGATATGGCTGAACAGATCGCGCTCAAACTCGAACAGATACAATCTGGCACGGGCACGCATCACCGGATCAGCCGGCATTAATTGCGGATGCGGGAAGCGCTCATCAATATACTCATTAATGATGTTCGCCTCACTCAGCACCAAGTCGCGCTCTACCAGCACCGGCACAGCGTTATAAGGATTCAGTATCGCCAAATCCTCCGGTTTGTTAGCCAAATCCACATCGATTACTTCGAAATCCATGCCCTTTTCATAGAGCACGATACGGCAACGGTGGCTATACGGATCAACCGTGCCTGAGTACAACTTCATCATTTCCTAATCTCCTCCAGTAACCACGCCATAGTGATTACTTGATATCTTTCCAATATTCTTCTTTAAGTTTTTTGGCGAATACAAACAACACGCCCAGAAACAGCAGCACCCAAATGCCGGTATGCTTGCGGTTCTGTTGTTTGGGCTCTGCCATATAAGCCATGTAGTTGGTCAAGTCACCCACAAAAGCATCATACTCTTCCGGGTTCATACGACCAGACTTCACCATCTCCAACTGATGCGTTTCGTGATTCATTGTCTGTATGCCTTGCAGTTCATACAGCACATGCGGCATGGCCACTTTACAATTTACCGGATCGAACACACAATTTCCCCAACCTGTTGGGCTTGTTTCATCTTTGTAAAAGCCACGAAGATAGGCATACACCCAATCTGCACCACGTGCGCGCACTTCTACAGAAAGATCAGGTGGCGCTGCGCCAAACCATTTTTTGCCGTCTTTTTGTGTCATGCCGACCTGCATCGTTTCGCCGACCTTCTCGCCTGCGAACACCAGATTGTCTTTAATCTGTTTCTCGGTTAACCCAATATCTTGCAAGCGGTTATAACGCATATAGTTGGCGCTATGACAGCTCAAGCAATAATTCATGAACGTCTTCGCCCCACGCTGCAACGAATCGTAGTCACTCAAGTCGACTGGCGCCTTCACATCGATTTTAACCTCATTGGCAAACGCCACCATTGGCAAGAAAGCCAGCGCTATCAATAATTTCTTCATGCTTTTCATAATTAGTAAGTCACCCTTTCCGGTACAGGTCTGGTTTTATCTTTTGCCGTATACCAAGGCATCAGGATGAAGAATGCAAAATAAATGGCCGTACAGACACGCGCAACCACAGTGGCACGATCTGCCCCACCCATCCATGCACCAAACTGGCCCCATACGTTGGAAGGTACCGTACCCAAATAACCCAATACCACAAAGCTCACCACAAATGCTGCCAGCCACTTCTTGTACAAACCGCCGCGATAGCGGATAGAAGCCACCGGGCTTTTATCCAGCCAGGGCAAGAATGCAAAAGCCAGCACAGACAATCCCATCATGGCCACGCCAGGGAACTGTGAATTGAATATCGGCGGTACCGCACGCAAAATCGAATAGAACGGTGTGAAATACCAGACTGGCGCAATATGTGCGGGCGTGACTAGCGGATCTGCCGGTACGAAGTTATTCGCCTCCAGGAAATATCCACCCATATCAGGCGCGTAGAACACAATGACAGCAAACACCATCAAGAACGCCACTACGCCCACAATATCTTTCACTGTGTAATATGGATGGAATGGAATACCATCCAGCGGAATACCCGTTTTCGAATCCTTGTTTTTCTTGATCTCCACACCATCCGGGTTGTTGCTACCCACTTCATGCAGAGCCACTAGATGTACCGCAACCAAGCCCAGCAGCACCAACGGTAAAGCAATCACATGAAACGCAAAGAAGCGGTTTAATGTTGCATCGGAAATCAAGTAATCGCCACGCAACCACTCAGCAAAATCCGGCCCGATGAACGGGATTGCGCTGAACAGGTTCACAATCACCTGCGCACCCCAGTAGGACATTTGCCCCCAAGGCAACAGATACCCAAAGAAGGCCTCGCCCATCAGACACAGAAAAATCGCCACGCCGAACAGCCAGATCAACTCACGCGGATTGCGATAAGAACCATAAATCAGCCCACGGAACATATGCAGATAAACCACGACGAAAAACATCGAGGCACCGGTCGAGTGCATATAACGGATATAGTTACCGCCCCACACGTCGCGCATGATGTACTCTACCGAAGCAAATGCCTCTGCGGCGCTAGGCTTGTAATGCATAGTCAGAAAAATGCCCGTCAGAATCTGCATGACCAACACCAGCAAAGCCAGCGAACCGAAGTAGTACCAGAAGTTAAAGTTCTTCGGCGCGTAATATTCAGTCAAGTGGTTCTTGATAGTAGCCGTAAAGGGAAACCGCGCATCAATCCAGCCCATCAAGCCCTTTGTTTCAACTATTTGTTTTTCTGCCATGATCAAGCCTCCGATTTATCCACACCAATCAGCAAAGTGGTGTCTGTCAAATATTGGTGCGGGGGCACGACCAGGTTGGTTGGCGCCGGAGACCCCTTAAACACACGCCCAGCCAAGTCGAACTTAGAGCCATGGCACGGACAGAAAAAACCACCGGACCAGCCTTCACCCATATCCCCGCCTTTTTGCATCTTGGAGGTTGGGGAGCAGCCTAAGTGCGTGCAAATGCCAATAATCACCGTGATGTCCTGCTTGATGGAACGTGTCGCATTTTTGCAATATTCCGGCTGCTGCGAAATCACATCACAATCTGGGTCAGATAATTGATTGTTATGCTTGGGCAGTTCTGCTGTCTGCTCCGGCGTGCGCCTGATAATCCACACCGGCTTGCCACGCCATTCCACGGTCATCATGCCACCAGCTTCCAGCTTGCCGATGTCCACTTCCACTGGCGCACCAGCGGCCTTGGCGCGCTCACTTGGCGCCATGCTACCGATAAACGGCGGCACCATGATCCCCAGCGCACCGGCCGTACCTACGCAGGCAGTGGCGATGGTGATGAATTTGCGTTTCTCCACATCAACCGCACCCGTATCAAAGGAAAGCGGGCTATTGGATTTACTGATGGGCGCTGCTGCAGAAACTGCAGCAGTTTCGCTAACCGCTGAGCGCGGCTTACGTGGCTTTTTGCCATTGGGCTTGTCTGACATAGCTTCCCCTAAAACTGCCCTTTTGAGGCTAACTTTTGCTGGTTTCAAAAGTCTTGATTATACAGGATGCGACAGAAAAAAGCCAAATTTTATCTAATAAGCGATTGATTTATATCAATTAAATTGGATTATCTATATCAACAAATGTATGCTGCAGCCCAAACTTCCGCGCCAAATGCGCCCCTAAAGCCTGAACACCATAGCGCTCGGTGGCATGGTGGCCCGCGGCAACATAAGCCGTACTGGATTCACGCACGCTATGCACGGTCTGCTCGGAAATCTCACCGCTGATGAACACGTCGATACCTTTGTCAATTGCCTGTTCGATATTTTGCTGTGCCGCACCGGTACACCAGGCGACAGATTGCACCTGTCTAGACATATCACCTATCACTTGCGGCTGACGACCCAAGGCCTGAAACACCGCGCCAGAAAAGGCTTCCAGAGTCATTGTTTTTTCAAGCCTGCAGTATGGCAACATGTTTTTATCATCCAGATAGCCAGCTATCGGCAAACCCAGCACTTTGCCGAGCATAACGTTGTTACCCAGCTCGGGGTGCGCATCCAGCGGCAGGTGGTAGGCAAATAGGTTCAAATCATGTTGCAGCAAAAACTTGATGCGACGTTGTTTCATGCCGGTAATCTGGGGGCACTCGCCACGCCAAAAATAGCCATGATGCACCAGAACCGCATCAGCATTGGCCTTCAAGGCCGCTTCCAGCAAGGCCATGCTGGCTGTTACGCCAGTGACGATATTGAAAATTTCGTGGTTGCCCTCAACTTGCAAACCATTGGGACAGTAATCGTTGAATTTTTCCGGCTGCAAAAGTTGCGTTAAATATTGATTCAGCTCCGCTAATTGCATGGGTTTTCACCTATACTATCCATATATTTCGTTATTTTGAGTCTTTACACACCATAAGATGCGCAAGATTTGGCTTATTTTTGCACAATCCGTCACGGCCTGCTTGGGTCTTTTGTTTGTCGTCCGCATGTTTTACCCGCAATTACTGGAAACACCACAAACGCCAGTCGTCATTAAGCAGGCTCTACCAGAAACCACAACGTCTACAACAACATCCAAAGGCAGTTTTAGCAATGCGGTAAAGAAAGCCATGCCAGCCGTGGTCAACATATTCACTTCCACCAAGCGCACTGGCAACAATCAGCCTTACATGGATGACCCTGTTTATCGCCACTTCTTTGGTGACCCGGACAATACCGAAGATGAGCCGGAAAGCAGCCTGGGCAGCGGCGTCATTGTCAGCGAACAAGGCTTGATTCTGACCAATAATCACGTAATCGCCTCTGCTGACCAGATTGAAATTGCCTCGTCCGACGGAAGGAAAATGGTTGCTACCGTAGTGGGCACTGACCCGGAAACCGATTTGGCTGTGTTGCGAGTGGATGCAGAAAAGCTACCATCTATCACATTCGCAGCCAACGATAAGCTAGCGATTGGTGATGTGGTGCTGGCGATTGGCAACCCGTTCGGCGTCGGACAAACGGTCACACAAGGCATTGTGAGCGCATTGGGACGCAGCCATCTAGGCATCAACACTTATGAGAACTTTATCCAGACCGATGCAAGCATCAACCCTGGCAACTCTGGTGGCGCCTTGATTGACGCGGAAGGCAACCTAGTGGGCATCAACAGCGCTATTTATTCCCGTAGCGGCGGCAGCATGGGTATTGGCTTTGCCATCCCAGCCAGCCTTGCCAAACAAGTTATGGAGCAAATTATCACCCATGGTAGCGTTGTGCGTGGCTGGATGGGCATTGAGGCACAAGATGTCACCGATGAACTGGCCGAATCCTTTAAGCTGTCCGAAACGAAAGGTGCGCTGATTGCCGGTGTGCTGCGCGACAGCCCGGCGGACAAGGCAGGACTGAAAGCCGGGGATATTCTTGTGAAGATTGCTGGTAAATCGGTTGCTGATGCTGAAGGGATGCTGAATATCATTGCTGCCCTGAAGCCAAATGAAAAAGTAGCGCTGGTCATCACGCGTAACGGCGTGAATCAAAATGTGGATGTGATAATAGGCCGCCGTCCGAAACCAGTTACCACAGAAAAATAGACCCTCAACCTTCAGCGTGAATGGCGTTGGTTTTTTTCTCGATCAACCCGGCTACCAGTACACCGGCTTCAAACAACAGCCACAGCGGGATAGCCAACATGAACTGCGAGATGATATCTGGCGGCGTAAAGATAGCTCCCAGCACAAATGCGCTGACAATCACATAACCACGCGCCTCTTTAAGTTGCGACGTACTGACCCAGCCAAAACGCACGGCTAACACCACGGCAATAGGTACCTGGGATGCCAGACCAAACGCCATGAACAGCGTGATAACAAAATCTAGGTATTCTGCAATGTCTGTCATCACCGCCACACCCTGTGGCGCGCTGCTCACAATAAACCCGAACACCACTGGAAACACAGCAAAATAGGCGAACGCCATACCACCAAGAAACAGCAAACAAGCTGCGATAATGACGGGAAGCATGAGTTTCTTCTCGTGCGCATACAAGCCGGGCGCGACAAAAGCCCATAACTGATACAGGCTGAGCGGTAAGGACACAATGAACGCCACCAGCATGGTCACCTTCATCGGTATGAAGAATGGCGTGGTAACCGCCGTGGCTATCATGTGGCTACCTGCAGGCAACTTAGCCAGCATGGGCGCTGCCAACAGGCTATAGATTTTGCTTGCAAATGGAAACAAAGCGATAAAAACCAGCACAAAGCCCAAAACCGCCTTCAGTAGCCGATTACGCAGCTCTATCAAATGCGAAATAAACGATTCTGTGGGCGTCATGTCGCAGATTTCTTGCTGATGGATTTAGATTTGGTAGCAGTCTTGGATTTGGCACCGGAGGATATTGCCGTTTTTTTGCGCGGACTACGCGGCTTGGGTTGGGCAATCTCAGGCGATTCCGACGGTGAATCTTCCAGGCTGCTTGTGATACTCGACTTAACGCTTTCCGCCCCTTGGCGAATTTCATTCTGCAATTGCTGCAGCTCCGCGAATCGTGCCTCGCGGTTCACTTCTTCTTTCACTTGCGCCGCATAGCGCTGCATGCGGCCAATAATCGCACCGGCAGTGCGCGCCACCTTAGGCAGTTTTTCCGGCCCGATAACCAAAAGCGCAACCACCGCAATCACCAGCAGTTCGGAAAAAGAAATGTCGAACATGGTTTACTGCTTGGTTTTGTCCGTCACTTCGCCTTCAATCACATTACCATCTTCGTCTTTCATGGCTTTCTTAAACTCTTTTACCGCGCCGCCGACATCGCTGCCGATATTACGCAGCTTTTTGGTACCAAACACCAGCACCACGACCAGCAATACGATCAGCCAGTGCCACAAGCTAAATGAACCCATCCCAATCTCCTTATCCTATGCCCCCCAAGGCATGTACCTAGGGGTTGCCAATTACGTGTATATGCAAATGAAACACTTCCTGCCCACCTTCTCGACCGGTATTGATGAGCGTCTTGAAGCCCTTCAACCCTTGCTCGGCAGCGAGCTTTGGTACAAGCAGCAATATCTTGCCCAACAGCGCCTGATGCGAGGTATCACATTCTTTCAGCGAATCCACATGCAGCTTGGGCACAACCAGGAAATGTACCTTCGCGGCAGGTTTGATGTCGTTAAACGCAATGACATCTTCGTCTTCGTAGATTTTCTTACTGGGGATTGCACCGGAAACAATTTTGCAAAAAATACAATCTGCACTCATTTTTCCTCCCTGCTTTCTTTCTCGGCGATACCAGAGAGCCCTTCACGGCGCGCTAGCTCATCCAGCACATCTTGTGGCTTGATGCCTGCCTGTGCCAACATCACCAAGGTGTGGAACCACAAATCTGCGGTCTCGTAGATGATTTCATTCTTATTACCACCCTTGGCTGCCAGCACGGTTTCTGTGGCCTCTTCGCCCACTTTTTTCAGGATACTGTCCATGCCCTTGGCATACAGCTTGGCCACGTAGGAACTTGCCGGATCCGCACTTTTGCGCGCTTCCAGCATATCAGCCAATCGGTTCAGTATGTCACTCATTGCTTTTTTTAGCCTAGGCAATCGGTTTGTAAATATCTTCCGGGTTTTTAATCACCGGCTCTACGGTTTTCCATTTGCCATTCTCCAGTTTCTGGAAAAAACAGCTTTCACGTCCAGTATGACAGGCAATGCCGCCGCATTGTTCTATGCTCAGCAGTATCACGTCCTCATCGCAATCCAGGCGAATCTCGTGTACTTTCTGCGTATGACCGGATTCCTCACCCTTGCGCCATAATTTATTGCGGGATCGCGACCAATACACCGCCTGCATGGTTTCTGCGGTGATCTTGAGCGCCTCGCGGTTCATCCAGGCGAACATGAGCACCTTACCGGTTTTGTGATCCTGCGCAACAGCGGGAATCAAGCCGTCTTTGTCAAAACGTACTTCATCCAGCCAGGTCATAGCCGCACCTCGATACCATGCTGCTCCATAAAAATCTTGGCCTCATGAACGGTATATTCGCCATAGTGGAAAATACTCGCCGCCAGCACCGCATCCGCACCACCCAGCTTGATACCATCCACCAGATGCTGCAAATTCCCCACGCCGCCCGATGCAATCAATGGCACATCCACAGCATCGCTAATCGCCTTGTTTAAAGGGTTGTTAAAGCCGATTTTGGTACCGTCCCTATCCATACTGGTCACCAGCAATTCACCTGCCCCCAGCGCCACCATCTTCTCGGCCCATTTCACTGCATCCAGCCCTGTCGGGTTGCGTCCGCCGTGGGTAAACACCTCCCATTGGAAGGGCTGATTATCTACCTTTTTCGCATCTATGGCGACAACGATACACTGTGAACCAAAACGCCCTGCAGCATCTTCTACCACTTGCGGGTTCAGAACGGCTGTAGTATTGATACTAACCTTGTCTGCGCCAGCATTAAGCAAGCGCCGCACATCCTCCACTTGACGCACGCCGCCGCCCACCGTCAGCGGGATAAACACCTGGCTGGCAACATCTTCGATGATATGCAAAATCAGGTCGCGATTGTCAGAACTGGCGGTAATATCTAGAAAACATAGTTCATCAGCACCCTGATCGTTATAGCGTTGCGCAATTTCCACCGGATCCCCGGCATCACGCAACTCTAAGAAATTAACGCCCTTGACGACACGACCTGCCGTGACATCCAGACAAGGAATAATGCGTTTAGCCAGCATTAGGGGCTTAACTCATCTGCCAGACTCTGCGCGGCCGCAAAATCCAGTGTACCTTCGTAAATAGCGCGACCGGTAATGGCACCCATCACACCTTCTGACTCTACCGCGCAAAGCTTGCGCACATCGTCCAGATTAGTCACGCCACCGGATGCAATTACCGGGATCGTCAACGCTTGCGCCAGCGCCACAGTGGCCTCGATATTCACGCCGGTCAGCATGCCATCGCGACCAATATCGGTATATACCACGCTTTCCACGCCGTAATCCTCAAATTTTTTCGCCAAATCAATCACATCGTGCCCGGTCAGTTTAGACCAGCCATCCACCGCCACTTTGCTATCCTTGGCATCCAGTCCCACCATAATCTGACCGGGGAAAGCATAGCAAGCCTCATGCAGGAAGCCCGGGTTCTTGACAGCCGCAGTACCGATAATCACGTAGCTGATGCCGTTATCGAGGTAGCGCTCTATCGTGTCCAGATCGCGAATACCGCCACCTAACTGGATGGGGATGTCACCGCCTACCGCTGCCACGATGGATTTAATAGCGCCCTCATTGACCGGCTTGCCGGCAAATGCGCCATTCAAATCCACCAGATGTAAGCGCTTGCCACCCTGATCCACCCAATGCCGCGCCATCGCTGCCGGGTCTTCCGAGAATACAGTGGATTCCTCCATCAAACCTTGTTTGAGGCGCACACAGTGGCCGTCTTTCAAATCAATTGCAGGGATAATTAACATGTTGCTTTATGTAATAAATCAAAAACATTAAGACTGGGATCACGGATTCCAGTGTACAAAATTATGCAAGAGTTGCAAGCCAGCACTTGCACTTTTTTCCGGGTGAAACTGTACCGCAAATAAATTGCCCATACTGATTGCGCCCGTAAATCGATCCGGATACTCACTGTATCCGGCCGTCAGAGCATCATCGGCAGGCGAGACATAATAACTATGCACATAGTAAAAACGCTCGCCACTGGGAATGTTTTGCCATAACGCATGCGGTTTGGTTTGATGCACATGGTTCCAGCCCATGTGAGGGATCTTTAGCTTGTTGCCTTGCTGGTCTACATGCTGTGTAAACCGTTTAACCTGTCCACGCACCAAGCCCAAACCTGCCGCATCGCCTTCTTCAGAACGATCAAACAGCATCTGCAGGCCAATGCAGATGCCCAGAAACGGCTTATTTTGAGTGGCCTGCATCACAGCGCCGCGTAAACCACGCGCATCCAGTTCACGAATACAATCCGGCATGGCTCCCTGACCGGGAAACACCACACGTTTGGCATTATGAATGAGCGTAGCATCACTGGTAACCACTACGGTTTGCTGAGGTGCAACATGTTCCAGCGCCTTGGACACCGAACGCAAGTTGCCCATGCCATAATCAACGACGGCAATATCTACAGTTTTCATACCGAAAGCTTTATAAGCTACCCTTGGTGGATGGCGTTACCCCTTGCATACGCGCATCCAGAGTCACAGCCATGCGTAATGCACGGCCAAACGCCTTGAATATCGTCTCGGCCTGATGATGTGAATTATGGCCTTTAAGATTATCAACGTGTAATGTAATGTTGGCATGATTGACGAATCCCTGAAAGAATTCGTGTACCAAATCCACTTCAAACTCACCAATGGCAGCACGCGTGAATTCGCACTTAAACTCCAGCCCCGGGCGACCAGAACAATCCAGCACCACCCGGCTAAGCGCCTCATCCAAAGGCACATAGGCATGCCCATATCGGTTAATCCCTTTTTTATCACCCAAAGCCTTCGCAAAAGCCTGACCAAGCGTAATGCCAATATCTTCAACAGTATGATGTGCATCAATATGCAGGTCGCCCTTAGCTTTCACGGCGATATCCATCATGCCGTGACGCGCTACCTGATCCAGCATATGATCCAAGAAACCCAAGCCGGTCTCAAACTGAGATTGGCCACTGCCATCCAAATTGATACTCACCACGATTTGGGTTTCAAGGGTATTACGGGTAACTTCTGCTTGGCGCATGATGCGATTAAAATATCTTTGATGTTGTAAGACCAGATTTTAACTCAAACTGCGTTTGGCGCGCAAAAAACAAACAAAAAGCCGACACTAGGCCGGCTTTTTGTTTGAAACATGCTCAACAGCAATTATTGTGCTTCTGCAGGTGCAGCTTCCGCCGGAGCTGCTTCTACAGGAGCGGCTTCTGCCGGTGCAGCCTCAACAGGTGCAGCAGCTTCCGCAGGAGCCATTTCTTCCACCGCTGGAGCAGCTTCAACAGGGGCCTCTTCAGCTGGCTTGTTGCCTTTCAGCAAGAACAGGCCTAACAAAACAGCGCCTGCAATCAGGATCCATGGTAACCATTTACCCAAACCACCGGTAGCTGCACCTCCTGCGTGAGCAATATCAGTGATTTCTTTAGCAGCGGTAGCTGGATCTGCAGCACCATAAATTGCGGCACCAGCAACAATGATAGTTGCACCAGCGTCACGCACTTGTCCTGCTGTTGCCGCTTTAACGCCGCCAGCAACAGAGATGTCCACACCAGTGTTCAGACCGGCAACCATTGCCAAATCGGCAAATGGGGTTTGACCGGCAGCTTGTTGGTCCAAACCAGTATGTACACCAATGATATGTGCACCCAGTTTAGCCACTTCCAATGTGCGTGCTTTTTTGTCTGCTACATTGATCAAGTCAATCTGCGCTTTTTTGCCGTATTTATTGGCAGCATCAATCACACCTTTGATCGTTCCAATATCAGCAGTACCCAATACTGTACAGATGTCTGCACCAGCTTTGTAGAACGGCTCTGCTTCGTAGAAGCCAGCATCCATGGTTTTCAGGTCAACCAGGATTTTGTTGTTTGGGAATTTGGCACGCAATGTTTTCAGTAGCTCAATACCGTTGTGTTTAATACAAGGTGTACCAATTTCCAGAATGTCAACGTGTGGCGCAACTTTGGTCGCCAAGGCAACGGTTGCGTCAAAATCCAATGAATCCAATGCCATTTGAGTTAATGCCATAATGCTTCTTCCTCCGAATTTGCTTAATATTCGTTTAAAAATTTGTTAAATCTCGTAAAGCGCAGCGCCAACACTCCTTTGAACGCAAATCGCATACATTCCGGCATCATAACCGCTTTTAGCAAACAATTTCAACTATTTTTTTAGGGTTAATCTGATTTGACCCGATGCTCGATCAACATGCGCAACAGCACCTAACTAATTGTTTTCAATGCGGCTATCAGTTGCCCTGTCTGCGCCTCATCGCCAATGGTGATACGTAGAAACTGGTTGATACGTGCAGGTTGTTTGAAATGGCGAACAATAATGCTCTGCTCGCGCAGCTTTTGCGCTAGAATCGCCGCGTCATGCTGAGGATGGCGTGCGAAAATAAAGTTCGCGCCGGATGGCAATACCTCAAAAGCCATTGCTCTGAGAGCCAATACCAGAGCGGTTCTCGAGGCCATAACTTTTTGTCGCGTTTCTTCAAAATAAGCTTTGTCTTGCAGTGCCGCAATCGCGCCCGCTTCGGCAAACCGGTCGATTGGATATGAGTTAAAACTGTCTTTCACGCGAATCAGCGCTTCGATCAAATCTTTGTGACCCATCGCAAAACCCACGCGCAAACCAGCGAGCGAACGCGCTTTGGAAAGCGTTTGCACCACCAGCAGATTCGGATAATGGTTAATCAGCCCAACTGCGCTTTCCGTGCCAAAATCCACATAAGCCTCGTCTATCACCACCATGCTTTCGGTGTTGGCTTTCAGTAGAGCTTCAATTGCCTGCAAACCAAGCGGGATACCGGTTGGCGCATTGGGATTAGGAAAAATGATGCCGCCGTTGGGTTTGACGTAATCGTTCAAATCAATTTCAAAGTTCTCGTTCAGCGGAACCGTTTCGAAATCGATGCCGTACAAACCGCAATACACGGGGTAAAAGCTGTAGGTAATGTCCGGGAACAACAGTGGCTTTTCATGCTTGAGCAGTGCCGCGAACACATGTGCCAGCACCTCGTCCGAACCATTGCCGACAAATACCTGATTGGTTTCCAGCCCGTAATAATCAGCAACTGCCGCCTTGAGCCGGGAAGAATCTGGATCGGGATACAGGCGCAACGTGTCATTTGCCACCCCCTGCAAAGCCGCAATCACCATAGAGCTGGGGCCATAAGGGTTCTCGTTGGTATTGAGTTTGACGAGATTCTGAATCTTGGGCTGCTCGCCCGGCACATAAGGTGTGAGCTTATGTACAATGTCGCTCCAGTACTTGCTCATTTATTTTTGAGCCTAAATTCTGCGGAACGCGCGTGCGCCTGCAAGCCCTCGCCATGCGCTAATGTCGAAGCGATCTTGCCCAAGGTTTGTGCGCCAGTGCTTGAAACCATAATCAGGCTAGAGCGTTTCTGAAAGTCATACACTCCCAGCGGCGACGAAAACCTTGCCGTGCGGCTAGTCGGCAACACGTGGTTCGGCCCGGCGCAGTAGTCGCCCAACGACTCGCAAGTATCGCGCCCCATGAAAATCGCACCCGCGTGCTTGATTTTCTTGCTCAAGCTTACCGGGTCTGCGACAGAAAGCTCCAAGTGTTCGGGCGCGATGTAATTGCAAATTTCGGCTGCCTCGTCCAAATCGCGCACCTGAATCAGCGCGCCGCGATCGGTAATCGAGGTATTGATGATGTCTTTGCGCGGCATTTCCTGCACCAGTTTCTGCATGCTCGCTTCTACCCTGTCCAGAAACGCCGCATCAGGCGATAACAAAATCGCCTGAGCCAATTCGTCATGCTCGGCCTGGCTGAACAAGTCCATCGCGATCCAATCCGGGTTCGTCTGACCATCGCAAATCACCAAAATTTCGCTTGGGCCAGCCACCATATCGATACCCACCACGCCGAATACGCGCCGCTTGGCGGCAGCCACGTAAGCGTTGCCGGGGCCGGTGATTTTATCCACTTGCGGGATGGTCTGCGTGCCGTAAGCCAACGCGCCGACAGCTTGTGCGCCGCCAATGCAAAACACGCGATCGACGCCGGAAATCGCCGCGGCGGCCAACACCAGTTGGTTCCTTTCGCCATTCGGGGTTGGCACGACCATAATCAACTCTTGCACGCCGGCCACTTTGGCGGGAATCGCGTTCATCAACACTGACGATGGATACGCCGCCTTGCCGCCCGGCACATACAAACCCACTCTATCCAGGGCGGTGACTTGCTGGCCGAGCATGGTGCCGTCGGCCTCTGTATAGCTCCAAGATTGCATCAACTGCTTTTCGTGATAACTTTTAACGCGCTCGGCCGCCGCCCTGAGAGCCGCTTTACTATTGGCTTCCAGGCCATCCAGCGCAGAGTTGAATTCTGCCTTGCTGATCTCCAGCTCAGCAATCGAAGTCGCATTAGTTTTGTCAAAACGGTTGGTGTATTCCAACACCGCTGCATCGCCGCGCGTTTTCACGTCCTTCAAAATATCCGCGACAACCTTGTCGACACTATCATCTTGCGCGGTTTCAAACGCCAGCAAGGCTTTAAGATCGCCGTCGAAACTGGCTTTCTGAGAATTTAAACGTCTGACCTTCATGCTTTTACGGCTCTGGTAATATCGTCAATAATCGGTTGCAACTTGGCGCGATTCAACTTCAACGAGGCCTGGTTGATAATCAGGCGTGAGCTAATGTCGCCGATGTGTTCAACCGCCTTGAGGTTATTGGCCTTGAGCGTGCCACCCGTGCTGACCAAATCCACAATTGCATCTGCCAGCCCCACCAATGGGCCCAGTTCCATCGAGCCATATAGCTTAATTAAATCAACATGCATGCCTTTGGCGGCAAAATGCTCGCGCGCAGTTTTAACGTATTTCGTCACCACTTTTAGGCGCGCACCTTGGCGAATACTGGCTTCATAATCAAAATCATTACGCACCGCCACCATCATGCGGCATTGGGCGATTTGCAAATCCAGTGGCTGGTAAAGCCCTTCCCCGCCGTGCTCGTCCAGCACGTCCTTGCCGGCAATGCCCAAATCTGCCGCGCCGTATTGCACGTAAGTCGGCACATCGGTTGCGCGCACAATAATCAAGCGCACATCGTCGCGGTTGGTCGATAGAATCAGCTTACGCGAGGATTCAGGATCTTCCAGCGCACGAATACCTGCTGCCGCCAGCAATGGCGTAGTTTCTTCGAAGATACGGCCTTTAGAAAGTGCGATCGTTATCATATCTAATGTGCGCGTTTTACTTTAGCGCCAAGTTTAGTCAGCTTCTCTTCCAAGCGTTCATAGCCGCGATCCAGATGATAAATGCGGTCTATCACGGTTTCGCCATCAGCCACCAGCCCCGCCAGCACCAAGCCTGCAGAGGCGCGCAGGTCGGTCGCCATCACGTTGGCACCTTCCAGTGCGGCAACGCCTTTCACTACCGCGGTATTGCCCTGCACATCAATATTGGCGCCCATGCGTTGCAGTTCCTGCACGTGCATGAAACGGTTCTCAAAAATCGTCTCAATCACGGTAGAAACGCCTTCGGCCACACTGTTGAGCGCCATAAACTGCGCCTGCATGTCCGTTGGGAAAGCCGGATGCGGCGCGGTGCGGATATTCACGGCTTTCAGCTTGCCATTGCCTTTTACGGTAATCGTATCTGCGGTATGTTCCACACCAGCGCCGGATTCGCGCAATTTCTCAATCACCGCTTCGAGCAAATCTGCACGCACATTCTTTAGCGTGACATTGCCGCCTGTCATTGCCGCGGCCACCATGTAGGTACCCGCCTCGATGCGGTCGCACACAATATGATGCGTCGTACCGATTAAACGTTCCACGCCTTCGATAGTAATGGCATCCGTACCCGCGCCTTTGATCTTGGCACCCATTTTGTTGAGGCATTCGGCCAAATCCACCACTTCCGGCTCCTTAGCAGCATTCTCCAGCACCGTGGTACCTTGCGCCAAGGCCGCAGCCATTATCAGATTTTCCGTGCCGGTCACGGTAACCAAATCCATGTAGTACTTGGCGCCTTGCAGGCGGCGGTTAGGCAAATGCAACGTGCTGGCCTGAATGTAGCCATGCGTAATGTGAATCGCTGCTCCCATCGCCTGCAGGCCTTTGATGTGTAAATCCACCGGGCGCGAACCGATGGCACAACCGCCAGGCAAGGAAACGCGCGCGGTGCCAAAGCGCGCCAGCAGCGGCCCTAGCACAAGTATAGAGGCGCGCATGGTTTTCACCATCTCATAAGTTGCCTCAAACGACTGCACATCAGATGCATCCAGCGTCACGGAAGCACCTTCGCGGCTGACTTTCACGCCCATGGTATCCAATAGTTTGAGCGTAGAATTCACATCACGCAGCTCGGGCAAGCCAGTAAGCGTGAGCGGCGTTTCTGCCAGCAAACCCGCACAAAGCAAAGGTAATGCGGCATTTTTGGCGCCGGAGATTGTCACATCTCCTTGCAGGCACGCGCCGCCTTGTATGACCAGTTTATCCAATTATTTTTCCTTATCTGGCGTTTTTTAGCAGCGCTTGCAACTCGCCGCTTTGGTACATTTCGCGCATGATGTCCGCGCCGCCAATAAACTCGCCCTTGATATATAGTTGCGGAATCGTTGGCCAGTTAGCGTATTGCTTGATACCTTCTCGGACTGCACCATCCTGCAGCACATCGATTGCCACATATTGCGCATCACAGGCATTGAGAATTTGCGTAGCAATGCTGGAAAAGCCGCACTGCGGAAACTTGGGGCTGCCTTTCATGTAAAGCACCACCGGGTTCCCGATGACGGTTTGCTTGATCTGTTCCTGAATATCCATTTATCTTCCTTGTTTCAATTCTTTCCACTGCGAGGAGCTGTAAGTTGTCATTGAGAGCGCATGAATCTCTTGTTTCATACGGTCTCCTAACGCGGTGTACACCAGTTGATGCTGCTGCACCATACGCTTGCCTTCAAACGCCGGACTGACAATCAGCGCCTCGAAATGTGTGCCGTCATCGCCGCGCACTTCAATGAAATCGCAACTCAAATGCTGCGTGATGTAGTTTTCTAACTGCTTGGCGCTTAACACAAAATCAGCCTCGTAACTTATAACCGGATTTTAACATTTTTAGGGTAATCCATGTGAGCACCGCCAAAAATGTCGCGACGACAGCCAAGCTCAACCACGGCGACACATCGCTTTTGCCAAAGAAACCGTAACGGAAGCCATCTATCATGTAAAAGAACGGATTGAATTTGGACACCGCCTGCCAGAACAGCGGCAGTGAGTGGATAGAGTAGAACACGCCGGACAGGAATGTGAACGGCATGATGACGAAATTCTGGAAAGCAGCCATCTGGTCAAACTTCTCCGCCCAGATACCGGCAATCATGCCGAATGTACCCAGTAGCGCACATCCCAGCAAGGCAAAGGTGAATATCCATGCGGCATTTGCGATTGGCAAATCCACAAACCAGATTGCCACCAGGTAAATTGCCAACCCAACCGCCAGCCCGCGAATAATGGACGCACCCAGAAATGCGATGAACAGTTGCATGTAGCTCAAAGGCGTGAGCAGGATAAACACCAGGTTGCCCATCACTTTGGACTGAATCAGGCTGGAAGACGTGTTGGCAAACGCATTCTGCAGCATGGACATCATCATCAAACCGGGAATGAGGAATGCCGTGTACGGCACGCTTTTATAAACGTGAACGTGATCTTCCAGCACGTGGCTAAAAATCAGCAAATACAGCAGTGCCGTAAGCACCGGTGAAGCCAGCGTTTGAAAAGCCACGCGCCAGAAACGCAGCACTTCCTTCTTGAATAGTGTCCAGACACCGCGATATTGTGCGGAGACATTTAACATCATGCGCTGCCCCCTTTGCCAACGATGGACAGAAACACATCTTCCAGATCAGCCTCTATCAGCTGCATGTCTTCTACTTGCACGTTGGCTTTCCGCAATTCGCTCAGGGCATATTCCATTTGTGTCAGCTCGTTCAGCGCCAAGGTAAACACACTGCCTTCGCCATGCTTGAGCATAGGCAACAAGCTAGTTGGCAAGCTGCCGTGCAGCTTTAGTTTGAGATTCTTGCCGGAGAACTGTTTCAGCAAATTGCTGGTTGTATCCAGCGCGACAACTTCGCCTGATTTCATCATAGCCACGCGCTCGCACAAGGTTTCTGCCTCTTCCAGATAATGCGTGGTAAGGATGATGGTATGCCCCTCACGATTAAGCCGCTTGATGAAATCCCACAGCATCTGGCGCAATTCCACATCCACACCCGCTGTTGGCTCGTCCAGCACAATGACCGGCGGCTTGTGCGCTAGCGCCTGCGCGATGAGCGCACGCCGTTTCATGCCGCCCGAAAGGCGACGCATATTGGTGTGCGCCTTATCGGTCAACCCTAGTGATTCAATTATCTCATCCACCCAATCATCGTTTTCCGGACCGCGTCCAAAATAACCGGCCTGGAAACGCAGCATTTCGCGCACGTTAAAAAACGGATCGAATACCAGCTCCTGCGGTACCACACCCAGACTCTGGCGCGATTGCCGGTATTGGTTCTGCACATCAAAACCCATCACCTTGATGCTGCCATGCGTGGGTTTGAGCAAACCGGCCATCAGGTTGATGAGGGTAGACTTACCTGCGCCGTTGGGACCGAGCAGCGCAAAGAACTCGCCTTGCTGTATAGTCAAGTCCACGCCTTTGAGCGCCTTGAGTGCGCCAAAGTGTTTTTGAATGCCTTCTATTCTGACTGCGGGAATTGCCAAAAATGACCCAACCTTTAAAAAACAAAACCCCATTCGCCAGGAATGGGGCCAATCAATAAAAATTGCAACTAATTCACAATATCAGATACACCATACAAAGCCACCAAGCTTTTCAGGTTTTCTGGCATATTAGCCAACTCCAGAGTACAGTTTTCGCGTTTCGCACGACGCTTCCATTCCAGTATCAAGCCTATGGCAGACGTGTCTACATTGCCAACATCCTTGAAATCCACGATGGTACCGGCGTTTAAAACAAACTGCTGGCTCGCTTCCAACAAAGCATTGACAGAACCGATAATGACGTCACCCCGCACATTCCACCGGCCGTCCGCTTGTTGGATTTGCATCATGATGTAGCCTTGGCCTGCTGCACTTTGGCTGCAGTATTTTTCTCGGCCAACTTCTTGATCAGACTATCCAGGCCATTCTGGCGGATTTCCTGCGCAAACTGGCCGCGGTAATTGGTTACCAGACTCACACCTTCAATCACAATGTCGTACACCTTCCAGGAATCCGCCTGCTTGGCCAAGGTGTAATCCACGGCAATGGGTTGACCGCCCGGTTGCAGAATCAACGTTTTGACGGACGCCGTGGTCGCATCATTTTCCATGCGGAAAGGTTTGTACTCGATGGTCTGATTCTTGTACTTGGACAACGCTACCGCATAAGTGCGCAACAACAAGGTCTTGAACTCGGTCTGGAAAGCAGCTTTCTGCTCGGGATTTGCCTTTGTCCAGTTTTTACCCAGCACCAGACGGGAGACTTTCTCAAAATTGAAGTTTGGCAGGATTTTCTCTTCGGCCAGCGCGAAGATACGCTCCTGATTGCCTGCTTGAATCTCCTTATCATTTTTCACGACTGCCAACACATCCTCGGCAGTGCGTTTCACCAATTCGTCCGGCCCTTCCATGGCAAAAGCTAAGGTACTCGCCATCAACAAGCTTAAAGCAATTAAAAAACGTTTCATAACAATTCCTAATCTGAAAAATAAGTAGATTACTTCGCTGGCGCAGTTAATTTGTCCAGAGGGTTAGACCCTAACGTATCATCCCCTGTTTCGGTTGATCCAGCCTGTTTCTCAGCGGCGGCAGGTGCAGCTGGCTCAGAGGCCTTGTTGTATAAAAACTGGCTGATCATTTTCTCTAGGACAACCGCATCCTGAGTTTGTGCGATTTTATCACCATTTTTCAGGTTGGCTTCATCACCGCCCGGCTCAAGGGCTATATACTGCTCGCCCAGCAAGCCTGCTGTATAAATGTTTGCAAAAGTATCCAGCGGGAATGGGTAACGCTTGTCAATATTAAGGCTTACCACCGCTTCGAAAGATGCGGAATCGAATTTGATACCTCCCACGCGCCCCACGACCACACCGGCACTTTTAACCGGCGCACGTGGCTTAAGGCCACCGATATTCTCGAAATTGGCAGTGACCGTATAGGTCTCACCTATATCGCTCGTGGTCAAATTGCCTACCTTCATGGCCAGCCCAAGCAATGCCGCCACGCCCAAGGCCACAAAAATTCCTACCCACAAGTCTATCGTTGTTCTTTCCATGTTTTAATTGCCTTCGTTAAACCGTAATCATAAAGGATGTCAGCACAAAATCCAGCCCCAACACCACCAGAGACGAAGTCACGACCGTACGCGTCGTCGCGCGGCTAACCCCTTCTGCCGTCGGGGGTGCATCATAGCCCTCAAACAAGGCGATGATAGTACAGGCCACACCAAACACCACGCTTTTGATAACACCATTCAAAATATCATCGCGCCAATCCACATTCGCCTGCATCTGCGACCAGAACGCGCCCGCATCCACCCCGATCAGAGGCACTGCAACTAGGTAGCCTCCCAAAATACCTACCATAGAAAACAGCGTCGCTAGTATCGGCATTGAAATCATGCCCGCCCAAAAGCGAGGCGCAATCACCCGCGCAATCGGACTAACAGCCATCATTTCCATAGCGGAAAGTTGCTCCGTTGCTTTCATCAAGCCAATCTCAGCAGTGATCGCCGTGCCGGCGCGCCCGGCAAACAATAGCGCTGTCACCACGGGACCAAGTTCGCGCACCAGCGCTAGCGCCACCAGCACACCAATCGCCTCGGAAGAACCATAACGCTGTAACGTGTTATAACCCTGTAGCGCCAGCACCATGCCAACAAAAAAAGCGGACACCAGGATAATGATCAGCGACAATACGCCAGTAAAATATACTTCACGAATCACCAGCCACGGACGCCTCAAACTCTCGCCGCTGGAAATCAGCGTAAGCCAGAAGAAATGCGCGCCTGCCCCTAGCCGCCAAATGCGATCGACAAAACGATGTCCGATATTGCGTAGCGCACGTACTATCTTCGTTAGCAAACTTACCCGCGTCATGGGTCTAACTCCAGCAAATCCTGCTTGTAATCCCCAGCCGCATAGTGGAACGGGACTGGGCCATCTTTCTCGCCATGCACAAATTGATGCACAAACGGCATGGTGGAAACTTGTAAATCTTCTGGCGTACCTTCTGCAGCGACCACGCCATCTGCTACAAAGTAAACATAATCTGCAATTAAGAAGGTTTCTTTTACATCATGAGAAACGATAATTGAAGTAGCTCCCAAAGCGTCGTTCAAAGTACGGATCAAATCGCAAATAACCCCCATGGAAATCGGATCCAAACCAGCAAATGGCTCGTCGTACATAATAATTTCCGGATCCAACGCTATTGCCCGCGCCAGCGCCACGCGACGTGCCATACCCCCAGAAAGCTCTGTCGGCATCAGCTTGTGTGCGCCACGCAAGCCCACTGCATGCAGTTTCATCAGCACCAAATCCCGTATCATGCTCTCGGGCAAATCGGTGTGCTCACGCATCGGGAAAGCAACATTCTCAAAAACGGATAAATCGGTAAACAGGGCGCCATGCTGGAACAACATGCCCATTTTGCGGCGCAGTTGGTATACGCCCTCTCGGCTTTGCTGATGCACCACCTTGCCATCCACGCGCACCTCGCCCTTGTTTGGCTTGATCTGCCCGCCAATCAAGCGGAGCAAAGTAGTTTTACCACTGCCGCTACCGCCCATAATAGCTACCACTTTCCCTCTCGGGAAAGTCATGTTAATGCCTTTGTGCAGCAAGCGGCCTTTGTATCCAAAGGATAGATTGTCTATCTCAACTATGTTTTGTTCGACGATATTTTGCGCCATGAATGATTCTGTCAAAAGTTTGGAGTATTCTAAATCAAAAAGCTTCATCTAGAAAACGGACAATAAAAAAGCCCGCAATTGCGGGCTTCTTCGAAATTTATTACACAACATCAGAATGCCATACAAAGCACGTATTTAGTTGAATCGAAGTCTGATGCTGTTGTTGCAATTGCTGTTGCGCCTGAAGTCCCCGTAACAGTATCAGCCACCATGACAGAACCCTTGGTAGTGTCTCCATCATCAATCTGAGAATCAATCTGTTTCGCCAATTTACCCAAAACGCCACCTGTACATACCGCATAGGAACCCGTCAAGCCAGTAATTGTATTTTGCGGTTTAGACTGAACACCAACAGGGCCTCCTTCGTTATTCGTTGGCGCATAGGTAGCGTCGGTCAATGTAGTTGAACCGGTCGCAATGTTTGCCAAGCGAATATGCTGCCAGAAATTGAACGACTCGCCGGATGTCGCATTCCACGCGCCATCAATCTCACCATCACCATCACCGTTATTGGTTGCGCCAGCATGCGTTGTAGCTGCTTTATCATCACCTGGTAAAGCCTTAAATTTATCCTGATAGGTATAGATATACACCTGCACGTTTTTCAGGTCGGTCACCATGTTTTTCACCTTGGCGCTATTGATCAGTTCTTGACCACGCAATACGCCACCCAGCAACAGCCCAATAATCACCAACACAATGGCAAGTTCAATCAATGTAAAACCAGTTTGTTTCTTCATTATGGTATCCTTGACCCCAAAATAAGCGGTGATCGTTAAGTTTTGTCACCTTGCTGCAATGACCATGCAATTCTTATGCCAAGCGCATAGAACAAGGCACCATGCGGCATTCATCACAAAAGCTTAATTAGCCACCCCGATAAAAAAGATGAAATTTCATCATTAGTGACATTTTTTTGACACATTGGCCCGGGAGCATTTTTTGCCATGTTTACGCAAATTAGCCTGCAACAGTTCTTCATAACGCATTCCAACCGTATTCTGGCATTCATGCTGTTAAGCCTGCATGCCTTCCTGATTACGGGAGATGATGCAAGCCATGCCAGCCGCAGTTATTTCCTGTGCCATTATGGTTTGTTCCTGATGTGGCAGCCAATCTGGCAGCAAAACCAGAAAATGTCCAAAGCCGCTGCTGGCATGGTGTTAGGGCTCGGGCTCGTCGCCTATTTCCTAATCAATTGGTGGCTAACAGCAATCTGGCTATCCATCCTGTTTGGCCTACTGGGCGGGCGCATTTTCTCGGATGACGCCAAAAGTAACCGTATGGTACACATACTGGCTGCAATTTATCTGCTCACCATGCTATTGCTATGGGTAGTACCCAAGCTGCTCAACATCAACGCCGAACTGGAAGCGACGCATTATGCTGTGTACTACCTCATCCCCATACTCCCTGTGGCGATATTCTTCTTCGCGCACCCGGAACGTAGCCAGGAACAGTTGCCGATCCTCGATTTCTTCTACACCATGCTACTCACGCTGCTGGCATTCATTCTGGCACTCTCCAGTTACGCTATTGGCACCATCCAGAACGTACACTACTTGCAAACCATTTTCATGACCATGTTCGGCCTGGCGTTTGGCCTGATTGCGCTCAGCCTATTATGGAAACCAACCACGCGCTTTTCCGGCGTGGAGCTATTGATGTCGCGCTATCTCACCAGCGTCGGCATGCCTTTCGAGCGCTGGGTGCGCAATATTGCCGCACTGGGCGAAATTGAAACCAGTCCCAAAGGCTTTCTGGATGCCGCCATGCGTGAGATGCAATCGCTACCCTGGGTAGCTGGCGTCTCCTGGATGACGGACGAATCCAGCGGCAAAGTCGGCGAAGCCTCGCCGCATGTAGCAGAGTTCAATTTCAAGGATTTCCACATGACTCTGAACACCCACTGGGAAATCTCGCCTGCACTATACATGCACGTCAAGTTACTGGCCCAGATCATGGGGGAGTTCTACCATGCCAAACGCCGGGAGGAGACATTGCGTCAAAACGCCTACATGCAGGCCTTTTACGAAACCGGCAGTCGGCTCACGCACGACATCAAGAATATCCTGCAATCCACCGGTACATTGGTAGCCGCCGCGGAACAATCCGATGAGAATGACCAGGAAGCCCTGTTACGCCTGATACGCCGTCAGCTGCCCATGCTGAATCAGCGTATCGCCTCCACTCTGGACAAACTCAAAGCACCAGGCGAGGAAAAACAAAAACTGGAAAAAATCTCGGCTTGGTGGCGTGACCTGCAATTGCGCCATCGCGAATCCGGCGTGGAATTCGTTGCTGACAGCCTGCCACTACAAGACATCAATGCCGAAGTGCTAGACAGTGTGCTGGACAATCTGATCAGCAACGCGCTGGAAAAAGCCAAATACCAGCCTGACACCAGCATCACGGTCAACCTGCTGCACGAAGAGGCCAACGGCTGCCGTATTGAGGTGGCCGACACTGGCAAAGCGATGGATGCCGCCATTGCCAACGATTTGTTCAAAAAACACATCGCTTCGCACAATGGCTTGGGCGTGGGGCTTTACCATGCAGGCAAAGATGCGCAGCAAGCAGGCTACGAATTAAGCCTGATACACAACATCAACGGCGATGTGCGCTTCAGGGTAAGCCTGGCGCCTGGCGCCACCCCTGCCAGCGCTTAAGCCCTCACATACGCGCACGCATTCATTGCAGAATACATTGCCCTGGGAGCCGCATCCAGATTGGCTCTCAGGGCATCTATTCAGATAATGAAAATGATGATTTATTGAAAGTGAAGTATTGCGCCGCAAGTACAAGGCGCAAGGAACGCAGAAACCGGAATGTACACAGAAGTACATGAGGATTTCGAGTACCGCGCAACGCTGTAATTGCAAGCAAGGTTCACTTTTACAGCGTACCGTAAGAATGCAGGCCACTCAGGAACATATTCACGCCCAAAAACGCGAATGTCGTGACCAGCAAACCAATGAGTGCCCACCATGCCAGCATCGGACCACGCAGGCCTTTCACCATGCGCAAGTGCAACCAGGCAGCATAATTCAGCCAAACAATGAGAGCCCAAGTTTCTTTCGGATCCCAGCTCCAGTAGCCGCCCCAAGCCTCGGCCGCCCACATAGCGCCCAGAATGGTAGCAATGGTGAAGAACGCGAAGCCAACTGCGATAGACTTGTAAATCACGTCATCCAGCACTTCCAGGCTGGGCAAGTAACTTTGTAAGTAGCCCTTGGCTTTGAGCAGGTAGGCACTCGCCACCATGGCCGCCAATGAAAATGCGCCATAACCGATGAAGTTGGCAGGCACGTGTATCTTCATCCAGTAGCTTTGCAGCGCAGGTACCAGCGGCTGGATTTGGTGCGCCTGACGATCGAAGGTGTACCACAAAATAAAACCCACCGCGGCACTGATAATGAGCAGCACGAAGCCGCCCAACTGGCGCGTGTTAAATTTGGCCTCGTAATGCAGGTACAGCAAGGCGGTAATCAGGCAGAAAAGGATGAACACTTCATACAAATTGCTGATGGGGATGTGGCCAACATCCGGCGCAATAAGGTAAGACTCATACCAGCGCACCATCAAGCCGACAAAGCCGAACAGCGCCGCCGCCCAAGTGAGGCTGGAGGCTACTTTGCCGGTGAATTCGCTGCGGCGGAACATGGCAAACCAGTAGGTGAACATCGCCAGCACGAACAGCACGTTCATCCACATGATGGCGGTTTGGCTGCCGATAAAGAATTTCAGGAAAAAATTCTTCCCGCTGCTTTCCAAACTGCCGTGATACTGGCTGACGGCGAACAAGCTGAGCACGCCCACACCCAGCACCAGCCTGGCAAGCGCTTTCCAGCGCCATCCCAGATAGCTGAACACTGCCGCCGCACCAAACAGAAAGCCAGTTTCATAGGCATCCATGTACTGGCTGTATTTCTGGTAGGCGAATATCGTCCCAGCCACTAGAATCAAGGCGTAGAGCCAATCGGCAAGCTTGAGGGTTTGCCAAAGCGGTTGAGGCTGAAAATCCAGGGTGTTCGTATTCATACGCGTTTCCTCATGTCAGCAGTTGCTGCAATTGCTGTTGTGTACGTTCAAATTCCTGATCGAAATCCATGTTCTTGCGATTAGCGCTCATCGCCAGCAGCACCTCGTTGGGTTTGAGCAGCAACCACAGGCGACGTTCCCGAATATAGAACATCGCAAAAATGCCCAGCACCAGCAGCACAGAACCAAGATACACCCAGAATTTACCCGGCGATTTGGTGAGCTGGAAACCGCTGGCTTCCACCTGCTGGAAATCGTGCAATTGCAGCAAATAGGGCGTGCCGTAGAATTGCATGTCATTTAAGGCGCGCACGCTGTCCTGTATCATCTGCTGGTTTTCCTGCGTTAGTTCCAGCGGCGCTTTGCTTGCCTGTTTCTGTGCGATATTGTACGCCGTGTAAGCAGCCGCGTTGAGCATTTTCACATAAGCTTCAGCCGCCTGGTCGCGCTGCGCCTGCGGCACATTGGCTTCAATCGCTTTGGATAGTGTTGTAAACCCGCCTTGCGCAAAAGTTTTCAGCAACTGCTGCAAGCCTTGCTCGAACTGGTCTCGCAATTTTTCATCCTTGCTGACGGATGTCTCGCTTAGCGCGCGGGCAATAGCAGGATATTGTTTCTCATCCAGCATCATCGCGCGGAAGCGCATAAAACCTTCCATTTCCATGTTCGGATCTGCCGGGATGCGTAAGTATTTGAATTCCTCCTGCACCGTATCACGCACGCCAAATACAAAATAAAGCTGGCTGTCGATATTGAGCGGCTGCATATAAGTAACGAATTCGCGCGCCTGTCCACTGGCGTTGCGCAGCTTGTAAGTAGTGTTGGGGCCTACGTTATGTGGCTTGCCTTTACCGTCCGGCGACAAGTTGAGAATATTGAATTTTCGGAACTCGCTGAACTCCACAGTCAATTTGTCCGCACCCTCGCCCAGGCTGGCAGTTTTAAATATCTTGCCTTTCAGTGCAGCCGTGTCCGCATTATGCTGCTGCAGATTCCACACCTTGAAATCCAGCCCGGAACCGCCATCCTGGAAATCTGACTGATAGATGGCGATGCCTTTGTAAATCAAGGGATGGTTCACGCGGATAGTCGCTGTCAGCGGTGTTTTCAAATCTGGGTCGATAATCTGCACATCGCTCTCGAACGATTTAGGCTGTCCGGTCGGATAATGTTCGATACGGAAATCCTTGAGCGCTACACGAAACGGCAACTCCTGCACCAGATAGCCATCACGCACCCGCAAAAAAGCCACATCGCTGCTGGTGCCTTCCGGCAAGGTCATGTTGCCGCGAAAGGATGGATTGCCCAATTTCATGCGACTGACTTCCGGCACCTGGCTCGCCGGAATATCCAGCACCTCGATTTTTTTCTGCCCTAGCAGTTCTTGCACCTTGAACGACAAGTTGCCATCCAGTAGCCCGCCCAGGCAGATGACGACGATAGCCGCATGCGTGAGAATATAACCCAGGCGCTGATGCGTGCCCGCCTTGGCGGCAATCAGGGTATCGCCGTTTTCCTGTGTTTGCAGCCTGTAGGTATAGCCTTGCCCTGTCAGGTACTTTGCCAATTTATGCGCATCGGCAGCGGCAATGGAAATACTGGCCTGATGACTGAACGCACGCAAGGATTTTTCCTGTGCATGCTCCTTGAAAGTGCGCCACTCCTTAAGCATGTTAGGCGTGTTGCGCCAGATGCACAGGCTGGTGGAAACCACCAGAAACAGCAGAATCAGCAAGAACCAGCTAGCATGGTAGACATCGTACAACCCCAGCTTCTCGAACATCTCAAACCAGAACTGGCCAAACTTGATGATGTAGTTTTCATATGGCTCGTTCTGCTTGAGTACCGTACCGATAACAGACGCAATGGCGATCACCGTCAGCAGGCTTACGGCAAAGCGCATCGAGCTGAGCAGCTCGTATAGGCGTTGGAGAAATGTGTGGGGTGGTTTCAAGATGTTGCTCTTAACGTATCCAACTGGAATTAAGACGACAAGGCCGTTTGATTAGTTGCAAAAAAAGGCGGCTACCTGCCGCCTTTCTGTCATCCTAAAATTATCTTAGGCCTTGAACATAATCTGCTACCGCCTGCATTTCCTGATCGGTCATCTTCACGGCAATCGCCTGCATCATCGGTGCGTTCGCACGCTCGCCGGTGCGGAAAGTTCTCAGCTGTTGCAGGGTGTAATCTGCATGCTGACCAGCCAGACGCGGGAACTGCTTGGGGATGCCAGAACCCGTTGCGCCGTGGCAAGCCGCACATGCCGGTACGTTGGTGGCCAGAATGCCGCCGCGATAGATTTTCTCGCCCAGCGAACCCTTGCCGTTGCTCTTAGCTTTACCAAGTGTCGGTTTCTGTGAAGAGAAATAAGCTGCCAAGGCTTTCATGTCCTCTTCCGCCAGGTTAGCCACCATGCCGCTCATCACTGCGTTGGCGCGCTTGCCATCCTTGAATTCTTTCAGCTGTTTCAGCAAATATTCCGGATGCTGGCCAGCCAGCTTAGGGTTAGCAGCCATCACGCTATTGCCATCCGCAGCATGGCAAGCCGCACATACGGTCTGTACGGTCTGCTCTATCGGGCTAGCCGCCGATGCTGCCACGCTCTGCTCAGCTTTCTCAGGCGCAATCGCCACTTTCTCTACAGGCTTATCAGCCGCAAAGGCCTGCGAAACCACTAAATTCAACACCAAAACCGCTGCAAAACCCAGACGCATATTAACTCCAGTAATTTCAATCAGTTAAACTGGTGCCATTTTATCAAATTAAGACGCTTCATGATAGGATGTGCAGCTTGACCTATCTCAAATCAAGTAGCAAAACCACTGTATGCCATTGTTCCAGAACGCCCAATTTCTCGCTTCCGCCCACTACCTGCGCGATTTACCGCCTGCGACAGGGGTGGAAGTCGCTTTCGCTGGGCGTTCCAACGCGGGCAAATCCAGCGCGTTGAACACATTGGCGAATCACAACCGGCTGGCATTCGTATCCAAACAACCGGGGCGCACACAGCTCATCAACTTTTTCACGCTGGGCAACGACAAACACCTGGTAGACTTGCCAGGCTATGGCTATGCCAAAGTGCCAGAAGCGCTGCGCGCCCACTGGCAACACGTGTTGTCCCAATACCTTAGCGAGCGCATCTCGCTAAAAGGCCTGGTGCTGGTAATGGATAGCCGCCATCCGCTCACACCACTGGATAGACAGATGCTGGACTGGTTTTGCCCCACCGGCAACCCGGTGCATGTGCTATTGACCAAATCGGACAAACTCTCGCGCAACGAGGCCAACCAGACCTTGATGAAAGTACGCAAGGAATTGGAAACTGTTTGGGGCAACTGTACGGTTCAGCTATTCAGCAGCTTGAAGAAACAAGGCGTAGAAGAAGCGGAAAAAATTATTGGTGGCTGGCTTTTTAGCGATGCAACCAGCGACTAGCAAAATATAAACGCAAACGTTTTTCCCATTCAACGATCACGAACAGCGCCACACCTACACCAAAAATGCGCAAGCCATCTTCCAATGGAACGGGTACAGTGTCAAAAATGCGCTGAAACCCGGGTACATAGGTAAATGCAAGCTGGGCTAGTATGACGACGATAATGGTGCTCCACAATACACGCGTCCCACGAACAGAATGCCAAGTAAGCGATGCTGCATTCAGATTGCGGATAAATAACAGATGAAAAATCTCCATTACTACCAGCGTGTTAACTGCCATGGTGCGCGCCAGTTCCAAGGGGTAGCCATGCTGCACCGCATATTCATAGATGCCAAACACGCCTGCCAGAAACAGCATGGCCACCAATACGATATGCCAGGCCAAAGCACCATCCAGTAATGGCTGACCACGCTTTCTGGGTGAACGCTGCATGATATAGGCTCCGCTCGGCTCAAATGCTAGCGCCAGACCCAATGTAATGGCGGTAATCAGGTTGACCCATAGAATCTGTACCGCCGTTATCGGCAAGGTCATGCCCAACAGCAACGCAACGATAATCGTCATGGCCTCGCCCGCATTGGTGGGCAGTGTCCAGCTGATGACTTTTTTGATGTTTTCGTAGGCGGTGCGACCTTCACGCACGGCGGAAACGATAGAAGCAAAGTGGTCATCCGCCAACACGATTTCAGCAGCCTCCTTGGCCGCTTCGCTGCCTTTGCGTCCCATGGCTACGCCTGCATCGGCCCGTTTAAGGGCGGGCGCATCGTTGACGCCATCGCCAGTCATCGCCACAATCATGTCCTGTGCCTGCAAGGCCATGACCAGACGCAGCTTGTGTTCCGGATTGGTGCGAGCAAACACATTAGTTTCCAGCACGGCGGCCGTCAATTCGGCATCTGACATGCTGTCAATTTGCGCACCAATCAACGCCCGTTGCGGGTGCGCAAGCCCTATCTGCATAGCGATAGCTGTAGCCGTACCCACATGGTCCCCGGTAATCATTTTCACCTGTATGCCAGCAGTGTAGCAATCTTGGATAGATTCCAGCACTTCAGGTCGCGGCGGATCTATCAACCCAATCAGCCCTAACAAAGTGAGTTGATGTTCAGCATCGTCATATGCAAGTACGGTTTGCTGCGGTGTAACTGGCTTCAGCGCCAATGCCAAGACTCGCTGCCCTTGCGAAGCAATAGCATCTACTTGCTGCATCCAGTATTGCCGATCAAGCTGTTCAAACCCTCCACTACTGTTGCTTTGTGCGGCACACATATCCAGTATCCTTTCCGGTGCGCCTTTAACAAAGATAAATGCCTCCTGCGTGTGATTATGACAAAGTACGGCCATGTAGCGCGTCTTAGCATCAAAGGGGACAACGTCGGTGCGTACCCATTGCAACTTGTGCTGCTGCAGGTCAAATCCTGCTTTTGCGGCAAAAGCCTGCAAAGCGCCCTCCATCGGGTCACCCTGCACATGCCACACACCATTTTTCTCTGAAATGACCGCATCATTGCAGAGCGCCGCAACCCGACCCAAATCAACCAGCCTCGAAGGCAGGCGGGCATCCTGCGAGACCTGAATCTCACCTTCTGGCGCGTAACCACTGCCGCTTACCACCCAGGTCCCTTCTGCTGTTGTCAACGATGCAACCATCATCTCGTTGCGTGTCAAAGTACCGGTTTTGTCGGTGCATATCACCGACACGGAACCCAATGTCTCGATTGCCGGCAGATGCCGTACGATGACCTGCCTTTTGGCCATGGCCTGAACGGCAACTGCCAACGTAATGGTCAGCACTGCTGGCAAACCTTCGGGAATAGCCGCGACCGACAAGCCAACCACTGCCATAAAGAGATCGGCGAACGGCAAATGTTCGGCAAAATAACCGAACACCAGCAATAAAGCGGCAATTCCCAGAATCAGCCCTGTTAGCCAGCGCGCAAAGCGACCCATCTGCTGCGTCAACGGCGTTTCCAGCATTTCCACTTCAGACAGCATGCCGCTGATGCGACCGATTTCCGTATTGGCTCCTGTTGCTACCACCACCCCTTTGCCGCTACCCGTGGTGATAAGCGTGCCAGAAAAAGCCATGCCACTCTGGTCACCAAGCGCGGCATTTTCCGGGCTGGCAACAGTGTCTTTCCCCACAGGCACCGACTCACCCGTCAAGATGGCCTCTTGGGCGCTCAGGTTGTGCGTCTCTATCAGGCGCAGATCAGCCGCGACTTTATCCCCGGCTTCCAGCAAGACAATATCACCCGGCACCAATAATTCACTGGGAATCGTAACGTGTTTTCCCTCACGCAGGACACGCGCTTGCAATGCCAGCATATGCCGAATCGCATTCATCGCAGCTTCGGCCTTACCTTCCTGAATAAAACCGATAATGGCATTAGCCACAACCACAACAATAATCACGGCAGTATCCACCGCATGCCCCAGTAACGCCGTCACGACCGCAGAGCCAAGCAGTACGTAAATCAGCACATTGTGAAACTGAAGCAAAAAACGTAGCCAGGCAGAATGCGTATGTTGCTGAGGTAAACTGTTGTGCCCAAATTGCGCAAGGCGCCGTTGAGTTTCAACTTCGTCCAGGCCCGTTTGGGCAGTAGTTTTCAGCGCATCGAAGATATCTTGATGTGATTGATGGTGCCACATGACGTGTAAATTCCCCTTGAAGCAACCATTATTTGAGCAAACTAAAAAATAAGACTCGATTTAAATATAGCAGTTCTATTTTAAATACGCAGGAATACTAAATCCCATACCCCGTGTCCTAGTTTCAGTCCTCGATTTTCGAACTTGGTGAGCGGGCGATAGCCCGGTTTTTCCGCGTAATCCTGAGCGGTATTTTTCAGTTGCTGTTCGGCATTCAGCACTTCCAGCACCCATTCGGCATATTCCTGCCAATCGGTCGCCACGTGAATATAGGCATCAGGCTTAAGCTTTTGGCATAGCAGTTTTACGAATTCCGCCTGAATCAGCCGCCGTTTGTGATGGCGCTTTTTATGCCACGGGTCGGGAAAGAAAATATGCACACCATCCAGACTGGCATCTGGCAGCATGTGCTGCAGCACTTCCACCGCATCGTGCTGGACGATACGAATGTTAGTAAGCGCTAGCTCCTCGATCAGTTTAAGCAGGCTGCCAACGCCAGGCGTGTGTACTTCCACCGCGAGAAAGTCGCAATCCGGCAAGGCTTGCGCGATTTTTGCGGTGGCATCGCCCATGCCAAAACCGATTTCGAGGATTTTTTTGCTGTCTTTTCTGCCAAAAATCTCGTCTAAATCGATGCCCTGAGAGGTATATTCGACGCCATATTTGGGCCAGCCGGTTTCCAGTGCGCGCTCTTGGCCTTTGGTCAAACGGCCTTGGCGCAGCACAAAGCTGCGGATGCGGCGATGTTGCGGATTTGAGTTTTCTTCGAATTCAACCATGGCGCGCATTATACGTCACAAGGTGTGGGATTTATCGCCTTGCATAAAACCGATAAGTGGCTCATCCAGCCCTTTGGTAAACGCGATCACCTTGAACAAATCGCCCATTTCGGCAGGGGAAAGGTATTTTTGCGCGGCAGCGGCGAGCTGCATAAACTGCGGCGAATCGGGCGAGTGCTGCGACAAAATATCCAGAATGCCGCAATTCATTAAAAACTGTGCTTGGGTGATATAGCCTGCGAGGCTTATTCCATGCGCCTCTCCAGCCTGTGCGATTTGCGTGAAATCCACGTGTGCTGTGATATCCTGCAGCCCGACATGGATGAGCGGATTATCGTGCGCATGATGCTGGAAATGGCACATGAGCGTGCCTTGGTTGCGTTGCGGGTGATAATACTCATGCGCAGAAAAACCGTAGTCAATAAGCAGAATCGCGCCGCATTCCAAAGTTTCCGCTAGGCTGCGCATCAGGCCTGATGCAGCCGGGCAGATTTCCGTCACATATCCTTGCGGTAAATCGGTAAAATACTGCGGCAGGCTGGAAGCCAATCTGGATGCGGCGATTGGAGCATCTTGCCAAACAAACCCGTTCTTGAAAGCCACGCCGCGTTCGCGCCAGCCGTCGGCCGTTTTGTGGATAATCTGCACGGGAATCGCATCCAGCACTTCGTTGCCCAGTATTAACCCGTTGAATCTTTCCGGTAAAGTTTCCAGCCAATCCAGCTTTTCAAACAAATCTTTCGGCAGAGCTTTCTTGCAGGTTTCAAGCTGAATATGGCGCAAGTGGTCACTTACTTCCAGAATAAAATAATGCTCGGGAAACACACCTAAATCTTGCAACTCCAACAGTAAATCTGCCGCTAGCTTGCCCGTGCCCGCACCTAGCTCCAGGATGTCTGCCCCGGAAGCCAGCATTGGTGCGGCTTGCAGCTGGACATATTGACACGCGATGGTTTGCGCAAACAAGGGGGAGATTTCCGGCGCGGTAACGAAATCACCGGCCAAGCCAAACTTTTGAGTACCGCCGCTGTAATACCCTAATGCCGACGTATAAAGCGCCATGTGCATGAACTCCGCAAACGAAATCCAGCCACCTGATTGATGAATCTTTTGGCGTATCAGCGCTACAAGCTCCTCGCTGTGCGCAAGTTGTGCAGGATTGGGAATAGGTAATGCGGCCATAAGCCACTATAATAATCGAAAAGTGAGAAACCCCTTGAACAATAGCCTTTTAAACAAAGTATTCCTGATTACCGGTGGCGCCAAGCGCGTCGGTGCAGCTATCTGTAACGAACTGCACAGTCACGGCGCTAACTTGATGATCCATTACAATAAATCGCATGATGAAGCGCGGGCTTTGCAGGCTAAGCTCAACCTACAGCGTGCAAATAGCGTGGTCATTATTCAGGGAGACTTGCTCAACACCGGCGCCCTGCCCAATCTGGTGTACGAAACGATTACCCATTTTGGCCGTCTGGACGGGTTGATTAACAACGCCAGCAGCTACTTCCCCACCGAGTTAGGCAATATCAACGAAGAGAACTGGCATGACCTGATGGGCAGCAACCTGAAAGCACCCATGTTTCTGGCGCAAGCGGCAGCTGGCGAACTGCGCCGCAACCACGGCTGTATCGTCAACATCACCGACATGCACATTGAGCGCCCGAAAAAAGGCTACATCGTTTACAGCGTAGCCAAAGCGGGGCTGGTTACGCTCACCAAATCGCTCGCGCATGAGCTAAGCCCGGAAGTGCGCGTCAATGCCGTGGCGCCCGGCCCGGTGCAATGGCCGGAAAACAATCCGCAGTTCGACGAAGTCTATCGCCAGCGCGTGATCAATCAAACCCTTTTGAAGCGAATCGGCAACCCGGAAGACATTGCCAAGGCGGTGAAATTCCTGATTGCCGACGCTCCTTTCGTCACCGGCCATGTGCTGGCGGTAGACGGGGGGCGTAGTTTGAACCTTTAAAATCATAGTTCCCGAATGTTTATGAAGCATTACCCCGATAACGTTAGCCAGAATTTCCTGAAACTGCGCAACAGCCTCATCAGCTCGGTCGGCAAGGCCATTGGCGATTACAACATGATCGAAGATGGCGACACCGTGCTGGTGTGTATGAGCGGCGGCAAGGATAGCCACGCCATGCTGATGATTTTGCTGGCTTTGCAGGAACGTGCGCCCATTGACTTCAAGCTCATCGCGATGAATCTGGATCAGAAACAGCCCGGGTTCCCAGCCGATGTGCTACCGCGTTATTTTGAAAAACTGGGCGTGGATTACCGTATTGTAGAGGCGGATACCTACTCCATCGTCAAAGAGAAAATCCCCGAAGGCAAAACCACATGCAGTCTGTGTTCGCGCTTGCGCCGCGGCATTATCTACACCACCGCGCAGCAATTGGGCGCAAACAAGATTGCGCTGGGGCACCACCGGGACGACATCGTACAAACCCTGTTTCTGAATATGTTCTTTGGCGCAAAATTGAAAGCCATGCCGCCCAAGCTCAGCACCAATCGCGGCGAATTCATGGTGATTCGTCCGCTAGCTTATTGCGCGGAGAAAGACATCGCGGCTTACGCGCGTGGCATGCAGTTTCCCATCATTCCTTGTGACTTGTGTGGCAGCCAGGAAAACCTGCAGCGCCAGAAGGTAAAAGAGATGCTCAACGCTTGGGAGCTTGAACAGCCTGGCCGCATCAATAACATCTTCCGCGCCATCGGCAATGTGGAACCGTCACACTTGGCCGACTTTGATCTGTATGATTTCAAGAACCTGAGCCAAGCAAAACCAGAGGATGAAGACCCGCTGTTTGGGGATATTGCTAAAGAAGATAATGCGCTTGCCATCAGCAGCAACGAGGGTAATCGCATTGAATTTACACGCCGTGCAGCAAAAACTGCCTAATTTTTTCAAAAATTCGCAAGTTCCTGTTGTCACAACTCGCGACTGATTGCTATGATGGTTTTCAAATAAATAATTAAACGGTTTCGGATTGTCCAATTTACTCATAGTTGAATCGCCCTCCAAGGCCAAAACGCTCAAGAAATACCTCGGAAAGGATTTCGAGGTTTTGGCTTCTTACGGCCATGTGCGCGACCTGATCCCCAAAAACGGCGCAGTGGATCCGGCCAACCATTTTGCCATGAAGTATGAGGTGATCGATCGCAACGCCAAGCATGTGGATGCAATAGCCAAAGCGGTTAAAACCTGCGATGCGATATATCTGGCAACCGACCCGGATCGCGAAGGCGAGGCGATTTCCTGGCATATCGCCGAAATTCTAAAAGGCAAAAAACTTTTAAAAGATAAAGTGCTCAAGCGCGTGGAGTTCAACGAAATCACGCAAAATGCAGTCAAACATGCCATTGAGCATCCGCGTGATATTTCGATGGATCTGGTGAATGCGCAGCAAGCACGCCGCGCGCTGGATTACTTGGTCGGCTTTAATTTATCTCCGCTATTGTGGAAAAAAATCCGCCGCGGCCTTTCTGCCGGACGTGTGCAAAGCCCTGCGCTGCGCCTGATTGTAGAACGCGAGCTAGAGATTGAAGCCTTCAGAAGCCAGGAATACTGGACAATTCACATGAATGCGCTCAAGCAGCAACATGGCTTTGACGCAAAACTGATACAACTGGACGGCAAGAAAATCGAGCAGTTCAGCGTGACCAATCACGACCAGCAGGCCGAAATCGTCGGCAAATTGCTGGTGGCAAGTGCGGGTAAAACCACGGTTACCCGGGTCGAAAAGAAACAGCGCAGCCGCAGTCCGGCTGCGCCGTTCACTACATCTACCTTGCAACAAGAAGCTGTGCGCAAGCTGGGCTTTACTACCAGCCGCGCCATGCGTATTGCACAACAATTGTACGAAGGCATTGACGTAGGCGGTGGTACCGTAGGCTTGATTACGTACATGCGTACCGATTCGTTTAGCCTGGCGGCTGAGGCCGTGATGCAGATTCGCGAATACGTGAAGAAAAACTTCGAAGCCGAGTACTTGCCTAAATCGCCGATTATGTACAAAACCAAGGCGAAAAATGCGCAAGAAGCGCACGAAGCGATCCGCCCCACCGATATATTCCGCACACCAGCCAGCGTACGTGCGCATCTCACCGACGAGCAATTCAAGCTATATGAGATGATTTGGAAGCGCTCGCTGGCCTGCCAAATGGCGCAAGCCAAGTTTGATGCAGTGAGCGTGGATTTAAGCATCGGCTCCGAGACCAACCTGTTCCGCGCTTCCGGCCAGACCATGATATTCCCCGGCTTCATCGCGGTATACATGGAAGGTCTGGACGATGAAGAGGAAGAAGGCGAAAGCAAGCTGCCATATCTGGAAACCGGCGAAGTACTGAACGTGGACAAGATTTTTGGCGAACAGCATTTTACCGAACCTCCGCCGCGTTACTCTGAAGCCAGCTTGGTGAAAGCGCTGGAGGAGTATGGCATTGGCCGCCCTTCTACCTACGCCAGCATCATCAGCACACTGCAGGACAGAGAATATGCGTCGCTAGATAAAAAGCGCTTTGTGCCGACGGATGTTGGCCGGGTTGTGAACAAATTCCTGACCGAACACTTTACACGCTATGTAGATTACGATTTCACGGCCAATCTGGAGAACGCGCTAGACAGCGTGGCAGAAGGCGAGCGCGACTGGGTACCGCTGATGGATGAGTTCTGGCAGGACTTTAACCAGACGATTCAGGCCAAGGCCAATGTGGACCGTCCCGGCAACGAGATTCTGGACGAAGCCTGCCCGAAATGCGGCAGGCCGCTACAAAAACAATTGAGCCGCTACGGCAGCTTTATCGGCTGCACTGGCTACAATGCCACGCCTAAATGCGATTACACACGCCGCATCGCCAACGAGGACACGCCTGCCAATAACGAACCGGTCTTCATCGGTAAGGACCCGGAAACCGGCAAGGACATCAGCCTGCTCAACGGCCCTTATGGCCCCTACTTACAGTTTGGCGAAGCGGAAGCAGGCAGCAAGAAAAAGCCAAAACGCGCCAGCATTCCCAAGGAAATTTCAATCGCCAGCGTCAACCTGGAGATTGCGCTACGCTTGCTCTCGCTGCCTAGAGATTTGGGTATGCATCCAGGCACCGGCAAAAAGATTGTGGCGAACATCGGCCGTTTTGGGCCTTATGTCAACCACGACGGGAAATTCAAATCCATTCCCAAAACGCACAGCGTGTTTGACATTACGCCAGATGAAGCTATTGCCTTGATTGCGCAAGCCAACAGCGGCCCAACCCCATTGGCGGATTTGGGGTCACACCCAAGCGATGATGGGCGTGTGGAAGTATTTTCCGGTCGCTATGGGCCTTATGTGCAACATGGTGGTGTGCGTGCTACCTTGCCCAAAAGCGTGACGCCGGAATCATTGACGCTGGAAGAAGCCTTAAACCTGTTGGCCGAGAAAGCTGCCAAAGAAAGCCCCGCCAAAGGGCGCAGCAAAAGAGCACCTGCCAAAAAGGCCAGCACCAAATCCTCCAAAAAATAAAGCAGCCGATTGGCTGCTTTATTTTTACTTTAGCTAAATATCTGCAAGTTAAGAAATCTTGCCTTCTGCCATCATATCGTTCTGACCGGTTGTCGTTGGCTTGTATTCCTTATTATATTCCACCCATTTACGCACACGGTTGGCATCGCCGATACGTGACAGCTTGCCGTTAGAATCAAGAAAAACCATGATCATCGGTTCACCGCCTACCCGCGCCTGCATGACTAGGCAACGTCCTGCCTCGGAGATATAACCGGTCTTGGACAATCCAATCTCCCACTCACCAGCCCTCACAAGACCATTGGTATTATTAAAGTTAACTGGATAATTGCGTCCTTGCATATAAACCTCATGCGAGGGGCTGGTGGTCGCCATCCTAATTTCCGGATACTGGTAGGCCGCCTGCACCATTTTTGCCAAATCTTCCGCTGTAGAAACATTACCACTATCCAGACCAGTCGGGTCAGCAAAATGCGAATGAGTCATCCCAATTGCATATGCTTTCGCGTTCATGGCTTGCACAAAAGCATATCGGCCACCAGGATAGTTTCGCGCAATTGCAGAAGCTGCGCGATTCTCGGACGCCATCAATGCTAGTTGTAACATATCACCGCGACTAAGCGCTGCGCCCACAGGCAAACGGGAGCTGGAACCTTTGAGATAATCCACATCCTCTGCCGTCACATCAATGGCATCGTCGAGAGAAAGCCCGGCATCCAGCATCACCATTGCCGTCATCAGTTTGGTAATAGACGCGATAGGTGCGGATGTGTTTGTATTTTTGGCGTAAACCACTTCACCGGTATTTTGATTAATGACCAAAGCCTTGCTAGAAGCAAGCTGCAGAATACCACTGCCATCATAGTTCTCGCCCAACATCTCAGAACGCTGTGCTATCCAGGCACGCTGGTTGCGTAAGCGAATTTTCGCCTTATGCGAGCTATACCTGCCTGCTTTGACTTTCAGTGCCTTTACTTTTTTACCTGCTTTATAGCTGGCATGGATACGCTTCTGCGACTTTCCTGCTGCAAGGAGCTCGGTAGGCAATGCCATCAGCGAAAATGTCATGCACAGTACTGCTGCATTCCTGAAAAATATTTTTAACATCACATCCAACCCCATAAGCCAACAATCGATTTTATAGTATATAAAAAAACTATATTTGTCATTAAGTTATATAGCTTTTATAAAAGAAATATTAACTTTATTGCCAGTGTGCGTTTTTTGATACATCTGACACCCGCTTTATGCGAAAATAACTGACATCTCAAGCACTGGTGCCAACATTATGAAATACCCCGACCAATTACATTACTCCCCATTACACTTATGGGCAAAACGCCTTGATAACGACACTTGGGAAGCAGGCATCACCGACTACGCCCAAGATTTGCTGGGCGATATTGTATTCGTACAAGCCCCTCAAGTCGAAGCTGTTTTAACCAAGGACTCGCCCTGTGGCTTGGTAGAGTCGGTCAAAACCGGCTCGGATCTGCACGCCCCCATGAGCGGGATAGTAACAGAGGTCAATGAAGTATTGTCCAGCACACCCGAAGCATTAAATGACAAACCGTACCAAGCTTGGATCTTCAGATTCAGTGCGACCAAGCCAAACGAATCAAACGAATTGCTGAATGCCGAAGCCTACGCCAAAATGGTTGAAGAATAAGCCCAATTTAAGATAATACAAACTTTACTTGCTGCAGCAAGGCGCGTATCTCACCCGTTAGCTCAGTACGCAGTTCCTGCTCCATAGCAGGTAAACGCTCAGCCAGTACGCGCTCGATATTCTGCAACAACAATGCCTGCACTGCAGGCAAGTCAGCATTCACCTGCGTCATAAATTCCTGACGGACACTTGTCGTCATAGCCGCCATTTCTTCAACAAATTTAGTACGAACCGTACCCGCTGCCTCTGTATACAAACTTGCAGTCGCCGCCGTCAAATTCTGCCTCATTTGCTCTAACGCCACATTCTTGGCCTTATCCAGCGTTTGCATCAAGTCCAATTCTGCCTGCTGACCAACTTCGACAAACCTGTTATCCAATATATTGGATAATTCTGCCGCATGCCCAGAAACTGTTTGCGTACGAAAAGTCTCCAGTTGCGACTCCAGGTTTGTCTCCGCTTTTTTGTGAAGATTGAGAAATTGCTGTTCGAGTTTTCGCTGCAAATCATCATGATGTGCAGCAAGCGAAGCTGTCAGCAACTGATCTAATTGTTGCACAGCAGCCTCTTCGGCTTGTTTCACTCGCTGGCTAACGGATTGCTCCAGAGCCGAAAGACGGGAGATCACCGTCTGTTCCGATGTCTCCACCTGCAAAGCAGTCTGCTGTTCAGCTTCAGATAAATGTTTTGTAATTCCCTGGATGGAGGCTTCCAGGTAGCGCGTGACTTGCTGCTCGGCGCTTTCAGCCACCTGTTTGGCCGTATCGCTCAAGCGCTCCCGCATAGAAAACATTTGCTCCTCAGCCAACTGTGCAAAAGCTTGGGAAGTATTGTCCTTGGCGGTCACCAGCAACCCGGCAAACGTATCAGTCAGCTGCGACTTGGCATCTTGCTGCGCCGATTGCCTAAATTGCTCTACCTCTTTACGGAACTGGTCTGTAAGCTTGGTTGTTAACTCGCCTTGTAACGATTGAATCTCTGCCGAGACCTGCGATGTCGCCTCTTGCGATGCAGCATTCACTTTGTCGGCAATCTGGACATTGAGAGTCGCAAGCGCTTCTTGTTCAAGCACCTCCAACTTCTCGACTAAATCCTTGTGGACGAATTCTGCACTGGCCTGATACATCTTGGGCAGATCGGTTTTCATATCCGCTTTGGTCTTGTCCACAAAATCCCGCACATTGCCCTCAATTACCTGCTGGATTCTTTCAATTTCAGGGCGCAAGTCAGTCCCCATGTTTTTTTTCAGCTCATACCTGACCGTTTCCAATACCGCATCCGTGATTTCCGTTATCAGCCGCGGACGCACATGCGACGTCACCCGTTCAATCAGTTCTGGCGTAATCCCCAAAGTCGGATCCGCCTGCTTGGCCTGTCCGGCTGGCTTAGACTTAGGTTGATACACCTCGGTCAATAATGGAATCTTGTTCTCAGCCAAAATAACCTCTATTCAATGTTTGCTTGATCAAAATGACGAATCGAATAACCACGGTCACGATAAAACTTATAGCGTTGACGCGCCAGCGTTTTTTCCTGCTCATCCTGCCCGACCAATTCTACTAATTGCTTAAAGCGACTGAAGCCACCAGGCTGCTCCTGTGCCAAATTGATGAGCATGTCATCATACTGCATATCAGCATTACCCCAATGGATAACTACAGGCGCTTGCCGGGATTGCCCAACCAGCGCATGTGGTAAAAAGCTGGTCTGGATATGCTGCCATAAACTTTTGCTGACATCACGTGCAGCCTGTTCATGAGATGTTGCAATCACCACTTGCTGGCGACGCTCAATGGCCCCATGCACCAGCCTGCTAAGCAAGGCAGGCTTGTCTGACACATTAAAGTAAAAATCAATACTGGTCATTTGCGCCTTGACGCCTTGGCTGCCCGCTGTATCAGAAACGTTGTCAGCAAAGGTACTGGGCGACCAGTTCCACCCTTCTCCTTACCGGACTTCCACGCTGTACCAGCAATATCCAGATGAGCCCAATGATATTTTTTGGCAAAGCGCGACAGAAAGCATGCCGCAGTGATACTGCCCGCAGCCCGTCCGCCAATATTCGCCATATCGGCAAAATTGCTGTCGAGTTGACTCTGATAATCATCCCACAGCGGCATATGCCAAGCACGGTCATGCGAGGCCTCGCCTGCAGCCAACAATTCTTTCGCCAAAGTGTCCTGATTACTGAACAGGCCGCTTGCATGATTCCCCAGCGCAATCACACAAGCACCAGTCAATGTAGCAATATCCACCACGGCAGCAGGCTCAAACCTTTCTGTATACGTCAACGCATCGCAAAGTATCAGACGCCCTTCTGCATCCGTATTCAGCACCTCAATAGTCTGGCCAGACATACTGGTAAGAATATCCCCCGGTTTAGTCGCGTGACCGCTAGGCATGTTCTCGCAAGTCGGGATGACACCCATTACATTCAGCGGCAATTCTAGTTCGCCAATAGCTTTAAATGTACCTAAGACACTGGCCGCGCCACACATGTCGTATTTCATCTCGTCCATATCCGCACCCGGCTTGAGCGAAATACCCCCGGTATCAAACGTGATGCCTTTACCCACCAGCACGATAGGTTTTTGCCCGGCTTTGCCTTTGCGATGCTGTAACACAATCAAGCGAGGTGGCTCAACACTGCCACGCGCCACGCCCATGAACGACCCCATACCAAGCGCCTCTATCTGGGCTTTATCCATCACCTCTGCATTAAAACCATATTCCTGCGCCAATTGCTTAGCTTGATCACCCAAATAGGTTGGAGTGCATATATTGGGCGGCAAATTACCCAGATCTTTTGCCAAAGTCACGCCTGCAGCAATTGCCAAGCCTTGTTGAATACCAGCTTCCGCAGCCTTGGTCTCTGCTTTCGCCACAAAGATACCCACCTGTTTCAATGTACGCTGTTTAGCAGGTTTGGATTTCAATGAATTAACGGTATATGTCGCATCCATCACCGTCTCAACCAATCCGGCAGATAAGCGCTTGGTGTCGGATTTCTTAATCGCAATTTCAGACAGAAACACAGACGCACTGGAAACAACCTCTGGCATCACCTTGATGGCCGCACGCAAAGCTTGCCGGTACTGTTTTTCACCACATTCTGCTTGCTTACCCAGCCCCACCAGCAAAACACGCGGGCTATTCACACCTTGCACGGCACGCAGCACAAGCGTACTGCCAACTTTCCCGCTAATATCTCCCGCTTTGACGGCTGCCGATACTGAGTAATCGCTTGCCTTGTCCAACAGCTGCGCCGCAGAACTCAGTTTCTTTCCTTCAAACACTCCGACAATCAGGCAATCGCTGCGTTGTTTTTCTGGATTACCGGTTTTTATGCTAAATTCCATGTTGCTGATCTTTCCATTATGAAGCATTGTAATTGGCATTGGCTTACCAGACTTAATTATCCAGCGTTTTAAGGGGATTTGAAAGTCGGCAGAATGAATAATTTACTTAAAAAATTTCGTGAAAATCTTTAACAAATCTTTATCGAACGAGCTGATCGCCACATCGGGCGCAACTTTTCTGATACTGGTCGGCGTAGTCATTGCCCAACGAGCTGGGTATTTTGTCCGCGCAGCCTCCAAAGGATGGATCCCCAACGACGCCATTACAACCCTCCTAGGGTTTAGCTTGATTAAATTTCTGCCTTTGATTTTCTCGGTAACCCTCTTTCTGGCTGTGCTGATGACATTATCGCGCATGTACCGTGACTCAGAAATGGCAATCTGGTTCAGCTCGGGACTCAGCGTCACCGACTGGATCAAACCTATCGTGAAATTTACATTGCCTGTAATAATACTTATCAGCATTTTAAGCGCTTTTGTAACGCCTTGGGCGACCAACAAAATAGAGGAGTACCGTGCTCAACTCAAAAGCCGCGATGAGCTCTCTTCTCTCAGCCCGGGCGTATTCAAGGAATCAAACGGTGGTGAACGGGTCTATTTTATCGAAAGCTTCGACGAGCTTGGCAACATTGTCAAAAACATTTTCGTACAATCTACTCAGCACAACAAAACCGGCATCATCGTAGCCAGTCAGGGAAAGAGGGAGAAAGCAGAAAACGCCGACAATTTCATCGTACTGGAAAAAGGCCGCCGCTATGAGATACAACCCGACACTACGGAAGTATCGACTACCGAGTTCGAGCGCTATAGTATCCGCATAGAACCGAAAGAAGTTGAGCAGGGCCAAGCCGACACCGATGCCAAAGCTACCAGCGTGCTTTTATCCAGCAATAACGATAAGGACAAAGCCGAGTTGCAATGGCGCTTTGCCTTACCCTTCGCTGCACTAGTGATGTCCATCCTGGCGATCCCACTAAGCTATGTGGATCCACGCGCAGGGCGTTCGCTCAATATCATGTTCGCCATTTTTATCTGTATTATTTATTACAACCTGCTCAGCATTTTTCAAGCTTGGGTATCCCAAGGGAAAATCCATGTCTGGGTTGGTCTATGGCCAATTCATTTGTTTTTTATCGCATTGACCACATACCTGTTTTATCGACGCACCCATCTGCTGCCACTATTGCCGCAGCTCTTTGGTCTTCTGGCTCCCACCATTAAAAATCGCTTTAGATAGAATATGAATATCCTCAGTCGCTATTTTTGGCAGGAATCTACCATTAACATTGTCATGCTTATGCTGGGTCTACTGGCAATGTTTTCGTTTTTTGACCTGATCCAAGAACTGGACAACCTCGGCCAAGGTAACTACGGTATCGGCAAGATGCTGGTATTCGTATTACTGAGCATCCCAGGTCATATCTATGATGTAGCCCCTGTCGCTGTGCTGGTAGGCATGATGATGAGCCTGGGCAGTTTGGCCAGATATTCCGAACTAGTTGTAATGCGTGTCAGCGGCATGCCACTTCTGGACATAGGCTTGGCTCTGATCAAAGTCGGCTTGCTATTTACCATCCTGACATTTGTTGTAGGGGAATTGGTCACGCCAATTAGCGAAAAAATGGCACAGAGATTACGCATCAAAGCCACTGATGCCGTTATTGCCCAAGAATTTGAATCCGGCTTGTGGGTTAAGGATGGTAGAAGCTTTGTCAATATCGGAAATGTATTGCCGGATGCCAGCCTGCAAGGTATTCATATTTACGAGTTTGATGAAAACTTTAAGCTGCGCAGCATCAGCGATGCCAAGCAAGGACTTTATACCAATGAGAAATGGGGATTAACCCAAGTCACACAGATCCAGTTCAATTATGCAAAAAAAATTGAAGGAAACAGCATCCAGAGCCGCTTCTTTGACAAAGCTAACTGGAAATCGCTGATTCGGCCAGAATTGCTAAATGTGCTGCTGGTTTCACCAGAAAAGATGTCGGCCTGGAACCTCTATTCATTTATCCGGCATCTGGAAATCAATAAGCAAAAATCCACCCGCTACCAAGTCGCACTTTGGGCGAAAATGATTTATCCGGTCGCCTGCATGATTATGGTCATCCTAGCCTTACCGTTTGGCTTCTTGCAGCAGCGCGCTGGAGGAGTGAACTTTAAAATTTTCGTAGGTATATTGCTTGGCATTACCTACCAAATCATGAACCGGGTATTTATCCACCTTGGCGTGCTGAATGATTGGCCTCCATTAATGAGCGCCATCACACCCACGCTGCTATTCCTGTTTGCAGGATTAATTATGTTGGCATTTATGGAAAGACGCTGAGCTATGCCCGTTCGAAATGTGTTTCCAGTATCCTATCATGCATAAACAGGCGGTCTTTATCTACCAGCACCCAGAAAAATCCTAGTCCGAACACCAGCAAGGATGCAGTCGCCAACACATACCGCAAGGCAGCTTGCTTCAAGTCGAGCGTCTCAGAGTGTGCGTTCACCAGCCTGACCTTCCATGTTTGAGCTGCAAGCGTCTGACCAGATTTAACCCAACACCAGATAAAATATGCTCCTGATAACAACCATAAAAACAGCCGCAATACCCAGCGGGCTTGAACGCCGACATCAACATCATACACCGCCAGGAATAAAGCGGTCGCCATCATCCAAAGCGCCATCAGGATTAATGTTTCATAGATAGCCACACCCATTAAACACATTAAGCTCGGGCGCAACCCAACTGATAATGTACTCATAAAATATTAAAAAACCCGCTCAGATAGCGGGTTAGACGTTAATCGAGTTCCGGATCATAGTCCTGACGCAGTTTTTCTCGCTCGCTATCGGACAACTTCTGATGCTCTGCCCATTTTTTGCGCAATTCATCTTTTTTATCCGGGCTCAAAGCATGAAACTGTTGGTATCTTTTACGTGCATTCTCGCGCTCATAAGGTGTCATACGACTCCAAACATTCAAGCGCTTCTGGATACGTTGCTGTTTTTCCGCATTCATCCTTGGATAGTCCCTAGCAATATCCAACATTTTTTCACGCTGCCAAGGCCGCAAAGTATCCCATTCACCGGCAAGCGGCGCCAAGACTTTACGTTGCTCGTCCGTCAATTGCGCCCAATTTTTCGTGGGCGTATTTTGATCCTGGGTATTCTGGATAGCCCCAATATCGGCCTTGGCCAAGTATAAGGATTCAATGGGGGATCCGGCCACCACGATACCTGTATAAGCCAGCATTACAAAAAGAATGCTGCCGCGCGTTTTTTTATTTAACATCGCAATACCAAAAAATATTCAATACGGTGATTTTACAGCTTTATGACACGCACTTCTTGCGTTTCGTCAAAATTTACACGACGATTCAATGACGGCTCAAACCCCCTGTCTACAAAAGCCTCCGGAGGCAATTCAGACCCCAGTAGCATCGTATCTGTATCCACTTTGAATGAGGATGTTTGTACCAGCAGCAAGCCGGCAACCACTGTTGCCAATACCATTCCTGTCACTGCTGTACGATGATGGTCCGCCCAGAAAAACACCTTACCCAGCGTGCCACCTCCATTGTGAACATTGCCTGCCATTTTCTGCTCATGCAGCCTGACCGCCTGCAAACGTGCATCTTCCAGCCGCTTTAATGTTCGCATACTCAAGCGATTGGCGTGAGTATCCAGCAGCCCGGCAAACTGACGGCCTTGTATATCAAGTAATTCCGAATCCTTTTGTTGTATATTATCTATCACGACTCTACTCCTAATTGCGCGATCACTTTCATACCAACCCCTTGTTTCTCCAGAATCATCGCGAGCGTGTGAACCGCCCGAGAACAATGCGTTTTTACGCTTCCTTCCGAGCAACCCATAACCGAGGCAGTTTCAGCGACATCCATATCTTCCCAATAACGTAGAACAAAGGCCTCACGTTGACGCGCCGGAAGTCTTTCCAGTGCTTTCTCGATAAGATGCATGGTCTGGCTACGCTCCAACTGCACTGACGGATCCTTCGACTCGTCTTCTACATCAATTGTTTCCAGCGGATCCCGCTCATCATCATCGTCACCACTGCCAAAAGATGAAAACAGCGAAGTCCATAAGTTACGCACCTTCTGCCGTCGCCAGTAATCTCGCATCGTGTTTTGCAAAATGCGCTGAAACAGCATGGGATACTCTCCAACTGGTTTATCGGCATATTTTTCTGCAATCTTCAACATGGCATCCTGCACAATGTCCAGCGCAACATGCTCATCACGCACAGCATAAACTGTTTGCCTGAAAGCACGCCTCTCGATACTTCGCAAAAAATCAGATAATTCTTGAGAGCTTGCCATGTTAAATTCTTTAAATTCAGGTTCTCCTAACAGCGAGTATATCAGCTTTAACGCACTGCTGAATTAGCTGATAGCCTAGATTTTGTTCTAGCTGCAGCTTTTGGTTACAATTGCGTGTGCCAAGTTCAGTATTCAAGTATGCATTGCTTCATTTAGGCTTATTATGACAAGAATTATATTGCTGGTTGCGTTGATTGCAGTGCTTTACTATGTGATTAAGCGCATAGCCGCTTCATGGCATCCGAATAATGCACTTGACCCGACTCAAAAGAAATTGGTGCAATGCAACAGTTGCGGCACCCACATCCTTGAAAGTGAAGGTATCGTCATACACGGACAGTATTACTGCAATAATCCGCAATGCAATCCCGAGTCAACACAGAACACCCCTCATGACGACTGAAAATCTGCTTGGTTCCGAAGATAAAATCAACTCCACCCGCTGGAGAAGTCTGAAGTTATACAACGGTTACCGGGTTTTAATCGCACTGCTATTTTTGTTGACGCAAAATGCAATGTTGCCGTCCACCAACAACGGATGGGACGTATCCAGCGCCGTAACGCTTTCCTATTTTGTGTTTAGTATTATCTCAGCAGTAGCCACCTGGCTGGAAAAACCCAAACTGGAAACAAGTTTAACCATCCAGATGTTCCTGGATGTGTTTATCATTGCGATGTTAATGCATCTACAACCAGAGCAGTTTGGTGTTGGAGTATTGCTGGTTATTGCGGTTGCCAGTGCCGGCCTGATCTCAGATGGCCGTCTTGCCTTATTTTATGCGGCAATCGCCACTATTGGCATTTTATTGCAGCAAGCATACAGTGCATTCATATTGCATCAGGCCAACCGCGATTTCACCAGTGCCGTGCTACTCGGCCTAAGCTGCTTTGCAACCGCATGGCTTGCTCACAGCCTGGCAAAGCGCATGCAACAAAGCGAACAGCTTGCCTCGCAGCGCTCTATGGACATTGAGAATCTGGCGCAGATCAACGCATTGATCACGCATGAAATGCAGGATGGCGTTCTGGTTATTGATAGGAATAGCAGCATCCAGCATCTGAATTCACAAGCGCAGACACTACTTGGCTTGGAAGAAAAATTTTTGCGTGGTCAAAGTCTATATGCGTTGGCTCCGGAGGTAGGTGACATGCTGCGCGAATGGCAATCCAGCCGCAAGCATGACGACCCTGCTTCAAACATCCTGAAACTCAGTCACCAGTCCAAAGAGTTGCGCCTGAGGTTCTTGGCTACCGGAGAATCCAGACAAGATGGTGCCATTATCTTTGTGGAAGACTGGTCTCAGATGCAAACACAGGCCCATCAGCTCAAGCTTGCAGCCCTAGGGAGGCTAACCGCCAACATCGCACATGAGATCCGTAACCCACTCAGCGCCATCAGCCACGCCAATCAGCTACTGCAGGAGGATGACGAAGCTAGCCCATCCACCAAGCGCATGCTGCAAATCATCGGTGATAATGTGCAAAGGCTGGATCAAATCATTAAAGATGTCCTTGAACTTAATCGCCGTGACCGCACTAACCAGGAAAATATCCAGCTAGAAAGCTTCGTCAGCGACTTTTACCATCAATTCTGCGCAGTAGAAAAGATCCCAGTTGAACACTTTACATTCGAAAATGAAACGGACCAAAGCACCATCGCTTTCGACCGGCGGCATTTGAACCAAATTCTCTGGAACTTGTGTAAAAATGGCTGGAGGCACTCAAATCAACGGCCAGGCAGTTTAAAATTACGACTGTATGGCACACCAAAACTGCAAACAGCTACTATTGAGATATGCGACGATGGCGCTGGCATCCCCGAGAATATCCGCAACCACCTGTTTGAGCCTTTTTTTACGACAGAAAAATCAGGTACCGGACTCGGTTTATATATTGCACGAGAACTTGCCGACGCCAATGGCGCAAAACTCCAATTCAAAACATCGAACTCAGGCACGCAATTTTTTATTCATCTTAAGAAGGCTTAAAATAGTATATGGCTCAACAGTATAGATGTTTGGTGGTTGATGACGAAACCGACATTCGCGAACTGGTCGTGCTGACGCTGGAGCGAATGGACATTCCTGCAGATGGCGCGAGCAATTTGCAGGAAGCAAAAGAATTGTTAGCCAAACATCATTACGACTTATGCCTGACAGACATGCGATTGCCAGATGGTCTGGGACTTGAGCTTGTTCAACACATTGGTGCAGCCTACATTGGTCTACCAGTCGCTGTCATCACAGCTTATGGCAGTGCAGAGAATGCGGTCTCCGCACTCAAAGCGGGCGCTTTCGACTACCTGACAAAACCCATATCGCTCAAACAGTTACGCCCTCTGGTGGAATCCGCCCTCAAGCTGGCAAGTACCGATACCAAAAGCAGCAAAAACACGATGGATCTAATTGGCAGCTCACCTGCGATGGCACAGGTGCGCCTGATGATCGAGAAACTCGCCCGTAGCCAGGCCCCCGTATATATCAGCGGCGAATCTGGAAGCGGTAAGGAGTTAGCAGCGCGGCTGATTCATAGCAACAGCCCTCGGTGTGACAAGGCTTTTGTCGCCGTGAACTGTGGTGCAATTCCAGAGAATTTGATGGAAAGCGAATTTTTTGGCTACAAGAAAGGGGCCTTTACCGGTGCAGCACAAGACACACAAGGCCTATTTCAGGCGGCTAATGGCGGCACCCTGTTTCTGGATGAGGTAGCGGACTTACCGCTTGCCATGCAGGTTAAACTTCTGCGCGCCATCCAGGAGAAGAAAGTCCGGGCAGTTGGCGGCACCACTGAAGAACCTGTGGACGTCAGGATTATCAGCGCCACGCACAAGAATCTCGGCAAGATGATGGAAAACGGTCTATTCCGCCAGGACTTGTATTACCGCTTAAATGTAATTCAGCTCAAAATGCCTTCCTTGCGTGAGCGGCCAGAAGACATACCGGAGTTGACGGATAAACTGCTGCAGAAACTATGTGATGCGCAATCGATTACCGTGCCGACACTGGATGACAGTGCGCGCAAACTGATTGCCAAGCTGTCATTTGCAGGTAATGTACGCGAACTGGAAAATATGCTGGAACGTGCGTTGGCACTATGCGATGGCAAGACTATTCTTGCCGATGACTTGTTTGTGGATCAGGAAGCCAAACCGGACGAAGACGCAATGGCTGAATTTGAGCCCAGTAAAGCACAAAATGTCAGCCTTTCGGATTACCTTGAAGATATCGAAAAGCGCGCTATATTGAAGGCCTTGGCCAAAGCCAACAACAACAAAACCGCCGCGGCAAAACTGCTGGGGGTGAGCTTTAGAACCTTGCGCTATCGCTTATCCAAACTTGGCCTATCCAAAGAAGAAGAAAGTGATGAGGATTTTGGTCCGGACGAGGAAACCGCTTAACTCAAGCTAATACTATCCACAGATAAACAGCATATAAAATGCCATTCAAGGATAACTGCTTGACACGCATGTCGCCCCGGTAAACCAGATAACGCATCCACAGCGCAGCCAGCATAGTGACTATCACCCCCGCCAGCACTTCTGTACGCGGCTCCCAAGGCGTTAGCATGATGCCGATAGCGGGTAACAACGTACCTTGAAATACCATTGCACCGGTAATATTGCCAAAAGCCAGCGTATCCTTGCCTTTGCGTATCCACAAGATGCTGTTGACCTTCTCCGGCAATTCAGTCGCTATCGGAATAATCAGCAAAGACAGTAGCAATGTCGAAATACCCAGCAGCTGCGCAGCCTCCTCGACGCCATGAATAAACCCCTTGGCGCCCGCAACCAACAAGACTAGGCCTATCGCTAACTGCAATACAATCACCAGCATATGGTCCGGTAAGCCGATTTTGCACAAAAACATATCACCTTCGGCTTCGGTACCATGCCCTTCTTCCACCAGCCCTTGCGAGGCACGCAACGTCAGCATGACATAAATAAAATAAACCAGCACCATGACAAAACCCAAAGCATAACGCACAGCAATCTGGGTATGCGGCACAAACAACGCCAGTGTCGCAAACGCAAACGCCACGATGAAAAAATTCAGGTCACGTACCAGACCCGTTCTTTCCGGCCGCAGGTGCCCCTGCGGCCCACGGCGCTTCCACACGGACAATGTCATTAGAAACAAGGATAGGGTAGACAACATCAATGGCGCCCCCAAAATAGCGCCCACACCGATTTCCTCATTGGTTTGCGTATTAGATGTCCCTGCCAGCAAAGCCAGCAAAGGTACGGACGTTTCCGGCAATGCCGTACCGACTGCCGCAAACAATGAACCCGTAACACCTTCGGAAATACCAACCCTTTCGCCTAAATGCTCCAGCGCGTTGGTAAACACTTCCGCAGCAATTAGAATTACAATGAGCATGAATAACAGTGTGGCAAAAATCATAATAGATCCTGAATCTGAAGCATTATTGATGGCTATTTTATCGGATAAGCGCAAAACGCGGTGACATTCTAACAATGGATTTGACTCCTATCCAAATCACCCCGGAAGGGTTTGCCTGTGAAGGGGTTTATATTCCTTCCGGCAATCAGGATATCCGCCCTTCGCCGGAAGTCTCGCTCATCGTTGTTCACAATATCAGCCTACCGCCCAAGCAATATAGCGGAAACGGCATCGTGGAACTTTTTACCAACCGACTCAACCCGGATGAACACCCTTATTACAAGGAAATTCACGCGCTGCGGGTATCCTCTCATTTTCTAATTCGTCGTGATGGCAAGCTGATACAATTCGTTTCGTGCCTGCAGCGCGCATGGCATGCCGGGCAATCCAGTTGGCAAGGCAGGGAACGTTGCAACGATTACTCGGTCGGAATCGAGTTGGAAGGCTGTGACGAAGAAGCGTTCACGCCAGCGCAATATACAATGTTGAATTGTCTGATAGCTGGCTTGCGCGCCAGCTACCCGATTAAAGACGTTGTCGGGCATTCCGATATTGCCCCCGGCCGCAAAACAGATCCGGGGCCATTCTTTGACTGGACAAAAGTATCCACTTGATAATGAAACAACTATATTTTTTTCTCATATGGCTTATTGCCACGCAGATTGCCGGTTGCGATAACGCCAAAGAAAGCGTGCAAAAGAAAACATCCAATTTGCCACTCATCACCGTAATGCAGGTGCAAAGGCAATCCATTGAAATCACCGAAGATGCCATAGGCAGTATCGAAGGGTTGATAGACCCCACATTGGCATCGGAAGTCGCTGCACGAGTGGTCAAGGTGCATGTCGGCGTGGGGGATAAAGTCAAAAAAGGGCAATTGATCGTCACGCTGGATGCCGACGATTTTGCTATGCAACGCAACGAGGCGCTTGCCGAAGTTTCCCGCATCGAAGCCTTGCTAGCCAACCAGGCCAAGACAGTCGCCAGAAGCCAAGCACTGGTAGACAAGAAATTCATCTCGCAAAACGCCGTAGATAACGACCTGGCACAAGAAAAAGTGCTCAAAGAACAACTCGCCGGCGCCAAGGCGCGCGTTAGCAGCATTAACCATGACAGCAGCAAGACCAGAATTTATGCGCCTAATGATGGCGTTGTCGAGAAAAAGATCGTAGACAGCGGCGAATATGTGCGCGCAGGCGACCCTATCGTACAGATCATCGGCAACCAGAAACTGCGCGCGCATATTCCTGTACCGGAAAATGTTGCTGCAAATATTAAACCAGGGCAAACAGTCAGACTGCACACACCGACGTCCGCCAAAACAGTCATCACACAGGTTAAGGAAATCAAGCCCTTGATTATCGCAGACAGTCGTTCTGTGGATGTCATTGCGGATATTGACGACCAACCCGACTGGCAGGCCGGAGCCAGTGTCAATGCACAAATTGTGCTGGAGAGGAAAGACAGCATAATTGCCGTACCGGAACAAAGCGTGGTGTTGCGTCCGGCCGGCGAGGTGGTTTACGTGATCCAAAACAACCGGGCGCAGCAAAAAATCGTTCGCACCGGAGCAACAAAGAATAGTTTTATTGAGATACTCGGCGGGCTGGAAGACGGCCAGCAGGTGGCGGTAGACGGCGCAGCCTACCTGACGGACAAGGCACAAATCAAAATTAAGTCACAGGTTAAATAAGGCATGACTCTCCCGGAACTATCCATCAAGCGCCATGTACTCGCCTGGATGGTATCTGCCGTTCTGGTGCTGTTCGGCTTGATCAGCTATCAGCACATCGGCATCGATAGGATGCCCAATGTGGAGCTACCGATCATTTCGGTTTCCACCACACTGCGTGGCGCCAACCCAGAAATCATGGATACCAGCGTGACCAGCGTAGTGGAATCCGCAGTTAACACCACCCCCGGCATCGAGCACATCCAATCCTCTTCCTCCCCGGGCTTTTCCAATGTCGCCATCACATTTGAGCTGGAAAAAAATATTGATGTCGCTTTCAACGAGGTCCAATCCAAGGTCAATCAGGTTGTTAGACGATTGCCAGATGCAGTTGACCCACCGGTGGTACAAAAACTGGAAACGAATGCGCAACCTATCATGTGGCTGACACTGCATGGAGACCGCACGATACAGCAGCTCAATTTGTACGCACAGAATGTCATCAAGAAAAAGCTGGAGAACATCAACGGCGTTGGAGAAGTCAGGCTAGGAGGACGTCGTGACCGCACCATTCGTGTCAATCTGCTGCCGGATAGGATGGCGGCCTACCAAGTCACCGCCAACGACTTGACTACAGCTTTTCAGAAAGAGCATATTCAGCTCCCTGGTGGCTTCCTGGTCGGCAACCATGCTGAAAAACTGCTCAAGCTTGATCTGGAATTTCACGACTTGAAATCCCTTTCCGAGCTTGTGGTAAGTTACAAGACCAGCGCACCGGTCAAGCTCAAAGACATTGCCCATATTGAAGATGGCTTGACTGACAACCGCCAGATAGCGCACTTCAACGGAAAACCTACCATTGGCCTGGGCATCGTCAAGATATCCAATTCCAACACTGTTGAAATCATCGACAGAGTCAAACAGAAACTCGATACGGAAATTCGCCCCAATCTACCTCCCGGCTTGACGCTGGACATTTCCACTGATGACTCAGAGTTTATCCGTGGCATGGTGCAAACCCTCAAGGACCATCTAGTAGAAGGTACGCTCTTTGCCGCGCTGATTGTGCTGATTTTCATGCGCTCGTTCAGCTCCACCTTGATGATTTGTCTGGAGATTCCAGTCTCGCTGTTTGGCGCGATCGCGGTGATGTACTTTTCCGGCTACACTTTCAATAGCATGACGATGCTAGCTTTACTATTGCTGATTGGTGTCGTGGTAGATGATGCGATTGTGGTGCGCGAGAGCATCTTGCGCCATATGTCAGGCGAAGCGGGCAATCCGCTGCCTGCCAACATGTCAGATAAAAAATCGGTGGCAGCTTTCCGTATGCAGGCCACCGTCAACGGCAGCCGCGAGGTGGTATTTGCCGTGCTTGCCTCAACTGCCGCGTTGGTGTGTATCTTTGCACCGGTGATTTTTATGGATGGCATGATAGGCAAGTTCTTTAAATCGTTTGCGGTTGTGGTGACTTTTGGCGTATTGGTCTCCCTCCTGGTCTCGCTGACGCTAACGCCGATGCTTTGCGCGCACTATCTCAAAGTACAGCCGAATCAGAACCGTATCTACCGCGTTTTAGGACGCTTTTTTGCGAAAATGGATAACGTATATAAGACCTTGCTGGAAGCCGCGCTGAGCCATCGCTGGCTCGTGCTACTGGTCACAACGCTGATTGTGCTTTCCAGTGTTTTCTTTTTCAAGAACGTGGATAAGGACTTTGTGCCGGAAGTGGATGAAGGCCGCTTCATGGTCAGCTTCAAAACCCCGTTAGGATCCAACCTCGCTTACACAGATTCCCGCCTGGTTTTGCTGGAACAGGTGCTTGATAAACACCGCGACCAAATCTCCACCCACTTCACCGCCATCGGCATGGGCAGCCAGGGGCAAGTCAATCAGGGCATGATGTTTGTGAACCTGAAACCGAGAAATCAGCGCAGCATGAAACAGCAAGCACTCATTAAAGTGTTACGGGAGGAGTTCGACCAGGTTCCGGGCGTAAAAGCATCCATCAGTGCCGTTTCCATCATTCGCGGTCAGCGCTCCGAAAAACTGCAATTCAATCTTGTCGGTCCTAACCTGCAAAAAGTGGGCGAACTTGCATCTGCGTTGCAAAGCAAGCTGAACGATATCCCAGACATGGGCAAAGTGGATATCGACATGCAACTGGACCTGCCGCAATATGTGATCAATATCGACCGTGTCAGGGCGGCCAGCCTTGGCATCACTTCCAGCGACATCGCCAACGCCATCACCATCTACACGGGCGGGCTGGATGTCGCAGAGTATAACGATGCAGTCAGTGATGGGCAGCGTTACAAAATCCGCCTCAAGGCAGCGGACAAAGACTTTACGCAAATCGCGGACTTAAGCAAGATTTACCTGCGCACCAAAAGCGGGGAACTGACGCGGCTGGATTCCGTGGCTCAGTTCAAGCAGGAGCTGGGGGCTGCCGTGATTGGGCGTTATGATTTGCAATATGCCGCCAATTTTTACGCCAACCCGACCATGCCGCTTGGCGACGCGACAAGCACCATCGAACAACTCGGCCAGGAGATTTTGCCTGCCGGCTACAAGGTTGGGTTGACAGGCCAAGCGCTGGAAATGAAAAAGACCATCAAGAACACCAGCTTTATTTTTATCCTGGCGCTGGTGTTGCTCTACATGGTGCTGGCCAGCCAGTTCAACTCGTTCCTGCAGCCTGCCATCGTCATGCTGGCGCAGCCATTGGCCATTATCGGCGGCGTGTTTGCACTATGGGTCAGCGGCAATTCGCTTAATATCTATTCAATGATCGGCCTGGTATTGCTGATTGGCTTGGTCGCCAAAAACTCGATTCTGCTGGTGGACCTGACTAACCAGTTGCGTGACAAAGGCGCCAGCGTGAACGAGGCCTTGAAAGAAGCCTGCCCGGTGCGGTTAAGGCCAGTGCTGATGACATCCTTGACCATCATCCTGGCATTGCTGCCCGCCGCGTTAGGCCTGGGCGCCGGCGCCGAGACCAATGGCCCGCTGGCAATCGCCGTGATTGGCGGCATGATCTCCTCTACCCTGCTGACCTTGGTGGTGGTGCCCGCAGCGTATTCGCTGGTGATGAACAAGCTCTCAAGGCATTAACGAATTACACTTAAAACACCATCATTCAGCCAGGTTGCCAGACATGTCGCAGCCAGTGTTATCGCGGCCGCTTCATCCGTGGTTTGACCTAACAGTTCGCACAAATCACCAAAGGTTTTGCCAGACATCAGGCACTGTACGGCCTTATGTTCCGTATGATCCAGACTACGGAAATGCGACATCATATTTTGCCGCCATACCATGCAATAGCTGTCTTGGTGGCTGGATTTTGGCACTTTTCTGCCAGCATCCAGCGCCTGCCAAATGTGGATGGTATTCAAGCGCATAGGGAAAACCTGTACTGATGGATGCCAGTCAAAACGCAATTCACCCCAGGCTTCGGGTTCGATTTTGGCCAAGTCCTGCACACTCAACACTGGCGCATCTTCTGCATCAAATGCCAGCCCAAGCGCCCATTCAAACTGCGCCATTTCCGCCGCCAGCGGGTTTTGCGCTAATGTGTCGCGCAAATGCGCAGCCATTTCATCACCCACCCAGCGCATGTTGCGGTAGTGCGACGGGTACGCCGTGATATAAGCGCGCGCTGTTTTTTCAAACTGTCGTGCACCTAGCAATTTTTTAAGATTAGGGTAAACACCCTCCAGCACCTCGATAATGCGCAAGCGATAAGCATCATGGTAAATCTGCAAGCGACGGCGTGCACCCACTTTTCTATCATCGATGATAAATTTGGCAAAACTTTGCGGCGCAGCATCATCTAGCAAATACGCTTGAAAATTACTTTGCAATTGTGCTAAATCATTCATGCCATATACTCCGGAAGCCGCGCGGATATTGGGCTATGGCGCAGTACCTTTTCTGCGATTGTTCTGGCTACGCCTAACTCTTCAAGCAATTCGCCCAATGGCGGAATATGATCATCGCGTTCTATCATGGTAGAAACCTGGCCGAGCGTCGAGATGGTGTATTCGTATAAATCCCACACCGGGTCTACCACTGGTGCATCATGCGTATCAATAATGTAAGTGCCATGATTCTCATGTCCGGCCAAATGAATCTGCTGCACACGCTTCGCCGGCACGCCATCCACAAAGGCTTTGGCGTCAAAATGGTGATTAAAGCTGCTCACATAAATATTGTTGACATCCAGCAACAGCAGGCAATCTGCAGCTTCGGCAATCTCACTGATAAATTCCCACTCGTGCATGTCAGAATCCACATAACTGGCATAGCTGGATACATTTTCCAGCAGAATCTGGCGCCCTAAGAAGTCTTGTACTTGACGCACGCGATCTGCCACATGCCTTGCCGTTGCTTGCGTATAGGGCAGCGGCAGCAAATCATGAAGATTGTTTCCATGTACGCCTGTCCAGCACAGGTGATCAGAAATCCAGGCAGGTTGTATTCGGTCTGCCAGTTTTTTCAAATCGCGTAAATAATCTTTGTCCAGCGGCATGACAGAGCCAATAGAAAGTGAAACGCCGTGCATCACCACCGGGTAATCGGTGCGAATTTTATCCAGATAATCCAATGGCTTGCCACCCGGTACCATGTAATTTTCTGACAACACCTCAAACCAATCCACTTGTGGCTTGGTTTCTAAAATCGTATTGTAATGCTGCGTACGCAACCCTAAACCAAAACCCAAAAACGGCAGCTTTTTCGAAGAATTTTCAGAAAGTTTCATGAAGATTTGTTCCGTGACTTCTTAATGTTAAAACGCAAAAGCCATGTTGCCACGGTCTTTTGCGTTTTTTATTGCGACTTGATTAACTCTCGACATGCCCGCCAGCAGCATCACACTCGGCAGCCGACGCCTTGACAGACATACCGTGGCCTTTACATGCATTCTGGCCTTTGCAAGCATTGCCGGCAGTTTTGCAAGAAGAAGTGCCTTTACATGCATTGTTTGCGGTTTTACAAGCGTTATGACCCTTACAAGCGTTGCCTGCGGTTTTACATGCGCTGGTACCTTTACAAGCATTTGCGCCTACACAGTGTAGTTCGCCTGTGCTAGCGGATTTAGAACCGCTACTCGCGCAACCCGAAAGAATCAGCGCGGCCGCACCGACTGCAATCAAGGCGCCTGTGCGCAATCTGGATGTTTCAATTGCCATTTTTTGCTCCTAGGTTTAAAAATGAAAAGAACGCACAGCAAAGGCCATACGTATCACTTTGTCGCCTAGATGCGAAAGACCTTACAAAAATCATTGCATTAACACAGATTCTCTTTGTGCATCGCCAGAAGCCGCATGGGTATTGGCTTGCAGGCCTATCGCGGAACGATTTCAATAATGAATGTGCTCGAAGCCAAATAGCGTAAGTATCAAGAACGCTCGCCAACCAGCTTTTGCACCACCAGGCTGCCCACCATATCCCCCTCCACATTCACCGTGGTACGAATCGTATCCAGCAGGCGATCTATCGGCAGCAGAATCGCAATCGCCTCGGCAGGCAAGCC